>CAZFMB010000061.1:0-23732 GCA_964520005.1 uncultured Occallatibacter sp.
CGCCAAGCAGCGCTGAGGCGCACGCCGTGCTGAACTACTTCAACTACTTCACCGAAATCGAAGATCGCTTCCAGCAGCGGCGCGGAGCGCTGCTGTTGCTGTCCACGCTGGATTGGGCGCTGATCGAGACCTGGCGCGAGGCTGGCGTTCCGCTGGAAGCCGTGCTGCGCGGCATCGACGCGGCCTTCGACAAATATGAGGCGCGGCAAAAGCGTGGCCGAATGCGGCGCATCAATGGCCTGGCCTGGTGCGCGCAGGCGGTGATGGTTGCCGCCGAGGAACTCCGCGAAGCCTCAGTCGGCACAGCTCCCGACACAACCAACGCCGAACGCGAATCGGGATTCGAACAGGAGCGTGTAGCCGCTCACCTGGAAGCAGCCGCCGTGGCGCTCGATGCGTCTACGGTCGCTCCCGAAGCCTGCGCCGCAACCGCCGCTCGCCTGCGCGAACTCGCCGGTACTGCGCAGGGAATTAAAGCTCAGAAGCTGGACCTCGAATCGCTAGAACTTACCCTCACCGTGCTTGAAGAAAAGCTCTTTGCCGCGTTGACCGCCGCGGCTCCCGAGGAACTGTTGGTAGGCTTGAAGGCGCACGCGGCGCGCGAACTCGCGCCCTACCGCAGTCGCATGGGAGCCGTGCAGTTGCGCCAGGTGGAGCGGCAATTTGTGCAGAAGCAATTGCTGGTGCACTACAACCTGCCTCGCCTCAGCCTTTTTTACATGAGCCAGCAATGACGCCGATTCGAAAACATTCTGCTGAAGTTCCCCACGCTTTCCGAAAAGAACGTGGAAAGGATAGGGCACAGAGCGTGGTCAGACTCGCAGAGCCGCAGATCGTCGAAATCGAGAAACCAGTCTATGGCGGATCATTCCTTGCTCGTCTGGAGGGCAAAGCGGTTTTTGTTCCGCTTACTTTGCCCGGCGAGCAGGCGCAAGTGCGTATCACGCAGAGCAAGCCCGGCTACGCAACCGCCGAGGCCAACGAGATTGTCCGCGCGGCGCCGGAACGCATCACACCCGCCTGCCCCCACTTCGGCGTTTGCGGCGGCTGCCACTACCAACACGCAGTCTATGCAACCCAACTGGCCTTCAAGCAAACCATCCTGCGCGAAACCCTGGAGCGCGGCGGCGTGGCTGTGCCTGCGGAGATCGCCGTACTCTCCGGAAATCCCTGGGCTTATCGCAACCGCATCCGCCTGGCTTTCGACACGGCAGGAAACCCAGGCTATCGCGGCCGTCGTTCTCACTCGGTCGTCCCCATGCGCGAATGCCCCATAGCCGCGCCGTTGCTGGTTGAGGCAGCGTCGGCTTTTGCTCCGATTGTGCATAAGCTTGCCCCAGCGCAACGTCCCACCGAGATTGCACTCTTCTGCGATGCGGAAGAAACCGCGCTGCTGGCCACTGTCTTCACCGCAAACCCGGCCAAGCTGCGATTCGATGCACTGGCGAAGGCGTGGCATGAACATATTCCCGCGCTCACTGGCGCTGAGCTAGTGACTGAGGGCCGTCTCGGTCAGCCGCCACAAACGCTGGCGCAGTGGGGCGTAGCATCGCTTGACTATCGAGCCGCCGGCTTCGACTATCGCGTAAACCATGGAGCATTTTTCCAGGTCAACCGCTGGCTGGTGGATTCTCTCGTGGAGCGAGTTGTCGCCAATCATCAAGGCGCTCTCGCTTGGGACCTCTTCGCCGGAGTCGGCCTCTTCGCCCGACAGCTCTCAGCCAACTTCGCCCGTGTGGTAGCTGTCGAGTCGGCCCCTTCGGCCACGCCAGCGCTTGTGGCTAACCTCAAAGGCACATCCGGAATTCCAGTAAAGAGCGACACCCTTGATTTTCTCCGCGCTCACAAAATCCATCACATTACCGGCAAATCTCCCCGCTCAGGCTCCCCGGCATTGATCGTGGTTGACCCGCCGCGCACCGGCCTGGGCGCGGAGACATGCGTTCTGCTCGGCCAGATCGCAGCCCCCTCCCTGGTCTACGTTTCCTGCGATCCGGCCACGCTGGCCCGCGACCTACGCGCGCTCATCGCCTCCGGCTACCAAATCCAATCCATCACCCTCGCCGACCTCTTTCCCCAGACCTTTCATCTGGAAACAGTGGTCCAACTGCGCCACTCCTGATAGGCTTGAGGGCCAGAAGTGCTTTTCAGTTTCAAGGCGCGATGCGACAAGAATCCCCTACCTCCGCGCAAGACATAAACGCTCCTGCCGCGCAGGGCCCAGGTCCAGATTCCGTCCCGCTCTTTCACGCAGCCTGGCTCTTTGCCGTTGGAATTGCCGTCACGCACTGGCTCTACCTGCGGCCCAGTTTCGTTCTCGTCTCGCTGGCGCTAATGGCCGTTCTGTGCGGTTGGGCGGCATTCCGGGTACAGCGAATTGCCTGGCTACCGCTTGCGTTGCTATGGCTGCTGTTGGGCGCATGGTGTGCCTGGATGGAGCCGCATCCGGCGCCAGCGCCAGCTCTGGCCGCCCTCTCCGACGGCCTGCTCCGCACCGTCGAAGGCACGGTCGTTGATGCCGGGCCTGTGCGTAGTGAGTCAGAACAAAACCTGGATGATCCCGCCTCAACACAAGGCCCAGCCCAGCAGCCCTCGCAGCGAATCGACCTGCGTGTTTCCAGCATGGAAGTGGTCACCGATGCCGAAGATACGCAAGCGCCCATCGAAGGCCGCGTACGCTTGACCGTTCGCTGGCCCGCAGACACGACAACCCAGCAGCCCTTCCAGTGCGGAGAGCGTGTGCGCGCCGTGGCCCGCCTGTTGCCGCCAGAGGTCTATCACGATCCCGGCGTCTGGAGCCGCCAGGATTTCCTCGTTGACTCGGGGCTAACCTCCACAGCGACGGTGAACATTGCTCGTATAGAACGCATCGGTCCCTCCCCCGGCCTCTTCTTCGCTTGCCGCGTCAGCGGATTGCAGCGCGCCTCGAGCGCCCGTCTCCTGGCTCTGCCCGCGGCCATGCGCCGCCTGCCCGCTCCCTTGCGCCTCTCACAAGATGATGCTGTGATGCTCGCCGCCATGGTCACCGGCGACCGCACATTCCTGACTCACTCTCTGCGCGTGGGTTTTGAGCGCACCGGCTCCTTCCACATGCTGGTGATTTCGGGCTTCCACCTGGCCATTGTGGCTGGCTGCATCTTCTGGCTAGCTCGCCGTCTGAGCCTCCCCCGCGTCCCCGCCACCTTCGTCACCATTCTCGCCTCCTTCGCCTACGCCATCTTCACTGGCTTCGCCACGCCGGTGGCGCGCTCGCTCTGGATGGTCACTCTCTACCTGCTCGGCCGCCTCCTCTACCGCGAACGCAACGTGCTGAACACCATCGGCTTTGCCGCCCTCTGCCTGCTGGCGTATAGCCCTCGCAGCCTCTTCGACGCCAGCTTCCAAATGACCCTGCTTGCAGTGGTCGCCATCGGCGGTGTTGCCGCTCCACTGCTGCTAGCCACGGTGCATCCGTACCTGACGGCCACCCGCGACCTTCGCCAGATTGCCATGGACGCAAAACTCGCCCCGCGCCTGGCTCAATTTCGAGTCACGTTGCGCATGATGGCCGCTGCATTGCAGGCTGCAATCCGCCCAAAACTCTACGCAAAACGCAGGGTCTCCCGCGGTTCCAAGAATGTGGCCATCGACGACCCGGTGCTACCGCAACTCGCTCTGGCGCATGAAACGATGGACATTACAGCAAGAGCATTTCAAGAGACGATTCATGGTCGTTTTGTCGAGTCAGTAGCCTGGCGCGCCTTTCCCTGGACGGTGCGCTTTCTGATCCGCTGCTTCGAGTTGATGGTCGTCTCTTTCGTGGTGGAGCTGGCCATGGCCCTGCCTATGGCCATTTACTTCCACCGCATCACCATCTTCGCTCTGCCGGTCAATGTCTTCATTCTGCCGCTGCTGCTCATCCTCATGCCGGCTGCGCTGATTACTCTGCTGTTTGCTCTGATTGGCCCGGCCTACGCAGTAGTTCCGGCCATGTTCGTCGCTTTCTTTCTTCACATCGGCATCGGTCTGGTGCATTTCTTCGGCTCGACTACCCTTAGCGACTTCCGTATTCCAGCGCCGTTGCTCTGGCAATCGCTCACCTTCTGCGTGCTGCTTGCGGCGGCCATGATACTGGCCCGTCTTTCCATTTCGGCAGGAATCCGCTGGCGCCGCCGCGCCGTTCTCGCTTCTCTCTCCGCACTGATGTTGGCCGCCGTCGCCGCCGTCTTGCCACGCCCCATCGATCACCCCCGCGACGCATTGCTCGTCGAGGCTATCGACGTAGGCCAGGGCGACTCTATATTACTCATTACGCCCGACGGCAAGACCCTGCTGGTCGATGGCGGTGGCCACGGCGGAGGCCCGCGCCAGGCTCCTCAGGATTTCGACATCGGCGAAGAGGTCGTCTCCCAGGTGCTGTGGTCGCGCGGCATTCGCCGTCTCGACGTGGTCGCCCTCACCCACGCTCACTCCGACCACATGGGCGGATTACCCGCCGTCCTGCGCAACTTCCATCCCGGCGAGCTTTGGGTGGGCAACAACCCCCGCTTCGGTCTTTACAACGCTTTGCTCGACGAGGCCGCCGATCTCCACGTGCGCGTCCGTTCGTTGCGCGCCGGCGAAGCCTTTCCCTTCGGCCCAACCCAGGTCAGTGTTCTCGCGCCCTTCAGCGACTATCAGCCCGGACCGGAACCCACCAACAACGACTCGCTGGTGCTGCGCGTAGTCTACGGAGCGACTTCAGTGATGCTGGAAGGCGACGCCGAGGCGCCCGTCGAAGATGCAATGGTCGCCCAGGCTATGCTCTCCGAATCCGGCCTGGCCAGCACACTACTCAAGGTAGGCCACCATGGCAGCATCACTTCCACGCGCCCGAAATTCCTCGCCCGCGTTGCGCCTCAGTGGGCCGTAATCTCCTGCGGCCTGCGCAACCGCTACGGCCATCCCCGCACCGAAGTACTCAAAGCGCTCGAAACAGCCAAAGTCCGCACCTTCTCGACCGACATCAACGGCGCTTCCTGCTTCCGCCTCGACGGCAAGACCACAACCCCGGATCTGGCCTGCGGCTGGCGGCAAATCCCCTGAACCCGGTGAAGCTATTCCCGCATATTCTCACCCAAATCCGGCAAATTGCTCTGTTTGAACCATATCGATTAATCCGCCCAGCCTGCTTGCGCCTGAATGGCATATAATCCATGCGATAAATGATTTGGCTGCCGGATGCCTTGAATCGTCATCCGCAACCGGGAGGCTACCATGTTGAAGCCGTTGATGTTTGTATCTGCTGCTGTTTTGTTTGCGATTTCCACTTTGTCCGCTCCAACGTCCATCTCGCAGGACACCACCCCGGCCCCTGCCGCCGGCCAAAAGAATCCCGTCAAGCCCACCGACAAGTCGCAGGCGCGCGCCAAGGAAATTTATGGGGCCGATTGCGCTATTTGCCATGGGGAGAATGGGAATGGCAAGACCGATGTCGCAAGTGGGATGGGTGTCACGCTCAAGGATTGGAGTGATCCCAAGACGCTGGCCGAAAAGCCGGACCAGGATCTCTTCAACATCATCCGCAACGGCAAAGGCAAGATGCCTGCCGAGGATGCGGGGCGCGCCAAGGACGATGAGGTGTGGAATCTTATTATTTACATCCGCAACCTTTACAAGCTGCCACCGGCCCCCGCGGCTGCGTCGGCTGACGCGCCTGCACCCGCACCCCCGCCGAGCAACTAGAGTGGTCAACTAGATTGCTTTATGGCTTCCTCGCGTATTTCTTCGATGAGATCCGCAAGCTCTGCCCGCTTGCGGTTGCTCATTTCCTGGAAGCGTATATTGACCGTTTTCTTGTCGCGCACATCCTCGGTGACGCCCGCCAGCAGGAAGGGAAGTCCGCGCATCCGAAAATCCACTTCCACGCGGATTTGAGTCCCTTCAGTAAACGGTTTTGCGCTTTGGAAGCTGCAGCCATCCTTGTTCACACCAACAATAGCTCCCTTTATGCGAGAGTTATCCTTGAGAATTTGAAGAACGGCCGGCCATTCGCCTTCCTCAACAATCAGCGATCCTGCCTCGCCGGCTTGTACCGGCTTTTTTGAGCGCGGTCGAGGAGGCGGAGGCGCCGTAAGCTCCTCCAACTTTGGGGACTCCTTGAGTTCAGGAGTGGGCTCGGGATTCGGTAACCAGTCTTCGGGAACCTTTACATTCAGATAGGTGTTTTTCGTATGAACGGCGATTGCAACCGCCGCCTTTACCTCCTCGGGAATACTCTGATCCACCAGGCAGGTGATCAGGCCGGCCAATTGATTCTTGGACTTGGAACTGGCATGGAAGAAGATAATGCCGATCAGGTTCTCGCGGGTCAACCATTGAATTTTTCCTATCAGGCGCAATACCATTCCCAGGATGGGCATTACGATTTCGATATTGGCCAGGTTTCCATCAAGGAAGGGTCTCTCAGTGCGAACGCAACATCCGCTTAGGCTGACATCGATAATTTGGCAGGGATATTTTGATCCCTTGTAGTTAATGCAGCCCCCTGGAGCGTTAACCTCAAATCGTTCGTCAACGCGGCGCTCCCGATAACGCGCGTCCTGAGTCCGTTTTTGTTCGCTATCGATCACGCCCGATGCCGCCATCCTCGCCGTCACCTTCCCACCCGGTCAAGCTATCTGCCGTTCATCCTCACTGGACCACTACTGAGCAACAATGGTCTATTGCATTACGCCATACAGCCTTTGCCTGCAGCCGATCCGGCACGAGCTTGACCCAGCCGCAACAGCCGTTGCAAACGATAGCCTCGCGAGTTTTCTGACATAATCATCGGCTCATGCTTGGGTGCCATGAGTCTTATGTGCTGGGGCAAGCTCTTAGAACCTCAGCCTTAACCCAAACTGAATCTGCCGTTCACGAAAGAAGTTGGTTGCGTTGATGTTCAGAGGCTGACCGAAGGCCGTGGTGTTGGCCTTCAGCCCCGTGAGAAAGTTCAGCGTAGGGAGACTCGAAGTGCTGCCGGTTTCGATATAGTATCCGGTCGTTTCCAGTTCAGTTACATTCTGGTGATTGAGCAAGTTGAAGCTCTCGGCCAGCAGTTCCAACTCGCGCATATGCCCCAGGTCAAAGCGCCTGCCTAGCCGCAAGTCGGCCTTCCAAGTGGCCGGATATCGATAAGTATTGCGGCCTATGTTATAGACAGTGTTATTGTTGCCCACTCCATAAACGCGATTGTCGCCGCCTGAGCCGTTCATACCCGGCCCCAACCCGACAATTGCCGCGCCGGTGATTACATCAAACTCCTCAGGCAGCGAGCCCGAGGTATGCATGGTGAAGGGCATGCCGCTGCGGAACTGCCCCACTCCCGACACCATCCAGCCATTGCCCAGCTTTCCAGCCAGTCCGTTCAGCTTCCACTGCGCCTTATAGACCACCATGGCGCCGGCCGAGTGGCGCACATCCAGGTTGCTGGTGCCGTACTCCAGGCTGAAGTCGGCTGGATCCAGCACGTCGTTGCCAGCCACCTGCGCGCTCTCGTTGGGATTCCAGTCCGTGGCGTGCGCATAGGTGTAGTGAGCGCGAAAGCTCAGCCCCCGCCTGCCATATCTGACAGCCTTTACCGTCCACGCCTCATAGGTTGAGTTGGCCCGGCTCATAATTTCGGTAATCTGTTGGTAGTCCGGGCAGAGCCGTCCGGCAAGGCCTGTACTTGCCGGCTGGTAGTAAGGGCAGATCCCTCCGCTTGCTGGCCAGGAAGCATAAAAGGGAACTGTAATTTGCGGGGTCTTGATGGGCCCGAGACCCGTCGCGTCTATCACGGCATAGGTTATGCTCTCGACCGACGTCGGAAGGTCGAGATTCGTGTCGATGGAGATAGGCAATCGCCGCCCAAGGCTTACCATGGCGCTGGCGGTTACCTCGATATGGCTGGGCAGAGTCTCTTCCACGCCAACAACAGCTTGATGCACCTCGGGGTTGTGGAACACAGACGCAAACCCCACCGCTCCCGGCTTCACCACGCTCCCCGGAGTTCCCTGCAACACGTATGGAAACGGTGGTGCGCCGCCGGAGTTCAAGTTGTCCGTGGGACGCATGAAGAAGCTCAGGTCTCCCTTCAAGGAGCCGGTCTGGGTAAGCGCCGATTCCAGCACCATGTTTTCCGTGCGCCCGAAGTACATACCATAGCCCAGTCGCAAAACTGGCCAGTGTTTTTCTCCCGATCCCACGGCCAGGCCGATTCTCGGGCCCCAATGATTGCCCAGAGTAGGCAACTTTTCCGTCAACGGAAGCTCAGGATTGTTGAGTGCGGCCAACGGCGGAGGCAACTGCTCCAGTTCCCAGCGCAATCCAGCGGATAGAACCACGTGCTTGCTCTGCTCCCACTGGGCCGTCGCATATCCCGCCCAATCGTTAGTGCTCAAATTCCAACTGGATGGACCCAATGTCTGCGAGTAATAGGAGTAGCAAGGCAGGTAGCCCAGCCCGCGCAGCCCACCCCCCGAATCGCGCCACGCTTTGCCTGTTTCGTCGCAATTGTGCTGATTATATGGATCCAGCGCGTTCGTCAACCCATACTTGCCGTAGACCAGCGCGTCGGAAACGAAGTTCTCCACGTTGGCGTAGTAGTAAGTCCCTGTCTGGTTGCGCAGCAGGCTGGTCGCATCGGCATTGTGGTTCACCTCGAAGCCGGCCTTCACCAGCAGTTTGCCGCGAATCCAGTCCAGCGACTCCTGACCATGGTAGAGGTGCTCGTCCGGATAGCTGCCCTTTCCAAAGCGCGAGGGGTTGCCGATGGTGAAGCCGTATCGCGAGTCCACCACAATCTGCGGCAACTGACCCCACACATTCCCGCTCAGAAAGCTCTGCTCATAGGTCGATGGTGTCGTAGGCCGTGCATCCTCAATGACGCGACCCGCCGAGGCCTGGGTCACGGCCAGCAGGTTGGGGGTGATGAAGGCCTCCCAGCGGCCCAACAGCCACTCCTCGCTGGCCTTGCTTGACCCGAAGCTATGGTTGCCGTAGGTTTCAGAAACCCTTGTCAGTCCTCCGCCCGGAGAGTTCCAATGAGCGCCAATGCCCTCCAGCGTAAAGCGATGACGTTCGCCAGCCTCCCAATCGAGCCGCCCAAAGCCGGTCCATTGCGTGGCAGTGCGCGGAGCAGGCCCCAGCAGCCCGTCCAGTGTCTCCAGCATCGGCGAGTAGGCTGCCAACCCTTCGCCAACTGGATTGGCACTGCTCAATCCAAGACGCGCACTCAACACCTGCATCTGGTCGTTCGTGGGCTGGGCAAAGAATCCGCTTACTTCGGTACATGGTGGATTTGCGCATGTATTCGAAGGCTCTGGCTCTAGAAGATAAGGATGTTTAACCATCGCCAGCCCCGGATCGTTGCGTTGGTAGCCGTCCACAGCCGCAAACCAGAAGAGTTTGTCGCGCCGTATGCGGCTGCCCACGCCAATCCCCCAGGTGGTTTCGCGATCCAGAGGAGTGTAGGACTCCGGCGTGAAAACCGGAACCGGAACGGTACTCCCGTTGGCTGGTGTGGTTTCCTTCACCCACTGGGTAAAGGGATTGTGCGCTCCCCAGTTGTTCTGGCGATCATATAAAAACCCCTGCCCATGCAATTCATTGGCGCCGCGCTCGGTCTCTACGTTCATCCGTCCGCCCGTCGCCCGGTCAACCGCGGCCTCCACGTTTCCAGCCACCGTTTCCACCGTGCGGATCGCCGCCTCGCTCATGGCAATTCCATGCCCGCCTTTACCCACCTGCGCCATTCCTGCTGGATTCTCGCCCTGACCCAACGGCCCTCGTCCTTGCGATCCTTGCCCTGTCTCATTCGTCGAGCCAAAGGCCAGCCTTCGGCTCATTCCATCCACCGCAATTTCCGCCGGCTGTCCCGCGCCTCGCAGGATGATTTCTCCCTGTCCGCCCGCCGGGGTTGTGGATGTGGGCGTATTGTCCAGCACAAAATCCTGCCAGTGCCGCCCGCTCACCGGCAATGCCTGCAACTCGGCGGCGCTCATCGTGCTGCTCATCGCCGGAGCCGCCGGACCACTCTCCTGAGAAGCTGTCTGAATGGGTACTGAATTCGGCGGGCCTTCTCCCGCAAGCGTCAGCGTCCGTAGCGGCTCAGTGGCCAGCAAGGTGTTCACTTCGTATGCCGTGGTCTGAGGAATCTCCGCGCTCACCCTCTGCCCGCGCAAGGGCAGCAAAAGCACTGGCTCAGCGGCCAATACAATGTCGCTCTCCGGCAAAGCCTCCGTCTCCAGAACCGGCCGCTTCAACCAGGGCTGCTTTTCGATTTTGTGGTGTTCTTCGCCCGGCAATGCCGCCAGAACAGGACCGTGCGCAAGCGGCTTCAACTCCATCGCCGCCTGCACCCGTGCCTCGTGGCCGGCAGCAACCACAATCCATTCCACCTGACCACGCCCCAGTTGTGGGCTTTCGGCGGTCAGCGAGTACTCCCCAGGCTCCAGCCCACTGAACCGGTAAGCCCCGTTTCTTGTTGTGATTGTGCTCGCTTCTGCGCCGGTGGCCTGGTTGCGCAGGACAACCGTTACGCCCTCCAGAGGTTTGGAGTGCAGGTCGGTCAATTTGCCAGTCAGTGAGCCGGTAAATTCAGCTTCAGCCGTTGCAGCCTGGGCCGGCTGGGTAAAACACACCCTTCCCGCGCCCATCAGCAGCACGGCAACCGTCAGCGTTTTCGCCCAACTTCCTGCCATCGAGACTCGCTCGCGGCAGACTCTGGGAAAGACCTCTCTACGCTACATCTCCAGCCCGTTCTTGCGGCGGGTCTGGAGGGGGGAATCTCCTGCGGCTAGATTATGGCAGGAATCTCCTACCTTTGGCCACTCTAATTACCCCAATAACTACGCACCCACCGATTCTATGCCCTTCTCCGGTAAACTGGATAGACGGCTTCTCGGTTTTTATTGCACCTGTGCGCATCGGAGAGCTAGTCCCTAATCCCTATTCCCTAGTCCCTGGTCTTATATGTTCATTGATGAAGCAAAAATTCGCGTCAAGGCCGGTGACGGCGGCAACGGCTGCATGGCCTTCCGAAGGGAGAAGTTCGTGCCCCGTGGCGGGCCCTCGGGCGGCGACGGCGGCCGCGGCGGCGATGTCGTCATGGTCAGCTCGCAGCGCCACAACACCCTGATTCACTTCCGCTATAACCCCGAGCACAAAGGCCAGCGCGGCGAGCACGGCATGGGCTCCAATTGCTCCGGCCTTGACGGTAACGCGGTCATCCTGCAAGTCCCCGTTGGCACATCGTTATATGACCAGGCCACCGGCGAGTTGGTCCACGACTTCAGCGACCCCGACGAGCGAGTCATCATCGCCAAAGGCGGACGCGGCGGGCGCGGCAACCAGCACTTTGCCACCAGCACCCATCAGGCTCCGCGCGAGCATGAGTTGGGCCGACCCGGCGAGGAGCGCCAATATCGCCTCGAACTCAAACTGCTCGCAGACGTCGGCCTGGTCGGCTATCCCAACGCTGGCAAGTCCACGCTCATCTCCCGCATCTCCGCCGCAAGGCCCAAGATCGCCGATTACCCCTTCACCACGCTCGAACCCAACCTCGGCGTGGTCACTGTCGGCGAGGAGCCGGAGTTGGAATCCTTCGTCGTAGCAGACATGCCCGGCCTCATCGAAGGCGCGCACCTCGGCTCCGGCCTGGGCACGCAGTTTTTGCGTCACATTGAGCGCACCCGCCTGCTAGTCCACCTGGTTGACGTCTCAGATGCCAGCGGCCGTCCCGACCCAGTGGAGGACTTCAAGGTCATCAATGAAGAACTGGCCAGCTTCACCAACGCCGACGGCGAACACCCGCTGGCAAACAAACCCATGATCGTAGCCGCCACCAAGATCGACTCCGCCAATCCCGACAAACTCAAAAAGCTGGCCGCGCACATCAAGCGCAAGAAGCTGGAGTTCCATGCCATCTCCGCCGTCACCGGCCAAGGCATCGACGAGTTGAAATGGGCACTCGCCAAGCGGCTGAGGACCGCAAGCTAGAGATGACATAAACCGCAGAAAAAGGCCGCCTCCATCCAGGAAGCGGCCTTTTTGTTTTGAATTCTGCTGTCAGCCTAGAACGGGTTCATCTTAGACAAACCCTTCTTCTTTTTCTTCTTGCTCGAAGATTCGTCGTTCAGATCGGCCTTGGGCTTCTTACCCTTCGTTGCGCCGGCAGCCTGAGCCGGTGTCGAGCCGGACTTGATGTCGTTGACCTGACCGGGAGCTTCAGCCGGCTTTTCCGCGGCGGGCGCGACGGTCTTATCTGGGCCCACAGGCTTGAGGACGGCATCAGGCGCGCTCACGATCTGCACGCCCACACCAGTTCCGCCCCCCGGCTTCTCCAACTGCAAGGGCGCCTGGGAGGGCTGATCACTGCGCGGCGGCTCATTCACGCCGGTGGGCGTCACCGCGCCTGCCGGAGCGGGTGGCCGCCCGGCGTTGATGGCATCGGTGAAGAGCGCGAGATTCTGCTTGGTGATATCCGGCGCCAGAGTGCGTTTAGGGTCTTCGAGGCTGGGGTCGCCCACATGGACTGCCTGCACAACCGTGGGCCCGTGCTTGATGAGGTCGAAGGTCTTATTCGTAATGCGTACGGGCTGGCGGCTGCGCTCTTCAGCGTCGCTCTCGGCAATTGCTTCCTGGGTAGGCTCGGGAACAGGCCGGTTCATGGCCACCAGCCGATCGCGGGCATCTTCCACATGGGGAGCCATCGGATAGCGCGTAATCACTTTGGTGTAAGCCTCGGCGGCTCGGTCCTGATAGACCGCGTGCAACCGCTCCTTGATGGCGCCGGGAAGATTAGGCGCAATCTGGATGGAGTGAGCCTGACCGGCATAGGCATCGCCAATGCCCAGCAGCGCCTGGTCGCTTCTGGAGTAAAGCGGATAGGTATCGACCACCGTCTTCAGGCGGGCGATGGAGGCCGTGAAGTTATCCCGGCTCCCGTAAAATAGCCCGATCTCCGTTTCACGTTCTGCCAGAACCTCCTGAACGTCGCGCAGCTTCTGCGTGGCGCGTGGCACCAATTTCGAGTCGGGGAACGAGTTGATCATGTTGCGGTATTCCTGCTCCGCGCGCTGGGCGTTGCTATAGTCGCGGTCAGGCTTTTCCATTTGTTCGTAGTAAATATCGGCCACCTTCATCTGCGCCTCCGCGGCTTCCGGAGCCTGAGGAAAGAAGGTGATGAAGTCCTTGTACTCAGCCTCGGCCTGGGTCAGGGCCGCGGTGCCACCCTCCTTGAACCAGCTATCGCCCACCGCCAGCTTGGCGCGCATCCGGTACTCGGAGTCGGGATAGGTGTTGAGCATGGTCTGCAAGTCGAGCCGCGCCACGTCGAAGTGGCCCTTCTTGATGGCGATCATTGCCTTGTCGAAGAGCTCCTTGTCCGGCTGCTTGGATTTCACGCCAAGCAGCGGGTTGGCGCTCAGGTCCTGTTTCTTCTGGTGCACGCGCTTCTTTATGATCTTGGCCTGGGCCGCAACTCCGCCCAGCATCAGAACCGCCAAAGCTACTGCGGCAATCTTCATGGTCAACCGGTTCATAAACCCTCATTCGGCAGCAGGCCCGTCGACAGGCCGTACGCCAATTCTCCAATAATCTCAATGACCTACGCTTAATGCGCTATTCTCCCGCTGCCTTTCGAGCCGCCGCCAGCAACGCGCGCGCATCCCGCTCCGGCTGCCCCGCACCAAATACCGCGTTGCCGGCCACCAGCAACTCCGCCCCAGCTTTGACGATTGGGCCCACCGTATCGTGAGCCACGCCGCCGTCCACTTCGATTCTAAATGCCAGCCCCCGTTCCTCGCGCAACTCAACCAGCCGCCGGATCTTATCCAGCGAAAATTCAATGAATTCCTGCCCGCCGAAGCCTGGATTCACGCTCATCACCAGCACATGGTGAACCATGGGCAGAATATCCCTCAGCAGCTCCACGCGGGTCGCCGGATTCACCACCACCCCCGGCTTCATGCCGTGCTGTGCAATCAACCCCAGCGAGCGGTGCAGATGGCGGCAGGCCTCATAGTGGACGCTCACCCAATCGGCCCCGGCCTCGGCAAAGGCGGGGATGAACTCGTCCGGATTCTCGATCATCAGGTGGCAATCCAGCGGCAGCTTGGTCACCTTGCGCAGGCACTTCACCACCGGCGGCCCAATCGTAATGTTGGGCACAAAATGCCCGTCCATCACGTCCACATGGATTACCGTGCCGCCGCCCCGCTCAGCCGCGGCAACCTGCTCCGCCAAGTGGGCAAAATCCGCCGAAAGTATCGAAGGCAACAGCTCAACCATGGGTTTTTCCGGAGTTCTCCTCGTAGAGCCAGTGTATCAGCGCGAATGGAAGGGCGTCTGCGAAAGGCTTTTGGAAGGCTGGACATTCGCTGTACGAATTGTAAACATGATATGTTCGTTGCGAATGGGAGGTGAAGCCGAATTGAGCGAGTTCATTCAAGCGAACCAACAACTCATTGGAATCATAGAGAGTAATTGTGAATCGAAGTCGCTGGACTACAAGGGACCGATGAGTTGGGATACCAAGGACAAGAAATCAAGCTGCGGTTTGGTGAAAGACATCATTGCCATTGCCAATACGGAGGGAGGTTGCATCGTCATAGGAGTGGCGGAGAAAGACGAAGGATTTGAATTGATAGGAGTCACGTCAGATCAAGCAGGCACATTCGAATCAACCGCACTCTGCCAGTTCATACAGAACTACTCCGATCCGCCAATCAATGTTCGAGTGCAAAAGGTTTCGCATAAGGAAAAGAAACTTGTGATTCTTGAGATTCCTCGCTTTAAGGACACTCCTCACGTCTGCCAAAAGGACGTCCCTGATGTGTTGAGTGACCGCACTCTGTACGTCAGGACCGATAACAATGAGTCCGCACCTATTAAATCGTCATCCGATTTTCGAGCTTTGATCGAAAACGCTATTAGGAATCGGACAGACTCTCTGCTCACTTCCTTCCGAGCAATTCTTACAAGTTCTTCATCATCGACAGATGCGATCCAGGAATCTGAGGGACAGTTCGAGTCGCAGATTGAAGCGGCCCGGCGTCAGTTTGACGAAGAGTTTGAAGTGGCCCGGCGTCAGTTTGACGAAAAGTACCCGTACAAGAAGAGCTACACGTTATTTGTTGAGACGGTTTTCAAACCAGAATCGTTTGATCAATATCGATTTAAGTCCTCCGTCCTCACCTCGGCGGTGCAAAAGGCCCCTGTCAGTTTCACCGGCGTGCCCTTTATATTTATTCATTACAAACGCACGGACGATGGGATAGAAGGTACTATCCAAGGGCAATATTCCGCAGGGCATGATGTTTTTGGCTTCTCGCGCTTGAATGAGTCTGGCCTCTTCTACAAGAAAGAGTTGACAGCCATGTCTGATTCGGAACCTCCCCGTTTATCAGCTGATGACACGGTGAGATATTTTGCTGAGGCGATTTATTGCATGACAAGGCTTTATGAAGGTCTTATTGATGATTCAGAGTACATAGATTATCGTGCTGTGTTCTTAGGTACTCGGGATCGCGCGCTCGTATGGACTGATCGTGGGTTTCCATCGGGGACATACGAAAGTCAGTACGTTGCGAATCGACCTAAACTTGAAATTACGGCCTCGCGTCCTTTGGCTGATTGGAGAGCTGGTAAAGTAGATCATGCGATCAGAATGGCGTCTGAATTGATGAAGGGTTTTGGTCTCGAAAAGCCGAATGAAGAGAAGATGAGAACGCAAATCTCCAACCTTTTCGAGCGGCGCTTCTGATTAGACCAAATCCCGTCTTTTACTTTCTTGCCGAAGGGTGGGAGTGAATAGTCCCCTACGCCATCACTTGAAGCCAAACCCCCTCGTGCTCCTGCAGGAAATCGTTTGGAGGAGGCACAATGACCCGACCCGATGATCGGGATGCCGCCGTCGGCACGACGCTAGGGGGTATCGAAGAAGAATCCGAGCAAGGTGGATTTGCAGAAGGGAAGATCCTGCCGGCGCCACAAGCGCCAGAGGGCGACGAGTTCAAGCATCAGAAAGACGAAGGCTGCGGAGACCAGGCCGATGAGGGATTCAAAGATCAGGCGGGCGCGGTCGGGCAGGGCGAGAGCGGGGAGTTGATCGCGGAATAAGTCTCCGTTGAGCCAATCGGGCGCCATGGCGAAGAGCTGATCATCATTGGGCCGCCAGGTGTAGAAGTGGTGAAGGCCGTCATGAAAGGGCGGGAAAAGCAGCAGGGCGAGCAGGAAGACGGCGTAGGCGAGAGCGGTAACAAGCAGACGAATGCGCATAGAGGACCTCGGTAAAGGATTATAAGCTGGGGTGAGTTGTTGCTCGGTGCTCTGCGGTTGTGGTTCAGCTTGCTTCTGTAGCTGCACGTCCGGCAGCGCCCTGAGACGCTTCCACTCTGCGATTACTTGATTTCGCTCTTCCTGGGTGAGTGGCGGATAACTCTCTTCGGATGTCGTGATAGACTCGCTCCTTGATGACATTGACGATTCCTCCGTTCACCAGTTTCCGCGCCAGTGCGGTTCTTGCCAAATTGAGACCCCGCTCCTGCGATCTACCTGATAAAGCTCATTACGTGATCAGATGAGGCGCCGCCAGGGTTATGAACTCCCGCAGGGTAATGATCTTGGTCTGTTTCCAGAACCTCGGAAAATGCCTCTGGTTGCCGGTGATCAGGTAGTCCGCGCGGGCGGCGTCCGCGCATTCGAGAAAAACATTGTCGTCCGGGTCGCTGGCAACTTTGAGATGGCAGGTTGAGGCGACGGCGTAGCAGCGGTTCTTGAGCAGTTGCAGCAACTCAAGGCGCAGCCCCTTGCGAATCCGAAGTTCCGGACGCGCAAGCACTTCGCTATACTCTTCCAAAATAGGCGGGGAAACATAGAGCCGCGACGGCTTGGTGGTGGCAAGCAATAAGACAGTCCGCTGCAACCCGGCCGGCTTCAGGGCAGCGGAAACCAGCACGTTCGTATCGATCACCAGACGGAGCGGAAGCATTACCGCTTCGTCTTCCTGGTTCGGGTGGCCTTGATGATCCGGTCGATCTCGCGGGATGTGAGCTTGCTGGTACCGTTCTGTTCCGCTTCTTCGCCGAGAATGCGCAGCACCTCCGGCTCTGGAGCAGCCAGCCGGACGTAATCCCTGATGCTGAGGAGAACCGCTCTGGGCGAGCCCCGCTTCTCGATGATCAGCGACTGGCGCAGGTCTTCCACGCGATTAAGGAGCCTTCCAAAATTCGCCCGCGCATGAAGGGCTGAAACCACCCTGGAACCATTCTCACCGATCGCCTGAGTACCCATCGACTCTCCATTTCAATACACTGAACTGTACAGTTTTTAGGAACAGCAGTCAAGGTCGGCACTTCAAATCCCGCTTCCAAACAGATCGAGAACTACGCTACACCACCACCTGCAACCGTACCCTTCATATTCCTGAAGGCAGGCACGATTTTGTAGAACTTCGCTGCGGAATGTGTTCCTGGGAAACCATGAACCTCATGGCGCGCAAGCGCCGCCCGCCTGGACGGCCAGTCCTTGCAGATAATTACCTTCCTCTGGCGCACAATGCTCTCAGAAGTCTTCCTTCAAATCATCGTCAGGCATGTCCTCTTCGCGCCACTTTTCAGATGGAAGCTGCCAGAAGAGGCCAAAACGTCCCGTAACTCCTTATCCTGGAATATTTTGCAGGGAACTTCTTTGTTTTCTATATTTTGCAGCGCAACCCTGTCTGTAACCTCAAGAAAAAAAGGATTTTGCGCCCAAAATACGGGTGGGGGTACCTGATCTTCCAGCCGGGTTATCCAACTCTCCGGGGTGCCCCAGGTCAGAATTTTCGGACCTGGGAAAACACGAACCTTAACCAGCGTTTTTCTGAATTACCAGAAACCTGAAAATTTTCCCCTAAAGCCAAAGAAGAATCTGCCGATGGGCGATTTGAGGATGTCCGATCTTCATCCCCGGAGGAAGAAGCGCCATGCAACTTACCAGCATTCCATCCACGGCTCCAACCATGCCGCTCTTGAACCCCGTACTGGTTTCGAGATCCGCAACCGTTTCGTCCTCCGTCCCAGCCTCTGGGCAATCCCCCGCTCAGGCTCCAGCCAGTTCCTCGACACCGAGTGCCGCTCTTGCCGCACAAGCGACGCAGGCCAAAAGCTCACACACACATGCGGCCCCGGCAGCGAGCGCAGGCAGCGGAGCCTCCGCCGCGCAGGAGATGCAGGCAACCAGCTTCTCCACAACTGTGCAGGGCAAGAAGTACTCCGGAAGCGTAAGTGAGTCAAATGGGCAATACACCGCCTCGGTCTCCACTCTTTCTGGCGCCACAGCGACTGGGTCGAGCGTCACGGCAGCGGAAAACGCTCTCTATATTCGCATCGATGAAATTGTCTAAACTATTCACACAGGCATGGTCGAGACCAGTTCGTTTATCGGGAGTTGAGCATTTCGGCCAGTCCGCTCTGCACACTCTCAATCACTGGCTCCCAATCGCCAATCTTTGGCTGACGGAAGAGACGCAGCGTCGGATACCACGGGCTGTCGACCGTTTTTTCCATCCAGCGCCAGTCGGCAGAAAACGGCAGCAGCAGCCGGACCGGAATGCCTAATGCTCCGGCCAGGTGCGCCGTCGAATTATCAATCGTGATGACCATGTCCATGGCCGCGATCTGCGAAGCAAAGCGATCTAAGTCGGCGAATTGATCCACTCTGCGGTCAATGAGCAAAGGCGCATGAGCCGCAGCCGCCTGTTGTTCCAGATCGTCGAAATCCCCGTATTGCAAACTGATCCAGCGAATTCCAGGAAGCGCGAAGAGCGAAGCAAAGTTTTCCAATGCAATGGAACGTTTGCGGCCGGATTTTTGATTCCGCGTGTACCAAGCCAGCCCGACGAGCTTGCGGCCATCGCTATAATCGGCGCGAATCCGCTCCCGCGCCACCGGATCGGCCTTCAGATAACGCAAGGTTGTGGCGGCAAACGCGGCTTCCGTTGTCCGATACAATCCCGGCAGAGAACCAGCGGGAAGGTGCGCAGCAATTTCGGCCTTTTGTGACTCGTCAGGTCCGCAGCCGGAGACAACCTCAATCTCTGGAAACGACCGCGCAAAAAGCGGCTTGAGCCGCGCATCGCAATCCAGCGTGATGTGGTTGCCGCTGCGAACCGCATCCGGAATCAGCCCCGCAAACTGAATCTCATCGCCGATACCCTGCTCGCCCCACAGAAGTAACCGGCCTGAATTCAACTTCTCGCCCTGCCAAAGCGGTCGCGGATAAGCGCGCCAAGGTATGTCGTGATCGGGCGATTGCCAACGTGATTCGTAGTTGCTCCAGCCTGTCGCAAAGTCGCCGCTCCGCAGTTGCGCCAGCGCCTGTCCAAAACGAGCCTGGTTGTAATCCGGCTTGATCTCCAAAGCTCGCGCCATCCGTGCCAGCGCCTCATCCAGTCGGCCAAGGTCTTCAAAGACGCAGCCCAGATTGTAGTGAGCCTCAGCGTACTCAGGCCGGAGCTCCAACGCCCGCTTAAAGCTGGCTGCCGCCTCTTCCAGACGCTCCAGAGAATGAAGCGTGTTGCCCAGGTTGTAGTGCGCTTCGGGCAATTGCGGCTTGAGCTGGATGGCGCGCTCGTAGCAGGCTGCGGCCTCAATCAGCTTTTCCTGAGCCTGGCGCAGATTGCCCCGGTTGTACCAGGCCTCGGCATAATCCGGCTGGAGTTCCAACGCGCGCGCATAACAAGCTTCGGCCTCGTCCAACTCCTTCCGTGCCAGCAACACGTTGCCCAGGTTGCCGTGAGCTTCAGCCATTCCCGGCTTCAGGACCAACACCCGTTTGTAACTCGCGACCGCCTCCTCCAGCCTGCCTTGCGATTGAAGCGTGTTGGCGTAGTTGAACCACGCTTCAGCAAATTCGGGCTTGAGAGCCATCGCGCACTTGTGGCTGGCCGCAGCCTCCTCCAGCTTGCCCTGCGCTTGCAGAATGTTTCCCAGGTTGACGTGAGCCTCGGCCAGGTTGGGACGCAGTGACAGCGCCCGCCGGAATCGCATCTCGGCCTGTTCATGTTTTCCCTGCGCCTCAAGAACCACACCCAGGTTCATCTGTGCCTCAGCCAGCTCCGCGTCGATTGCCAGCGCGCGTTCATAAGACGCCGCAGCCTCCTCCAGCTTGCCCAGCGCCTGATAAGCCGTGCCCAGATTGGAGTGAAAAGCCGCAGGCCGCTTGTCCACCGCAATCGCTCTGCCTATCAGTTCGACGGCAATGTCGTTGCGGCCAATCTGATGAGCCAGCACGCCCAGCAGGTGCAGGCTGTCGGCATGACGGGGATCGAGTTCCAGAACCTGCCCGTAGATTCGCTGCGCCTCGGCAAGTTGCCCGTGCTGGTGAAACTGGAGGGCTTTGGCACACATGCCCTGAAGATCCACAGGCGGACACTGATCTTGCCTCCGGGGGACAAGGTGCATTGAGCTGTTCATTAGGTTAGTGTATGTGTGAGAGAGTCCTCATCTAACGGCAAACTTAGATTGTGATGGCTTGGTGCTGCTAGTTCTTCCCGCTCTGGACGCTTCCCGATATGAACTGGTTAAACCTCTTCGCACGAACCGATTCCAGTTGCTTGAGCAGCATGCGTCCACGCGCCCGCATAGCCGCGGTTCCGGAGCGGCTGTGAATGTTTAACAGGTCCACAACCTCAGGCAGCAGCGAGGCATCCTGACGGGTCAGATCGGCCAAACCTTGCAGAGCCATCGTTTTGACAATCGAGCTTCGGTCCTCCAGGTAGGAATGTAATGTTTCGGCCACGCGCCGGCACTCTGGAACCGTCAGCGTAAGACGGGTCACCACCGGCGCCAGACACCAGCGCAACTTGTTCTCAGTGGCTTCGGCGAGCAACCCGATCAACGGAGCTTTCCAGGAGCCTTGAAGTGTTTTCAGGAGTGTTTTCTGAATTTCGTCTGGAACCGGGCCTCTGCGGCGCGTGAGTTTCTCCAGCGCGTCGGCAGCGCGCATGGCCACGCAAGGGTCCTCGTCCCAAAGGCATTCCAGCAGTTGCGTCACTTTCTTAGGGTTTGCCCGAATGAGGTTGACGACCTCAGCGGTGCGGCCGATGGAGATACGGCAGCGGCCAACAACGAGCATGGAGCGAATGGACACAGCGATGGGCATGAACAGGTTTATATCCAGATTACTCGGAACGATTCGCAGCAGCCAGCATTTTCCCAGCGACTCGTCCTACGCCACGCAGCATGGCCTTTATCGGCCAGCGGCCTTCACCATCGGGGAAGAAGATTTCGCCGCTGCGACGGATTTCAGCGCGATAGTACCACCGTTTGAGCAGCGCCAGATGGCCTTGGCGAATGGTCGTCGTGATCGCGCCGGAGGATTGAGCCAGCTCGGCCAACGCCGCCTCCATGCGAGCTTCGAGCACGACGCGAGCGAGCTTGGCTGGCGCATCGATCCCAGGTTCAAGTCCCTCGTCCCTAGTCCCTGGTCCCTGTTCTTCTGGAATCGCCTCAATCGCCATCGGATGAGCAAACAGCGACGTGGAACCGGACTGTTCGTTCTGGATTCTCATGCCTACTGTCGAAAATCCAGACGGGCCGCTGAGCCGTCCGTTTTCATAGAGGAAGACAGCCACCTCGCCGGGATTGGCCGAGGCTTGCAGAATGGCCGCACGAAGCTGCGAGAGCGGGCGAACCAGTTCGGAGGCGAGAGCCTTCACGCTCTCCACGCGTTGAACTTGAGAGTGAAGTGCGGCGGCGTTCTCGAAGTCGAGCTTCGTCGAAGCCTCCTCGCGCTGAGTGCGAAGCTGGACCAGCCTGCTCTCGCCGCGCGTGGCCAGAAACTGTTCGACACCCGCAGCCTCCTCACTGTAACGCTCATCTGAGCAACCCTGATAGCAGGGCGCAAGGCACATCTTCATCTCGGAGTAGACGCAGCCGGGATGGCTCGGATTCGGCTCCAGCTCCTCCGTGCAGCGGCGCAGCAAAAACAGCTTGAGCGCCTCGTCGGCAAAGCGCTCCGCCGCAGCACGCGACTGAAACGGTCCATAGGCCCAGCCTGCCTCACGCTGGCTAGGGTGATTGGTCACCACTATGCGCGGGTAGGGATTGCCTCCCAGGAAGCGGACAAAGGACGGCGCACCCAGGTGCATCCGCTCCAGGCACTTCGTGCCGTACTCGTTTTGGAGGAGTTCAAACTGGAGGAGTAGAGCTTCGAAATCCGAGCCGATCAGCCGCCAGCGAATCTGCCGCACGCGCCCCGCCAACTGCAATCGCCGCGGATATTTTTCCGAAGGCTGCAAGAGCCGTGCAAGCCGCGCGCGTAGATTGGGCGTGCGGCCAATGTAAGGCTCGGCGTGTGCGTCAGCGCCATAGAGAGCGAAGACCGCAGATGTAGTCGGCAGTTGCGCCAACGCGGCCTTGGCATCGGATGGGTCAAAGCCAATCTGCTGCATTGCAATCTCGGAATTCTGCTTCGAAGCACCCATTTCGCTAAACTCCGCTAACTACCCGCAAGCATCATGCCGTCGATGCGCAGCGTGGGCGAAGCCACTGCGCCGCGAAACTCCAGATCGCTGCCTATGGCGGCCACATTCTTCAGCATCTCGGCGAGGTTGCCGGCGATGGTCACTTCTTCGACGGCGTGAGTGAGCTGGCCATTCTCAATCCACAATCCCGTCGCGCCTTGCGAGTAATCGCCCGTGACCACATTGACGCCGAAGCCCATCAGGCTGGTGACGTAGAGTCCGGCGCGCACCTCCGCGATGATCTGCTCCGGAGTCTGCGTACCCGGCTCAAGATACAGGTTGCCGCAGCCGATGCCCGGAGCGCCTGCCAGTCCGCGCGAGGCGTTATGCGTGGACTTCATGCCCAGCTTGCGCGCCGTGTACGTGTTCAGCAGATAGTTGCGCAGTACGCCATTCTCCACCACCACAGTGCGCTGCGAGGGCAACCCTTCACCGTCAAATGGAGAAGTCCCAAAGCCACCCATTCCCGTGGGCAGCAGCATGGTGTTGTCGTCCACAATGGTCAAATGGGCCACGGCGATCTGATCGCCCAGCTTGCCCGCCAGAAACGACGCCCCGCGCCAGATAGCGTCGCCCGAAGCCGCCTCGAAGACCGAGCCGAGCAGCGTACCAGCCACTTCACGCGCAAAAACAATGGGAACCTGCTGCGTGGGAACGCGCCGCGCGCCCAGCCGTCGCAACGTCCGCCGCGCCGCCTCTTTGCCAATTGCCTCCGGCGATTCCAGGTCCGCAAGCCTGCGCGCGCTCGACCACCAGCCGTCGCGCTGCATCGAGCCATCCACATCCACGGCCAGCGGAGCCGCCGCGACCCCCGCATAACTGGAGCGGTAGCTGCCGTGAAAGCCGCGTGAGTTGGCCAGCGCCTTGCTCCCCGTGGCCGCGTCAAAGCTGCCGCCGTCGGAGTTGCTGATGCGTGGATCGGCGACGAGCGCCGCTGCCTCCGCCCTCCGCGCCCATTCAATCCGCTCCGGTCCCGGAAGCGAGTACACGTCTTCGTGGTACAGGTGCAGATCGCCGTGCAACGAACCGAATTCATCCCTCTCCGGCAGTCCGCAGAATGGGTCTTCTTCAGTGACTTTGGCCAGCGCCAGCGCACCCTCCACCAGTTGGCGAATGCCCTCCAGAGTCAGGTCGCTGGTCGAGGTCGAGGCCGATCGTTGGCCCAGAAAAACCCGCAGGCCAAGGCCGCGCGAGCCGGACTCCTTCAGCGTCTCCACCTGGCCCATGCGCACGTTGACGCTGA
>CAZFMB010000062.1:0-23682 GCA_964520005.1 uncultured Occallatibacter sp.
CGTCCAGCGTGTACAGTGCTCCGATCGCGGTCAGCGCGACAGAGACGCTGGAAGCTATCGCGGTCGAGACAGGTTACACCAACAGCTCGGTCGCGTCAGCAAGCTATACGATCACCACTGTACCTGCTACCGGATTGCTTGCCTATGAACTCTTTGGTGAAACTGGAACAGCACCTTTTGCACTGAATGCCGCCAGCGGTGGTGGCGATTCCGGCTGGGACGCCGCCTGGGATGTTCAGAACGGCAACACAGCTGTTCCCGGTTATAACATTGCCTCAACTAACCCGCTAACCTATACCAATCTGGCCACAACGGGACAATATGCTGTTGGCGGGGATAACTGGTTGGAAGCCGGACGGCAACTGAATGTAAGCGCCAGCGGTCCGTTCGGTTCAGGCTCGACTAACTATCTCTCGGGAGGCCTGATCGGAGCTCCAGGAACGACGATCTGGATTAGCTTCTTGTTGCGCCAGGATACGAGCGAAGGGAATCCGTATGTCGCTCTTACCGCCAATAGTAACAGTAGTGGAGCAGTTTGGGAGATTAGTGCGACGAACCTAGAGGTAGGTGCCTTTAACGGTATGTGGGGCTTGCAATACAACGGAACGACAGTGTCGAGCAACATTGCAGTGACTACGGGGCAGCCAGCGCTGCTCGTTCTCGAGGAAACCTTCGGCACATCAAATGTGATCAACTTGTATGTCAATCCCACATCACTTGGCGGAGCTGCACCCGCGACCGCTAGCGCGACTTATTCCACAGCGAACAGTCTCGCCTTCCAGAGTTTCGCCTATAACGGGGGCAATAACACAAACGATAGTTCACTAGCTGACATCCGAATTGGTCCAAGCTATTCGGCGGTCACACCACAAAGACTTCAATCTCAGACCATCAACTTCATAGCGCCGACATCGCCTGTGACCTATCCAGGAACGTCGACGATCACGCTAACAGCGACAGCTACCTCCGGGTTGCCCGTCACCTTTGGCATTGACTCGTCGTCTTCCGGCCAAGGAACGATCAGCGGCAGCATACTGACCATCACTGGAGCGGGCAAGATCGTTATCGATGCTAACCAGGCCGGCAACAGCAGCTACTCAGCAGCCCCGCAAGTGCAGCAGAGCATTGCTGTCAATGCGCCAAACGCCGCTATGCCGACATTCTCCGTTGCGGCCGGTACTTACACAACATCGCAATCTGTAACAATCAGCGACGCGACTGCGGGTACGACAATCTACTACACCACCAACGGGACAACGCCCACCACATCGTCCAGCGTATACAGTGCGCCGATCACGGTCAGCTCGACAGAGACACTGGAAGCCATCGCTGTAGAAACAGGTTACACTAACAGTCCGACAGCGACGGCGGCTTACACCATCAACCCATTGTTGCCTGCACCGACGTTCTCGCCATCAGCGGGCACTTACACTACATCGCAAACTGTAACTATCAGTGATGCTACGGCTGGCACAACCATCTACTACACGACCAACGGGACAACGCCTACCACATCGTCCAGCGTATACAGTGCGCCGATCACGGTCAGCTCGACAGAGACATTGGAAGCTATCGCAGTGGAAACAGGTTACACTAACAGTCCGGCTGCTACTGCTGCTTACACCATCAACCCATTGTTGCCTGCACCGACGTTCTCGCCATCAGCTGGTACTTACACCACGTCGCAATCTGTAACTATCAGCGATGCTACGGCTGGCACAACCATCTACTACACGACCAACGGAACAACACCTACCACATCGTCCAGCGTTTATAGCGGCCCGATCACCGTCAGCACGTCAGAGACATTGGAAGCTATCGCAGTGGAAACAGGCTACACCAACAGCCCGGCGGCCACGGCGGCTTACACCATTAGCCCAGTGCTGCCTGCGCCGACGTTCTCGCCAGCAGCTGGTACTTACACCACGTCGCAATCTGTAACTATCAGCGATGCTACGGCTGGCACAACCATCTACTACACGACCAACGGAACAACACCTACCACATCGTCCAGCGTTTATAGCGGCCCGATCACCGTCAGCACGTCAGAGACATTGGAAGCTATCGCAGTGGAAACAGGCTACACCAACAGCCCGGCGGCCACGGCGGCTTACACCATTAGCCCAGTGCTGCCTGCGCCGACGTTCTCGCCAGCAGCTGGTACTTACACCACGTCGCAATCTGTAACTATCAGCGATGCTACGGCTGGCACAACCATCTACTACACCACTAACGGCACCACGCCAACCACTTCGTCCAGCGTATACAGTGCGCCGATCACAGTCAGCACGTCAGAGACATTGGAAGCTATCGCAGTGGAAGCAGGCTACACCAACAGCCCGACGGCCACGGCGGCTTACACCATTAGCCCAGTGCTGCCTGCACCGACGTTCTCGCCAGCAGCAGGCACTTACAACACGTCGCAAACAGTAACCATCAGCGATGCTACGGCAGGCACGACCATCTACTACACGACCAACGGAACCACGCCCACCACTTCGTCCAGTGTGTACAGTGTTCCAATCACAGTCAGCTCTACAGAGACGCTGGAAACCGTTGCAGTGAAAACGGGCTACACCAACAGCCCGGCTGCTACGGCGGCTTACACCATTAACCCAGTGCTGCCTGCACCGACGTTCTCGCCAGCAGCCGGTACTTACACCACGTCGCAATCTGTAACTATCAGCGATGCGACGGCAGGAACAACCATCTACTACACAACCAACGGAACCACGCCCACGAGTATGTCAAAGAAGTACATGGGCGCAATTACAGTGAGCGCTACAGAGACGTTGGAAGCCATCGCAATTGAAACGGGCTGTAACAACAGTCCTGCGGCCACGGCGGCTTACACCATCAATCCGGAAACCACTTACTTCAACTATCCAAGTGACGGACTGACGGCCAGTATTCTGTCGCTAAACAACGGCCCGACTGTGACCGGTGGAGTGCTGAAACTTAGCGACGGGGGAACGGGGGAAATGCGGAGCGCGTGGTATACGACAGCGGTGCCCATCAGCGGCTTTACTACAGATTTCACATTCCAGATGCTGAGTGCGTCTGCTGATGGAATGACCTTCACATTTCAGAACGACCCCAAAGGAATATGGGCTCTTGGAGGTGGCGGCAGCGGACTCGGCTATCAGGGCATTCAGAACAGCGTGGCTCTGAAGTTCGATATCTACAACGATGCGGGTGAAGGCACGGATTCCATCGGCGTGTACACAGACGGCGCGGCGCCGACCATACCGGCAACAGATCTGAGTTCCAGCGGAGTAACGCTGTTAAGCGGCGACCTGATGCATGCACATCTTGTGTATAGCGGAACAACACTGACGGTGACGTTGACAGACACAAAGACGGGAGCCAGCGTTACCAACCAATTTACGGTAAATATTCCCAGCATAGTCGGTGGCACTACGGCTTATGTCGGCTTCACGGGAAGCACGGGATCAAATACCGCAGTTCAGCAAGTTACAAGTTGGAGTTATTCGGTACCATAACAAGCCCATAACTCAGTGCGATTTCACCTGCGGACGGCCATTTCTTTCGATGGCCGTTCGCAGTTTTGTATAAGAGTTTCTTCTGGAATCTATCAGATTATCTGCCTTCGCCGCCTAGGCGCACCTGGAACCCTGCTCGCGCCACGCGGGGCATCGCCAATGTGGTTGTGGGAGTCTTGGCAACCTCGATTTGGCGGTCAAGCAGATTTTCGCATGCTATAAACATCTGGAAACGCGTGCCGAAGTTGCGCGAGGCATAGGCGTCCAGGCGAAAATACCCGTGCAGTAGTGCAGTATTGGCTGCATCGTCAAACTGCCGGCCACTCAGACGGCCTTGCAAGTTGAGTATCCCAATCCGCTGCTTGTTAGCGCGCACATTCAGAGTGGCCATGTTGCGGGCAACCTCGGGAATCCAGTTGCCCAGATATTCGCTGCTTTGGGTTACGACCGCATGCGCATATTGGTATCCGCCGTCGACGGCCAGCCAACTTCGGGGCGCAAGCGTAAAATCCAGAGCTACGCCGCGGCTCTCGATCTGGCCAAGATTCTCACGCATGAGCAGGATTGGAGAAGACTGCGAGTTAATGGTCACAGCAGTAATGGGTCGGTTGACCTGAGTCAGGAAGTAGCTGGAGCGAATCGTGCCCCAGCGCCACTCGGTTGTCAGACCGCTCTCCCAGCCTGTAGCGCGTTCGCTGAGCAATGAGCCATTGGGTTCGGTTAGCTGGTTGCCTACCTGAGTAGAGCGGTAGAGCTCGTTGGGAGTGGGCGCACGGAATGCACGGAAGCCGGAGGCGGATACGGCCCAGTGATTCCAGAGTTTACGTGCGAGACCCAGGCGCGGATCGAAGACCCTCTGGTCGAATTGCGCGGGCTGGGCTTGCTCCGGTCCCCAACTGAATCCGTTCCAGATCAATAGCTGGCCGTCGTAGTTTTGGAACCAATCCATGCGGCCAGAAGCGATCAATGTCCAGTTACGCCTGACCCACATCAGCTCGGCATAAGCCGCGGAGTCTCGCTGATGGTCATGGAGATTGGTCAAATCGGCAGAACTTCCGAAGGTCTGCTCCCGGTCCCATACGCGCACGTCGTGCACGTCAGCCCCGGCAACCACGAGCAATCCCGCGCCTAAAGGCTGGCTCCAATGTGTCGTGGCGCCTAACTCGTTGTCAGGGGTCAGCGAGAACTTGGTGAGTGTCTCGCTGTTACGCGAGGTGGTTGGATTCGCAATCTGCGAAAATGTCTGACGATAATGTTCCGTCGATCCGTAGAACCTTGTGGTCACCGAACTGTTGTGCGGACCATGCCAGTCGCTGCCTGTAGCATAGCGCCAAATGCGGGTTCCGTTGGTCTGATAAGGTGTTCCGTTGTTGCGCGCTTCGTTGAAGCCGCTACCCCGGACGAAGAGGCGCAGCGGCCCATTCTCATTCTCGACCAGCAATACGCCATTCTGGCTATGCATATTGGAGGCAATATCCACCGGTCCGCGTTGCCAAGGAGCCTCTTGAATGTAGCCGTCAGTGCCGAGGACGCCGCCGCTCGCCATCAAGCCCAAGTGGTCGCGCTTGCCCTGGAGACGCAGACTATCGTCGTAGGTTCCTTCTGCACCGTAGCTGCTTCTCAGCTCGGCCAAATTAGATATGGGCCGCGCTGGCATCAGGCTGATAACACCGCCGATGGCGCTCGATCCATAAAGATCGCTGGCGCCGCCGCGCACCACTTCGATGCTATTGACCGAGAGTTCGGGCTGCTCCTCCCAGTGTATCCATCCGCCAAAAGCGTCGTTGAGCAAAATATCGTCTTGTGTGACCAGAGTACGGCTGGCCGACGTGGAACCGAGGCCGCGCAAGCTGACTCCCTGCGATGTGGGGTTGGCTACCAGGGAACTGGAGCGGCGAAACAACTCGACTCCAGGCAGTTGGCGCATCTCGCCATCCAGGGTTATCGCAGGAGTAGTTTCGAGGGCCGTCTGCGAAAGCAGCCGCGAGTCAGTGGGACTCTCCAGCACACCCAACGGGGCGCGATATGCGGTAACCGTCACTTGTTCACTGGTTGAGAAATGTTGCTGATGAACGGTTATATCAGCCTGTGCTTGAGTCATCTGTGCGCCCAGCGGCATAGAGGCCGATGCTGCGGCAGCCAGTAACAATGCGCCACTTAATAGTTTTTTTGTATAGCTCCTCATGGCCGCCGCTTTCCGATAGAGCAGTCTATTTTAATTTATTGTTTTGCGACTTGATTTGGGGTTAGAAAGGTGTATGAATATGCGCATTCGTGCCGGCTTCAATCTGCACGTCTCTCTTTATACTCGATCAGTTTCTGCGTTTTATTCCGCTTTCTGCTCAGTTCATATTGCAGTTGTCCTATGAAGATAGGGATCTGTTGAAGATGCGAGTGAATTCCATAGAGTAGTAGAACTCCTGGCGTGCTTTGCTTCCAGCGAGCCTCCCACGCCGAGCGCAAGGACAGTAGCAACAGCAAGCAGAGCCATAGCGCAACGGGAACAAGGCCATAGAATGCGCTGGCAGCGATTGCGGCGGCCAGCGAGATAAGCCAGAAGCTTCCGCGCATCAGGTTTCGTCTGCGGTCGGAGGTCCAGAATGGATCCTCGCTTTTTCGGAAGCGCTCCGATACTTCCGCATAGGCATGTCCTGCCCTTGTGGCTCGTTTCCAGTATTGGCTCCAGCGCGTAATCTGCAAATCGTGTCCGGTCATGGGACAGTCGATGTGCAGTATCCCGTATCCCCGCGACCTGATACGCCGGCAAAGCTCAGGCTCTTCTCCGGCGATCAAAATCTCATCGAAACCTCCCGCCTCGAGCAGAACCTGACGACGCATCAGCACGTCACCGCCGCAAAATTGGGTGAGTCCTGGCGGATAGATCCAGTCAAGATCGAGGACGCGGTTATATACAGATGCCTCGGGATGAATCTCGCGGCGATGCCCCCAGACGGCTGCAATGGAAGAATCTTGCTGCAACGCGTGACATGCCGTCATGGCAAAATCCGGGTGCAGAACGGTATCTCCGTCCAGAAAAAGAATCAGATCGGATGCCGCGTGCCGCCAGCCGGCGTTACGCCCGAACGCCGCAGTTGGCCTCTCAGGGCAAACCACGATCACTGTAGCGCCAAGCCGGGATGCGACCTCCGGGCTGCCATCGCTCGACGCGGAATCGACATAAATTACCTCATCCACGGCAACGCCTCGCACCTTCTGAATTGACTCAAGGCACAAGGCAAGACGCCTCCCTTCATTGCGTCCAATCACGACAATCGAAATAGACGGCAGAGTAGCGTCCGCGCGACGGTCCAAAATGCTTTCAACTCCGTCCTGCATGCACACCCCACTCTCGCGCATTCTCGGCATCCGTCACTTGCTGGCTTGCAGCCGGTGCTGGTTTTCGCGGAATCACACGCGCCGGAATCCCGACCGCGATGGAGTTGGAAGGAACGTCCGTGAGCACCACAGCGTTGGCTCCGATCTGCACATCGTCTCCTATCCAGATTGCGCCTAGAATCTTGGCTCCAGCACCTATATCTACGCGGTTCCCGAAAACCGGCGCTCCACGGCTGCCAGTATGCTTCAGCCCTACCGTGACTCCGTTGCGAATCACGCAATCATCTCCAAAGACGGCATCGCCACTAATGACGATTCCCCCGAAATGATCGATTCGGAATCGCCTCCCCAACGTGACCTCGCAGGGAAGCTCGATGCCTGTCAGCACCTCGGAGACAGTCTTCATCACTTTATATAGAAAGGAGAAAGGCATACGCAGCCAGCGCCAGCGAATGGTGTAGCGCCATCGACCATAGCGATACACAGCCATGGCCCACAAACCCTGACGGGAGAGTTGACGGTCGTGCGTACGCCAGTCTTCGCGAATGTTCTCGAACAAACTCAACCTCATTCTTCTGAATATACTATTTGCGAGGATCAGCAATGCACGACAAATTTGCGTGCTCCGATGAACGCCGCCACCAGAGCTGAAAATAGGTCGTGGATTGCGTCAAGCAGAGTGAATGCAAATGCGGCTGGATGTTGGCATCCATATCCGCAACGGTTGTCGGGCTGGTCAGGTCCAGCACCACGACATCCGCATTGTCGATCTGCTCCTTCACGCGCGCCTCGTCGGCAGGATTAAGTTGTCCCTCCTGAAGCGTCCATACGTCCGGCGAATGGATGGACTGAAAATAGTGATGAGCACCTGTGCTATACGAAAAAAGCAGCACGTTCTGGCGGGCTGACAGTTCCAGAATATTCTTCCATTCGGCCACCCAGCCCGCATCGGCGTACAGATTGGCGGTCGCCGTGGGAGATTTAATCTGCTTCCAACTTTGCCAAGTGGTGCGCGCAAGGGTCGCCTGGCCTGCGATTCCAAGTGCTAGAAAGAGCGTCACCATAATCTTACGCGTGATACTCTTCGGCAATGCCGACAACCCCAGCAGCATTCCTACCACCAGAACCGGATCGAAAATGTAGTGCTGATGCGGTGATCCGTAGGCAGCACATGCGAACACCGCCTGAATTAGTGCGCAGAGAATGATTGCCGTGTCTCTTTGCTGCAACGCTCGCCGGATCACCATTCTACGCGCTGCCAGTATAGCGAAGACGGAGAGGCTCAGCGTACTCATCACCCACCAGCTCACCGGCGTAAAGAGAATGTAGGCGATATAACGAAGTCCACTGTATCCCCAAGGGTGGAGAAACTTCATCAGCCCTTGTCCGGCTGCATAGTTAATCTGCTTGTAAAATCCCATGCCCGCCAGAGGTGTCGCCGTTGCGAAAACGGAACTCCACCCAAACTGGCAAGCTAGCAAAAACGCGAATGCCAAATACGTCAGTACCCCCGGCGAAAGCGCGCGAAGCAGGCTCCGAATGGAACGAGATGGCTTGATGAGCCAATCTAGAAATAGAAATGCTGCCAATAACGCTGTCATTATCACCGTCAGCGACGGCACGCTCCAACATCCTATCGCAGATATAGCGAGGCCAATGTCCAGCCGCCCCAATAGCACAAAGAGCAGTGCAAACAGAAGAGATAGCTGGACAAGTGAATAGGGGAGATTGGGATTGACCGGATTGATGATCCGGCTCATAACCAGTATCGCCACAAGCCATATCGGTTCTCTGGGCAGATAACGCAGAAGGAGCGCGCAGAACAATGCCATCAGAAACATGGTGGCGATAGCACATCCGAGTAATGGCCAATAGCCTCTGCCAAACAGGACAAAGAGCCAGTGCTGGATTGAAACCGGTAGCAGTCCGTAGGAATAGAATGTGTCTACGCCCAGCCTGAGATGCTGGTCCAATAGGTAATCCAGATTTAGAAAGCTGCCGCGATCCTTCAGTATCCAGAGATCTAACGAGAATACTACCGGCCAGGAAAGAAGGTAGATTGCAGCGAACGATCCAAGTATCCAGGCAAAACGCGCCGCCGTCGCATTTTCTGCCTTCATCTGAAATTCGCTTGGGGAGGGCGGGATTGCAATGATGTTTTTGCGGTCGCGCATGATTCGTTCCTTTGCGGCTTGCAGTTAACACGTTTAGCTGGCGCCGACTGCGCGCGCTGGAACGCCCATAACCGTTACTCCCGCAGGCACGTCGTGCGTAACCACCGCATTGGCCCCCACAGTGGCGCCGTCCCCGATGGTGACGCCTCCCAGCACGGTCACACCGCGTCCAATCCACACCTCACTGCCGATGGTGATGGGCCGCGCTCTGTGACCTGAATCTCGAATCGTCAAACCCGGCACGCGAACGTGATTTGCGTCGCGGATACTGGTGTACTCGCCGATCATCGTGCCTTCGCCGATTGCAATCTTGTCGCGCGCGACTATGTGAACCCCGCGCGAAATCACGACTTTGCCGCCGATCTCGATTGATCCGCTCTCTTCTGTTTCCAGATACAACCCGGGATACAGGAGCACGTCCTTGCCAAAGTGGATCATGCCCGTGCCATGCACTTCCGGTAAACCAAGAACCACCACCGACGCATCAACCGGCAAAGCCAGACTGGACGAAAGCAGGGCGTGATTGCGGATGTGCTCCAGGTTTTTCCGCAGCCCCGATGTTACCCGGTAGAACGACGAAAGGGGCGATGTTAGTAACGACTTCAGCTTTCGGCGCATCATGTGAGCGGACATATTGATCTTCGTCTTTCCGGCGGATGCGCTCACCAGGGCTGTTCTGGAGAACAACGTCCACCTTTCGTATCACGCCACGCCTGGTTCATAATGGAGATCATGGATCGATCAACACGGGCAATGGCGCGGCGATCAGGATTCCTGCTCCAACGTCTGCGCTGCGATCGCAGCCAATACCAGGCCGCCTCCACCACCATTGTCAACCATGCGAACAACCCATGATGCTTACGGTAATAAAGCAACATGCTTCTCATGCGCCACAGCGTGAGTTGCGCGCCGGTGCGTGAGAGTTGAAGCGACCGAACCTGACGTGAGGATTCGCCACCGATATGAACGATCACAATATCCGGCCAATACCAAATCGAGTACCCTGCGTTCTTGATGCGTTTACACAGATCAACTTCCTCGTAATAGAGAAAGAATCGCGGATCGAAGAAGCCGACGAACTCCAGCACCTCAGCACGGACAATCGAGTATGCGCCGGGAACCCAATCAATCTCAGCTGCCTCTATTGGGCTTGCCCAGGTGCGGTCAACGCGTCCAAAAAAGCGGGAGCGCGGAAAGCGTGCCGCTAGCCCGGAAAGAACCATCAAGTCGCCGACAACCGTGGGAAACATGCGCGCCGAAGGCTGCAACGATCCATCGCGTCCGATCAGCCGCCCGCCGCCAAGGCCCGCGCCGGGATCCGCGTCCATATGGGCCACGGAGCGCTGCAGCGATCCTTCGGTCAGGAATGCGTCAGAGTTGAGGAGTACAAGATAGCGTCCTCTAGTCGACCGAAAACCAAGGTTGTTTGCCGGACCAAATCCGAGATTAACATCACTGCGCATCAACAGCACATCAGGAAACTCCTGCGCGACCATCTCAGGAGATCCGTCCGTTGAAGCATTATCAACAACAATGACCTGAACGCGCAGTGAACCTCTCTCGCGAAAGACCGATTGCACACATTCCCGCAGTAGGTCGCGCGTGTTGAAGGACACGATCACGACGGAAACATCGAATTGGAATGAAGAAGAAGTCAAATGATGAATTGTCCTTTCATATGCTATTGGGTACTTTCACGCGAAACACAGATGCCAGCGAGCGTACATTATCTGACAGATTGTATAGATCGTGGACCCGCTTGCGGCCGGCTAGCCCAAAACTGCGCCTCAGAAGCGGATCTTCGGCGAGGCGTTCGAGTGCCGTAGCCAGTCCTTCCGCATCGGAGGCAGGAACAATCAGTCCATCGAGCCCATCGCGAATTAGCTCGGGAATTCCGGCAATGCTTGTGCTGACGCATGGTACCTCCATGGCCATAGCTTCCATCAGCGCAACCGGAACACCCTCGGCAAAACTGGCCAGAGCGAAGATGTCAGCTTGTCCCAGCAACTGGCGCGTCTCGCAGTGGCTCTTTGCTCCTTCGAATATAGCTGGAATACCTTCCTGCTCCGCGAATGCCTGCAAATGTTCACGATCTGGCCCATCGCCCACCAGACGCACCCGGATTTTGCGACCCCTGGAGAGCAGGATAGCGCAAGCGCGCAACAGAATAAGCTGGCCTTTCGACGGAACCAGCCTGCCCACGCAAAGAATCTCCAGCCCGCGATCCGGCTTACGCACCTGAGGCATCGGTGAGAATACATTCAGATCGACGCCCAGGCGTACCACGCACATCTTGTCCCAATGCTCAGGCGCAGTAATGCGCATGAGCTGGCTGCGGCAAAAGTTGCTGATGCACAGGATGAACTTTGCCTGTTCGACTTTCTGACGAAGATAAAACTTCTCGACATCGTAAAATTCGTCCGGGCCATGCACGGTCAGGGAGTATGTGAATCCCCATGCCATGGACGCCAGCATACCAACCGTCGCTACCGGCCCACAGAAGTGTATGTGCAGATGTTGATGGCCGCGCGAGCGCATCCAGTCACCCAGAATGAGCGCTTCCGCAAAGTAAAAGAGCGCATAAAGAGTGGCTTTTGGATCCCATTGTCCAAGGCGCAGAGCAGCCCGCAACCCGCGAACAAACACCATCGGCCTCAATAGAATTGTTTTGGCCGCAACCGCCGCCGCCCGCCTGGCACCCGCAGACTTGATGTAGAAGGTCCTTTCCATTTCGTCAATCTCAGCCGCGGGCAGCGCCGAACGTGAACGGTCAGGCTGGTTGATGGAAGCGGCCTCTACAGAGAAGCCATGCTTTCGCAGTTCCTGAATCTCGTTTAGAAAAAAGGTATGCGAAATACCCGGATAGCGACTTAAAAGATAGAGAAGACGCGGTGGAATCGCATCCGGGGTCTTGGCCGACATGACTTCCGAACGAAGGACAAAATCTGTTCGTAGTTTTACATTTGCATCCATCGTTCGACCTCCACTTGCGACTTACTGCTGTTGAGAATCACGCCCGCATATGCTGACTTTAGTTGGTTTCGGATGCTGTGGCGTTGGAGATGCTAGTTGTTTTCAACCTGTGGGGAAGGTCCAGGTTTTCAGATACAGAACGATAAATACCGATCATTTTATCTACTTTGTGCTGCCAGTTGAAATCGCGAACCGCGCGCGCGCGTCCCGCGGCTCCCATGGACTGGGCAAGGTTGGGTGAGTCGAGTAGCCTCCGCATCGCTTCGGCAAATCCTGCTACCAGGCCCGCATAACTCTCCGGCTCCACTAGCACTCCGCAGGAGTCATCCAGGTAGTCAGCAGGACCGCCCCAGCGAGTGGCGATCACCGGCTTGCCCATGGCCATGGCTTCCAGCACCACAGCGCCGCCGCATTCATACAGGCTGGGCAAGACCAGCGCGATGGAATTCTGTAAACACTGGGCGCATTCGCTCTGCGTCAGCCAACCGCTAAAGTGAACACGATCCTTCAATCCCAGTTCCGCAACCAAAGATCGCCATTCATCCCGCATAGGGCCGTCGCCAATAATGTCGAGTTCTGCGGAGGGAACATTTGCGAGCGCCCGGATCGCAACATCCACAGCCTTCCAATCCACCAGGCGTCCAATAAAGACAAAGCGTGGAACCGCGTTCACGATGGTACCCGGCGCGCTTTGCCAAATGCCAACGTCGATCCCATTCTCCACGAGTTCAATGACTTTGCCGCGAATTCCCGAGGGTAAGGAACGGCGCGTGCGTTCATTGGCCACCAGTACGATGCTGGCTTGCTTCTTGCCCGGCAGAAGCGTGTTGCCGGCATTTGCAAGCAGACGGGCGAATACAAGCGCCGCGCGGCTAATCCACGATTCGGAACGGCGAAAGGCTGGAGGATAATCCATCCCACCATTCAGTGGACCTATCACCACCGGGACACTCAGGCCGAAGAGCATAGAAGGAAAGCGCGGAGCGACCGGAATGGGCTGATGAATGACATCGATTTGATGATCAAGGATCAGTCTGCGCACGATCGCGCGCTGACAGAATTGCGTAATGAGCTGGTTGAGTAGGCCCAGCGTGGCTTCGGACAGCCGCATGGGAAGATAACGACTCAGAAAGAAAAATAGCTTCTGAATCCGCAAATCTGGAACGAACAGAATGCGATCAATTTCGTTCGGGAACAGTTCCATCACATCATTTTGCGTACGCGCGTGGACAACCATCCAGCACTCGATGCCACGAGATCGCAGCAGGCGAAAGTAGTGCACCGGAAGGATGGCCTCACCACCGAATCGTGTCGAGGCGTTTTCGGCAACAATGCAGATTCGCATAGACACTCACGCAGTACGGAAGATTTGGTAATAGCCCAAGGCTTGCAACATTCGTTTAAACGCCAGTTCTCGCGCGTACTGTGCCGGCGTCAGTTCCTCAAATGGAAGAATGCAACCTGGCTGGTTGAGCGTAGCATGGCCGTCCAGCAGACCCGATTCACGAGCCTTATGCAGCCACCATTTTGCTTCGCCGCCGGCATGAAAGCATTTCATGTTGGGCCAGGATTCCGATTTCAGAATGTACTGGCCGCTCACTCCCAGCTTCGTCATCACTCGTTTTACCGGCGACCTGCGCCAGCATTTCCAGTACGCGGGGTCGAGGTACCCCCCACCCACTCTCATGGCTAGAGCCGCCCACACAATTGCCTCAACATGCATGATGCGCGGCAGCCTGCTTCCGCCCAGCTTGCCGATCAGCCAGTTAAGCCAATCGAGATCGGCAGAAGCACGCCAGTGCGCCACTCCGATGTCCACGTGATTCGCAAGCCGGATTCCATCGCCGATTGCCGTCTTGACTACATCGGGCGGAAAGAGGCAGTTCGGCTGCTGCCACATAAGCAACAAACCATTCTCAGGCGTTGACTCAAACTGGAAGCGATTGGGGAAATATAGGTCCGGATCGAGCAGAATCAATTCCTGACCAGGCTCGCTCAACAGTAGTGGATCGGTAATTTTGCGCCAGCAGGGATGACCGCGACGAAATGCACGCAAGTTCTCGTGGCCGGCGAAGAGCGCTTCTTCCCTGCCAGCCAGATCCTGCTCGGAAAACACCGTCCATTGATGCGACCTTGCAACGAGCGCATGCAGCGTCTCAGACAACTCTTCCTTGTCTCGCTCGGAATCAGTAATCAGTCGAAGATGAAGGTCTTCGATGGAATTAGCAAACAAACTCTCCAACGCATCTCTTGCATAACTTAGAGAGCGCGGCGAGAGCACCATATATACATGACGAACATTCATCGGGCGATGTCCTCGGTCTCAACCGCATCGCTCGCACGTATCCCAGGTGCTTCAGATTTCTCCAGGCGGGCCCTCAGTTGCGCGGCCAAAACCTGAATGTTCGGTTCTCGGAATACCAGATCGTGATCGCCGGGCAGTTCGTACATCTCGATGCCACCTTGCGCAAACGGTGTCCATCCCAGATCCATCGGCAGCCTTGGATCCGGCTGGACGGCGGTGCGAAAGAGCGTCACTTGTTCAGGCCAAGGTCGCGGCTGGTAGTTCTTTGCAGCCACCCAGGCAATGTCATCCGTGCTTTTCATAATGGATGGCACAGAACGATAGCCACAAGCGACGGCCAGCGAGTAAATCCGGCGCAAGGTTCGCGTAAACAACTTCTGCCAAAGATAATCGATCTTTTCTCCCAGCGTGAGACCAGAAAGATTTCCCAGAAAGCGCGCAATGCGGCGATCCAGCTGCACCAGTAAGGGATCATTTTGTTGCGCCTCAACGATGCAATCGCGATGGCGGCTGTCGAGCATGCCAAGCAGTTCTACCCGCTCTCCCAGAGCGCGTAACTGATGCGCGATTTCCAGCGCAATCGTGCCTCCAAAAGAATATCCCAAAAAGTAGTACGGACCTTTTGGCTGGATTCCCCGAATTTCGGCCAGATAAAACGCCGCCTGATCTTCCAGGCGAAGCAGCGCCGGTTTGCCGGCCAATAGCGACTGAGCTTGGATTCCGTAGATTGGATGCTCTGTTCCTACCAGCATGGCGAGCTGATAGAAGCGGATAATATTGCCTCCCGCGCCATGAATGATAAATAGAGGCTCTGCCGATCCATGCGGCTGCATGGCCACAATCGAAGAACTAACGTTGGCGGAAAGCCGTTTCGTTACCAACTCCGCCATCCGTGCAACCGTGGGCGCGGAGAACAACGTAGCCAGACCATAATCGAGAGAGAATGTTTTGTTGATACGGGAGACAATTCGCATTGCAGCCAGCGATCGTCCTCCGAGATCGAAGAAGCTATCGTGATGACTCAGGCTTTTCAGCCCCATCGCTGTCTTCCAAATCTCCGCTATCTGCAGTTCCGGCGAATCTGGATGCAATTCGGAAACTCCACCCTGCACACATTTTGTTGTTGTTGCGTTGTCCTGAGCAGCGAGTGAAGCAGCCTGCAACTGCTGTTCGCGGCCTTCCTGTCCCATTGCTTCTCCCACCGGGCTTTCCGGGTCTGACAAAGTAGTTTTAAGGACCCGAAGATAACGCTGAAGAATCTGCTGTATGGTTGTAACGCTGTAGAGCGAGGGATTGTACTCCAACTGCAAACGCGGGCCCTCTGCCCTTTCCACGATGCTGAGCATCAGGTCGAAGGTAGTGCCCGGGCTGACGGAACGCAACGGAACAATTTCCAGGAACGGCGTATGCTGGGCTTGCATGAAGGCCTTTTGATAGATGAAGTACACTTGCAGAGAAATCTGATTTTCGGCGCGAGAGAAGAACTCGTCATCGTTAAGATCTTCGAAGGGCAATATCTGATGCGCCATAGCGCCCAGTGTCCAGTCGCGCACACGCTCCACAACCTTGCTCAGGCTTTCTCCCGTCTCAAACCTCACCCGGATTACCTGCGGATTGGAAAACGGACCAATCAGGTCTTCCGTCTCCTGGCGCCGGTTAGCGCAGGGTGTGCCGATAAGAATATCTCCCTGACCGGTTAACTGATGCAGCGTCATGGCGTAGACAGCCAGCAGCAGCATATAGAGCGTTATTCCCTGAGTTGCGCAGAAATCGCGCGCCTCCTGCGTCAATTCCTCAGGCAGCAAAAGAGTTTCAATATCTCCCAGTTCTTCTCCGCTATCGCCGGCAAAATCACGGTGAATACGAAGAGGCGTGAAGTTCCCTCCTAGAGTTTCGCGCCAGTATTTCTTGTACTCCGCAGAATCCTTCCCTCTTCTCCACTCGTCGAGCCAGACTGCGTAATCGCCGTACTGAATCGGCAATTCCGGCAGTTCAGCGGGAACGCGGCGCATCAAGCCGTCGTAGATTGCAGCGAAATCCCGAATAATCACGCCATTTGACCATCCGTCGCAGACACTGTGATGGATGGTTAGAAGAAGAATATGCTCGTCGTCTTCTATCTGGATCGCCCTGGCACAGAACAGCGGCCCTTCTTTCATATCCATCTGGATACGCGCATGCCGCAGGATGATTACGCTGGCCTGCTGCTGGCGCTCTTCCTTCGATAGATGCCGCAAATCCTCGACAGGCAAGGGCATGGCTGCTGCTTCAATAGCCGGATGTATCACCTGAGACAGCTTTCCATTCGCCATTTCGAATGTTGTGCGCAGCGACTCATGACGACGCACGAGCTCTGCCAGCGCGGCTGCCGCCACGTCGGGGTCGAGCTTTCCCCGGCAATTCCATGCCAGGGGCATATTCAGTGCATGATTGCCGTGGTGCAAACTATCCAGCAACCAGAAGCGAGTCTGGCAAGGCGTAGCCGGCATCACGAAGATATCCGGCTCTGATGCCGCCGGAGTGCATTCAACCTCAGAAGGGGAGATAATTATTTCAGATGTGCTTTCCATCATGCCTTCGTTCTCCGAAATTTTTCACGGGCAACAGCTGAAATGGATGGGCTGGCTTGAACCTGATCTGAACCCGCCGTTCCGGCGTATCCTAGAGCACTTGTCAGATTCGCGATCGTGCGGTATTGAAAAATCTGCGCTGGCTGGATGGGCAGACCTTCCCTGCCGGCACGAGCGGAGATGCGGAAAATCAGCAGCGAGTCGGCTCCCAGTTCGAAAATGCTATCGGTGATGCCAACTCGATCGAGCTTGAGAACATCTGCCCAGATTGCCGCCAGCTTCTCTTGTTGCGGAGTAGCCGGAGGAGTGAATTTCTGCTTCTGTTTCCTGCTGGCAAATGCGGGTTCCGGCAGGGACTTGCGATCAATCTTGCCATTGGCTGTCCGGGGCAATGCGGGCAGCACGGTAATGATGGCCGGGTGCATATACTCGGGAAGCTTCGCGGTCAGCAGGGTGCGCAGTTGCGCGTCCAGATCCGCGGGCGGCTTGGCCAGTGCCGAGTCTACCCAGGCTGCCAACCGCTTGTCACCAGACGCTACTTCGACGGCTAATACTACCGCGTCGCGCACCGCCGGATGACTGGTCAGGGCACTCTCAATTTCGTTCAGTTCAATCCGGAAGCCGCGCACCTTCACTTGGAAATCGGTCCGGCCCAGCAACTCGACGTGACCGTCTCGCAGCCAGCGCGCCTGATCGCCGGTGCGATAGATTCTCCCCGCGCCAAAGGGATTGGGGAGAAACTTCTCCGCAGTCAGGTCGGGTCGATTCCAATAGCCGCGCGCCAAACCTGCGCCTCCGATGAACAGCTCGCCAGTTACCCCTACAGGAACGGGATGCAAACGCTCGTCAAGCACGTAGAACTGGGTATTGGCGATGGGCGGTCCAATCGGCACTGGACCGGCCAGTTTTTCGAGCCGCGTGGCAGAAGACCAGATGGTCGTTTCGGTCGGCCCGTAGACATTCCAAACCTGCTCACTGCAAGCCAGCAGCGAATCGGCCAGATCGCGGGGCAAGGCCTCTCCGCCGCACAGCACTTTCAGTTGCGGCTGACCCTTCCACCCAGCTTCCAGCAGGATTCTCCAACCGGACGGCGTAGCTTGCATCACGGTGGCGTGCGACTGCTCCAGTAGATTCAACAGACGAAATCCATCTATCACCTGCTCACCGGTGGCAATCACAAGACGACCGCCTGCAAGCAAAGGAAGGAAAAGTTCCAGCGCGGCAATATCGAACGAAAGCGTCGTGACCGACACCAGCGTGTCAGTGGCACTCAGGCCCGGTTCCCGCTCCATGCTGCGCAGCAGGTTACTTAGCGCACCATGCTCGATGGCCACGCCCTTGGGATTACCCGTGGAGCCTGACGTATAAATTACATAGGCCAGGGAATCGGCAGGGGTTGTTACATCCAAGTTAGCGCCGCTCTCCCGCGCCCACAGTGATTGCTCGCTGTCCACGCAAATGACTCGCGCACTGGTTTGCAGCCGTGAAGCCAGATGTTCCTGGGTCAGCAGCATCGATGCCTGCGCGTCCGCCAGCACCAGTTCCAAACGGCTGGCCGGATGGCCTGGATCAAGTGGCAAATATGCCGCGCCCGCCTTGAGTACGCCGAGCACCGCACCCAACATCTGATGCGAGCGCTCCAGGCATACGCCCACCAGCGATCCCTCACGGATTCCCTGGCGGCGCAGGTGTCGTGCCATCCGGTTGCTGTACTCGTTGAGTTGCTGATACGTCCATTCGATCCCGTCGCAGATTACCGCAATGCGTTTAGGCGTCTGGGCAGCCCGTCGCTCGATACTCCGATAGACCGGCTCAAACGTGCCAAAGTCCACCGAGGTGCGATTCCACTCGTCCAGCACCAGCTTGCGTTCGTTCTCCTCCAGTATCTCCAACTCTTCCACTTCCCGGCTTGGATCCACGGCCATTTCACGTAGAATCGTTGCATACGAGGTTAGCCACCGTTCCAGCGTGCTTTGGTCTATCAGGTCTGTGTTGTAATCGCAGTTCAGGAGAAGATCGTCGCCTGATTCGATGACATTCAAAAACAGGTCGGTGTTCACAAACGCCTTCGGATTGGAGCGCATCTCCGTCCGCAGTCCGTCAAAATGAATATTCGTTCCCAGTTTTTCCAGATTGAACTGAACTTCGATGAGCGGCAAGCGGCTGGAATCGCGTTGAATCGGCAGCTTGCGCAACAATGTGCCGTAGGTGAATTCCTGGTGGTCGTAGGCGTCGAGAAGCTTCCCTCGCGTGGCCGTCAAATGTTCTTTGACCGCACAGTCTTTCGGAAGCTCGCTCAACATCGGCAAAAAGTGCACGCAATGTCCAACCAGACTCGCGTCGTCAAACAGAGTCTGGCCCGCGGCGGAGATGCCGACCACTAGCTCGGACTGCCGCGTGAGCCGGTGCAGCAGAATTTGAAAACCAGAGAGCAGCGTGACATACAACGTGCAACCTAGCCGGGAACTCGCCTTCTTCAACTCAGCGGTCAGCTCCGCCCCCAAAGACGAGTGCAGCGTACCGCCGTTGTAGCTCTTCATTACTGGACGAGGCCGGTCTGTAGGCAGATCAAGCACTGGTGCCCGCCCCGCGAAAATCTCCACCCAGTAGTGCTCGTTCTCGGCATAAGCTCCAGCCTGCATCTCCTCCTGCTCTTTCAGCGCATAGCTGCTGAAGGGCATCAGCGGCGCAAGTGTCGGCTTCGATTTTGCTCTTGCCGCACTATAGATTTTCCCCATATCTTCCAGTAGTTGATTCGCGGACCATCCGTCCAACACAAGATGATGGCCGGTAAAGAGTAGCGCCAGTTCCTCCGGAGCTGTGCGGAAGAGCGTGGCGCGCACCAGCGGACCATTGGCGAGATCGAAGGGCGTGCGTCCTTCTTCCGCAATTCTCTCGTCGATGATTGCCTCGCGCTCGTCCGCAGTAAGCGCGCTCAGGTCAACGAATGGAATCTGTCCCGTGAAGGCAGGTGAAATCCGCATGCATTCCTCATCGGGATCGACCGTGGAACGAAGTGCATCGTGCCTGGCGAGTGCGGCTTCGAGCGCATATCGAACCTCATCTTCTTTTGCAGTCCCATGCAGGCGGAGTGTCAGCGATTCATTGAAGGCACAGTTTGCGTCGTCTCCACGAGTGGCCGCCAGCCATATCTCACGCTGTGATTCGGTCAGCGGCGCCTTGTCTGGATTTTCACTGCGCGCGGCCGGATGCAGTTCCGGCAACGCCACATCGAGCATGGAATCGTCCGGCGCGGAAGTTGCCGCGGTTGCCGCCGGCAGCATGCCACCATGGCGCATCTCCTGGATCGATTTGCGAAAGCCTTCGACCACGAATGCAAAATCCTCGTCGGTATGCGCGGTAGTAAAGAAGCAAGGGTAGCTCTCCAGGATGTGAATACCCTTCTCGCGCATATGATAATAAAGCAGGCTGCCGAAGCGCGCATCAGCGGGCAGGCTGAAGGAAAACCACGCGCCGCACGGATGCACACCAACATCCACTCCGGCATCGCGGAAGATCGTTTCCACGGCGCGCGCAGCCAGGGCTACCTTTTGGCTCAGCGCTTTCTGCAGCTCCGGTCCGGACTCCTTTAGGTAATGCAGGACTGCCTTCGCCGCCGCCAGCGCCAGCGGATGGCGGACAAACGTTCCGGCAAAAAATGTCATTCCAACCTCTGGAGCTGAATCGTCTCCGTATTGCCATGTTCCGCCATCCAGCGTGTCAAGATACTCTGCTTTGCCCGCGAGTACTCCGATTGGATAGCCGCCGCCGATCACCTTTCCATAGGTCGCCAGATCGGCGCGAATCCCGTAGTACTCTTGCGCGCCGCCCAAAGCCACGCGGAAGCCGGTAACCACTTCGTCGAAGATCAGCGCGGTGCCGCACTGCGCCGTGATTTTACGCAATTCATGCAGAAATTCCCGCGGCTGCACCTCCGGGTGGCGGCTCTGGATAGGCTCGACCAGCACCGCGGCAATCTCATTGCCATGCGCGCGGATGAACTCCAAAGACGCCTCCGCGCCGTACTCCAGCACTACTGCGTTGTTCGCGCTGCCCGCCATGATTCCGGGAGCGATGGGCGCGGCGCCGTGCGGCGTGGCGCGCAGCAGAACCTCGTCGAAGGTGCCGTGGTAGTCGCCGGTGAAGTAGACGATCTTGTCGCGCGCGGTCACCGTGCGAGCCACGCGCAGGGCCGCCATCACCGCTTCGGAGCCGGTGTTGCAGAAAGCGGCGCGCTCCATGCCTGTTAGTTCGCAGATTAGCTCCGCCACTTCTCCGGCCAATGAACTCTGCGGGCCAATCTCTACTCCAGCGTCGATTTGCTTGTGTACAGCTTCAGTCACAAACTCTGGACCATGGCCGAACATGATCGCGCCGAATCCATTGACGATGTCGATGTACTCGTTGCCGTCGATGTCCCAGATGCGCGAGCCTTTGGAGCGGTTGGTCACCAACGGGTAGACCATCTCTTTCCACAGCGAGCGAAAACCGGCAACGGCTCGCGGATCAGTAAGACGCGGGCGGTGCGCCTGCGTATACTCCTTCGACTTTCCGGTACGTCGAGTGTACTGGGCGATAAGCGATTGGATGTACTGGCGCTGCGACTCGGTGATTCCATCTTTTGTGCCCGGCTGCACCGGCTTGAACGGCCCGTGCGCTTTCAATCCTCTGGCAGGCGCGGCTACGCTCGCAGTCGCTTGCTTGGCTGTAACCAGCGCATGGCTCGTTACTTGTGCAGAAGCCGGAGGTGGAATCGCGGCAGACGTCGCTCCTTGAATCGTATTTCCACGAACCGCCGCCAGTTGCTGCTCGAAAAGCTGCGACATGGCCTGCATCTGCGCCCTGAGCAGCTCATCAAGCGTCGAGCCTGTCGCGGTGGATGACGAAAGAGTGACGGGGGAAGGCGCGACAACGAGAGGCTTCTGCTGCGGCGCTGGCTGCTCTGACTCTGCGGGAAAGGCATCGGCGGGAAGAATCGAATCCAGACGATCAGCGAGCGCGCTAATGCTGGAAAACTGTTCAACAATCTGCCTGAACGTCACCTTCACGCCGAAGCGGCGCTGCACGGCCTGCGTCGCCTGGGTAAGGAAGAGCGAGTCGAATCCCAGTTCCATGAAGGAAGTATCAAAGTTCTCAGGCCCGGTGGCGATTCCACTCAACTCTTTAAAGAGGCTTGCCACAACAGGCTGGAGCCTGTGCCGGCGTTCAAGAGCGATTCCATTTGCATTTATGGTCATCTTAGCTTCTCCATCAATTTGCACTTCAGTCTCTTGCGGCTGAGCGATCGCTTGCCGGAGATGGTTGCTTGCCGGTGTGTGCGCCGGCGGTTCTATCCAATGCTTCTTGCGCTCAAACGGATAAGTAGGCAACGAGACGCGCTGCCTGTGCTCCCGGCTCCAGAGGTGTTTCCACTCCGGCTGAATGCCTACAGTCCACAGCCGGCCCAGAGCCTCCAACATGGTTCCGGAATCGGCGGCGTCGGCGGCACGATCTGGCATCGACGCTACAATCGGTATGGCGCGATTGCCGCGTTGCTGGCGTGCCAGGATCGTCAACGATTGCCCCGGCCCCACTTCCAATAGCACAGCTTCGGGCAGATCAAGCAACAGCGCCGACGCATCCGCAAAGCGCACTGGCTTGCGACAATGCTCTCTCCAATAGCGAGGGCTGATCGCTTCCTCAGGCTTGATCCAAGTTCCACTCACTCCTGAGACATAGGGAATCGTGGGAGCATGAAGGGTGACCCGGCGAACCTCATCCTCGAAGGCGTCGAGCATCGGATCCATCATCGCGGAGTGGAAGGCGTGAGAAGTTCGCAGGCGCTTGAATTCGATACGCTCCTTTTGCAGCCGCCTTTCCAATTCTTCGATAGCATCTATTGGCCCGGACGCCACGCATAGAGCCGTGCTGTTCAATGCGGCCATCGAAAGCCGCTCATTCATCAGAGCCGATATCCGTTCTTCGCCGGCCCGCACCGAGAGCATCGCCCCGCGCTCCATCTGCTGCATAAGCCGGCCGCGTGCAGCCACCAGCTTAAGGCCATCTTCGCGGCTCATCACACCGGCTACAACTGCCGCGACAAATTCCCCGAGGCTATGTCCTGTCATAGCCTTCGGCTCGATGCCCCATTCCATCCATAGCCTGGCCATTGCCAGTTCGGTGATGAAAAGCGCCGGCTGCGCCAGTCGTGTTTCCATCAGCGCCTCGGCACTTGCATCGATGTCTTGATCCTCAGGAAAGAGCAATGTACGCAGGTCGAGATCCAGCAAGGGGTGCAGAATCTCCGCACATTCATCTATCTCCCGCCGATAAACAGATTCCGCCCGATAGAGTGCACTACCCATTCCAGGAAACTGCGCGCCCTGCCCGGTGAAGAGGAAGACCGGTTGTGGCCGCGTGAGGATGCCAGTAGGCCTGTGTATCTGCCTGTTCGCGGGCTCTGCAATAATGCGGGCGCCGTCATCCACGCTGGAGCATACAACTGAGGCGCGATGATCGAAGCCGTGCCGTCCGGTCTGGAGTGTGTAGGAGACGTCCGCCAGATTCAGTTCGGGATGCTCGCGCAGATGGCGGCCGAGATTGCCCAGCGACGCATCAAGCGCATCTTTCGAACGTGCGGAAACGCAGAGTAGCTGCGCCGGGCGCGCGGAGATTTCCGGCGTTCTTTCCGGCCCTTCTTCGAGTACCAAATGTGCATTCACGCCTCCCACACCAAACGCGCTCACGCCGGCCATGCGCGGTCCGTTGGGCTGCCAGGGTGCGGCTACGCTGCTGACATAAAAAGGCGTGCTTGCGAAATCGATGCGGGGATTCGGCTGGCG
>CAZFMB010000063.1:0-23030 GCA_964520005.1 uncultured Occallatibacter sp.
GGCTTCTCTCGCACTCCGCACGGCAGGCCCGATCCCGGTGTCGACAGTCGCCCCGCCTACATCAAGGAAAGTGTCGAGGGCTCGCTGAAGAGGCTGCGTGTCGACACCATCGATCTTCTTTACCAGCACCGCGTCGACCCCGACGTGCCGATTGAAGACGTAGCGGGAGCGGTGAAAGATTTGATTCAGGAAGGTAAAGTGAAGCACTTCGGCTTGTCGGAGGCCGGGGCGCAAACCATTCGCAGGGCACACGCCGTTCAGTTTGTCACCGCGGTTCAAAGCGAGTACTCGCTGTGGTGGAAGCGCCCTGAGGAAGAAGTTCTGCCAATTCTCGAGGAACTCGGAATTGGTTTTGTTCCCTTCAGCCCGCTGGGACGGGGCTTTCTTGCCGGATCGATTACAGAAAAGACTCAATTCCACAAAGAGGACAACCGCGGCTATTTGCCTCGCTTTGCGCCCGATGCGTTGAAAGCGAATCTGGCATTGGTTGATCTGATTACCGCCTTCGCGGCGCGGAAACAGGCGACTCTGGCGCAAATCGCGCTTGCCTGGCTGCTCCATAAGAAACCCTGGATCGTTCCCATCCCAGGCACCACAAAATTGCAGCGCGTCGAGGAGAACATCGGAGCCGTTGCCCTGGAACTTACTCCGGAGGATCTCCGCGAACTTGACAGCCTAACAGCGCAGGTTACGGTGCAAGGCGGCCGCTACCCCGAAGAGGTGGAGCGCATGACGAATCGCTAACCTCCATGCAACACTCAAAGAATTGCCAACCACCTATCAAAAGGAGAGAAAATGCAAAAACGTAAATTGGGAAAGAGCAATCTGGAAGTCTCGGCTCTAGGGCTCGGCTGCATGGGAATGACCTTTTCCTACGCTCCCTTCCCGGAGAAGAAGGATTCGATCGCGCTGATCCGCGCGGCTGTCGAGCGCGGCGTTACCTTCTTCGATACCGCCGAAATCTACGGCCCCTTCAACAATGAAGAACTGGTGGGTGAGGCACTCGAATCGCTTCGTGACAAAGTAGTCATCGCAACGAAATTTGGCATGGACATCAATCCCGACGGAAGCCGCGGCCCGAGGGGACTGGACAGCCGGCCTGAGCATATCAAGCAAGTCGCCGAGGCCTCGCTCAAGCGCTTGCGGACCGATGTCATCGATCTCCTCTATCAGCACCGCGTAGATCCCGAGGTGCCGATTGAGGATGTGGCGGGAGCGGTAAAGGATCTGATTCAGGCGGGCAAGGTAAAGCATTTCGGAATGTCGGAAGCTGGCGCGAAGACGATCCGCCGCGCTCACGCCGTGCAACCCGTCACCGCATTGCAGAGCGAGTACTCGCTCTGGTATCGCGCGCCCGAGGCGGAGATCATCCCTACGCTCGAAGAACTCGGCATCGGTTTTGTTCCCTTCAGCCCGCTCGGCAAAGGCTTTTTGACGGGAAAGATGGACGGAAACAGGACCTTTGAAAAGACCGACATACGCAGCTCGATTCCACGCTTCACTCCTGAGGCCAGGGTTACGAATCAGAAGCTGGTCGATTTGCTGGGCAGCATTGGAGCGGAGAAGAAGGCTACGCCCGCGCAGATCGCACTCGCCTGGCTGTTGGCTCAGAAGCCGTGGATTGTTCCCATTCCCGGTACCACCAAGCTGCATCGCCTGGAAGAGAACATAGGAGCGGCTGCTGTTGAACTTACCGCTGACGACCTTCAGATCATCGAAAGCGCACTCTCCAAAATCGAGGTGCAAGGCGCGCGCTACCCCGAGGCACTGGAAAAGACTACCGGCCGCTGAACCATAGTGAATGATGCCCGGCGAGGTCATATTATGGTTTCATTGCGTACCTTGAGGTGACTCCATGACTGCTCTGACGGAATGGCAGAATGTTTACGTGATCTTCGGCTCAGCAGCAGGCGCGCTTATAGGGTTGCAGTTTGTGGTTATGGCCTTGATCGCGAATGTGTCGCGCACACCAGAACTAGCTCAGGCAGGAGTAGCGTTTACTACGCCGACCATCGTTCACTTTTCTATGGTGCTCTTTCTGTCTGGAGTGATGTGCGCTCCGTGGCGCGAAATAGCTCCGGTTGCCGCACTCTGGGGGTCGGCGGGGCTTGCCCGAACAGTCTACTGCGTGATTATTACGCGGCGAATGCGGGAGCAATCGGCATACAAGCCTGAGTTTGAAGACTGGCTCTTTTATTCCGCATTGCCGCTTGTGACGTATGCGACGCTGATCGCGTCGGCATTGTTAGGATTCGCGCAGCCGCGCGCATCGCTGTTTTGCGTTGCAGCAGTCGCGTTCATACTGCTGCTGATTGGCATCCATAACGCCTGGGACAATGTTACTTACCACGTCTTCACCAAAAACCAGAAAGTGGATGATCGTTGATTCCGCTACGGCCAGGAGAATTTATATATGGAGATCAAGCGAATAGGTTCCGTGCCTTCAGGCAAAGGACCGTCAGAATATTTCACGGGCACGGTACGCGTTGACCGGCTTATTGACGCGCCCGATCCAGCACGTGTCAACGGAGCCCACGTCACCTTCGAGCCCGGCGCGCGCACCGCGTGGCATACGCACCCGCTCGGTCAAACACTGATCGTCACATCCGGTTGCGGCCGGGCGCAACGCTGGGGCGGTCCTATTGAGGAGATCCGTCCGGGAGATGTGATCTGGTTCGCGCCGGGAGAGAAACACTGGCATGGCGCGGCGCCAACGACGGCGATGACCCACATCGCCATTCAGGAGAAGCTCAACGGCAATGCCGTCGAGTGGATGGAACAGGTGAGCGACGAACAATATGGAGCATAGCTAATCAGTCGCCGGATTCGGCCTGGGAGATGGCCGGAACACGGCGCAACAGCGTAGTCAACATGACGGTCAACAGGGCCACGGCGGGGATAGCGATCAGCAGCCAAGCCAGCAACGCCTGGCCGAACATGCTGCCAACCTGCGAAATCAGCACCAGAGGCGAAGTGTGGAACAGAGAGCCAATCTCGATGGCACGATGTGAGCCAAAGGTAAAGATCCGCCCACCCAGGCGCATAAATGGCACAATCAGAAGCATCTGCAGCGGCATCGCAAGCCAGTTTGCCGCTTGAATGGCGGGAAAGTTCAGTCGCAAGGTGAGAGCAAGGATGATACACAAGGTGGTGGCCACGCCCAACATGGGTATGCAGCCGATGGCAAAGCCAAGGGCCAGCGTGAGAGCCAGCCTGCGGGGCGAGATGCCTTGGTTCAGCCATGTAGCCGCATTGTGTTTCAACGATTCCATGGATTTCTTGATGTTCATTGTTAGTTTATCGGTGCGAGCGTAAAACATAATAGTTATTTAATTAAACTTTGGTAAGAAATCGAAAATGGACTAAAAACAACAACTTCTTTCAATCCGGGAAGCTCAACAGGCCGCGCCGACTCATATGAGCGAGAATCTGTTCGACTTTCCAGTCGAGGGCGCCGGTTCCATCGACGGTGAGGTCCGCGTTCGAGGCCGAGGGGCGTACAAAGGCCACGCTAGAGGGGCGGACCGTGGACTCATACTGGTGGCGGACCAGTTCTGGTGTGCGGCCGCGCTGCTCAATGTCGCGCTTGAGGCGTCGTTGGAAGCAGAGTTCGTCGGGCGTATCTATATAAATGCGCAACTGATAGAAGGGGAGCAGTTCGGTGAAATAGAGGGCGAAGATGCCCTCGATCAGAAGATAGGCGCCGGGAATGACGGTCTCCGTCAGGCCGATACCGTCGGGGCCGAGAATACGGGTATAGGAAGCGAAGTCGTAGAGGGGGCGCTCGATGGCTTCACCCCTGGCCAGCGCGGCTATGTGGGCTACCAGCAATGAACTCTCGATCAGCGAGGGGTGGTCGAAGTTCTGGCGAGCGCGCTCTTCCAGCGGCAGATGGGCCAGATCGCGATAGTAGGTGTCGATATGGAAGTGGACGCCGCCGAGGGTGCGGGCCAACTCGGCAGTGAGGGTGGTTTTGCCTGATCCGGTGCAGCCGGCAATTCCCAGCACAACCGGAGGGAAGGGGAGACGCACGTTGTGTCCGGCTTGCTGGTTCACGGCTGTCTGGCTCCTGCTTCTGGAGTCGCGATCGGTGCATCGATTATTGGCGCAAGGCGCTGAAGTAGGCGGGTGAACTGGCGCTCAACCTGATGGCCGATATCGATGACCTCTTGTTGGCCGAGGGGCGTTGCGCCCATGCCTGCTGCCAGGTTGGTTACGCAGGAGATGCCCAGGACCTCGATTCCCATGTGGCGGGCGACGATGGTCTCGGGCACGGTGGACATGCCGACCAGGGATGCTCCCAACACGCGGAAGGCGCGAATTTCGGCGGGGGTCTCATAGCTGGGCCCGCTGACGGCCAGATAGACACCTTCGACCAGCTCGAAATTTTCTTCCTTTGCGGCTTGCTGCGCCAGGGTGCGAAGCCTCTTGGAGTAGGCCTCGGTCATGTCGGGAAAGCGCAATCCAGCTCCGGGCCTGACGGCAAAGTGCGGCTCGTTGGGGCCGATGAGAGGGTTCCAGCCCATGAAGTTGATGTGGTCGCTGAGCGCAACGAGTTGGCCCACGCGGTAGCCTTCCTGAATGCCGCCGGCGGCGTTGGTGAGGATGACCGCCTGAAGGCCGAGCGCGCCCAGTACGCGCATGGGGAAGGTGACTTGTTGCGGCGAGTAGCCTTCGTAGTAGTGGACTCGGCCCTGCATGACGAGGACGGGAATATTGTTCAGGAGACCGGTGACAATGCGGCCCGAGTGGCCCTCGACGGTGGATTGGGGAAAATGCGGAATCTCGGCGTAGGGAACGATGATCGGGTCGATGACCGCGTCGGCTACGGCACCCAGCCCGGAGCCTAGAACGATGCCGATGCGGGGGTGGAGCTGGCCTAGCTTGCTTTTTAGGAACGAGGCGGCTTCGGAGACTTGATCGTAGTAGGACATAGTTGCGTCAGTCGATGCGCTTTAGACATTCTACAGGCGAGGGGCAATACCGGATTGAGCGTGAATGAGAGGATGGAGAGAGAAGCGATTAGGATGCGTGGAGGACGGGAATGAAGGAGATCGTGGCAGTGATCTTCGGGTTGGGGCTGGGGTGCAACGCGCTGCTGTTTGTGCCGCAGGTGGTGGCCCTATGGCGGAAAAAGAGCGATGCGGGGATATCGCTAGTGACTTTTGGCGGCTTCAGCGGCTTGCAGGTGGTGGGGATTGTGCATGGGGCCTATCAGCGGGACCTGTCGCTGATTTTGGGAATGGCGGCGAGCTTGCTGACCTGCGGGACGGTTACTGCGCTGACGATTTTTTACAGATTAAAGAGGATGAGGGCGGAGAGAGCGGCGGGTTGAGGGTTGTGGCCATCCGATCTTGAGTGCACACATTTTAGTGCTATTTTAGAAAATAACGTGCGCATATAAGGACATGTAAAGCGGTGATTTGCATATATAAAAATGCTGTTTTTGAGGGGTAAAAAGGCGAAAAAACCTGGTCTAGACCAGGTCAGATTAGAGGGACTGACCCCTTCGGCAGGCTCAGGGCAGGCTTTCGTCTTCGCTCAGTACAGGCTCTGGGCCACCCTGATTGTGGTGGGGATTGCACTCGGAGACCAAGGCCACCCGCCCGCAATCTCCAATGCGACTCTCGTTACCTTCGACCGCCGGCTGAATACGCTGGGTGCGGCCAAGGTGCAGTACTTGATGTAAGGGGGTCACCCGCCAAAACCTTCTAGCGTTTGTAAACCTCGCGGCGGTGACCTACGCGGAGAGCGAGAACGACGAGCTTCGCATCTTGAATCTCACAGATGATACGCCAATCACCCATACGGTACCTCCAGAGCTCGCCAAGTTTGGAACCGCGCAACGCCTCGCCTATGCTGCGCGGATCAACGAGTGTGGCCACGCGCTCGTACAAAAATCGCTCGATGCGCCTTGTTACCTGGGGGTCGAGTTTGTCCAGGTCACGTTTGGCTTCCCTGTCGATCTCAACTTTCCAAGTTGCCATGCTCTTTCATCACTTCCTCAAGAGGAATGGTGTAGCTGCGTCCAGCGCGGAGATTCTCTAGCCGCTTTTCGGCGATGTAGATGTCTTCAAGGTTGTCGAGGTGATTCAACAGGGCCTCGCGGACGTAGTAGCTTTTGGCCCGCCCGGTGTGCTTGGCCAATCGGTCAAGACGTTTTTCGATGGCTGCAGGAAGTCTGACGGCAATCATATTTTATCCCCTCACGTTATACAAGTATAACATATTCCATCGCTCACTCATACTGAGGTAGAACAAGCATGGATGCCCCCTGCCTTTACTTCTGATAGAATGTAAAGAGAGGAGAATGTCGTCTTATGGAAGCTACGCTCAGTAGTAAAGGGCAGGCAACGATCCCCAAAGCGGTTCGTGATCGCCTGCAAATAACGCCGGGAGACCGGTTCAAGTTCTTCTTCCACCCTGACGGCGTGATCATTCTGCCCAAGATTTCAACTGCTAGACTCAAAGGCATGATTCCAAAGCCGGCCCAAATGGTATCTCTTGAAGAAATCGATCGGGCGATTGCGGAAGGCGCAACAGAGAGATTTCGGCGAAGAAAATGATTGGTCTCGATACGAACATCCTGCTGCGCTACCTTGCGCAAGACGATCCAACGCACTCCCCCCGTGCAACGGAGATCATCGAACGGCGCTTGACCGAACAAGAACCGGGCTTCGTCAGCTTGGTGAGTATCCTTGAAGTTGCATGGGTTCTCAAGAGCCTTTTCAAGCGTTCCCGGCAGGAGATCGCGAACGATATCGAAATGCTCTTAGCGGCGGATACACTCGAAGTTCAGAATGAGCAAGAGGTCTATTACGCCGTTGTATCGCTTCGCAATGGAATCGGAACATTCGAAGACGCCTTGATCGGTTCCCTCGGCGCCTGGAGAGGTTGTTCGGCTACCTTGACGTTTGATGAAGGCGCCGCAAAACGGCTGCACGGATTTCAACTTGCCTGATTGATTAGAAGGTGGCATGTCGTTCGATTTTCCCTCCCCGGTCCCCAAAAGCGAGGGATACTTCGACTTCGCTCAGTACAGGCTCCGGGGCACACTGATTGTGGTGGGGATTGCACCCGGAGACCTGGGTCACCCGCCGCCAAATAATTGTTGAAGATAGACGATTGTTATTGCAATCGCGTTTTCATATTTCTCATAATGAATATATCCGCGAGATCGGAAAGGATGGCTAAGAGAAGCAATGTCAAAATGTGAAAGCACATCAAAGCGTGTTGCAAGACTAGCAGCCAAACAGATGCGCAACAACCCAAAGCGCAATGAACGCAGTGTAGCGGCATCAGCGTTGCGCGCTCGTAAGCGTTCTTAACACAGAATTTGTTTAACAAAACGATCAAGAAAGGAATCAAACAATGACTTCGAAGCGAACTTTACACCTCAACACATCCGATACCAGTGGTATCCCCGATCAGATTTACCAGGCAATTCTGGATATGGAATCGGAATTCACCGGCAATTGGGGTGTTTCTCTAATCTCTTGTCAGTCCAATGACAAATGGGTACTCAAGCTCACTCCTGAACATGGAAAAGAACGTACGTGCGATATTTACCCCGAGCATCAGAATGTAATAGGTGTTCAACGATCAATGAGAATACTCAGGGACGAAGTCTGAACGGATGCAATAAGATTCAGACTTTAACTTACGGCGACAGTGCCTCAGATCGCTCAGCCCAAGGAGATTCCCGGCGCGTATAGTTCGAATTTGCTGCCGGGCAGTCATTTTATTTTCTTTAGATCATCGCATCCAAAATGAAGTTCCGTCGATAATGAGCACGCTTTGCTGTAGTAAAACTTCGCCTTCGCCACGTCATGTGGGACGCCGCTACCGTCTCGATAAAGGTCTCCAAGTTCATCGCAACTCAGGTCTTCTCCTCCATCGCATGCTCTCGCGTAAAAAGTTGCCGCACGTGCATAATCTTCACCCGCACCACCAAAGGCTCCCCAGCCATAAACGTCCCCAGCTTCTCTGCAACCGCTAAGTTCGCCAAGGTTGCAGCCTTTGATGTAGAACTCCACGGCCTGCTTGGAGCTTTCCGGGACGCCCCGACCAAATTTGTATGCAGTACCTAGTGAAATGCAGCCCCATTGTGCTTCTCCAAGATTGCAGGCATTGGTGTAAAACTCTGCTGCCTTGACATAATCTTTCTGCAACAGATCATCTCCGACGCTATAGTCAAGCCCGAGTCTGCCACAAACCTTTCCATCACCCGCATCGCACTTCTCTGTATCGAGTTCAATACCCTGCTTAACGAGCAAATCAGCACGAGACGGGTCCATCTCAACGCCTTTCCCGCCTTTGTACAAACGTGCAAGATTAAAACACGCATCTCCAGAACCGCTTGTGCATTCAGGTGAGTAAAGCGCCGCTGCGTGTAAATAAAGTTCATGCGCCCTCATCAAGTTTTGCTCAACGCCTCTCCCGTAGTAATACATATCTGCGAGTTCCGTACACGAAAATGCGTACCCTCTCATGCAAGCGAGATTACGGAGAATACCACCCAAATTGTAGTGGTGTGCCTTGTCCATGATGAATGCCCGACTTGCAATCTTTGAAGGCGAGATATGCAGAATTATCGCTGTGGATGCGATATTGATGGTTAGAAAAGCAGCCAATGTTATCCAACTCCAGCGAGGCATTCGTTTGATATTCTTGCCGAGAAACAATCCGATTGTTTGTGGCTTCAGACGTTCCGCAATGGTTTCCCGATGCACCTTTGGCGGAAGATACCGCACCGCATCAATCAGCCAGATCAGTTCGGCAACGTCTTTGGGGCGGTCGTTGCGGTCTTTGGCGAGGAGGCGGAGGAGGAGCGCGTCGAGGCCTTGCCAGTTGGCGAGATCGGGGCGGAGGGCGCTGGGCGGCGGGGGCGGGGTGGTTTGATGCTGGCGCGCCCAGCCTTCGTAGTTTTCAGCATGGAAGGGAGTCTGGCCGGTGAGCATCTCGTAGAGCAGGCCGCCGAGGGCGTAGAGATCGGTGCGTCCGTCGAGCGAGGCGGCGGGGGTTCCGCGCCACTGCTCGGGGGCGGCGTAGGCCATGGTGAGCAGAGTTCCGCCGGTGCGGGTGTAGGCGGTGCTGGACTCCTTGGTGGCGACGATGCCGAAGTCGGCGATTTTGGGAAGCCATGCGGCGGCGTCGCGGGCCATGAGAATGTTTTCCGGCTTGATGTCGCGGTGGACCATTCCTTTGGAGTGGGCCGCGCCGAGGCCTTCGGCGATTTGACGGGCGATGGAGAGGGCTAGTTCGACGGGGAGTGCGCCCTCAGGGGCTAAAGCCCCGGCTATATTATGGGATGATTGCGGCACGGCTGAAGCCGTGCCCTGATACAAAGCCTCCGGGGCTAAAGCCCGCGTCGATTGTGTGGGCTTTATGCGGGGGTTGAAACCCCCGCCTCCCTCCGTATCCCCGCCTCCCCCGGCGGCTAAAGCCGCGGTCCGGTTGCGAGATTCAATGTACGGGCTGAAGCCCGTACCCTTCACATTGAAGCCCGTACCCTTCACATTGAAGCCCGTACCCTTCACGCTATTAAGGAAGGCTCTGAGGTCAGGGCCGTCTACAAATTCCATGGAGAAGAAGAGGGAGCCGTCTTCGGCGGCTTCGAGATCGCCGCAATCGACGACATTGCGATTGCGAATCTGGCGCAGGGTGCGGACCTCGCGCAGGAAACGGCTGGTGAAGGCCTGGTCGCGGCTCAGCTCGCCGGAGAGAAATTTGAGGGCGCGCGGTTCGTCCATGAGGATGTGTTGGGCGAGATAAACAGCTCCCATGCCTCCCTGGCCGAGTTTACGGATGATGCGGTAACTGTTGTGGATCACCATGCCCGGCTTGAGGTCGCGTATCTCGTTGAGCGGCACGCCATGGATGGGGCAGGTGGTGTGGCTGTCGGGATAGCCGGTGTAGCATTGCGGGCAGGATTTCATGGGTTTGAGCTTTTGAATTTTGTGGCGCAATCATTGTGACATTCGGGGATGCGAAGTGCAATAGGGGGATGGGTCGAGGGCGAGATGAATTTTGACAAATGCAGCAAGTTAGCTCCAGCTGCGCGGGAATAGCGAGTTAGCAGAATTTAGCGCGGCACCGCCGCGTGGATTGATTATCAAAAAACTCATGGATGGCTTTATGCCGGGGATAAATCCCCGGCATACCACACGAATAAGTTTTTCCGCAATCTATGAAGCCGTGCTCTAAAAAGAAACAAGCGTGGCCCGGGCGGTCCACGCAACAGCCGGCCGGGAGGCCGGCGCTACAGGTTCGCATCCCGTGTGAGATCAGGGAGGGAATGAACTATGAGGCTGCCTTGCAGCATACTATCGCCGTTCGAGGGTTGCAGTTACTACTTCCATATCTCCATTGAGATTGAAAATATAATAGGAAATGCGATCCGTTTCTGTATATCCACTCAGGATTAGTTGGTTGTATTGGGAATCATCCTTTGCAGTTTGAAAAACGTAAATGAACAGAAGGCGGTTGGGAAGCGCGGTTTGGTTTTCGGGCAGCGGAAGCACGCACATACTTTTACAGTAAAAATTAACAGCCTCGCCGTCGGGTTTGAATGTTGACGCGAATGCTTGCACGCCTAAACTGTCCGAGGTCTTGACTCGATCTACCAGTTCATACCAAGGAAAGCGCATCGGTCCTCCTTCAAGCGTCTTGATGGCGGGAATTGCTCCGAGAAGAAGAATCAATACAGAACCGCAGATGGCTATGAGCGGAGCTGCTCGTTTGGATGCTTCGGACAACCGCTCCAAACCAAAACAGCAAAGCAGCAGCAGCAGCGCCATGGATGGCAGAAAATGGCGAAGGTTAAACAGCGGCATATTGAAGGGCGGGTTGGAGAGTAGGAATATGATCAACGGCGGCAACACACTTAACATTACCAGCGCCACAACCGCGGGAGTTCGCCGCAGGGTTTGATTTTTGGAAACCAGCACGAGGGCAATCACAGCAAGCGCCAGCATCAATAAAAGGACAAGCGCAATGGCGCTATGGCGCAGGCCCATGGTGTCCAGCGACTTTGCCCACATGCCGCCAAGATCCTGGAGAGTGGGACGGTGCATCCAGCCGAGATTCTGGTCGAGGCCTTGTTTTTTCTTGTAAGCGCTGGAAACTACATAGAGCCAGGGAGCGAGGAGAACGGCTGCCGCCGCCGCTGAAGCGAGAGCCGTCAACTTTGTGCGCCGTTCCAGATTGCACATCAGCAGCGTGAGGATGGTGGCAATTACATAGAGGATGCCGTAATAGTGCGTATAGACCAGCAGCGTCATGAGAGATGCGCCGGTCAGCCACAGGCGCGGGTCGCGCTCGCGTTTGGAGATGGCGTCGACCCATAAAACGAGGAGAACGACCAGCAATGTGTAGAAGGCGTAGGAGCGGGCCTCCTGGCTGTAAAACAACTGATAACGATTTACCGCCAGTGCCGCCGCCGCAAGCAAGCCACACCAACGGGCACCTGGCAAACGATTTCCCAGGATGGCGATCAAGCCAATGGATGCGATTCCGCAAAACAACGAGAGGGCGCGAAGGCCTAGGGCGTCTGCTCCCCACAGTGATGTTCCGGCTTTGAGCAATAAATAATAGAGCGGAGGATGCACCAGATCATCGCGCACTTCAGCATAGGCAAGGGGAAGAGGCTCGGTCACAACGCGGCGAGAGAACATTTCGTCTCCACCGAGGGCTTCTCTTTGAAAGGAAATTAGGCGGAAGCCTGCACCTAGCAGCATTAGTAAGAGAATTATCAGGTAAGGCCAATAGGTTTTGCAGGAGTTCGAAGATCTAACACCAAACATAGTTTGAAAACCTCTCTTGTAGATTAAGCAGCATTGCGCGGCTCAGCTTGTGAATTGCCGCGTGGCCGGCCAGACCTCCGGGGCGAGCGTGACGACACAGCAGCCGAGCGTGTAGTTATACCAGGAATGCTCGGTGGTGGGTGTGGCGAAAAAGCCTTCGAGATTTAGCTGGCGGGCAACATGGGTTACGAATGCGCGCGGGCCGTAGAAGAGGGTGAAAAAACTATCCCAGTCGACTGTGAATAGGAAGGATTCATCGGGAGCTAGCAGAGTTCCGCGGGAGGGGAAGGCCTCTTTGCGATTCCTGAACTGGGAGGCATTGAGTAGCTGGATGGGATCGGCATGAGGAAATTCAGGAACGAAGATCAGTTCTTGCTGGCCGGCGGCGGCGAAGGCAGCCAGGAAATCCATTTGCAGCAGGGGTTCGAAGCGGCCTTGAACGGGCATCCAGACGGATTCGGATTGCAGATAGTTCTGGAGCGCGATGGCGGCGGTGGGGTCAGAGAGCTCGGGAGCGATTGAGCCTGTGGAGGTGAGCAACGCCTGGTTCAGTTTGGCGCAGGTGGTGAGGCCGGTTTGAGCGGCAACGCGGGCCCAGGGGAATTTTGCGCCCAGGCTCAGAATCTTTTCATCGCTGGGATATTGCTTTGTTGTTTTCCAGGCGAGATTGGCTGTGACGCCGATGAAGGGGTGAAGGATGATGAAGACAGATTCGAATTGCGCGCCATAGGCGTCTGCGAGGGGCGCATCATAGGGCGGGTAAATGAAGCGGTCGTACTCCACTGAGACAGGATAACAAAGCCTACCCTAAGAAGATTCCCGCAATGGATGCGGAGATCAAGGTGGCCATGGTGCCGGCGAACATCGCGCGGAAGCCGAGCTTGGCCAGTTCGTTGCGTCGCTCTGGAACCAGTGCTCCGATGCCGCCGATCTGGATGCCGATGGAGCTGAGGTTGGCGAATCCGCAGAGGGCAAAGGTGGCGATGGTGAAGGAGCGCGGAGACAGCGTGGTCTTCATTGCACCCAAATCGATGTAAGCGAGCAATTCATTGAGGGCCATGCGCTTGCCCAGCAGATTACCAATCGCGCCGCAATCGTGCCAGGGAACGCCGATGAGCCAGGCGACGGGCGCGAAGAGGAAGCCGAGAATCTGGCCGAGCGAGCCGGGAACCCAGTGCATGTAAGCCAGCGAGTGCGTCCAGCCGAGGATGCCGTCGAGCAGGGCGACGAGGGCGATGAAGCTGATGAGCATGATGCCGACGTTCATGGCCAGCTTGCCGCCATCGATGGTGCCGCGGGCTATGGCGCCGACGAAGTTTTCATCCGCGTGCATTTCGTCCTGGGGAATGACGACCTTGCCCTCGGTGGCGGGAACTTCGGTTTCCGGGACCAGCATTTTGGAGAGCAGGATGGTGCCGGGCGAGGTCAAAATGACTGCGGCGAGAAGGTGCTTGGCCTCGATGCCATAAGCGATATAAGCGGCCATGATGCCACCGGAGACGTGGGCCATGCCGCTGGTCATGATGGTCATCAGCTCGCTGCGCGTGGCCTTGGAGAGGAAGGGGCGGATGGTGAGCGGGGCTTCGGTCTGGCCCATGAAGACGGAGGCGGCTACGTTGAGGCTTTCCGCGCCGGAGATGCGCATGGTTTTGAGCATGACCCAGGCAAAGCCGCGGATGACGAGTTGCATGATGCCGATGTGGTAGAGCAACGCGAAGAAGGCAGAGATGAAGATGATGGTGGGCAGAACCTGGAAGGCGAAAAAAGAGCCCATGGAGACCAAGCCCCCCGTGTCTCCCATATATTTTGGAGGAATGCCCAACGGACCGAAGAGCATCATGGTGCCTTTGACGGTGCAGGCGAGCATGGAGTTGACCACGCTGCCGGCCCAGGCCATGGCATCCCGCCCATAGTCGAAGCGCAGGACCATGAAGGCGAAGGTCAGTTGCAGGCCGAGACCCCAGGCGACGGTGCGCCAGCGAATGCGCTTGCGGTCGGTGGAGAACACGTAGGCCGTCAGTAGGATGGCGAGGATTCCCAGCACTCCGGTATATCGATACAAAGCAGTCACTCCTTGTGAAACAGCTTCTAGCTGCTAGCTCCCAGCTGCTAGCCTGTGCATGTCACTCGAAGACAAGTCCGAATTCTCAGCAATTTCCGAGCCGCGGGAACGTAAGTCTGCATTATATTGTGATTGGGTCCCCGGAGGTTGAGATGGATCAAGCAGCGATTCACACGTTCATGACGCGATTTCTTTATGGGGTCGTATCCAGCATATCGAGGGAGGGTATTCCACAGTCTGCTCTGGTCGGTATCGCGACGACTCCTGAACTGGAGATTATCTTCGATACAGTCAAGTCTTCCAGAAAGTATTCGAATCTGGTTGAACGACCATCGTGTTCGTTTGTCGTGGGATGGAGTGGGGAGCAGACTGTTCAATTCGAGGGTGTGGCATTCGAGCCAGACGGCGCGGAGTTGAAACGCTACCAGGATGCGTACTTTTCGGCTTGGCCCGATGGACCGGCACGCATGAGTTGGCCCGGAATCACCTACTTTGTGGTGCGGCCCAAATGGATTCGCTATAGCGACTTCGATCAGTCGCCGCCGCTGATTTTCGAGATTGCATTTCCTGTTGACGGCGCACATGCCTGTGAGTCACACTCACAAAACGGTTGACAGGTAACGCGTAAGAACTTGTTTGCGCAGCTAGGAATGTGTAGGCGCGTGAAGTAGAGCCTCGGCAGTTTCGCGGGTGAAGATGCGGCTGACCAACGGGACTTTCTCTGGTGGAGTTGGAGACAAGTGAATGGCTTGCTTGAGAATGGCCTCGGGCTCGGCCAGAAGCGCGGGGCTGGTGGCGTAGAGGGTGGCGAGCGGCTGGCCTTTTTCGACGCGCGCGCTGCGGCGGGCATGGAAGTCGATTCCGGCGTAGGGATCCACAGGCTCGCCTGCTTTCTCGCGGCCAGCGCCTGTGCGCTGCACGGCCCAGCCGAGAGCGGTGGTGTCCATGGCGGCGATGAATCCGCTCTCCCAGGCCGGGACGATCTTGGTTGCGCCGGGCTTGTGGAAGTTGGGATTGTCGAAGACGGAAATGTCGCCGCCCTGGGCTTCGATCATGGCGAAGAAGTAGCGGAGAGCAGAGCCGTCGGCAAGAGCTTTTTCGGCGTGGGCGTAGCCGGATTCAGGAGTGGCGGCCTGGCCTCCGAGATGAATCATCCAGCCAGCCAGAATGAGCGACAGTTCGCGCAGATCTTCGCTCTGCGGTGGGCGATGGCCGCGCAATAGTTGCACAGACTCGACCAGCTCGATCCAGTTGCCGGCCGTGTGGCCGAGCGGCTGGCCCATGTCGGTCATAAGCGCGACGGTGCGGGTTCCGGCGGCTTCGGCGGTGGCTACCATCAGGGCGGCCAGATAGGCGGAGTCCTCCGGCTTGCGCAGGAATGCGCCGGAGCCGGTTTTTACGTCGAGGACCAGGGCGTCGAGGCCGGCGGCCAGCTTTTTTCCGAGGATGGAGGCGCAGATGAGGCCGGGGCTTTCGACCGTGCCGGTGCGGTCGCGCAGGGCATAGAGGACGCGGTCGGCGGGGACCAGCGATTTGGTCTGGCTGATGATGGAGGCGCCGCACTTCATCAGGACGGCTTCAAATTCCTTGAGCGAGAGGGCGGTGCGGTAGCCGGGGATGGCCTCCAGCTTATCGAGTGTCCCGCCGGTGTGGCCCAGCGCGCGGCCGCTGATCATGGGCACGGCTACGCCGCAGGACGCGGCCAGAGGCGCGATGAGGAAGCTGGTCTTGTCGCCCACGCCGCCGGTGGAATGCTTATCGACGGCGGTTTTGCCGAGGCTGGCGGGAGAGAATTTCTCACCGGAGTCGCGCATGGCCAGGGTCAGCGCGCGCGCCTCGTCGAGCGAGAGGCCACGAATCCATGCGGCCATCAACCAGGCGGCGAGTTGGTCACATGGTATCGACTCGTTGGCCGCGCCGGAGACGAGGAAGCTGATCTCGCGGGCGTCGAGAGAGCCGCCGTCGCGCTTCTTTCGGATCAGGTCGATCATGTGGAGGGGGGCGAGCGGCGGAGCGGAAGCGGAAGACGACATACCGAAATGTGCCTCGAAGTGGTAGGTTTTTCAGATTACCACAAGGGACATTAGGCTATTCAGAGCGTTTGCTCTCTTGAACATTTTAAGGTACAGTTGTACTAAATAAGGTGCAGGATGGCCGAAGACCCGCAACCTAACAAGATTCCGCTGATCTTCTATTGCCCGCAGCCGGGAAGGGAGCCGGTGCGGGAGTGGTTGTTGGAATTGCCGGAAGCGGAGCGTCAGGCCATTGGAAAAGATTTGCTCAGGGCGCAATGGCGTTGGCCGGTGGGAATGCCGCTGTGCCGACCGTTGGGCGGCGGACTGTGGGAGATTCGAACCGACCTGCCGACGAAGCGGACGGCGCGTGTGCTGATCTGTCTTTACCGGGAGCACCTGGTTGCGCTGCACGGATTTATCAAGAAGACGCGGACCACGCCGGAGGACGATTTGGCATTGGCGCGCAAGCGTCAGAGGGAGCTGGAGCGATGAGCAAAAAGCATATGGGTTCGAGCATCGACGATTTTCTCAAGCAGGAGGGAATCTTCGAGGAGGCACAGGCAGAGGCGATCAAAGAAGTTGTGGCATGGCAGTTGGCCGAGGCCATGAAGAAGCAGAAAATCTCCAAAAACAGGATGGCCACGCTGCTGAAGACCAGCCGCACGCAGGTGGACCGGCTGCTCGATCCGAAGAACGATATTACGCTGTCGAGTTTGCAGCGGGCGGCGGCGATGGTGGGGCGGCGGGTTTCGATTGAGTTGGTTTAGGAACCGGCCAATTCACAGTAGAATAGTTGCGAGGCTCCGTTATGGCTGTTCGTCGCACGATTAACTCATTAGCCGAAGAATTCGCATTCTCGCAGGGCGTAAGTATGGATAACGCCATCCGCATTGCGTTGGCCGAAGCAATAGCACGCAGTAAGGAACCGGAACCTGACTCTGATATAGAAGAGACAGCCAGTACAATCCGCAAGATTGTTTTAAATCAGATATGTCTCGCAAGTATTGAGGCTAATGGTTATACCAGGCATCAGATGTGGGAGGAAATGGGTACTCCTATTGGGTTTGCGCTGTTTTATCTAACTGTAGCTTTTGCTTTGCAAGTAGTAGGCGTTGAACGCTTCTCCGTTCTAGCTATGGTAATCCTAGTAATACCAATCGGCGTTGCGCTCCTTTACTACTACTACACCCGTACTCTTAATCATCGCAAGCGTGAAGAGGAGCAGAGGCGCGAAAAACTGAAGAAGGAAATTCAGAGTCTCGGAATGAGCCTCCCGGATAGTTTACAGTTTTTATGCGAAGATACTGACGACTTTTTTTATAATGCGTCTTTGGAAGAGTATAAATAGCAGGAGGCAGGAGGCGGTTGTTTCAGGTTTGGATTTTCGGCGCCCGGCGAGCTTGCAGCGGGCAGCGGCGATGGTGGGGCGTCGGGTTTCGATTGAGTTGGTTTAGGACAGGGTGCTCGGGTGGATATGTAGTAGATTTTCGCTGTCGGCTAGGCGTAAAATGCTGACATGATGTCTTCTTGCTTCTGGGAAAAAACATTCAACGACCCAGTAGTGTTTTGGGCAATGGTGACCTCTGTGCTTACGGCTGCACTTGTGTTGGTGGCTTGGAGGGAACTTGGTGCCTTGGCTCGAACTAGTAAAGCGGATTTTATTTTTCGGCTAAAGAACAACTTTTTTACCGAGGATGCCCGTCGGTTGTTGTTTTTGGTGGAAGAAGACCTTCTTCAGTTTGAAGACAGCGAGATCCCATACTTCACAATTCGGAAAATCAACGATCCAAGCCTGCGCGACCGGTTTGCAGAATTAGGAGTTAAATGCTCAACCGTCAGCACTTATGACGTTGATGACATTCTTCTTGGACCTCTTGAAGACGTTGCCATATTTCTGACGGGAAAGCTGATAACCGAGCAGCACGCATATGGGATGTTCGATACCTACGTGAAACTCTGCGCTGACAACGCAGAGATTTGGAAGTACATCGAATCAACCCGCCGGAAACAAGGCGATTCAGACATCTACAGCGGTTTCGAGGATCTGTGCAAACGGCTCCGCAAGAGGGAACCACATAATTAGCCCATTCCGTGCTGAGTGGGGCAAATTTTAGAACGGCTTGAGTTTATTTGCAGGTGGCCCAGATATGGATTTTCAGGCCTGGGAATCCTTGTAGCCCAACCCGCCGGATACCCGATTCTTCAATTGATACGAACCTTTGAGGAGCTTCATCCTTCGCTTCATGTCTAAAGTCGCGGTATGATGAGAGGAAGTTCGCCAGGGGATGCAAAGCGCATGAAGGAACTCGTCTTTGAAGTCATGCAGGAGGCCGATGGCGGTTACACCGCCGAAGCCCTCGGCGAGAGCATCTTCACCCAGGCCGATAGCTGGGATGAGTTGAAGGCCAACGTTCGCGAGGCCGTGCAAGCCTTCTACTTCGCCGCCGCCGCCCCGGCCTCCATCCGCCTTCATCTGATTCGCGACGAGGTGCTGACCGTCGTATGAAGCTCCCACGCGATAGAGGTTGGTCTATCCAATCATGTCAGGACACCTTAGAAGATCGCTGCGCTGGCCGGATGAGGAGAAAAGCACATGGCAATTGAATGGGAAGAGATAAGCGACAGCAACGATTCTATACTCGTTAGGCGCGCAAAAATTCCTGGTGGCTGGCTTGTATTCGCATATTCTTACACTCTCGAAGCGACAGGCTTGACATTCGTTCCTGATCCCAATCACGAGTGGGACGGGAAATCGAGCTGAGACATTACCCGATTTGCTGACGGTTTGCAATTCCCGTGCCGTTTCGTTATGATTCTAATAACTGTCCGGGGGAGATCCCTGGGCCGTCAATAGCACCACGGTTTCTGGGCTCGACTGCCCGAGGCGCGGCGACGCAAACGTTGCCCCTCCGGCAAGGAGTTCTCCGCAAAGCGGGGCTGGCAGGGGCGGTGGGAGACGAGGGATGAATGGCCAGAAAATCCAGCAAAAATATTGCGAAGGCGCGCGCGGCTATTGTGAAGCCCGTGTATCCGCTGCCCGAGGCGGTGGGGCTGCTGAAGCAGGTGAAGTACGCCAAGTTTGACGAAACCGTGGACCTGACGATGCGGCTGGGCGTGGACACGCGTCACGCCGACCAGATGGTGCGCGGGACGGTGGTGTTGCCGCATGGGCTGGGCAAGACCAAGACGGTGGCCGTGATTGCCGCCGGCGACCGCCAGAAGGAAGCCAAGGACGCCGGGGCGGACTTTGTGGGCGGCGAGGAGATGGTGGAGAAGATCCAGAAGGAAAACTGGACCGCCTTCGACGCGCTGATCGCCACGCCGGACATGATGAAGGTGGTGGGCCGGCTGGGCAAGGTGCTGGGACCGAAGGGTCTGATGCCCAATCCCAAGACCGGAACCGTGACGATGGACGTGGCCGCGGCGGTGAAAGAGATCAAGGCCGGCAAGGTGGAGTTCCGCGCCGATAAGACCAGCCTGGTGCATGTGCCGGTGGGCAAACTGAGCTTTGAGCCGAAGAAGTTGATCGACAACGCAACCACGGTGATCGGCGCGATTGTGCGCGCCAAGCCCTCGGCGGCCAAGGGCAAGTACATCAAGAGCATCACGTTGAGTTCGACGATGGGCCCCGGAGTGCCGCTGGATTCGGCGGTTGCGGACGCGGCGGGAAAGCACTAAACAGTTCTCAGTTGTCAGTTCTCAGTTGTCAGTTTGTGCTGTGGGTTGACCGGCTTTATACCCGGCCTGAAAAGTTCGGGGAAAAATTTGAACAGAACGCCCAGATGAGGGCGAGCGATAAGGGGTTGGGGCAGGGGATAAGGATTCGAGTGGCATGAGTAACTGACCACTGATCACTGACCACTGACCACTGTCGTAGCGGAGCGAAGACAATGGCGATTTCTAGGGCGAAGAAGACGGAGAAGGTTCAGTTGCTGGCCAAGGAGCTGGAAGGCTCGACGACGGCGATTATCGGCACCTTTTCCAAACTGACGGTGTCTAAGGATTTTCAACTGCGCAAGGTGATTCGCGAGGCGGGCGGCAAGTATCGCGTGGTGAAGAACTCACTGGCGGCGGTCTCCGGAAAGGGCACCAAGGTAGAGGCCGCGCTCCTGGGGCTTAAGGGCGTGAACTCGGTGGCGTTCACGACGGGCGACCCGGTGGCGCTGGCCAAGGTTTTTGCCAAGTGGGCGAGCGAGAACGCGGAGTTCCAGTTCAAGCTGGGCATTGTGGACGGCAAGCTGCTGACGGTGCAGGAAGTGAAGGCACTGGCGACGATGCCGGGCAAGGAAGAGCTGTTCTCGAAGCTGTTGTTCCTGATCAATGCTCCGGCGCAGAGGCTGGCGACCGTGATCAATGCCACGGGACGCGACCTGGCCGTGGTGCTGGGCCAGGGAGTGGAGAAGGAAAAGTTTGCCGGAGAGGCTGCGGCTTAGCTTCGGCGGTGGAGTATTGTGCTTTCCCACCCTAGCCGCAAAAACAAAAACGCGGCGAGGATGGGGCACCCGGTTTGGGTGGAGTACACAGAGTTTTGGTTTAGAGATTTGGCTGGGAAACAGGCTTGAAAGTGCGCGGGTCTGGCGCATCGGAAACTTTCAAGCTGGTTGAGCGGCCGGGAAATAACAATTTCAAACGAATTTTGATTGGAGAAGAAAATGGCGGATCTAGCGCAGTTGGAAGAGCAAATTGTGAGCCTTAGCCTGCTGGAAGCGGCGGCTTTGGTGAAGAAGCTGGAAGAGCGGCTTGGCGTTTCGGCTGCGGCAGCGGCCCCGGTTGCGGCGGCGGCAGCGGGCGCGGCGGCTCCGGTGGTTGAGGAGAAGACCGAGTTCGCAGTGATTCTGAAGGACTTCGGCGCCAACAAGATCAACACCATCAAGGCAGTGCGCGAAGTTACCTCGCTCGGCCTGAAGGAAGCCAAGGACTTGGTCGATGGGGCTCCCAAGGCGATCAAGGAAAGCGCGACCAAGGACGAGGCCGAGGCGATCCGGAAGAAGTTTGAAGGCATCGCGACAATTGAAATCAAGTAGGCTCGGTCAGGTGGCTCGGCCGCGAGGCTGAGCCACTTGCAAGGCTCGTCTGGACGCGCTAGAATGCTCGTTACGCGTCTTTTCGGCACCTTCCCATTTTTACCGGGAATGCTGCCAGTTTTGCTGGCGCGTCTTGAGGGTTGTGAATGGGCACGCGAGCGTCCGCTGGCCGGGGCAGAGCCAAGCCCTCTGGCGGCGAGGTCCGCGTTTTAGTTAAGTGCCTTAGGGTCAATGGTTTACTTCGGTAGTCAGGGCCGGTAACCGTTGACGTTGCGAGTGGCTGGCGAGCGAGCGGCAGAAGCGAGCTTTGGGATCGGCGAGAGCAGGCAAAAGAATTCGGATGGGGGCACAGGCTATGGGCCGCGCTCGTGAGGCATTGCGTCCTTGCGGGCATTTTGTGTCTCTCGCTAGTGGCAGAGCAACCTTTCTGGGGGAATTAAACATTTTGGAGATATTTGCTCAACGCGCACCAGAAACGTAAACAGGCTTGACCGTTGCGCGTACCTCCTCGATATGTGCGCAGTGTAGCGCACTTGCCGGATGTGCGGCAATGCGTGGAATGTGTTTTTTGCCTTAATCTCACGGAATCAGCAGGACGCGGATTCTTTCATTGGAGTTGGCGAGTTGTTTTGCGGCCAGCCGGTGAACGCGATGGGAGGACTGGGTATTAGAGAAGTGCCAGTCCAGATTGATTGACTTAATTACCGTAATTAGCCAGTGCCGACAAGACTCGGGTGCTGGCCCGGCCCGCGGCCAAGTTGTTTGGTTGGCTTGGGTGCCGGAGCGACCAGGGTCAGGAGTGAAGCATGCCCAACGAGAAGCGCGCGATTCGCAGCCGGCTCGATTTTTCAAAGATTCCCACCGCAACGCAGATACCCAACCTGATTGAAGTGCAGCGGCGCTCATATGAGCGATTCCTGCAGATGGACAAGCTGCCCAACGAGCGCGACGACGCTGGTTTGCAGTCGGTGTTTGTGTCGGTATTTCCGATCACCGACTTCCGCGGCATTTCGCAGTTGGACTTTGTCGATTTTTCGATCGGCAACTGGGAGTGCAAGTGCGGCCACTTGAAGGGGCTGCATCACCTGAGGACGGCCTGCGTGCATTGCGGGTCGATGGTGATTACAGATCCGTTTCATCCCGGCGATGTACTTTGCCAGAAATGCGGCACATATAACAAGAACACGCCCGACTTTTGCAACAAGTGCGGCGACCCGGTGAGCCTGCAATTGAAGTACGACCAGCAGGAATGCGAGGAGCGGGGCATGACCTTCTCTGCGCCGCTGAAGGTCACTGTGCGGTTGACGATTTACGAGAAGGACCCTGAGACGGGCACCAAATCGATCGGCGACATTAAAGAACAGGAAGTCTTTTTCGGCGATATTCCCCTGATGACGCCGAACGGGACATTTATCGTCAACGGCACGGAGCGCGTGATCGTTTCGCAGTTGCACCGCTCGCCGGGCGTGTTTTTTGAAACGGCCAACAATCGCACATACTTTTTGGGCAAGATCATTCCTTACCGCGGATCGTGGGTGGAGTTTGAGTACGACCAGAAGAACACGCTTTATGTGCGCATCGACCGCAAGCGCAAGTTTTTGGGGACGATTTTTCTGCGCGCGCTGGGGCTGCGTTCTGACGAAGAGATACTGAAGACTTTTTACACGATTGACCGGCTGCATATTGCCGACGGGAAACTGCTCTGGGCGGTTGCAGAGGACGTGCACGCCAATACGCATCTGGTGGGCGCCAAGCCGGCGCATAGTTTGACGCATAACGGCGTGGAGATCGCGTTTGCCGGGCGCAAGATTACGCCGCACTCGATCAAGGCGCTGCGCGCGGCGTCCATCGACAAGATCGAGGTGGAGGCTGCCGAACTGGACGGGGCTCACACCGCGGCCGACGTGGTGGATTTGAACACCGGCGAAGTAGTGGTGGAAGCCAACGTCGAGTTGACGGCTGACCGGCTGCATAAAATTCTGTCCAGCGGCGCGGCGTCCTTCGAGGTATTTTTCCCGGAGCGCGACGATGTAGGCAACATTATCGCCAACACGCTGAAACGCGACTCGATACACAAGCCGGAAGAGGCGCTGATCGAGATCTACCGCAAGCTGCGGCCGGGCGA
>CAZFMB010000064.1:0-22296 GCA_964520005.1 uncultured Occallatibacter sp.
TCGCATCCGCGTTCCATCTGTAAATCCGATGCATTGCCGCATCGGTAAAATACAGACGCCCGCCATCGTCAGTTGCGAGCCCGGCGATATTGCTGAAACCGCTTGCAAGCTGCTCCAGCTTTGCCCCAGCCGCAAAGACACCCGCAGGCAGCGGTAGCGGAACGCCAACATTTAGCTCCGAGTTCATCGTGAACACGGTGAACTCGTGCGTGCGAACCCAAACACCGCTGGTCTGATCGAAGATACTGTTATCGAAGGCCAGCCGCGTCATGCTGAAGACATGCACATTCTCAAATTGAATATCGGTTGAATCCGCCGCTTCCACCGCATTCAGCTTGGGCAGCACATTTCGCGAAACTCGATACATAAACAAGTTCGCGAATATCATGTGATGCGCGTTCTTCAGGTCCACTGAAAATGCGTCTGCGCCAGCCGGGTTCTCTTCCTCCGTTTGCAGCGCATACACTGTCCAGTTCGATGCTTGATGGAACTGCGTCTCGTGGAGCATATGGTGCTCGCAAGACATCTGGTAAACCACGCTCGGCGTTGTTGTGTTTTCCACCAGCAACCCTGCCTTCGCCAGCGTATTCGCCGTCCATATGCCACGGAAGATCCCGCCGCCCCCATCCTTTACCCATAAGCTCGGATATTGCGTCCCCACATTCGCCGCGAAATTCTGTAGCGGCTGCGCGCGCTTGGGAAGATTCGGGTTCAGCGCGGGATTTCTGCGCCCCGGCCCGTGCATGAAGTTCACATCCTCCACCATTGAGCGAGGTCCAGCGCGCCACATCAGCCCCGCCGCCCGCCGATCCATGGCCTCGGTATCGATCCCAATCCCGGTAAGAATCGCTGCTCCACCCTTCGCGCTCTGCATTACTGGCACAGCCTCGCCTTCACCCGTAAAGTTCGACGCCTCATCTGTCACCGTAATCAGCGTGGTAACAGGGTTGAATCCAATCAATACACTATCGGCCCGCAGCTTCAGTGTGTTTGTCACACGATAGGCGCCGCTAGGGAAATAAAGCACCCGATGCCCATCGATCGCCGCCTGTAGTGCCGCCGTATCGTCCGAACCATCTCCTTTCGCGCCGAGTGTCCGCACGTTCACCCACTCCCGCATCGGCGGCAGCAACGGAATATCGGATGCCATGGCCTTGCCTGACCCGGCGCGCTCTCGATGCCGAATCTGCACGCCGCGCTCACGGCCGTCGGGGCCAATCTCTATTCCGATGGTCAGGTGTTCCTCTATATAAGGATGCAAACTTCCCATCACTGCAAACATTGCACTCGATCCATCTTGACCTTGACCGAGTTGAGGGCTCTCGACTAGCTGAGGCACGTTCCTGCAAATCACATGGTCCAGCGTGACCTCGTGATGTGCCTTCCGCGCATCGCCAAGCACCACCGCCGAGCGGCCAATATCCTCCAGTACGAGATCGCGTCCAAACAGTTGCTCAGTCATTCCGCGGGTAATTTCGACTGCTACCGGCGTTCGCGCAATCCGATCGCGCACCAGAGTCATGCCAACTTCCTGCGTATGAATTGCCGCGCGTCTCTGGCCCGTCAAGCTCGAATCCATCAGCAGAAACTGCCATGCCGGCGACGTCCTTACCGAGATGATGCCGTACTCGCCTCCTTCGATCTGAAGGTCGATGGCGCCGTTCCCTACGTCCTCGAGCGCGGCCCGCCCATCACCCACCTGGAAACGCATGTGCTGAAGAAATGAGTGTTGTGCCACATGAAACCGCACCGCAATCGCCGCTGGATTACCCTCGCCAATCTCGAAGTCCAGATTGCTGATCCCGCTATAGAATGTAAACTCGTTCGCATCGACTACAGGCTCCCCCGCCGACGGTCGCCGCGAGGCAAACTGCAACATGTATCGGCCTGTCCCAAGAAATTCATGGCCCTGCTGGAATCCAGGCGTGTTTGCTCCCAGGATAAACACGGGGCGATGCGCGCCATACCCGATGAGCCGTATCCCCGACCAAAGGTGAATCGTCTGGCTAATCCGATATCTCCCCTCCGCGACAAAGACGATGCCTTGCTCCGTTGTCTCCTGCACGCGATCAATAGCTGCCTGGATCGCCGCTGTATCGTCCTCTTTGCCATCCGCGGCGGCGCCGAAGCTCCCACGCTCCAAATACACAGCATGAGGATCATCAGGCCGCATCGGAAACACCGATTGGGCAGTCATCGGCAAAGCCGCTATCGCAGCAAATACAAATATCAAGAACAATCGACGCATCGTATAACACTCCAGCGAATGAGAAGAATTTGTAGTGCTTGTATAACGCATTCACTTCACATGTCGAATCGAGACTGACCTTTCTTAAGCCAGGAATGTAACATCGATCCGTGGTGGATGATTTTTGCCCATGAAAAATGTGCCGGAGATCGCAGCCGGCCGAGAGTCTGAAGTGTCTCGGGCTAGCAAGGATCTCCGGCACGGAAAAATCAAATGCAATTCATCAATCAACAACCTTACTACTGCTGCGTACTAGAACTGGTACTTCGCCGCCAGTTGCAATTGGCGCATGGCGGCCGTACTGGGGATTCGGCCGAAGGTGGAGGAACTTAAGGTCAAAGTCGGCTCATTCCAGTTGGGGTGGTTGAGGGCGTTGAACGCCTCGAAGCGGATCGCCAACTGATGCTTTTCGTTGTAGGGCATCAGAAACTGCTTGTGCAGAGAGGCATCCAGATTGGTAAATCCGGGAGACGTGAAGCTGCCGCGTTGCAGGGTTCCGAAGAAACCTGGAGTTGGAGTAGCGTAGGCGGCTTTATTCACCCAGTCGTTCAGCGATTTCGCGCTGCCGCTGAGGTAGGGGCTGGTCCCTGCCACTGGATTGGGCCGATCGAAATTGCCGAACGGAGACGCGATACCGGCATTGTCAGCACCAACCAGGGGAGTCCCTACGACACCTGTCTGGTGGGTAAAGATGCCGCCGATTTGCCAACCGCCAATCGCCGCATTCAAGGCCTTGTTATTCACACGCAACAACTTGCCGGGTCCGATCGGTAGTTCGTAAAGCGCCGAACCAACAATCCTATTCTTGACATCAAACGCGGAACGTCCGTACTCGCATAGGATGCAGTCGCTGTTCTGGGGATACAAGTTGTCGTTCCCCTGGTTGCGAATACCGCTGGTGTCGTCGAGGGATTTGCCCAGGGTGTACGAGGCGATCACGTTTAAGCCTTTGCTGAAGCGCCGGGTAGCCTTCACGCTGAACGCGTTGTAATTGCCGGTTCCCTGGTCGTGCGCATACTGGATCCCCGGCATGTTCGCGAAGGGGGTACGGGATGCGACTGGAGTTTTGACGCCACTGCCAATGTATCCGTATGGAGTCGCCATATTTGCATTCTTGAATCCATACAGATGACGGTGCAGCGCGCCTTGGTACCCCACCTCGAACGACCAGTTCTGTCCAACCTGCTGCTGGATGTTCAGCAGATACTGTTCGGTATACGAGGTCTTATGCCTGGGAGCGACGTCATACGCGGTGGTGGTCGGGCCAAGATTGACGGTTGCGCCGCCACTGGCCGGCGCCGCGTTGGCCCAGGTCAGAGTCGAAGCACCGAAAGGCGCTATTGTGTCCGCATTGATCAGCGTCTGGCGCCCGGCGATGTTGCGCGCCATGTCGAAGTACGAGTTGCCGATATCCTGGTTGTAGAAGATGCCGTAGCCGGTGCGAATCACCAGCTTGGATGTCGGTGCGTAAGAGATGCCCAGGCGCGGCGCAATGTTGAGGTCCTGGGTATCCAGGAGCGGGCCATTGGGCAAAAGCCCGTTGCTGCAAACAGGCGCCGAACCCAAACCAAGCGTGCTAGCTGTCCACCTGATCGAAATGCCGTCATACACATTCGCTTGCGCGCAGCTTCCCTGGCGGACGTAGTAGGGCCATTCGCTCTGCGGGTATGTGGTGCTGGTGTCGCCGAAATTCGGCATATTCGGAACATAGGCGGTGAATTCATTGCCGAGCGTATCGTTCCACGGAGGAGTCAACTCGTACCTGAGGCCCGCTGAAATCGTGAGCTTGGTGGTGAGCTTGTAGGTGTCGTCTCCGTAAAAGGCCCATACGTTGCGCACGTAATTGGCATCCGCCACGGCTACCGCAACCGTTGCCTGGGAAAGATCGCCCATCAGCATATCAGCGAGCGAGTCGCCTCCGGAAAGCGAAACATTTCCGGGTGTGCCCGTTTGTTGAGCGGAAGAAATGGGCTCGGCGTAGAATTGTCCGCGCGAGAACTGATTGCCCAGCTGGTTAAAGGTCTGGCGGTTGTACTCGAAACCGAAGCGCAACGAATGCTTGCCTTTCATCCATGCGAGATTATCGACAACCGCAGTCGTGGGATCGGTCACAACATAGGGGCCATCCCCGCCCACATCTCCAAACTCGGTCCATGCGGGCGGGGTTATGGCCTGGCCCGCAGGCCCCGAGGCAAAGATCATGTCTGGTATGCCCCAAGTCGCGGGAAGGCCGCCACTGAGGTTCGGTATCCCTATCGAGTCAACTACGTCGTCTGTAAATGCCGACAACAATCCATGGGAATTGAAAAAGTTGCTATAGCCAAGCCGTGCTTCGTTGACAATGTGTGGGGTTAAGGTCCAGGTGTTGGAACCCATGTACTGGTAGTACTGGGTAAAGGTCTTGCTGCCCGCTCCCAGCAAACCCGTCGTGATGAGGGTTTCATTGCCGGAGCTGTAGCGGAAGGCAAACTGCGACTTCTGCGACAGGATGTAATCTCCGCGGACTGTCAGGCCCTCGATATTTTGTGGCGAACTGGTGCTGTACGAGTAGTTGGCTTTGGGCGCACAGGAGGAGGCGCCACATGTCCAGGTCGGCATCGTAGCGCTTGTCCCGAGGTATTTCAGCAACGCCGTCGATTGCGGTTTGATGAGGCCTGGAGTAATGGTGTTGTTTGTAAAGGCCGTCTGGTTGAGACCGTTGGCGTCTCCCGTTGTCGGATCGTAGATAGTAACCGGTACTGTAACCGGGGATCCGCCGACGAGTTTCAAGTAGCTCCAGCCCGTGAAATTGCCGCCCGCCATGTCTGCAGTGGGCACAATTGCGCTGCCCTGACCAATTTGACGGACCTTGTGCCATTCGTCGTCGACCATGAAGAAGAATTTGTCTTTGCCGTTATAAAGTTTGGGGAGTCTGATCGCTCCGTCGAGTTCGAATCCGTAGTCGTTCCACTTGAAGGGGAATACATTGACAGGGGCGGCGTTGTACGGGAAATAATAGGGATTTGCATCCACTAAGTTATTGCGGATGAAGTCGTACATAGCGCCGTGATACGTGTTGGTGCCGCTCTTGCTCACCACGTTGACCTGCGTTGCCTCGTGACCGAACTCAGCCGGATAGACACCCGTCTGCACCTTGAACTCCTGGATGCCGTCAAGAGAGGGCATACTGACATAGGTGACGAAGTCGGGATCGGTATTATTTACGCCGTCCAGCGTATAGAAGTCGAACATGATGCGCTGGCCGCCAACCGAGATCGCCTGGGTGGAGCGATCACCGCCCAGACGGCTGCCTGCCTGACCCGATGCCGATGAAAGCGTGTTGGAGTTGGACGCAAGAGCTACCAGACTCAGATAGTTTCTGCCGTTCAGCGGCAGCTCGTTTACCGCCGCATTCTCGACGACGGTACCGAGAGTGGCGTTTTCAGCCTGTAGAAGCGCCGCGGACGCTGTCACCTCTATCGTTTGTGTTACTTCTCCTACCATCAGAGTGAAATCCACGCGAACCGACTGTTGTACCTGCACTTCCACGTTATTAGTCGAGCTGGTATTAAAGCCCCCGTGCGTGGCCGAAATGTTATAGATCCCCGGTGGAACGTCAGGAAAGGAGTAGTCGCCTGCGCCGGTGGTGATCGTGGTGCGTACCCCGCTAGTAGCCACATTCTTGAGAGTGATGGTCGCCTGCGGAATCACTGCGCCTGTTGAATCGCTGACATGTCCTGAGATCACGCCGGCGGTCTGCGCGGATAACCTGGCAGCCGACGACATCACGAGGATAAACGCAAAGATGCAGCAGGCTATGATCGCACTGCACCGTCTGAGACTTGTGTCACTGACATAATTGTTCAACATGGATGACTTTCTCCATTTCTGCTGCTTAGAGCAGCCTATTTCGAATTAACTGCGGCTACACTCACTCTCGCGAACCGAAGAAGCAAAATCGCTTGAGTTTGACCAATTTTCATTGATGATCTTGCGCATCTTATCTACTCCCAAGGATTGGTGATCCTCTTGTAATGCTCACTTCTTAGGTTCGAATCACGATGTTCCGGCAATCCGGGCTTGCAAATTCGATTGAGGTTTACGAGACGCATAATATCCACAAAAAAACTTGTAGGACAAGTTGTATTTATCTTAAGAATGTATCGATTTGTTAGATATATTTACTGCTATCCAAGTAAGGCTGCTGTCGTCCGCTGTAACCTATTGATAATATGTGGATTGCTGCCGCTTACTTGTTGCCGATTTGAATTTTGGGCGATGCGCTATCCAGTGATTGATTGGCTCTGGAGGCAGCGGCGACACTGACATTGTGCTGTTTCATAAAGTTGATTGAGTTCTTTCACTGGCTCTCATAAGTTGCGCCGAGCAGTTTCGCGCCATGGCTTTCGCACAGTTATCCCTTCGCGAGAATTTGTGCGGCATCGAAGCCTTCTACGCAAGAGTCATGCGATGCACCAGATCGGCAGCCCATTGCTCGGGTGGCAGCTTTGAATTCATGTAGCGGAGAATCGCTTCATGAATTTCACCGTGTTATTTCTCCATGCGATATGTGTGCGACTGCAAGACTTCATTGCGCCGGCTGAGCAATCGTAAACCGATAGATGTTTACGCTGATAGGTGCAACTGTTAGCGAGTGCGGAGCGTCGCCTAGAGCGCTCTCTTTAATGCCGGCCTGCGGCTCCTGGCCGACGTGGTTAGCAGCATCGAGGCTCTTTGCGGTCAACTGCCAAAGTGTCGACGGGCCGGCCAAATGAACGCCCGCGACATTCAGATCAAACTTCTCTTCCGATTCCGTCGCATTCACCACTGCAAGGGTGAGGAACTTGCGGTCCGGAGTAAGCGCTGCGAACATGTCGAGCGGATAGGTGGGGCTACCGGAGGTTGTCTTTCGCTGGTCGCCGCCGGCGGGATACTTGGACGCCGGTTGAGGCGAATTTCCCGTCAGGGCAACCGGGATAGAACCGACAAAGTGATCGCCGTACATCTTAAACAGGAGTCCGAGCGTGCTGTAGGTAGCGGCAGTGCGGTTGAAGTCAATTGTCGAGGTGCCCATGGTGTGCGCACCCATGGTGAGAAAGTCAGTATGCCGAAGCATCTCGTTGAAGGTCATTCCGTAGGCCAGAGCCTGCTTGAGATTCGCGCCTCGGCCAAAGCCTCCGCCGAAGTAGGCGTATTCGTCGATGGAAAGGAAGATCTTCTTGTCCACCATGGCCGGGAAACGATGCTGGTAGCCCCGCCACTCCTCGGCCTTCAGACTCACGATATTGGCTGGAATACGCGCCCACTCAAGCGTTGTCTGATCGACTTTCACATATGCATCTTCGTTCGACGCTTCTGGCGGAAGGCCCTTCGCCTTCTCAAGATCGTAGCGCCTGTTGCCCTGCCCGTACCAGTGCTCGGCGATGCCGTCGAAGTTCCCCCAGCAATTCTTCAGGAAGCCGCCCGTCCAGTCGGATTCTGTTCCGTACAGAGGCTCCAGGTTTCCCGCGTACTTTACGCGTATATCGCCATGGAGCGTCCCATCTTCCAGCATCTCGCCAGAGGCAATCAGCACAATCGAGGGATCGACCGCGCGCATAGCTTTCGCAAATTCATTGTGCTTGAGAACGAAATACTTCAGGTCGGTGCGGCCAAGCTGCCAAGTGCCCCAGGGCTCGTTGCCGATGTTCCAAAACTTGACGTGGTAAGGTTCCGGATGTCCGTTCTTCGCGCGCTGCGCGCCCATGTGCGTGCCGGCCGCTCCGTTCATGTACTCAACCTCTTCGGCAGCTGAGTGCGAATCGCCGAAGCCCGCATTGACGCTGATATACGGCTCTACGCCGATCAGCTTGCACAGCGTCATGAATTCGTCCAGGCCCAGGTCGTTGGTCTGCATGGCATTCCATGCATAGTCGAAGTCAGGCGGGCGCTTATCGACGTCGCCAACAATGTGATACCAGATCAAGCCGGAGGTGTAGTTGCCGCCATAGCGCCAGAAGCCCATCTTGATTTGGCGCAGAAGAGAAGTTGTGTCGGGCCGAAAACCCTGAATGTTGTCTGCCGGCATCAAGGAGAGCGTGCCGATGTGGAAGTTTCCCGTGCCCGTGCCCGTGATCTCGAGAACGCCATCGGTGGCGTCGGCCTTGGCGGTAAATCTGAGCGGGAATTTATGGTACTCATTGGAGAGCGTGGCTAAGGAAATGGTCTGCCGGTTGTTCGCGCCCTCGCCCCAGATGAGCGAGACCTTCACCGTGCTGCCGGGAGTGCCGCGAAGATAGATGCGGCCGGTGTACTGCTTGTCCTTGATTAGAGCCAGACCCGACTGCCGGATCCCGTGCGGCGTGGCTGCATTGAGCGCGATACGTGGGCTTTGGTCGCCAACAAAGGGATGATCTTTGTCCATCACCACGGCGTCATCGGGGCCTACCGGGCGCCACTTGCGCAGCCTCATGCCGGGAAATCCGCCTCCCCGGTGGGCTTCCTCATCAGGCTTCGAATTGATTTGAAAATAAAATTTACGGTCATCGAGCATTTCAGCCCAAAGGCTGCTATACATGGTGCTGCCAATGTGCTCGATGAATCCACCGTATTCATACTTCGAAACCGGCGTTCCGATTTGATTGGCATCGATGTTGGCCGTAATCGCCGCTCCAGTGCCGCCCGAAGCGGCCTCCTGTGCCTTGCTGTCGCTGGCATAGAATCCTATCAATATCAGAATGGTCAGTAACGCGCCTGTATTCCTTGCTGAAAGCGCTTTGCGCAACAATGCTTTGGTCATGTTCTTTCTCCTTCACACTGCATCAATTTGGCAGCGATTGGTCAAGGGTCCTACTGTGCTGCGCGGGTATACGTTTTGTCAACGAGCGGAGCTGAGTAAGTCTTCATGAGAAGACGCCGGAGCCGCCCTCCGAGTCGCATACGGCTGTGTAAAACGGTTTCATCGAAGGAAAAAGGTGCGGCAACCCTGCTTCGCGCCAGGCCATTATGTCTCTCACGAATTGCTTGTGGGCTTCGCGGTTCGCAGACAGAAGGTGATTCCGCCAGACAGAATGAGCGACATGGACATGACAAGATATCCGGCGCGCGCATTGCCGGTAAGCGCCTGAAGAAGACCAACCAGCCATGTGCCGGCAAACCCTCCAAGCGCTCCGCAGCTATTGATGAGGGCCATCACTTCGCCGGCCACATTCCTGGGAAGCATCTCCGGCACGATGGCGAAGAACGGTCCGTAGGGAGTGTACATGGCTCCGCCGGCGACGATCAGAGAGACATATGCCAGCCAGAAGTGATTTCCCGAAGTCGCGTAGGAACTGAACAGCGCGACTCCGGAGAGCAGGAGGAACGGCCAGACAAAGATCTTGCGATTGAGTGCGAGGTCGGAGAAGTGCGCGACCAGCAACATCAGAACCACGGCCAGTAAAAACGGCGCCGCGCTTAACAGGCCAACTGTCTCGATGCCGCGAGCCGATCCGGAGCGGATCATCTCGGGAATCCACAACACAAGACCGTAGACGCCGAAGCTCCAGAAGAAATACTGGATGCAAAGAAGGATTACGCCGGGGACGCGAAGCGCGGAGGCGAGATTTTTTTGCGGAGGGAGCACGGTTTGCTCAAGCTCCAGCTCGGCTTCAAGCTGACTACTGCTCGCTTTGCTCAGCCAAGAGGCTTGGCGCGGGCGGTCGCTGGCTACAACGATCCACACAAAGGCCCATGCTATCGAGGGAATGCCTTCAAGGATGAAGGTCATCTGCCAGCCTACGGCTTTGATCAGAAAGCCGGTGGCAGCGGCCATCCACATGACAGTAATCGGGTTGCCGAGGATGAGGATTGCGTTGGCCCGCGAACGCTCCTGGCGCGTAAACCAGTTCGTCAGCAGGATGAGCATGGCCGGGAAGATGAGGCTCTCGGCCACGCCCAGCAGCGTGCGATCTACGACTAAAAGCCAATAATCCCGAATGATGCCGGTGAGAGCGGAGAGCACTCCCCAACTGAAAAGCGCGAAGAAGATAAGCAACGTGGCGCTCTTGCGCCGTGCGTAGGCGGCTGCTGGAATCTGGAAGAGAAAGTAGCCGAAAAAGAAGACCGAGCCGAGAAATGCAGCGCGCGATTCTGTGATGCTAAGCGATTTGGCGAGGCCTGCCGCGGCGCCGAAGCCGAAGTTCGACCGGCCGAGATAGGCGAGGCTGTAGGTGAAAAAGACCACCGGCATTAGGAAAAGCCAGCGCCGGCGCAAATCACGTCGCTGCTTCACTGCGTCCTGAACATGTTCATGGGGCACGCAAATGTTATAACATCTCGGAGTGTGGCCGCTCCAAATTTGAGGCGTCTTTCTATCCTCGGCTCGCGTCATTCCACTAGTCTCCCGTCTCACCCTTGCCGGCAACCATCTCAAAGCCTGAAAAAGGGGTAACGGTAAGTTCAAAAAGCCGGGCTTGACTATATAGGTCAAGGGATTCTAACATGTCATACAACTTTAATGACGAGATTGCATCCTACACACGTGCAGCGCACCAGCGTAAAGAATAAAGTTTTCGAGCAGCTCCGCGACCAGATCATGGAGCGTGCTTGGCTGCCTGGCGCAAAGATTCCCTCGGAGAACGCCCTTGCTGTGGCGCTCGAAGTGAGCCGTGTTTCGATCCGGGAGGCCCTGCATATGCTGACGTCCCTCGGGCTGTTGGAGACAAGGCATGGCGGGGGCACGTACGTGCGCGAATACTCGGGGGAAATCCTCTTCAATCCCCTTCTGCCCATGTTCGCACTTGACAAGCCGGACATCCTCCACGTTCTCGAATACAGGAAGATCGTGGAGAAGGGAATCGTGTCCCTCGTGGTAAAGCGCGTGGGAAGCGCGGAGATAGCGGAGCTGGAAGACGTGCTCCGGACCATGGAGGGACACAAGAACGACGCGCATGCCTTTGCTCAAGCGGATCTGAGCTTCCATCTCGCTTTGGCAAAGGCGACGGGTAACCCTGTCGTCGTGAAAGTGAACGCCGTTATCACGGACATCCTGAAGGTCTCGATGTATGGAGTCGTGGACTTGCTCGGCACGAAGGACGGCCTGAACTATCACCGGAGGATCCTGGATGCCATTAAGGCCCAGGATGGACCTCGGGCGGAATCCCTCATGGAGGAGCATGTCGAGCGTACGATCCAGAGGTTGAAATGCATGCGTGGCGGGGACCGGAAGTCCCGCGCCGGGAGGAAATTAGATGGCAAAGCCTGACCAGATTCGAAGGCTCGAAAGGATCGCTTGCGACCTCCGGGCCAACGTCGTGAGGATGATCGGCGTAGGCAAGGTGGGACACCTCGGCGGTTCGTGCTCGCTCGCCGAGATCGTGGCGGCCCTTTACTTCGAAAAGATGCGCTTCGATCCCAAAGCGCTGAAGGATCCATGCCGGGACCGCTTTCTCCTCAGCAAGGGGCATTGCGTTCTCATCCAATACGCTGCTCTGGTAAAGCTGGGCGTCATACCCGGGGATGAGATGAGCAAGGTGAAGACTCTCGCGGGCAATTTGCAAGGCCATCCCGACCTGATGACCCCCGGAATGGAGGCGGTCACTGGCTCTCTCGGCCAGGGACTTTCCATTAGCGTGGGCATGGCGCTTGCCCTGCGGCTCGCCAAGAGTCCTTCGCGGGTGTACGTCATTATGGGAGATGGCGAGCTTGCCGAAGGCCAGCTCTGGGAAGCGGCCATGGCCGCCGCGCGCTACAAGTTGGATACACTAACCGCCATCGTGGATCGCAACCGCATCCAGGCCACGGGCCCAACCAAGGAGATATTCGACATCCCCGACATCCCGGAAAAATGGCGGGCCTTCGGATGGAACGTGCTCAATGTGAACGGTCACGATGTGGGCGCGGTCCTCGATGCCCTGGATGAAGCGGCCGCGAAAAAAGAAGTTCCCACCGTGATTGTGGCGGATACGATCAAAGGGAAAGGGATATCATTCGCCGAGAATCTCGTGGCCTTCCACAACGCTGCCTTGACCCAGGAGCAATACGACAAGGCGCTCGGTGAAGTAGAAGAAGCCGGAAGGAGGCTGCAATGACGCCGCCGAATCAGAGAAGCGCGTATGGGGCCAGCCTTGTCCGACTGGGCAAACAAGACAGCCGCGTCGTGGCCCTGGAGGCGGACCTGGGAAAATCCACCCAGTCGGCCATGTTCCAGGCGGAGTTTCCGGACCGCTACTTTCAGATGGGAATCGCGGAGCAGAACATGGCTTCCACCGCGGCGGGATTCGCTCTTGCAGGAATGATTCCCTTCATGCATTCCTTTGCCGTATTTGCCGCCGGCAGGGATTACGATCAGTTGCGCAATTCCATCTGTGTTCCGAATCTTCCCGTCCGCATCTGCGGCTCCAGCGCCGGGCTTTCCGACTTCGGCGATGGAAAGACCCACCAGGGCATAGAGGACACCGCCCTCATGCGCGCTCTACCGAACATGACCGTGCTCTGCCCCGCGGATTCCATCGAGGTGGAGAAGTTGATGGACTGCCTGCTCGACTGGAAGGGGCCGGTGTACATCCGGATCAACAGGAACGATCTCCCCTTTGTGTATCCGCCCGATGAGCCTTACCACATCGGCAAGGTGACCATGCTTAGGGATGGCAGTCACGCGGCGATCTTCGCCGCGGGGGTTATGGTCTCGAAATCTCTGGAGGCCGCGACAGTTCTCGAGTCGGAGGGAATCTCGACAAGGGTGATCGACGTCGGCACTCTCAAGCCCCTGGACCGCGAGGCGATCATCCGCTATGCGAGCGGAGTGGACGCCATCGTTACGGCCGAGGAGCATACCGTGATTGGCGGGCTCGGTTCCGCTGTGGTGGAGGCGCTTCGAGGAGTCGCTCACGCGCCTGTGGAGTTTGTCGGCGTCCCTGATTGCTTCGGCATATCGGCGGCGCGCTATGACGATCTGCTCAAGCACTTCGGGCTCACCACGGAGGCCGTTTCACAGGCCGTAAGAACGCTATTAAAAGGGAGGAAGAAATGAACATTGGCTTCATCGGACTGGGCATCATGGGCAAGCCCATGGCGAAAAACCTCCTCAAGGCGGGCCACAAGCTCGTCGTATATGACATTGTCGATGCGTCTGTGAAGGAACTGGTTCAAGCTGGCGCAACGGCGGGTGAGTCTCCCAAGGACGTGGCCTCGCGGAACGAGCTCATCATCACCATGCTGCCCAATTCACCTCACGTAAAGACGGCGGTATTGGGGAAGAACAGCGTGATCGAAGGGGCCAAGCCAGGCAGCGTGCTCGTCGACATGAGTTCCATTGCACCGCTGGTGAGTCGCGAGGTAGCCGCCGCGCTCGCCAGCAAGGGAATCGAGATGCTCGACGCCCCGGTCTCCGGCGGCGAGCCCAAAGCCATCGACGGAACGCTGGCCATCATGGTCGGCGGCAAGGAAGCCATTTTCGAAAAGGTGAAGGACGTGTTGCTGAAGATGGGTGGCAGCGCGGTTCTCTGCGGAGAGATCGGCGCGGGCAACGTGACCAAGCTCGCCAACCAGATTATCGTCGCGCTGAATATCGCCGCCATGTCAGAGGCCTTCGTCCTCGCAACAAAGTCTGGAGTAGATCCCGAGCGGGTCTTCAATGCCATCAAGGGAGGCCTTGCGGGAAGCACCGTTCTCAACGCCAAGGCTCCCATGGTCCTTGATGGAAACTACAAGCCCGGATTCAGAATCGAGCTGCACATCAAGGACCTGCAAAACGCCCTCGATACGGCGCACGAAACAGGCGTTCCTATTCCGCTCACCAGCCAGGTCATGGAGATGATGCAGGCCCTCAAGGTTGACGGCAAGCAGTCTGAAGACCACGGCGGTCTCATTCAGTTTTACGAAAAACTTGCCGGGATCAAGGTCCGCAAGGGAGGCGCGAAGTGAGCGCCATGCGTCTTTCCGGCAAGACCGCCCTGATCACGGGCGCCGCGGGAGGAATCGGCGCGGAGATCGCCCGAAGATTTCGCGAGGAAGGCGCCTCGGTCTTCGTCTGCGACACGAACTGCGCGGAGGGAGAAAAGACGGCCGCGTCCATGGGAGCGGTCTTCATCTCACTCGACGTCACTTTGGAGGAAAGCTGGAAGGCCGCGCTTTCCGCCGTGCTCGGAAAGACCGGACGCCTCGACATCCTAGTCAACAACGCGGGCATCAATGTCAGAAAAAATATCGAGGAAATGCCGGTGGAGTCCCTCGACGCCATGATGGCGGTAAACGTCAAGGGACCGTTTCTCGGCATCAAGCACTCCCTGCCGATCATGAAGGCCGCGGGCGGCGGGGTCATTCTCAATATGTCTTCAATCTGCGGGCTGGTTGGCCACAGGTACACCAACGAAGCCTATACGACAACCAAAGGCGCGCTAACCCTGCTCACGAAATCGGTGGCGGTGCGATACGCGAAGGACAATATCCGCTGCAACTCCATCCACCCCAGCACGGTGGATACCCCCTTAGTGCAGGCCATGCTCAAGGTTCCCGAGCGCCGCGCGGAAAGGCTTGGCGAAGTGCCTCTCGGAAGGCTCGCCAGCGCAACAGACGTCGCCAACGCATTGGTCTACCTGGCGAGCGACGAGGCCGCGTTTATCAACGGAGCTGCGATTCCTGTAGACGGTGGCCTCACGGCGGGGTAGGTGGTTTCACGCAGCAAGACGCGGGCAATGGAAGAAACGCAGCCCTAACGCGCCTAGATGACTTCCAATTCTCGATTCCTTCCGAGCAATTCGGCAAGGGCAGATACTTCCTTGCTGCCATAATTCGAATCTTCGCAAACTAGATTGAGGCGAACCTCCCTCGTGCCGCCAACCGGCATACGGAGCGGGACAAATTCTGCACTATCCAGGCAGGGCTGAATTCTGTACACCGGCAGCCAACCGAAACAGAGCCCGCTCCGAACGGCATCAATCGCAGCCTCGATCGAGCTGACTGGCAGAAAGCGTTGAGCGGGGCTGCGCGGTTGACTCTTCGTGTTGTCAGCCCCTGTTCCTTCAACAATCACTAGCATGTGCTGCATCATATCGATTCGGGAGACCTCCCTTTTCAGCGAATGGAGTGGATGTTTCCGGTGGGCAACCGCGAGCATCCGGATATCGAGAATAGGTTTAACGAAATACTCGCGCGACATCAGCCCTGCGACGCAGAGATGAGCATTTTGCGCGGAGAACTCGGTATCCGCGGAGAGGAAGGTAGTTTGGCGCAGCTTCAAGTGGACATAGGGATAGCTCCGGGCAAACTCCGTCAGTGCGGCGAAAAGCCGTTCGTTGGGAAATATGGCATCTACCGACACTCGAATCTCGGATTCTCCGCCAGAGGCAAGTGAACGAGCTCGCTGCTCAAGCTGGTGAAACCCAGTCAGGTGGGGTTCGGCGTCGGCCAGCAGCAAGCGTCCTGCTTCGGTCAAATGTGCTTTTCTGCCCTTTTGCTCAAAGAGTGTTATCCCGAGCTGATCCTGTAGCCGAGCGATAGCGTAGCTGATCGTCGATTGAGAGCGGTTGAGCTGTTCCGCCGCTTGCGCGAAGCCGCCTAACTGGACGACGGCGTGCAGGATTTCCCATTCATCAATGGTGGTGTTCATGACTCGATATTACATCTATTAAATCGATAAATTTGAAGGGGAAAAACAACTATTCCTTCAAGATATCTTCTCGATACCTGAGGGCCGGACGTGGTGCTTAGTATGGTGCATCAACAGCTTGTTCCGAATTTGGTCTGCGCAGCCGATTCGGCATCTACATGCTTTGCCTTTGGATGAAGTGTCAGTCCGTGCTGGCCGCCCTTGGCGAGTCCAGCTTCCTGTATAGGTCCGGAACGTGCGAATAAGAATTACTCAACCTTGATCTCTTTACTTTCGCAAGTATCTTAACTTAATGTGTCAAGTATGAAATTAGGGCAAAAGCAACTCCTCTCAAATCTAAACGTATCTGAGAATGGAATTCCCAGCCAACCCATAAATCGCCGGCGCTTTCTCCTGTATGCGGCAGGCGCGGGGGCAATGGTTAGTTTCGGTGGAAGCGACTTCGGCCAAGCTCAGCAAGATGCCGCCACTGATGCAGCCCAACCCAATCACAAGGCTGCGTCAACGGAATCGCGCCTGCCCGACGGCGCCGAGTATGTCTCCTGGGAACAGCCGCTGAAATTTTCAAAGACCTATTACGTGGACAATAACTCCGCCAGGGCCAACGATAATGGACCGGGTACCAGCGAGCGGCCCTTCCGCACCATCAACAAAGCTGCTAAGATCCTCCAGCCCGGCGAACGCGTGGTCATCGCCTCCGGCATCTACCGCGAGTGCGTCCGCCCGGTGCGCGGCGGCACGGGTCCGGCTCAGATGATCAGTTATGAAGCCGCCCCAGGGGCAAAAGTTTTCGTCAGAGGCTCTGAAATCCTCAAAGATGGTTGGCAACAGGAGCCCATCCCGATCCGTCGGTTCGGCGGTGGAGGCCCAGCCGGCCAGGGTGAAAGCCAGATCGCCTGGCAACACGAACTCAACGGCTCGATCTTCCCCGACGCCTACAACCCCTTCGGCCTGGCCAGCGCGCCAGGTGATCGCTCCTGGCTCGACACAAAATCGGTTGACATGGGTCCCTATTTCCGCCGGCGTGGATTGGTTTTTGTGGACGGCAAACCCCTGGAGCCGATGGAGCAGCTACGCGAACTGGCCAGCGCGCGCTTGCCCGGCCCTCCGCCTCCAGGTGCGCCCATGCCTCTCACCGGCCTGCCTGCTCGCGCACGCGGCGGTCCCATCATGCAGGAAATCGGCGGCTCTCCGGATGCCAGGTTCTGGGTCGAAAACTCGGGATGCGCCGTTCACATCCGTCTGTCTGCTGGCACTCCCGCAGAGCACATGATCGAAGTCACCACCCGCGAGCAAGCCTTCGCCCCCGCGCAAAAAGGTCTTGCGTTCATCCGCGTCAAGGGAATCACCTTCCAGCACGCCGGCAACGGTTACCCGGTTCCGCAGCGCGGCATCGTTTCTACCGGTGGAGGCAATCACTGGATCATCGAGGGCAACACCATCGAATGGGCCAACGGCGCCGGCCTCGATATCGGCAACGGCGACTGGAATGGCGGTCCCACGCCAAAAGCCGGGGCATCTCAGATCATCCGCGGTAACACCATTCGCTACTGCGGCGTCGAAGGTCTCGCCGGCATGGGAACCCAAAACACCCTCGTTGAAGACAATCTCATCGAGTGGTGCGGCTGGGCAGACGCGGAACGCGCATGGGAAGCCGGCGCAGTCAAGTTCCATCGTGCCCAAAACATGCTCTTCCGCCGCAATGTGATCCGCCATATCCGCCACGCCAACGCGGTCTGGTTCGACAGCGGCGACGAGAACTGCCGCATCACCAGTAACGTCTTCGCCGACGTCCTCACCGTAAGCGCCGCCGTTCATATGGAAATGAACCTCAAACTGAACCAGATCGACAACAATGTCATTTGGAACGTCCGCAACGCCGAACCGGGCACGCCCGGCCAGAGAGGCTGCGCGGGATCTGGCGTTTTCATCAATGCCAGTGATCGTCTGACCATCGCCCAAAATCTGATTGGCCGCTGCGATAACTCCGGTGTTTTTGCCATCGTGCGCGAAGATCGTGCGGGCAGCGGAACCGCTCAGGAGAACAATATCTATAACAACATCTTCACCGGTTGCGGCAAGTCAGCCATCGTGTTCCTCAACCAACACAACGAAGCCGACGGCAACCTCTATGTCTCCATGCAGCGCGAATTTCTAGGGTATTTCAATTCCGAATCGAAGCAGTACCTCGACCTGCCGGCCTGGCGCGACGCGCATGGCTGGGACAAACACGGAGCTTTGGGCGACATGCAGATTGACTTTGATCCTGACTGCCTGGAGCTGACGATAAGCAGCAGCCAGCCGTTCCCAACGGTGAGTGTGTTCAATCATATCGACAACGATATGCTCGGCACGGTCACCGGAGAAACCAGAGCTCCAGGCCCCTTAGCCGACCCCGGCGCCAAGCGCATCTGTCAGCTTGACCCTCGCTCGGCAGCTCCATCTGGAAACCGGGTCTGATAAATATTTAACAATGTGAACACTTCTCTCACGGCAGAGGATGAGGCGCTTCTCGACCAGGTCAAAGCGAATCTCTTGGCCGAAGATGGCAGCGCTGGATTGCTTGGCTTCCCTGTTAATCCTGACAGGAAAGCCCTCATTCTCAAGTGCCATGACGACAGCATTCAGAATCGGAATTGCTCATTCAAAGGTGTTGCTGGAGACGTTCAGATCATCGCAATGAGCCAAACTGTCTTCGTGTTCAAGAGATGACCATCGTCTTATCTGGATGGAATTATTGCGAGGCACATCCTCAATAAGTTCTCCTGTGATACCGGTTAGGCGCGCCGGGCGTGGGAACATCGTCGGTGACCTGCGCTCCAATGGCATGCGCATGAGTCAATGCGGAGGTGAACGTGATGCCGGTACCGGAGACCTGTGCGCCAGTTCCATGCGTATGAGTGAGCGGCGCATTGACGGCGATGGAGGGAGGGCCCCACGGCCGGATGGAGGCGATCACCGCAGTTTCCGAGTTCGCGCCGCTATCGATTGCGATGGTCTGACCCTCAGTGAAGCCCGTCACGCTGGCGACAGGGATTACGGTCGCATTTGTGTCGGTGGCGACGCGGACTGTGGTGGCTCCGGCGGTGCCTACCGTCGCGATGACAGCACTTTCGAAGTTGTCGCCCACATCAATCCGAACCGTCTGGCCCAAGTCAAAGCCCTCCACGCTGGTGACCTTGATGTTGGTGGCTCCGGCTGCCGAGGCTGCTGATAGCGTAGCGGTGGCCTGGGTCAGGAAATCGGCGCAGTTGCTATCGCTGTCAGCGCCGTCCGGGAAGCGGCCCGTGCTGGCGGTGGTAGCCCGAGCAGAAGTGAGCGGATCATTGCCCGCATTCGCGCCAGGCGCGGGTGCGAAACAGCCACTCTTTCCTATCCCGGAAACAGCTTGGTATCCTACAGCGGCCCATGGGTCGACGAGTCCGCCGTAGTTGAGGCTGTCAACGACCAGGCCTGCGGCGTCGCGCAGAACCATGCTGCCCTCTCGGACCGTGATAATGCGGCCAAAGTACGGAACCTTGGAGGCAAGTTCAGGACCGCCAAACCACTGATTGGGCGCGGGAGTTCCCTGATAGCCGGCGGTAGTGACGGCAATGTCGCGCACAACGGCATTGATCCCGTATGAGCCGGAAAGAGGCTTGTCGAGGGTGATGCCTGTTCCCGCAGGCTGGACGGGATCGTTGCTGTAGTGGTCGTAGATGGTGGCCGGAGTAAAGCTGATGCCCGTTCCGCGATCACTGAAGGGAAGATTGGCGGAATGGTTGAACATGAGTGGAGCGGCCAGGTCGAGGCCCGTGCCCGGAGATACTACCCACTCGTCGCGAATGTGCGCCCTGGTGAGCGCCGGCGTGAACTCGATGACGGCGCCATTCGGACCTCCGCCGCCGACCGCCGTAACGGTCACGATTTCTTTGTTCGCGGGGGTGCCAATCGTGATCTTGTCGCCGGCGTCAAAGCCCTCTGCGCGGCGGACCTTGATCGAAGTCGCGCCCACGTTCACCGTGTCTGCAAGATTGGTCTTATTCGCCTTGCTGCCGACGCGCGTCACGGTCACGGTTTCTATTCCATGGCCAACGCTGTCGATGTCCAGCCTGATCTTGTCTCCGACCGATATATCGCCGACCGAGGTTACCTGGATGCTGGCGGCGCCGGCGGGCGCGTCCGCGGCAAGGTAGGCTTGTGTGCCCGGCTTGCCGACAGCCTTCACGGTGACCATCTCATACTCATTCAGTTTGCCGGTCACGGAACGCAGCGTCGAATCGTCGCCTTTCAGTCTAGCTTTGCCCATGACTCCTCCGATGGCGATCTTCTGGCCAACGGTGAAGCCCGCCGTGCTGGTGACGGGGAGGTTCTTTGAGCCAGCGGGAATGGCAATCACCGGGCCGTCGGGAAGTGGTTGCCAGACGGTTGTGGGCACGGGGGCGGCTGTGCCGATGGAGGCGATTTTTCTGGTCTCAGTGCGCGCGCCGTCGCCGATTGTTATCTCATCGCCAACCTTCATTCCCTCGATGCTGCGGAGATAGATCGTGGAAGCTGTAGGAGTGGCCGGAAGCACGAGTCCGGAGTTTGCCAAGCCGAACAGGTAGAAACCGTGAGTAGCGAGTTTGGTTCCGGCAGGAACCTTGATGGGGGCCATGAAGGCCTGTTGGGATGGGCGTTCGGTGAGGCTCCAGTTGGAGATATCCACGCTCTGAGAGCCGGCATTGTAAAGCTCGATGAACGAATCTGTTGGGTTGCTGGGCGAACCAGAAGAGATGCGGAACTCATTGATCTTGACCGGGCTGACGTTGCGCACCTTTTCGACCGCTGTCTCGGATTGCTTCGCGCCGCTGGCCGAGTCCGTCCACGTAGCGCGGCCAACCAGGTCGCCGTTGAAAGCCGCCGGGCCCGATGTAATCTTGAAAGTTGCGCTAACTGTAGCTCCCGGCGCAACCGGGTCAGCGAAGGTCTTCGACGTCGCGGTAACGCCGGAGACAACGGCTTTCCACTGATTGCTTGGTACAGAAATGCTCAACTTGACGCCCTTCGCAGCCCTCCCGGTGGTATTCGTAAATGCGACGGTGGTCTCCTGCGTGGAGCCCGGCGAGAAAGTCTGCACTCCAGGCGGAGTGGCCGTTGCCGGCATCGGCGCAATGCTCAGCCGCGGCACGCCATAGCCGGCGGCCACTATGTTGGCCTGCACCAGTTGGTCGGTGGCGTCCGACGGGAATGTGCCCGCTGCGGTCAGCGCGCCTTCATAGAATGTGCCCTGCGGGCCATTGCTGTTATCCCCGCCGTTGCCCAGCAGGATGGCTCCCTGCTTGCGCATCGGATCGTAAGTACCGTTGACGCGCCCGCCGTCAAACATCACTTGCAGCGCACCCCGCTGCGCGTCGCCGCCCATCGAGGTCCAGTGATGCGGCTCGCCCTTGGCCATCGCGGTCACAAATCGCCAGGGTATATTCGGCAGGGTTTTGCAAAGATTGGTGCCATCCGAGTTGACGCAGCCGACGAGATTGTTCTCCTGGTCGGTCATCACCCACGGGCCGGGCGGGTTTCCGTGATACCACCAGGGGGCGTCGCCGAAGTAGGCGGTTTCCATGGTGCCATTGTCGTCGTCGCGGCTGTCGATCTCGGCGTTGCCGTAGTCGAAGCAGCAGCCGGAGTTGAAATGCAGGCCGTTGATGACCCAATACTGCCCCTCGGCCTGATCGTCGACCGCTGTGCCCTTCGCATCGTCCTGGCGCAAGCCCATGCCCGGCTCGATGAATACGCCGTAGGCCTTGTGGCCCATGATCGTAACGGGCGCCATATCGGCGATTGGGAGGTTGTTAAAGCCGCCCAGCGCGGGTCCGCTGAATCCGCCGCGGGGTGCCTGGGTCAGGTCGTTATGCTTGCCGGATTGGTCATAGATTTTGCTGATCCAGCAGTACGTGTTGGCGCAGAAGGCATCCTGCGCCGATGCGTCGGCATAGCCGCCGGAATCCATGGCGGAGGGCTGAATGACGCTTATGTCGAGAACCTTGCCGTCCGACTGGCGCAGAACCTGATAGAGCGGGCCGTTGTAGGAGGCGTATAGCGCGCGCGTCGTACTGTGGGCGGCCACGCAGGGGACGCCAGCGGCAGCATAGATGTCACACGGGCCTTGCGGCCTGGACGGAGCAGCATTGCCCGCCGCCCCGGTCTGGGCCGCCGTCGTCAACGCGGCGCCGGTCATAGTCAGCGCCACCGCGAACATAATTGCAAGATCGATTCTCGTTTTCATCTTCATCCCTTTGCGTTGCTTGATTTCTTCCGGCATCTTGAATTCTCACGGTTCCAGGGTTGGAATGCAAGCAGATCGAAACGGCAAAATCTGAAAAAGAAGGGAGTGGAAAATCGTCCTATCGGCCTCTGTGGTATTTTTCTTGTTGAAATGGTTCGCGTCCAAATCGAACGGTTAGTGAATCAACGGGCCAATCAGGACCCAAGGAGATAGGAGATGACAATGAATCGACGTGAGTTCATAGCGGCTTCGGTGGCA
>CAZFMB010000065.1:0-22222 GCA_964520005.1 uncultured Occallatibacter sp.
GCTACATCAACGCCCACGCCACCGCGACCCCGGCTGGCGACGGCAATGAATCGCAAGCCATCGAGGCGGTCTTTGGCGAGCACGCGCTCAGTCACAAGCTCAAGGTGAGCGGCACAAAATCCATGCACGGCCACTTGCTGGGCGGCGCGGGCGGGCTGGAAGCAGGCATCACAGTGCTATCGCTCCAGCATCAGATGCTGCCACCCACTATCAACCTGGAAAACGTCGATCCGGAATGCCGCCTGGACTATGTGCCCAACAAGGCCATCGCCCACAGCTTCGATATTGCCCTGTCGAATTCCTTTGGCTTTGGCGGCATTAACGCCTCGCTGATTATGCGGCGCTGGACGGAGTGAGGCAGCTGACAGTGATCAGTGAACGGTGATCAGTCAAAACAACAACAGCGCGAATCGTATCCAGATTCGCGCTGTTGTTTTCATATAGACCATGAATCCATGGATCATCCGGTGATTGCTGCTATGCCCACACCGAAAAGCACAAAGATCGCCCACCATCCAAAGACCGCGATGTAGCCGGAGTTGCGCTTGACGCCCGCTACAATCGCCGTTCCGATCGCTAGCAGCACCAGTGTCCAGATCGTAATCACATCCAGCGAACTCATCAAGGCATAGAGTGCCTTGTTGGCCTCCGCCGCATTGGGATAGACAAAGGCCGCCAAATTGGTGGGAGCAAAGTTTTTGACATTGAATGTGTCTGGCTCAATCGCAAAGATGACCACGGTACCCAGTAATGCTTTTATGATTCCCGGCAGACCGGCATACATCCATACGGTAAAGATGTTGCTGAAGGTAGCCTTTCCTCCGAAGACAAAGTTAATGGTGCCCCACAGCCCGAGCGACATGAGTGCCACTCCCGCCAGCAATAAGGCAGGTTGGGCGATGAAAATACCCTCCGTTATATACACAGAGATCTTCAACTGCATTTCGCGCTGCTCCACAGGCACTTGCGCCAATCGCTCTTCCGTCTTCGGATCGAGCTTGATTTGGTTATCTACCACCTTCTGCATGCCGATCTTGACGAAGACGGCCGCAAAAAATATGTAGCTAACCAACGCCATGATGATCAGCGGCATCCACCAGCTTCGGTTGCCGCGCTTGATGTCCTCAAAGGTCTTCGCCGGCGCTGTGAAGGTATTCGCTACGCGCTGCCACTGGGAAAGGCCGGATGCCTGGGCTCCGGATTCAACTACTGTATTGCTCATATTCCCCCTCGCTCAGCCACATTTGGCTATGGCCGCGATTTTATCCTCAAAGGGGCGACCCAGCAAAATAAAAAAATCTTTGGAAGCGGGGATTAAAACTCTAACCTGAGAGAAGCGGTTTGCGGCATTCTTCCATGGCTGTGCCGAAGAGGTCGGCGAGCCGTTGGCTGCGCTCGAATTGAGCACCGCCAGCACGAATGCGATGAAGAAGGCCGACGGATCAAGGAGTGCGCGGAGAATCCAGAGCAACTCCAGTGTAAGCGGTTTCAGCCTGGTTCCAGAGTGCCTGAGTGGATGCGGCTTTGTCTGATAATTGGCACATCCAAGGCCACTGAATCCGGCCCTTGACGCGCGCTGCTGCGAATGTTCGACTGGTTCAGGAACAGGACCGAGTGAACCTATGGACGTGCCTCAATTTACCCTCGACGATTACGCAAGCGTTTTTGCCGACCGTCATCTGTTACACGGAGTGTTGGCGAGATGGGCCAAGGCCAAGCCGGAGGCCGCTGCCATGATCAGCGCGGAGAGCGAGCGCGCTGTCACGTGGGGCGAATTCGATCGTATTACTACGGCGATGGCGGGAGAATTGTTGCACCTGGGCTTCGCCAAGGGCGATTTCCTGGTCACCTTGCTGCCGCTTACCGTTGATCACGTTTTGCTGGAATACAGCTGCTTCAAAATCGGCGTGATCGTTGCGCCGCTGGATCTCCGCATGTCCCCTGCCGAGATAATTCGTGCAATTGAAATCCTCCGACCACGAGGTTTTGCCGCCTTGGGTGTGAAAGCATCGCTCGATCTTCGCCCGCTATGGCGCGCCATTCAAGCTCAGTGCAAATGGATCCAGCATTTCATCGCGATGGACTCGGAGGAGGCGATTGAAGGCACACGATCCTATACATCGATTGCCGAGGCGGCGAGCAGCGACGCGATCGATGTCGATTCTGACCTCCTTGCAAAAATTACCGTGAACGAAAACGATGGCGCGCTGGTCATCTTTACCACCGGCTCAACCGGCTCGCCCAAGCCGGCCCTGCTTTCGCACCGCAACATCACGGTGCAGAATATGTGCATCTGCGGCGCATTTTTTGGCGGTGACCGCGGCACGCGCACGCTGGTCAATTTGCCTGCATCTCATGTAGGCGGACAGACCGAGGCGATGATGAGCACGTTCTTCGGTGGAGGCACAGCGGTCCTCGTGGAGATCTTCGACGCCGGCCGTTCGTTGCGCGCCATTGCGCGGCATCGAGTGGAGATTCTGGCTCAGATTCCCGCCATGTACAACCTGGAGTGGATGTTGAAGGAGTATGCTGGCCATGATCTCTCCAGTTTGAAATTTGCCGCCTATGGCGGACATTCGGTTTCGCGACCGTTCATGGAGCAGTTGGCAGGCATGGCACCGGTGATCGGCACCGGACTTGGACTCACTGAGGCCGCCGGTTTCTGCACCTATATTCAGGCGAATGTGGCGGACCTGAATTCTTCCAAACAGGAGACGATTCTCGCTGGGCTTGGCGTCGATATGCCTGTTTATCCATGCACCATTCGCCAGCCTATGCGCGAGGATGGCAACGCCGGCGATGAGCTGCCCTCCGGCGAGATTGGCCATCTGTGCTTTCGCGGGCCGCAGACCTTTCTTGGCTATGTCAACGATCCCGTGGCCACCGCGCGGGCAATCTCGCGCGACGGCTATTTATATACCGGCGATCTCGGCTTCAGGGATGCCAAGGGATTGCATCTGACCGGGCGCGAAAAATGGGTGATCAAGTCCTTCGGCTACCAGATATTTCCCGGCGATGTGGAACGGCATATCTGCACGCTGTCGGAAAAGGTGGCTAACTGCGTGGTGGTTGGCGTGGCGCATGAGGTCGTCTCCGAAGCCGTCGTGGCCGTTGTGGAGAAGCGGCCCGGAGTGGAAGTGAACAGCAAGGAACTGGATCGTCATGCGCGCTCGCTGGCATCATATATGCGGCCGCGTCACTGGATCATCGTCGAAGCCGGACAGATGCCTCTGAACCGCGTGGCCAAGCCGGATTACGTGCGCGCCCAGGAGATGGCTCGGCAGGAGATCGCCGCGATGCGCGAGCGCGGCGAGTGGGACAGCGGTTTGGTTTCTGCAAAATAACTCTGGAGCGATGCTTCGGAGTCTTTTTCGGGTAAAAAAACGGATTTTTCGGCGTTTTTCAGAGGCCAAATCTCACGATGTGGGAGAATTTTGGGCTGAAGAATTTCCACAGGCATTGATTCCAAACGGGTTAAAAATAATCTGCAAAGTTTCAAGGGAAATTTATACCTCCTGGGGGTATATGGGGGGTGGGGTATTCCCCTCAGGCTCTTGTTTTTGAGGCTTGGAATGGCCGCGGTTTGACATGTGGGCGACCTGGGCGGCGTAGAGGAGCTTGGTGCTCATAAAAGGCGAGATTATTTGGGCAGTCATGGCATGAGCGACACAGGCAATGAAATCGGTGATGTTTTCTGACCCGGAAAGCGGCGGCATGGCGTTGAGGTAGGCATGGCCGGCTTCCTCAGAGGCATCGCACTTGCTTTTGCCTTTTGCACGTTCTGCCTTATTGGTGCTTGCCCAAGCGTTCAGGCAGCGGGCGACGGCGGGGTTTGCGGCGGCGGCGATGGGTTCGTCCGCTTCGAAGGGGGCGGGGATGGATTGAATAGCATCTGTCATGTTGGGTTCCTTGATTTGATTGTGCGCGTAAAGACCGAAATTATCTGCAAAAGGGAGTGGGATACTGAAAAGAGGGATTGAAATGAAGGAATACGCGGCGGTTTTTGAGCAAACATCGAACGGCTGGAGCGCCTATGCTCCAGACCTGCCTGGGCTGGGCGTGGCGGGCGCGACCTTCGCCGAGACGGAGCAACTGCTGCGTGAAGGCATCGAATTTCACATTGAGGGGTTACGCGAGGATGGACTGCCGATTCCCGAACCGCATACGCAGGTGATGCGACTGGCGATTCCGGCGTAATACTGATTATTCATAACTTACTTTGATCACTGAGCTGCAAGGGCAAGTGATTTATCCTTTGATATACGCATATGAACATCGAGATTCCAAATTTGACGGCATTTGATAAGGCCGCGCTGGGCAAGGAGGGAGCTATGTTGGGGCAACCTGATGGAAGCCGAGGAATGACGAGAATTGAAATTCCCGACTTACCCGAATACTCCGAGCAGTCGATAAATGAGGCTGTACAACACCTCTCTAAGATCCTCGGTGACGAAATCGCGCAAATAAAGAATGCTGGGGAGCTTGAGCAATGCAGAGTCCAGTGGCTCGGGCGGAAAGCCGGCATTCTGAAACAGATCAGCGAACGCTGGATATCGGCATGCCCGCCTGAGTTTAAAAAGCATTTGGGGTTTGCATTTAACGCTCTTAAGCAGGAAGTTGAGATTCAACTTGATCCGAGTAAGGTAATTAAGGCAGGGATTCCGGCATCGGTCGTTCAAGAACTCCGTGAGATCCGCTCGTTTGACACCCGGAAGTTGGATGCCGAGGCTATCGACATCACTCTGCCGGGAACGCGGCGGCTGGCGGGGGCGGAGCATCCGATTACGCGCACGATGAATGAGATTGTGGGGGTGTTTGCGGCGCTGGGCTACTCGGTGGGCGTGGGGCCGGAGGTGGAGAGCGACTACTACAACTTCGAGTGCATGAATTTTCCGCCGGACCATCCGGCGCGGGACACGCAGGACACGCTGGTGGTGGCGGGGCAGGAGCGGAGGCAACAGCGGGATCGGCTGCTGATGCGGACACATACATCGCCGGTGCAGATGCGGACGATGGAGTCGCAGCCGCCGCCGGTGCGGATTGTGATTCCTGGGAAGGTGCACAGGAACGACGCGGCGGACGCGACGCACTCGCCGATTTTTCACCAGGTGGAGGGGTTGTGCGTGGACACGAATATTACCTTCAGCGATTTGAAGGGGACGCTGGACCACGCCATGAAGGCGCTGTTTGGCTCGGCGGTGAAGACGCGTTTTTTTCCATCGTTCTTCCCGTTTACGGAGCCGTCAGCCGACGTGCAGATCAGCTGCATTTTTTGCGGAGGGAAGGGGTGCAGGAAGTGCAAGCAGTCGGGATGGATTGAACTGCTGGGCTGCGGGATGGTGGACCCGGCGGTGTTTGCGTTTGCCCAAGAAAAACAGCCTTTGTACGATCCTAAACGCATCTCGGGATTCGCCTTTGGCATGGGAGTTGAACGCATCGCCATGATGAAGTATGGGATCAGCGAGATTGGGAGTTTCTTTGCGGGGGATATGAGATTTTTGGGGCAGTTCGCATGAAGATATTGACGAAATGGCTTAGGGCGTATTTGCCGGGATTGCCGGTGGACGATGCGCGGCTTGCCGAGGATTTGACGTTGCGCGGGATTGCTGTCGAGGGCATCTATGACCTTGGCACGGGGAATGGCTCGCTTTACGAAATGGACATCACCACCAATCGCGTGGATGCGATGAATCACTATGGCGTGGCGCGGGAGGCGGCGGCGATTTATGGGCTGAAGCTGGCGGAGTTGGATGTTGCCTTGCCGAAGGCGAAGAAGGCGGCGGCTCCGTATGCGGTGAAGATTGAGGCGGAGGATGGTTGCGGGCGGTTCACGGCGCGGGTGCTGCGCGATGTGAAGATGGGCGAGTCGCGGGATTGGTTTGCGGGCGCGGAGGTTTCTTCTTACTTTTCGTTGCTGGAGCAGAAATGCATTTCTAACGCCGTGGATGCGACGAACTTTGCATGGATTGCGATGGGGCAGCCGACACACGTCTTCGATCTGGACAAGCTGGAGGGCGGGATTGTGGTGCGGCGCGCGAAAAAAGGCGAGAAGCTGAAGACGCTGGATGGCGTGGAGCGCGTGCTGGAGGCCGAGGATCTGGTGGTGGCCGATCACAAAAAAGCGGTGGGCCTGGCCGGGGTGATGGGCGGCTGGGAGACGATGATAACGGCGGAGACGAAAAATGTGCTGGTGGAGGCGGCGTGGTTTGATCCGATGGCGGTGCGCAAGACGGCGCGTCGGCACGGGCTGCACACCGACGCGAGCCACAGATTTGAGCGCGGGGCCGACTTCGAGGCTGGGCCTGTGGCATCGGCGCTGGTGAGCAAGATTCTGCTGGCGAATGGAGGCTGGCTGGAGGGCGAGCTGGTAGATGTGCGCGTGCCTGCGATGGAGGCGCGGACGGCCAAGCGCAAGCCGGTGGAGCTCAAGTTGAGCGAGGTGGGCCGGATTCTGGGCGCGACGGAGGATGCGGAGGGAATTACAGCGGCGATGGTGGAGGGTGTGCTGAAGGCGCTGGGATGTGGGCTGGCGAGTCAGCGAGTCAGCGAGTCAGCGGGTCAGCAAGTCAGCGAGTCAGCGTGGATGGTGACATTGCCGAGTTGGCGGCTGGATCTGGAGCGGGAGATCGACCTGATTGAAGAGGTGGCGCGGGTTTACGGGTACAACCGTTTTGCCAATACGCTGCCGGCGTTTGGCGAAGGAGTGCGCGCGCTGCCGTGGGCGGAGAAGGAAGCCGAGGTGCGGCGGACGCTGCTCGCGGCGGGTTTCCACGAGGCAATTGGCAGTACCTTCTGCTCGCCGGCCGAGGCCGCGCTGACGGAGCCGCAGCCGAAGATTTCTGTTCCGCTGGGCAATCCGTTGAGCGATGAGGCGGGCGTGCTGCGGCCGTCGCTGGTGCCGGGTATGCTGGCGATGATTGCCGGCAACCTGAACCGCGACGTGAGCGATGTGCGGCTGTTTGAAGTGGGCACGGTCTTCAGCGGAAGCACGGAGAAGGTGGAGGAGCGGCCATCGCTTTCGTTTGGCGCGGCGGGCAGTTTGGCGGAGCAATCCGCGCTGCACGCGACGCGGGCCATAGAATTCCAAGATGTAAAGGGCGTGGTGGAGCAGGTTCTGGAGCGGTTCCAGACGCGAGCAGTGAATTTCGATCGCTTTGAAGCTGAGGCCGGTCTGACGCCGGAGTGGCTGCATCCGTATCGCGCGGCGCGGGTGGTTGCGGACGGCGTGACCGTGGGTTGGTTTGGGCAACTGCATCCGCGCGTGGCTGCCGAACGCAAGCTGAAGGAGCCGGTGCTGGTGGGAGAAATTTATTTGGACCGGCTGTACAAGTTGGCGCTGCGGCAGCCGGTGGCGCGGGAGATTTCACGCTTCCAGCCGGTGCGGCGCGATTTTTCGCTGGTTTTGGATGAAAGCATCGCGTGGGAGAAGATCGATCAGGCAGTGTCCGAATTGCGTATTCCCGAGTTGGTGGAGTGGCGGGCGCGCGAGGTCTTTCACGACGCCAAGCTAGGCAAGGACGAGTATGCGCTGCTGCTGGGAACGACGTTTCAAGCGGCGGATCGCACACTGCGCGAGGAAGAGTTGCAGGAGTTTCAGGCGCGAGTGGTTAAGGCTGTTGGCAAAGTTGGGGCGCGGTTGCGAAGTTAGGCGGTAAACAGGTTCAGCTGGCGTTATACTTGCACGGGTAAGCTGTATTCGCATGGAGGTTTTCGATGTCGGAGATGATGTGGAAGTCGGATGTTGCGGAAGAAGCGCAATCGGAAGAGCGGGCGGATGAGCAGCGCCATGAACATAATGCTGATGCGACGGAATCGAATGTTGAATCAGGCGCGTTGACATTGAGCGTGGATGAGTTTTCCGCGCTTGAAGAGCGGATTCAACGCACGGTGAACCTGGTGAAGCAGGAGCGTCAGGCACGCGCCGCTGCCGAGGAGCGCGCCAACGCGGCGGAAGCCCAGATTAGCCAACATGCGCCGCTGTTGGAGCGGTTGGAGACAGAAATCCAGACGCTGCGCACGGAGCGCGGTCATGTGCGGCAGCGCGTGGAGAAGCTGCTGGCGCAACTGGACGCGCTGGAATTGTGAGGCCAGTCGTGGCTCAGGAAAAATCCGGCAAACCGGCCGGCTGCGTAACAGTGGAAATTTATGACCAGCTCTATCACCTTTCTGGCGAGGATGAGGAATACATACGCGGCCTGGCCGAGTTGGTGGATGCGCGGATGCGGGCGGTGGCCGCACAAGGGCGCACGGCGGATTCGCTGCGCGTGGCCGTGCTGGCGGCGCTGAATCTTGCCGATGAGCTGTCGCGGGCGGAACAAGCTGGCGGCGGCGATGCGCAACAGGCTCATGCGCGCGCCGCAAGCCTGCGCGGAATGCTGGACGAAGTGCTGGAGGATGAGCGGAAGACGGGCTAGCAGGCCAGAGTTTACTTATTCAGGAACTTCTATAGAAATTCACGCCGCGAAGCCGGCATTCCCTTAGGTGCTCAAGCACATACTCTTCACACATTTAAGAATGCAGAGGCTCTTTTGGGCGATTGATTCCCAAAAGCGGCGGGGCAAACGATAGCACATCGCGGCTATGGCGCGCAAGACTTGCATTTTTATGGGTGGGCTCCTACTATTCACACTAGAAACCGGCCTGCAAAGCAGGTGGGCGATTAACGCTGGTTGAACCAACATTCGTGAACAGGGGCTCAACTCGACAATCGGTTCTGTGTGCCGTGTCCGCCAGTCCGGAATGCCTAATGAACCGCGGAGAGCTCCACCTTCCTAGGAAGGGTTCACCAGCGCATTACCCACGGCCCCGTGGGCCGGATTCTACTTTCCCGCCACATGCGGCAAACGCAGCGTAACTGATCCGCTTGCCGTATTCTGACACTGGTGCATCCAGTTCTCTTCCATCTCGGTTCGATTCTGATTCCATCTTATGGCGCTTTGGCGGCGCTGGGCGTGTTGCTGGCTTTGTGGATGGCGCAGCGCACGGCGCGTGTTGCGGGACTCGACGGCAGGGCGATGTGGAATCTGTGCGTGGTGGCGCTGTTTGCGGCGCTGGCGGGCTCGCGGCTGCTGCTGGTGGCGCTTAACTGGAATGAGTTGCGAGTACACCCGATGTGGCTAATGGGGTTGGCCATGATTCATCATCCGCTGCTGGCCGGTTTCGGAGTGCTGGTTGCGATGGTGGCCGCGGTATTGTATGGACGAGGGCAAGGGATGCCGCTCGGGTCCACGGCCGATGCGCTGGCCGCGCCGGTGGCTTTGGGGCTGGCCATCGAACAACTGGGCGCGTTGTTGGCCGGATCGGGATATGGGGTTGAGGCCGGGACGGGAATCGCGGCGCGCTGGGCTGTTACGTATACCCATCCACTGGCTGCGTTGTGGAGCGGCGCGCCGCTGGACGTTGCGCTGCATCCGGTGCAGGCATACGCGGCGTTGGGATTTCTTGCGCTGGCGATTTTTTTGCTGGTCTGGTTGCCGTATCGGCGGCAGGCGGGCGATGTTGCTGGGTTATTTTTGATGGGTGCTGGCGTGGTGGTTTTTGTCACTGAGTTATGGCGCGACACTGAAGGACGCGGCGCACTGCTTGGCGGGGTACTGGATGGGCCGCAAGCGGCAGCAGTGGCGATGGTCGTGGTTGGTGGGTTGGTGATGCTGGAACGTAATAGGCCACGAGCAAAGGATGAGGCGGTTCATGGCTGAATTACGCACCATTGAAGTGCCGACGGAAGCTAAGGGGCAGCGGCTGGACCAGTTTCTGGCTGTCGCACTGGAGGGCGTGAGCCGGTCGCGTGTGCAACTGCTGATGGAGCAGGGCGATGTGCTGGTGAACGACAAGCGCGAGAAGGCTTCGCTGAAGCTGCGCGGGGGCGAACGGATCGACATTACCGGCGAGCCGCATCCGGCGCCGCTCAGGGCCATGGCCGAAGAGATTCCGCTGGACGTGATTTACGAGGACGCGGACCTGGCGGTGGTGAACAAGCCGGCGGGGATGATGGTCCACGCCGGGTCGGGGCAGAGCGAGGACGCGCGGAATCGCGGAACACTGGTCAACGCGCTGCTTTATAGATTCAAGGCGCTTTCGTCGACGGGCGGCGATCTGCGGCCGGGGATCGTGCATCGGCTGGACAAGGAGACCAGCGGGCTGATTGTGGTGGCCAAGAACGACCGTGCTCATGCTGCTTTGGCTGAGTTGTTCGCGAGCCGGCAGATTAAAAAAACGTACATTGCGCTGGTGCAGGGAGCAGTGGAGCGGGCCAAGGGCACCATCAATGCCAGCGTGGGCCGGGACCCGCAGCGGCGCACACGGATGACGACGAAACCGCTAGGCGACGCGCGCACCGCCGTTACACATTACGAGGTGGCGAGGCGGCTGGTGAACCGCTTCGGCAAGTTCACACTGGTGCGGGTGCGGATTGAGACGGGCCGGACGCATCAGATCCGGGTGCATATGTCGTCGATTGGCCACCCGGTAGTGGGCGACACACTTTATGGCGGCTCGGGGCAGTTGACCGACCAGGCGGCCTCGCAGGCAGCGACCTCCAAGGCGGCGCGGCGGAAGGCGGAGCCGGAGAGGCTAAGGCTGGGGCGAAACTTTTTGCACGCGGCTAGCCTGGAGTTTCCGCACCCCCGGACGGGGAAGCTGCTGCAACTGGAAGCGCCGCTGCCCGCTGAGCTGGAGGCGTTTTTAAGCCGGCTGGAAGAGGGCCCGCCCCGGAAATGAATTGCGGGGATGAGTTGCGCAGGCCTGGCGCAGAGACCGGGCGCTCTTGATAAAATGAAAGAGCTATGACCAGAAAGCTATCAGGATTTGTGTTTGCGGTGGCGTGTGTTTCAGCCGCCTTGTATGCGCAACAACCCGCTACTTCGCCGGCAACCGGAAACCCGCAGGCCGGCCAACCGGCGCCTACTCAGACTATGCAGCCCGCGCCTGCACAGGCTGCTCCTCCGCAGCCATCGGCGCAACCCACAGGACAACCTGGACAAGCTGGACAAGCTGGACAAGAAGGACAAGCTGGACAGGAAGCTGTGCCCACCATCATCCGGATGAATGTGAATGAGGTCAACCTCATTTTCACCGTGACGGATAAGCATGGGCATTATATTCCCAACTTGCATCAAAGCGACTTTGCGCTGCTGGACGACCGCAAGGCGCCGGCTCATGTGAAAAGCTTCCACCAGCAGATCAATCTACCGTTGCGGGTGGGTATTGTGATTGACGCCAGCACCTCGATTCGCTCACGCTTCCAGTTTGAGCAGCAGTCGGCGATTGAGTTTCTGCTGGAGATTCTCAAGGCTAAAAGCGACCGCGCCTTCGTGATGGGCTTCGACGTGACTCCCACAGTGACACAGGACTGGACCAACAATCTTGACGGCCTGGAGACGGGCGTGAACCGGCTGCGCCCCGGTGGCGGCACGGCGATGTACGATGCCGTTTACACCGCCTGCCGCGACAAGCTGATCAGCGAGCGCGGCCCGGAGCCGGTGCGCAAGGCCATGGTGCTGATTTCCGATGGCGAAGACAACGTAAGCCATGTCTACAAGGAAGAAGCCATCAAGATGTGCCAGCGGGCAGACACCATCATCTACGCCATCAGCACCAATTGGACGCCCAGCCGCGGCAAGGGCGACCAGGTGTTGACCCAGATGGCCACGGAAACCGGCGGACAGGTGTTCTTTCCTCCTACGGTGGAGGAGATGTCCAACAGCTTTCACGACATCGAAGAAGCATTGCGCAGCCAGTATGCGCTGATTTACACTCCAGCCGACTTCAAGGAGGATGGCGCGTTTCGTCCCATTTATCTCTACTGCCATGACCGGAGCTATATAGTGCGCACACGCCTGGGCTACTTTGCGCCGCGGCCACAAAAGCCGTAGCAGCGCCAGAGAATCAACAAGATACTTGTGTATCTTCAGCCTCGTGTGGGAATGGATGATTCAGCTATTCATTTACTGGTGGTTGAAGGCGTGTCCGATTTTGTGTCCATTGAAGTCGTATCGATGGCAAGAATAGGGTATATTTTATAATTTTCATTCCTATTTATTTCAATAGAAACTGCCGGCGCGTTCCGATTCAGGACAATTCCGCGTTCTGCTGTTCTTATTTGCTCCAATCAAGGAATCTGTCTGTTCTTTTCTCACTGATTGCACGGTATGTTCGATGAAATAGAGGTGTGCAGCTCCAGGGAACTCCATGGGGTTCGTCTGCGCGGATTGCGGCATTTTGAGGTTGTCTGCCGCATGGGTCGAAGGGAAAGAAGTGAAACGGCCAAGCCGCGAAAGACATGTTCGATAGGGGGAAACCGGGTGATCCGACAGGCGATATCGTGCGATATCTGCGGTACGGAGAAAAAGCAGACCAACCACTGGTTTGTGGCCTACGACCAGGGAGAGGAACTGCGGGTGAGCGGGTGGAACTCGCGCAACCGTCTGCGCCCGGGATCGAAGCATTTGTGCGGACAAACCTGCCTGCACAAGCTGGTGGACGATTTTCTGGCCAGGACATTGACGTCGCGCTTACCACGTGGGGCGCAAATTGATGAGGACGACGAGTTGATCGTGCCGGCCGCGAGGAACGACACCAGCCTGACCACGGTTGAGACTACCCAAGTTGCGGCGGCCAAAGAGATTGCAGCCTCATCGAAGCTGATTGCCGCGCCCGCGCCTATATCAACCGCGCGGCCTCCTTTGCGGATGCAGATGGAATTGGTCGCCTTGCCGTTAAAGGCGCGCGACGAAGAGGCCGCGGTGGCCGTCAACGAGTCACCCCGCTATGCCTCGCGCAACTGGCGCGCCGCGGCCTGGGAGCGGGAGCGCGAGCGGGAACGAGAATTACGAACCGTCGAGCGGCATCCGGGGCTGTCCGCCCGCAGGCGCTGAAGATTATCGCCGATGAGATGAGAAAGTGAGGCTACCATGTGGTTTGATTTGTTGCTGATTCTTCTGGCCATCACTCCTTTTATGCGCACTACGAGGCAACCTATGCGTGATTCCGGAACTCCGCATTCACGCGGGGATTGAGCGGGAGTCAATTTGTGAAAGGCGCGGCGTTGAGCAGCGCCAGCAGCCCGGCCTCATCCAGGACAGGGACTTTGAGTTCGCGCGCCTTGTCGAGCTTGGAACCGGCCTCGTCGCCGGCCACTACGTAGCTGGTTTTTTTGCTGACGGATGCGGCGGTTTTGCCGCCCGCGGCCTCGATCTTTGCCTTGGCCTCGTCACGAGTGAGCGTGGGCAGCGTGCCGGTGAGTACAAAGGTGAGGCCCGCCAATTGGGCGGAACGCTGCTTCTTTTCCGCTGTCATCTCTACGCCGGCATTTTTCAAGCTTTGGATCAGAGCCAGGTTGGCCGGCTGCGCGAAGAATTCCAGAATGGCCTGGGAGATGCGCGGGCCGACTTCTTCGACGCGTTCCAGCTCTTCGGCGGAGGCCGCGCGGAGAGCGTCGATGGAGCCGAATTCTTCTGCCAATAATTCCGCGGTGCGCTCGCCGACAAAGCGAATTCCCAGGCCCATCAGGACGCGGGCGAGGCCGGCCTTCTTCGAGCGATCGATCTCTTCAAGCAGCATACGCGCAGATCTCCTCGCTAAACGGTCGAGGCTTGTCAACTGCTCCTCGGTCAATGAGTAGAGATCGGCGACGCTGTGGACTAGGTTGTGCTCCAGCAATTGCTGCACCACTGCTTTGCCCAGGCCCTCGATGTTCATGACTCCGCGGGAGGCAAAGTGGAGCAAGCTCTCGCGCAGCTTGGCCGGGCAATCAGCGTTGACGCAGCGGAAGTCTACTTCGCCTTTGGTGCGGACTACGGCGCTCAGGCACTCAGGACATTCCGACGGAAAAACAAAAGGCTGCTTTCCGCGCGGATGGTCGGCGTCTTCCAGGACTTCAACGACTTTGGGGATTACGTCGCCGCCGCGCTCGACGCTCACCCAGTCGCCTAGCTTAAGGCCGAGGCGCTCGATGAAGTCGGCGTTGTGGAGCGTGGCGCGGCTGACGGTGGTGCCGCCGATAAAGACCGGCGTTAGTTCGGCGACCGGCGTGAGCTTGCCGGTGCGGCCCACCTGCACGGTGATAGAGTTGACCTGCGTGATGCCGGAGCGGGCGGCGAATTTGTAGGCGATGGCCCAGCGCGGGGCGCGGCCGGTAAAACCGAGGCGCCGTTGTGTTTCGTATGCGTCGACCTTGAGGACTACACCGTCGATCTCGTAGCCGAGTGAGGAGCGATCTGCTTCAGTTTGATCGATAAACCTGGTCATTTCCTCGATTGACGTGACTAGTTCGTGTCTGGGATTAACGCGGAAGCCAAGAGTAGCCAGTGCATTGAGGGTAGCCCGTTGGCCTTGCGGCCAGTACTCGCCCTCGACAAGCAGGAAGTAGGCATAAAAATCCAAGCTACGTTGGGCGACGACGCTTGGATCAAGGGTGCGCAGAGTTCCCGCTGCGGCGTTGCGGGGATTGACGGCCAGAGCAAGGCCCTGCTGCTCGCGCTCCTCATTCAGGCGGACGAAAGCTTTTTGGGGCATGACCACCTCTCCGCGGACTTCAAAGGCGGGCGGAAGACCGGCGGCTGCTAGTTGGACCGCGGAGACGGTCAGCGGCACGCTGTGGATGGTGCGAATGTTGGTGGTGACATCTTCACCAGTCTGGCCGTCGCCGCGAGTAATTCCGATGGCGAAGCGCGCGCTGCCGTTCTCAACTGGTTCATAACGCAGCGCCACGCTCAGTCCGTCCATCTTGAGTTCGGCCATATAGTCTATCGGCAGCGGTTGCGCCGCTATGCGCATCTCCTCGTCAAACTCAGCAATGACCTGCGGCCAGTCGTCGCCGGTTGACTTTTCGTCGAACTCCACAGCCTTGCCATGCCTCGGCTGCGCCAAGGCACGCACACGGTGGTCCCAGGCAGCCAGTTCCTCGGGCGAGTAAGCGTTATCCAGGCTGAGCATGGGCCGTGAGTGCGCCACTTTGCGAAAGCCCTCGGTCGGCTTGCCGCCGACGCGCTGGGTGGGCGAGTCGGGGGTTACGAACTCGGGGTGCGCGGCTTCGAGCTGCTTGAGCTCGTTCATCAGCGCGTCGTACTCGACATCGCTGATTTCCGGAGAATCGCTGACGTAGTACAGGTACTCGTGGCGGCGCAGTTCGCGGCGCAGTTCGGGAATGCGTTTCTCGTCAGGGCTTTGAGCCGTGAAAAATGGAAGGTTGTAAGTTTCGCCCATGGGGAGAATTATATGTGGCGGGGCAGGGTAGTATGGTTGGCAGAGAGCTATGGAACCTGTCACTCATTTTTTGACCGGAGCGTGTATTGGGCGGGCGGGGCTGAACCGCAAGACGGCTTATGCCACTCTGGCGGCCGTGCTGGCCGCTGAGGCTGCCGACATTGACGTGCTTTGGGGGCTGGCGGGGCCGGTGGAGGAGCTGAAGCATCATCGCGGAATTACGCACACGTTCATTGCCGTGCCGGTGGTGGCGGCGGCGGTGGTGGGGATGGTTTGGATTTTTGATCGCTGGCGGGAGAGGCGACGATCCCATAAAGCTAACGCGCTCAATCAAAATGCAAATGCTCCGCCGGCGGTTCACTGGGGCTGGCTTTATTTGACGGCGGTGATTTCGGCGCTGAGCCACCTGCTGCTGGACTGGACGAATAATTACGGGCTGCGACCGTTCTACCCATTCAATCCGCGCTGGTATGCGGGGAACCTTGTTTTTATTGCTGAGCCGGTGCTGTGGACGCTGCTTATTGTGGCGCTGGTGATGCCCTGGCTTCTGGGACTGGCCGATACCGAGATGGGCGTAAAGAAGAAACAATTTCGCGGGCGGGGATGGGCGATCTTCGCGCTGACGGGGATGGTTTTGCTGTGGGGCTGGCGCTGGGCGGAGCAGGGACGGGCGCGGACGATGGCGGAAAACACGCAGATCGCGACGGCCGCGGTGAAGCGCATGGCGTTGGAGCCTTATCCCGTGAATGTTTTTCGCTGGCACGCGATTTTGGAGACGGAGGAGTATTACCAGACTGCCGAGATCAATACGCTGAGCGGGGAGATTGAGAGCGACCCGCGCCGGGACGTGATCTACAAGCCGACGGCGACCGCGGCCACAGAGGCAGCCAAACGCACGCTGCTGGGGCAGGTATACATGGACTGGGGCACATGGGCGGTGGTGCGCGACGTGGGCCATGAAGAAGCGCCGGGGATGAAGCCGCCGAAGTTGCCACGCAACCGCGAGTGGACGACCGTCGAGTTTACTGATTTGCGCTATGCATACTCGTATTTAGGCGCGGGCAGAAGTTCCGGCAGAAAGCCCCTGAGCGGCTGGGTTTATATCGTGGATGGGCGCGACGAGGCAGGCGAGGCGATGAACGGACGGGAGCAGAAGTAAAGCGGCATTGCCCAGGTGAAAAGATTTGTTCATGGTGTAAAGATTCAAGGTTGACCCAGCGGGGCGCGACACGCAGAATGGAATGAGTGTCGTTACTTCTGCCGGGTTCTTCCTCCCCTTGGGAGAGACCGGAAATCTGAGACGCCGAGGTGTCCATGCCCGCATATCTTCTGTTGCTGGTTGCCGTGTTGAGCCGTTTGCTGCCCCATGCCGGGTGGATGAACTTTACCGCGGTGGGCGGCGCTCTGCTGTACTTTGGCGCACGGCGGCCGTGGCGGGAGATGCTGGCGCCGCTGGCCGCGCTGATGGCTACCGACTACGTGCTCACCGTTTACATCTATCACTACGCCTTTCACTGGCAACTCTACGCGGCCACATGGGCGTGGTACGGGATGGCCATGATTCTCGGGCTGATTCTGCTGCACGCTCGGACAACCTTTGTGCGGGTGGCGGCGGGCGTGGTGCTGGGGCCGACCTCGTTTTTCCTGGTCTCGAATTATGCGGTGTGGGCCAGTGGCTGGATGTATCCGCGCACGCTGGGCGGGCTGGGCATGTGCATGGCGGCGGGTCTACCGTTCTATCGCAATGATCTAGTATCAACGGCCATCGTGGCTGGGTTGGCCTTTGGGCTTCCGGTGCTGGTGCGGCGGGGACTGGCCGTCCGGGCGGCGGCCTTCGGCTACCGGCAGGGTTGAGGTTTTGGCGCAGGCGCAGGTGGCGCTGGCCGGGAAGTAGATTTTTTACATTTCCAGGTCTCAGAAGCGAGACCTGGGGCACCCTCTGTGTGGTTTGGAATTATCACCGAGATTGTGGCCACCTGCCTATTCCTTGGCGAGTTGCTCTCCAACAGTGCACGCCGCCGCTTCACCGACCGACTTCAAAATGCGATAATGTGGTTCTGTCGGTCAATCGATACAGGGGTAATGGCAACATCGCCGACCGGGTCAACTTCAACCGTCTGCCAGATCCTCCGGCAGCCAAACAGAAAACAGATCCTACAACTTAGAAATCGCAGAAAAATGTCCTAACAACTGGGACCACCGCACTTGGTACCAAGGTGATACGTGAAATGTTCTTGTTCAGCAAAAAAATGAGATTTCACGACGATGCTGCTGAGGGTCGTTATGAAAAAGTGCTGAAACACATTTCACATCACGTTGACCTTAACTCAAGAAATGACGCGGGCGGCACAGCATTGATGATCGCGGCCAAACGTGGCCATCTTATGGTGGTCCGGGCCCTTCTAGAGGCTGGGGCGGACCCAAACATCGCATTATACAAGGTTTCGTATCGCGCCCTTCACTCGGCGGCCCAAGAGGGTCACGATGCGATAGTTATCGAACTAATCAATCATGGTGCAGATGTGAATGCAACGACCCAATTCGGCGAGACTGCACTCATTTCGGCGGCTTATCGGGGAAAGACTTCGACAGTACGAATATTGCTCTCGCATGGTGCCGACCCACTTTTGGCCAGTAAGAACGGAATTACTGCATCAAGTTGGGCCACTCGACGAGGATATCCCGAAACCGCAAGTTTGCTGCTTTCACATCAGACCTCAACTCTTGGCACGGTTGATTCAAAGCACGAATCTATTCAACGGACCTGGGTATACGAGTCTCCTAAGGGCGGATACAAGATCACGTTGCCACTCGCATGGAAGGTCTCGACGAAGACACACCGACCAATCGATGCAGGCTTCACGCGAATAGGTAGTCCAGGATGGTTAACAATTTCCACCGGACCGATAGGTGGGCCCGAAGCGCCTTACAGTGTAGACGAGCGAAAGCATGACCTGAACAAACTATGCTGGATGGAAAAGGAATCGGAGGTAACGACGCAGCCAGTTGGTGAACTGACAAACGTCGTTCGAGGAAAATGGGCGCTTGAATCTGGCCGAGATGATGGGCCAGTCGGCACGCCAAGGTGGGGCATTCCGAGCGAGCGCGGACTGACATCGGTGGTCGTCGGTGCTACGGAACAGGCCATCGAATGGGTTCTCCAGTATAGGGTTGAGCTTGGTCACTCAAAGGAAATTAGCCAAATCATTTCATCATTTCAGCTCTTAGATGGAAATTGAAGGACATGAAGCGCGATTCAACACGGAAACATAATTGGGTCTCGGGTGAGTCATTGCCCACTTGTCCAATTGATAACCCTTGGCCCGCCTGTCTACACAGAGAGATCCGCTCGGCGGGTGGCCCCGGTCTCGCTGGCCATTCCAAACCACGCTGTGGGTGCCCCCGGCTGTAGGTGCCTGTAGAAAGTCAAGACGTTGTACAGGCACCCGCCTACTTATAGTTAGTATTCCAGCTTGCCGGTGCGCATATTGCGCATCCACCACACTGCAAAGCCAATCACCGCCAGCCCGCCTACGACGGCCAGCAGGGTCAGTCCGTGGTGGGCTACCAGCTCGACAATTCTGGGGCCGAAGAAGAGCACCAGAAGGGAGAGCACCAGCCAGCGAACCATGCGGCCAGAGAAGACGGCCAGCATGAAGGGGACAATTCTCATTTCGAAGACGCCGGCGGCAAAGACGCAGGCCTTCCAGGGAGTGGGCGGGGGGAGCATGGAGGGAATCATCATGGCCAGGAACTCCTGGCGCTCGAAGCGGGCGCGCATCTTCTCGTAGCGCTCGCGGTTTACGCGCTTGAGCAGGAAGAGTTCGCCGCCGGCGCGGCCCAGGCCGTAGGGCAGCAGACCGCCGATGGCTGAACCCAGAGCGGCCAGCAGGCAATAGAGCCAGAAATGGCTTTTATCGGCCCAGACGTAACCGGCCAGGATCAGGTCCATGGGGATGGGGATGGTAGAGGAGTCGAGCATGGCGGCTGCGCCCACTCCCCAAATGCCGAATTTAGCCAGAAAAAGGGCGACATACTTCCACTTTGCGATCCATCGAAGAATAAACTGCTTCAAACAGGGTCCCCTTCCGCCCACAAATCCGTCTTAGTATAGGACCATTGTACGGGCCGGGGCGATGGGCAGGGCTTTGGCCTGGATGAGAGAATAGAAAGAAAGGACTCAAAATGGAGCGATGGGCGTATGTAGCCCAAGGAGGCTCCACAAGAACGAATGCCCACCGAGATAGAGCCAAGCGATGTGAACGAGCCCAATGGGCCCGCGGGAGCCAAGCTTGATCCGGGCGCGCCGGAACAAGTCGAGGAACTGCGGCCTGAGGAGTCCGCGTCTCCGGTGGTTCGCGGTTCGCGCTGGATAGATTACGATACCCACGAACTGCTGCAGATGATCACCGAGCTGGAGGACGAGCGGCGCTGGGCGCGTCTGCGCGAAGGCTTCTGGCTGGCTATTCTCTTGCACCTGGCGTTACTTTCGGCGGTGACCTGGATTCCCAAATACATTTTCAAGGTGCCCCTGGTGGTTGACCGGAATAAGCTCCAGACGCACAAGGATTTTACTTATCTGGATACGCCGTTTACATTGCCGCCCAAATTGGCGGTCAAGCCGCTGACCAAGCCGCCTTTGATTGACAAAGAGACGATGGAGGCGATGAAGCGGGAGTCGCCGCCAGCCGCGGAGGCGGCGCCCAAGCCCGCAGCACCAGTTGCGCCGCCGCCCCCACCGCCCAGCCAGCAATCGCAGCTGGAGGCGCCTCGACCGGCGGCGGTGCCATCCAAGCCCAACTTTGCCCTAGGCTCGCAAAATCCCGCCGACCAATTGCGCGAAGCGATGAAAGGCGCGCGGAGCCACGGCACGGGCGATAGCAATTTGCCGGGCGGCAGGCTGTCGATGCACCCCGGCGCGGGCACAGGCGGCATCGAGGTACTCTCTGACACACAGGGCGTGGACTTCACGAGCTGGCTGGCGCGCTGGCATTGGGAGACGGAACGGACCTGGGACCCGCTGATTCCGGACGAGGTGAACCCACCGATTTTGAAGTCCGGGCAACTCGTGATCCGCTTCAAGGTTCTGCCTAATGGGCGGCTGATGGACGGCAGCATGACCCTAGAGGGTAGCTCGGGCGACGTAGCTCTGGACCGCGCGGCGTGGGGCGCTCTGACCGGCTCGAATTACCCGCCACTGCCCAGGGATTTTCACGGGCCGTACCTGGAGTTGCGGGCATGGTTCCTCTACAACATGGAGCCGCCGCGGTAGGGGAAGCTGGTATGCGGGGCAGTGAATCCGGTAGCAAAAATAGAAAGAGGGAACGAATCGACGTGAACGATCTGATGACATCTTTGACGGAAGCCGATATTGCTCGACTGAAAGTGCTGCTGAGGCGCGTCAGCCCGAACGCCATGGCGCTGGATGCACTGGACGGATTTTTCTGCGCACTGGTCTGTGGTCCCGGTAAAGAGCCGGCGCGGGCAGACTTTTCGGATGTTTTGGGAGCGGACCTGGATGATGAGGATAGTGCCAGTTGCGATCTCGTCGATGCAAAAGAACTCAGCATGCTGATGCTTCGCCATTGGAATGTGATTGCCGCGGCAATGTTGGCTGGCAAGCCGTATGTGCCCCTCTTCGCCTTGGATGATGAGGGCTATCCAGATGGGGGTGACTGGGCTATGGGCTTTCAGCAGGGCATGAACCGGAACCCCGCGGAGTGGGACCGATTGACCAAGGACAAGGATGATTGGATAGCCAAAGCGTCGATGAGGCTGCTGTTAGAACAGTATCCGTTGGCGGTTTCAGGGTTTAATGTCGTCCAGATCCCGCCGATCTCGCCTGAGAAACGTATGGAGTTGCTGACACTGTCATCAGGATGTCTTTCGCACATCTTCCAATACTTCCACAGAGATGCCGGGAAGGCCGCATCCATGCGCCGGTAATCCTGTGTACTGTGTCCCGTCGTACGAAGAGCGCAGGGCAAGGTCGTAGCGACTGCTCATTCTTCGCCTCGCGTGAAGGCAACTTCGACGCTTCGGCCACCGTATAGAATGCGCAGGATGCTCACCGAGTCTCCCTTCACGCGGAAGGCAATCGTGACCCTGCGCCGGAATCCCATGATCCGCAACCCCGGTCTCAAGTCCGAACGCTCCGTTCCCCGGTTAGGCATCGTGCCTAGACTTAGACAGGTCTCCTCGATCTGTTCCACATAACGCTGGGCATTGGTAAAGACGAAGCGGTCCGCGAGATAGTCGAAGAGTCCGTGCAGATCGGCTTGAGCGCGGCGCGTAAATGCGACGCGGTAGGTCACTGCTGGGCGGCGATTTTGTCGGCAATGTACTTCCGAAGTTCCGTGAAGACCTGGCTAGCCGGAATTGCGCGGCCTGGGTCCGCATCCAGTTCGTCGTAGGCCTGCACTACCTCCGTCCGTAACCAACGCTCCACGGCGGCATCTCTTTCTTCCAGCGCACGCAAACCGGCACGCACCACCTCGCTGGCCGAAGCATAAGCACCGGAATCCACTAATTTGTCAATATAGCGTCCCTGCTCACTGGGCAGACTGACCGTTCGCTTTTCGCAGAGAGTGATTGGCATGGCGAATTACTCCTGAAGACGAGCATAGCATAAGTATGAAGGCTTCACACCGCATCGGGCGGATGTTAGCTCTCCTGTTTTTTCCCTTGCTCCAATACGTTGCCATGCCGCTTATCCGACCGCAGCAATAGCAAGGCGAAGATGAGCCCTACCCCACCTAGACTCGCGAACATGATCTGGGTCGCGGTATAAGTTCCGGTAACATCGCGCAGCTTGCCATTCAAGTAGGGAAATAGCGCGAGGCCTAAATTCTGGATGGCCGTCATCAGACCGAAGGCCGTGCCCACGCGTTTCTCTTCTACCACCAGTGGAACCGAAGGCCACATGGCCGCAGGCACCAGTACAAAGGCGGCGCCGAGCGCGATCATGCTGGGGATGGGATTCCAGTGGGTGATGCCCATGATCAGGTGGGCGGGAATC
>CAZFMB010000066.1:0-22129 GCA_964520005.1 uncultured Occallatibacter sp.
TCCCATCAGCCGGTCCGGCTTGACGAGGAACAACCTGTTGATACACCACAACTAGTCCCTATTCCCTGTTTTACGCTCTTCCGGTATACACTCATCCCAAGCCTATGTCTCGTGCCAAACTCTCTCTCACTCTTCTGCTCGCCGCCCTCCCGGCGCTACTATGCGCCCAAACCCCAACTCATCCGGCCCACAATATGCCAGCCAAAACGCAAACGCCCGAAGGGCTTCATCGCTCCGCCCTGGTCATCGATACCCACGCCGATACCCCGCAACGCTTTGTAGATGAACACTTTGACATGGGCGACCCGCTGAACGGCGGCCAGCTCAATCTGGAATCCGCGATGAAAGGCAATCTGGGCGCCGAATTCTTCTCCATCTGGGTCGATCCAGAGAAATACAAGGGGCTATACGCCGGCCGAACTATGGATTTGATCGACTCCGTCAAGCAGCAGGTGGCCCGGCACCATGACAAGCTGGAGTTCGTCACCACACCGGCCGGCATCGAGCTGGCCCATCGTAACCACAAGATGGCTGTGCTCATGGGTATCGAGGGCGGCCACTCCATTGAAAACTCCATCCCGCTCCTGCGCCAGTACTATGCGCTCGGCGTGCGCTACATGACCCTCACCTGGACAAACTCCAACGGCTGGGCCGACAGTTCCGGCGACATCGACGACACATCCGTGCCGCACACCAAAGAGGGCCTGACCGAATTTGGCAAAGACGTGGTTTACGAGATGAATCGGCTGGGCATGATGGTGGATGTCTCGCACGTCTCCGACCGCACCTTCTATCGCACGCTGAACATCAGCCGCGCGCCTGTCATCGCCTCCCACTCCTCGGCGCGCGCCCTCTGCGACGCTCCCAGAAACATGACAGACGATATGCTGCGCGCCGTAGCCCGCTACGGCGGTCCCAACTCCAAAGGCGGCGTCATTCAGGTCAATTTCTACTCCGGATTCCTCTCGCAGGCCTATCGCGACGCCTCCAAAGCTCTGGAACCAGAGATGAAAAAGGCCGTCCAGGCGCTCAAGGACAAGGCCATCGCGGAAGGCAAGCCGATTCCCTACGACGAGATCGAGAAGCTCCAGCGCCAATACGGCGACCGCATCCCCCGTCCGCCGCTCTCCGTGCTCATAGACCACATCGACCACATCGCCAAGGTTGCCGGAGTGGACCACGTGGGCCTGGGCTCGGACTTTGACGGCATCAGCGGCCAGCTTCCCCAAGGCATCGACTCAGCCGCCGATCTGCCCAAGATCACCGAGGCCCTGATGGCTCGCGGCTACTCGGCCGAGGATTGCCGCAAGATTCTGGGTGGCAACCTGCTGCGCGTCTTCCGTGAAGTGGAGCAGGTGTCCAAAGAGCTACAAGCCGAGAACCGGCCTAGAATCACCGAAAAGCAGCCCTTCGACAAGGTGCAAAAGTAGTGATCCGAATCGATTTGTGAAGGTACAGTATGCCGGAACAAGAGACAGAACAGGAACTCAATTGGTCGCAGCAGCGAGCGCTCAACGACGCATATGATCGAAACAAGAAGTCGATGGTTAAGGCTTATGTGCTGGCGTTGCTATTCGGCGGACTAGGAATCCATCGCCTCTATCTGGGGCGAACCCGGTCCGGCTATCTGATGTTTGGATTTTTCATGCTGACATTATTTGTCCAAGCTTGGGTGTCATCGATGTATCAAAACTCGGACGGGGACATCGGCGAGTACGCTGATTATCTGATGAGGTTCGCTTTATCGCTCTGGGTCCTAGTTGACCTGTTTCTGATTCCAAAGATGCTGCGCAAGTTCAACGCCGGTCTGGCCGCGAAGCTGCGCAAGGGCATCTCAGAAGGAACCATGGTTTAACCTGACCGTCTCCAACTCGATTTTTCAACCGTAGCTCCCACACCCGCAACCGGGCTATGGAGCAAACTTCCCATTGCAACTAAGGCCATTTGCGATGTACCCATTTTTGCCAGTTGAAGGTTGCCTTAGATATACACTCATATCCAGGCGCTATGCTGCCCCATTACCCATTTTTCTTACGAGGTGATACTTCAGCCCGCCACCGTATATATCCTTGATTATGTGAAGGGAGAATGAGATGAAAGCTCTTGTTAAGTCCCGCGCCGAGCGTGGTTTGTGGATTGAAGATGTTGAGGAGCCGCAAACAGGCATCAACGATGTGAAGATCCGCGTTCAGTTGACGTCAATTTGCGGCACAGACCTGCACATCTATGAGTGGGACAGTTGGGCGCAGCAGACGATTCCCGTTCCGTTGGTGATTGGCCATGAGTTTGTCGGCGAAATTGTTGAGGTCGGCTCGAATGTCACCGGCTTCCAGATTGGCGACCGGGTAAGCGGAGAGGGTCATGTTGTATGCGGACGCTGCCGCAACTGCATGGCCGGCAGGCGGCATCTTTGTGCGCACACGCAAGGAGTCGGAGTCAGTCGCGCCGGCGCTTTCGCGGAGTATATCGTCCTTCCTATGACCAACATATGGCACCATGCGGCCGATATTCCGCTGGAAATCGCGGCCATATTTGATCCCTTTGGCAATGCGGTGCATACGGCTTTGGCTTTTCCTGTGCTGGGAGAGGATGTATTGATCACTGGCGCGGGGCCAATTGGAATCATGGCGGCTGCGGTTGCCAAGCACGCCGGCGCGCGTAAGGTTGTGATTACAGATCTGAATCCCTATCGGCTGGAACTGGCGAAAAATGCCGCTCACGTCACTGAGGCCGTCAATCCCCGCGATACATCACTGCAAGACGTGCAGAAAAAACTTGGTATGCAGGAAGGCTTCGATGTGGGCATGGAGATGTCCGGCAACCCCCATGCCTTTCGCGACCTGCTGGCCAACCTGAGCCATGGCGCAAAGGTCGCCATGCTGGGCATCCCTTCTCCCTCCGAGATGTCCATTGACTGGGCCAATGTGATATTTAACCAGTACACGATTCGCGGCATCTATGGCCGCGAGATGTACGAAACCTGGTACAAAATGACGGTCATACTCCAGTCGGGCTTGGATATCAGCAAAGTAATCACGCACCGCCTGGCCTGGAATCAATTTGAAGAAGGATTTGCCGCCATGCACGCGGGAAACTCCGGAAAAGTGATCCTCGACTGGCAAAACTTGTCCTGAATGAAGCATCAACGCGGTCTATACTGACCTTTCACACTATTCCCTTAAGAGGAGACTCCTAAATGACACACATCCCCCGCATTTCCCTAGCCCTGCTTGCGGTTTCTCTGTTATTTGCCCCGGCCCTGCTCAAAGCCGACGATGAATCTGCCGCCAAGCCAGCCGCCGACAAATCTGCCGACAAGACCGCCGAAAAGCCTCAACCTGCTGAAGTTACGACGCAAGGCACAGTCACTGTGGGGGGTGAAAAGATCGCCTACACGGCCATCGCCGGCACCATCACGGTAGGCTCGACAGACATCCAGGACGCGCAGTTGGGCCTGGATGGCAAGCCACAGCCCGGCAGCCAGCTAGCCCTCGACGTTCCCAAGGAACCCAAGGACGCAACCGCAGTCGCACGTATGTTTTACGTCGCATACTTCAAGAAAGACGCGAAGGCCGAGGACCGCCCCGTCATGTTCTTCTTTAACGGTGGCCCAGGCAGTTCAACCGTTTGGCTGCACATGGGCTCGCTTGGTCCCAAGCACGTAGTCACCAGCGGCGACCAGCACCTGCCCGCCGCGCCTTACAAACTTGTCGAAAATGCATACTCCCTGCTCGACTCGAGCGACCTGGTCTTCATAGACATGCCCGGCACAGGCTTCGGGCGGCTGACCGGCAAGGATGCGGAAAAGGCCTTCTGGGGCGTGGATGAAGACGCCAACGCCTTTGCACGCTTCATCGCCCGGTTCATCACCAAGTACAACCGCTGGAACTCGCCGAAGTACATATTTGGCGAGAGTTACGGCACCACGCGCTCCGCAGTTCTGGCCAAAATTCTGGAAGATAGCAAGAACATCGACCTGAACGGCATCATCCTGCTTTCGCAGATATTCAACTTCACCACCGACATCGACTTTCCTACCGGCAATCCTGGCGTTGACCTGCCCTACGAACTAGCACTGCCCACCTATGCGGCCACGGCCTGGTACCACAAAAAGCTGCCCCAACAGCCGGCAGCTCTTGAGCCCTTCCTCAAGGAAGTGGAAGAGTTCGCCATGGGCCCCTATGCCCACGCTCTGGCACAGGGCACGGATTTAAGCGCCACAGAGAAGCAACAGGTTGCAGAGAAACTGCATGAATACACCGGCCTGCCCGCGGCCTACCTGCTCAAGGCCAACCTGCGCGTATTCGGCGGTGAGTTCGAGAAGACCCTGCAAGACGATCAGGATCTGACTACCGGCCGTCTGGACACGCGTTTCTCCGGACCAACCATCGACTCGCTGAGCCAAACCGCCGATTATGACCCGCAAAGTTCGGCCATCTCCTCTGCTTACGTCACTCTCTTCAACGACTACGTGCGTCGCGATCTGAAGTATGGCGAGGGCCAGACCTACCTTTCCCAGGCGCTCTTCGGCGGCACGCAATGGAACCTGGTGCACGATCACAACCCCATTAACCTCAATGTATCCAACGATCTGGCCGAGGCGCTCAAGACCAATCCGCGGCTGAAGATCATGGTCAACGGCGGCTACTACGACCTGGCTACGCCCTTCTTTGCCGCCCAGTACGAGGATAAGCACCTGCCCATTCCGCAGTCGCTGGCCAAAAACATCGAGTACGACTGGTACGAATCCGGGCACATGGTCTACGTGCGTGACGAGTGCCTCAAGCAGTTGCACGACCGTGTCGCGGCATTCATCAAGAAAACGCAGGCGGACAACAAGTAATTTGAATTTCGGGGTCTCCCAGGTCTTGCATCTGACCTGGGAGACCATGATTCTCGACCAGCCTGCGCGCCGCGCTATAAACTAGCCTGCATGAAGTACATCGCCCTCACCCTCTTACTGCTCTTCCCCGCTGCCCTCTCTGCCCAATCGTTTTCCGTCACCTTCCCCAAGGAAGTTAACGCTCAGCCCCTCGATGGGCGGCTTCTTCTTTGTCTCTCCACAGATCCCAGCGACGAGCCGCGCAACCAGATTGATGACTCCCCGCGCACGCAGCTTGTCTTCGGACTGACCGTGGACGGCTGGCAGCCCGGCCAGACAGCCGTGGTGGACGCGAGCGCCTGGGGTTATCCCATCCGCAGCCTCAAGGACCTTCCCGCCGACGAATACTACATTCAGGCCGTGCTCAACAAGTACGAGACCTTTCATCGCGGCGACGGCAAGACGGTCAAGCTGCACATGGACCAGGGTGAAGGGCAGCAATGGAGTATCTCGCCCGGCAATCTGTACTCCAAGCCCGTGAAGGTCACCGTCAAACCCGGCGCCTCGATCTCCATCGCGCTCACTGAGACGATTCCGCCCATCCCCGCGCAGGCCGACACCAAATACATTCGCCACATTCGCATTCAGAGTGCGGCTTTGACCAAATTCTGGGGCCGGCCCATGTTTTTGAGTGCCATCGTGCTGGTGCCTGAGGGCTTTGACGAACACCCTGCGGCGCGTTTCCCGCTGATTATCTTTCACGACCACTTTGTGAATGATTTCAACGACTTCCGCACCACTCCGCCTGACCCCAACCTGAAGCCCGACTACAGCGAGCGCTTTCATTTGGCCGGATACAACCGCATCCAGCAGCAGGAGGCCTACAAGTTCTATCAGCAGTGGATCGCTCCGGGCTTTCCACGGGTACTGATCGTCAAGATTCAACACGCCAACCCCTTTTATGACGACTCCTACGCCGTGAACTCGGCCAACGTGGGACCTTACGGCGACGCCATTGAAACAGAGCTGATTCCGGCTATTGAAAAACAGTTTCGCGGCCTCGGCCAGGGCTGGTCGCGATTTGTCTACGGCGGCTCGACCGGAGGCTGGGAGGCTCTGGCCGTGCAGGTCTTCTATCCGGAGCACTACAATGGCGCATTCGCCGCCTGCCCCGACCCCATCGACTTCCACGCCTACACCAACATAGACATCTACAAGGACAAGAATGCCTTTTTCCTGGAAGGCGCGCACAAACGCGTGGCGCAGCCTTCGACGCGCGACTACCTGGGCCACACATTCATCACCACCGAGGACGCCAACGCCTACGAACTGGCGCTGGGCGATCATGGCCGCTCGGGTGAGCAGTTCGACATTTGGCAGGCAGTCTACGGGCCGGTAGGCGCGGATGGCTATCCGCAACCCATCTTCGACAAGGTAACCGGCGATGTACACCACGAAGTCGCCGAATATTGGCGCGAGCACTACGACCTGGAAGCGATTTTGGAGCGGGACTGGGCGAAGCTGGGCCCTGAGTTAGCGGGTAAAATTCACATCTATGTCGGCTCCGACGACACCTACTTTCTCAACGATGCCGTCTATCTCATGGAAGATTTTCTGAACACTACGAAGAATCCACCCTACGGCGGCGAAGTAGCTTACGGCCCGCGAGCAGAGCACTGCTGGAATGGCGATCCCACGCTGCCCAACGCCTATTCGCGTCTGCACTACAACACTATGTACCTGCCCAAAATTCTCGACCGCATGCAGAAGACCGCGCCCGCGGGTGCGGATCTCACCAGTTGGCGGTACTGATTACCCTGCGGACGTTGTTCGATTGCGCGGCTTGCGGCTCCGCGTGCGGCTGGCGGCATGGACCTCTTTGGCGCGGTCCAATGCGGCTTGAATATTGAGCATGAAGTTTTCCGCTCCGATGCGATCAAGAAAGCGGCTGCCGCTAAGCAGCTTCGAGGGCTGCTCCATTGCGCCGCAGAGCAGCAGTGTCCGGCCTGAGTCGTGCAATCGCTTGGCAAAGCTCTCGATGGCGTGAATGCCGGTAGCGTCGATAGCCGACATATTGCGCAGCCGCAGAATGACCACTGGCTGAAAGTCCTCGATGTTTGCGGTGGCCTCGACCAGTTTCTCGGTAGTGCCCCAGAGAAACGGGCCATGAATGCGCAGCAGTGTGACGTAGGGCGGCAGAATGCGTCCTTGCAGCGAGTGCGAAAGGCCGTCGCGGATGTACTCGTCGGTCACCGCAGAGACGGTCGTGGTGTCGGCGATGCGATAGATGTAAAGCAGCGCGGCCAACGAGAGTCCGATGCACACCGCAACCGTAAGGTCGGCAAAAACAGTAAGCGCGAAGGTGACAACCCAGACAGAAATCGCCGTTGCATCCAGCCGCAGAATGCCGCCGATCTCGTTCCATTCGCCCATGTTGTAGGCCACCACAAAAAGCACCGCGGCCAGTGTGGCCATGGGGATGTAACTGGCCAGTGGCGCGGCCACCAGCAGAATCGCCAGCAGCGTAAGCGCGTGAATCATGCCGGAAACCGGTGTGCGCGCCCCAGCGCGGATGTTGGTTGCGGTGCGGGCAATGGCCCCGGTGGCGGGAATGCCGCCGAAGATGGGTGAGACAATGTTGGCTATTCCCTGCGCCACCAGCTCCACGTTAGAGTTGTGCCGGTCGCCGGTCATGCCGTCAGCCACCACAGCCGAGAGCATACTTTCGAGAGCAGCCAATATCGCCACCGTAAATGCCGCGGGGATCAACGGCAGAATGTGTTCGGAATGGAAATCTGGAATGGCGAAGGGCGGCAAGCCGCGCGGAATGCCCCCGAAGCGGCTGCCGATAGTCTCGACTGGCAGATGAAAGACGAAGCACACCCCTGTTGCGATAAGCAACGCCACGATTGAGGCTGGAACGCGCTTGGTGAAGCGCGGCATCAGCAGTAGAATCGCCAGCGTGCCCAGGCCAATCCCGAGAGCCGCGGGATTAAAGCTGGCAGAGTGCTCAATCAGCAGCCGGATGCGCGGCAGAAATTCGCTGGGAACTGCGCCAACGCGCAGGCCGAAGAAATCCCTGAGTTGGGTGGAGGCGATCAGGATGGCAATGCCGTTGGTGAAGCCGATAACCACCATGCGCGGAATGAAGCGTACAGCCGCGCCCAGGCCGGTGAAGCCCATCAGCAAAAGCAGAATGCCAGCCATCAACGTAACCATGGCCAGGCCGCTCATGCCAAAGCGAGCCACGATGCCAGCGATGATGACTACGAATGCGCCGGTAGGGCCGCCAATCTGCGTGCGTGAGCCGCCCAGCGCGGAGATCAGAAAGCCTGCCACTACGGCGGTGTAAAGGCCGGCCTGCGGAGTGACTCCGGAGGCGATGCCGAAGGCCATGGCTAACGGCAATGCGACCAGGCCCACCGTGATTCCGGCCAGAAGGTCGTGAAGAAATGCCTGGAGCGAGTAATCTCTTAAAGCCAGGATGGATTTGGGAAGATTAGGATTGCTGATAGACATCTTTCCCTCTATTTTACGCTAATCGGCTGATTTGGCGCAGAATCCAGCCGTTTCACATAGATGATCGCTGCATGGTTCGGAGGGTAGTAATTCTCTACCCTGCCCTCGCAACGGTAGTCCTGTGATTCGTAGAGTCTTATCGCGGCCGCATTTGTTGCTTCGACATGAAGCCAAATCAAGCAAGCGCCCGCAAGCCGCGCTGAGCTTTCAATGCGGCTGAGAAGTTCACGGCCAACGCCCTGACCACGCATCTCCGTGGCAACTTCGATGGTTTGAATGTATGCCGTGACTCCTTGCTTCCCATCTCTCCACACGACAATGGCAAAGCCTGCGATTTGACCAGCATCTTCCGCGATCCATGTCGCGGCATTGACGCGGTTGACAAGCGACCGCATATATCTGCGGCTAAAGCGATGAGGCGGCTCGAAGCAAATCTCTTCGAGGACGTAGAGTGGGTCGAAATCTTGCGGCTTGTAGGGGTGATAGAGCACATCCGTCCTATGTAGTTTAGAAGACGATTTTGCTCCCAGAGTGCTAGACTTCAGTACATCTTACTGCCCGAGGTTTTTTATGTCAGGAAAAGCCCGGAAGTTATGGACGTCCCCTCTCGTCCAGCAGGCCACGCGCGCCACCGCCAAATGGACGCCGATAGCATTCATAGGCGTCATTCTTGTACTGGTGTGTTTTGGCGTTGCCGACATTCGCGCTCTGGCCGCCAAATCGCAGGCAGATGCGACACTTACAGCCGCGGGACTCAAAGATCGAATCGAAGAACTCAAATGGGTTCTCGGGCTGATTCTGGCGGCCTCTGGCCTGTTCACCATTGCCCAGGGCATCGCCGCCGGATTCAGCGCCAAGAGTTTTTCCGACCAGGCAGAGGGCATGTTAGCCGAAGTCAAAAGCCGGTTCACGGTCTTCCAACTGCTTGAGGACCGCCGCAGCGCGGGCAATGCCAATCTGACCAATCTGGAGAATACTCTGGCCGCCAGTTCCTCCGTACACAGTCCGGATGAGGGCTTCAACTGGCAACGCCGGTTCTATGGCAAGATGCCCTTGAGAATCCGTCAGGAGCTTCTCTCCGCCGAGCAAATCTTTCCCTACGAGGTCGTCGGAGAAAATGAGCCGTCTGACGTTTTCGCTCGCAACCTGCGGCGTTTAGCTCAGTTTTACTGGGCCAAATTCATCTACGAACGGGAGCGGGGATTGGGCTATCTGCAGGATTTGGAACGCGCCGAATATCTGCTCAATCTGGCGATTCTTAAAATCGGCTCGGCATTCTATCTGCTCAACGATATGGGAAACATTTTTCTTGAATACTACAACGTACAGTTGAAAGCTGCATCGAGTCCTTCTGCCGGACTCGCCGACAATGAGGTACATGGTTTTCTGAATCGCGCGCGCGGCAGCTTTAAGGAAAGCCTCGCGGTCCGCGAGAATCAACTGCGCGCGTACTACAACCTGGCATATATTGAGGCGGACACGGTTGCCGCAAAAACCACCGCGAAAACGCAAGAACAAAGATTGCGTAAAGCGGTTGACTATCTGGAAAAAGGACTTCAATACGATAATTGGGAGCGCGAGCCAATCCGGGATCATACCTGCAACGCGTTGTTCAATTTAAGCTGTTACTATGCTCGCCTTGTCCCCTTTAGCAAGTCCGCGAAACAGGATTGCATCCGCGTACTCGAAAAGACCGCCGAAAGCGGTCTGGTCTCTCCAGTGGATGTAAACCGGGAATTCAATACAGAGGGTGGAGATTTTCATTTGCTTGTGAGCAGTAGAACATCCGCCATGCAAACTACGCTCAGGAACCTGGAACCAAGGCTCTCACGAAACTACCGCTGATCTGATCGCGCCTTACTACGCAACAGCATCACGCCATCAGAATCTCACATGGAACAGAAGCTCGCTCTATTGAACGCTATGCTATGTATTTGGGTTGCCCTTGGTACGCATATGCACCTCCAACCAAGTTAATTGTACCACACTAAAGAATTATCGGCAGTCCATGTCACTCGATGAGTTAATCGGAATTGCTGGGAGCGGAGCAAATACCTGACGGCGCTCCCAGCGGTAAGTGATTGATTTCACATTAGTACTTGACTTTCTATACCTTGACTTCCAGATCCTTGATCACGTCAAAGAAGCGCTGATCGAGGCGGCGGTTGGTGGCGATGGCGTCCTTGATGGGGATGTCGGTTATGTCGAGGCCCTTGAGAACGGCGATGCGGCCCCACTTCTTCTCGTGAACCATGTCGATGGCGTGCAGGCCATAGCGTTGTCCGAGAATGCGATCGTAGGCCGTGGGAACGCCGCCGCGCTGGGTGTGGCCCAGATTGACGGAGCGAGTCTCATAGCCGGTTTTCTTCTCGATCATATTGGCCAGAGCCTCGCCGATGCCGGAGAGGCGCACATGGCCGAAGGAATCCAGTTGCGCGTTTTCGTTAATCACCTGGCCGACCTCAGGCAGATGGCAGCCCTCGGAGACCACAACCACGCCGTAGTGCTTGCCGTGGTCGTAGTTGTACTTGAGCAGCTTGCTGACGTGATCGATGTCGATCTCCTTCTCAGGAACCAGAGTGACATCGGCTCCGCCGGCCACGCCCGCTGCATAAGCAATCCAGCCGGCATCGCGGCCCATCACCTCGATCACAATCACGCGATTGTGCGAGTCGGCGGTGGTGCGAATGCGGTCAACAGCCTCAGTGGCGATCATGACCGCGGTATCGAAGCCAAAGGTCTGGTCGGTGCCGCTGAGGTCGTTATCGATGGTCTTGGGCACGCCCACGCCGGGAACACCGTGTTCGCACAGAAAGAGCGTCACCGACTGGGTGTCGTCGCCGCCCAGAGCGATCAGCGCGTCGATCTTGTTGGCCTTCAGAACTTCCTGCACCTTATCGATGCCGCCGGGAATCTTCTTCACGTTGGTGCGCGAGGAGTGCAGAATAGTGCCGCCCTTCAACTGAATGCCGTCCACGGCCTCCAGAGTCAGCGGAATGAAGTTGTTTTCCAGCACGCCCTTCCAGCCGTTGAGAAAGCCGATAAACTCATCGCCATAGTGATTGATGCCCTTGCGCACAACCGCGTAGATCACCGCATTCAATCCGGGGCAGTCGCCGCCGCCGGTCAACAAAGCAACTCGCATTTGAAAAACTCCTGATCGAAGACGCGGCTTAGAAAGCCGAGCCGGAAATATGTTTCTGGAATTGTGCGTCGAGAACGCGGAATTGCCCTCTCGACACCTTGAATAGTTTACTCCGCCGCTATAAGGATAAATCGTGACCGCGCTCACCATTCCCTGTTTTCACTCCCCAACCGGTTTTTCTTGAAACTAAAAGCCCACAGTGTTTCAATATGGTATGCCCGGAACCGGAGCGTTGTTTCTGCTGGCCTTCGCCAGCCTGGTTGTCGTTGTCCTGCTGGTCCTGCTGCAGTTGACGCGGTTGGGCTACCTGGTGCGCGCCACCATCCCCGACCGCCCGCGGCGGCGCATGTTTATCGCCTCAGTCTCCTTTCTGCTTACATTTGTTGGTGTGCGTGTTCTGGTTCGCCTGATCGTCCATAACGAGGGGCCGTTCCAGTGGGTAGTGGTGCATGGGCGCCATATTCATCATCTGGTCTGGGGGATTCTGATCCTGCTGCTGGTAGGTTACGGATGGCTGATGGACCTGGGGCGATCCCATTCGCCGCTTTCCATCTTCTTCAGCCGGTTGATGTCGGTCAGCTATGGGGTGGGCGCGGCGCTGACTCTGGACGAGTTTGCACTTTGGCTAAACCTGGAACCGGATGCTTACTGGTCGCGGGCTGGACGGCTTTCAATTGACGCCGTCATCCTCTTCGGCAGCCTGCTGGCAGTGGGCGCATGGGGAGCGCCGTTCTTTCGCGGGCTGCATTTCCTGTGGGACAAGCGCGCTCACTTTGGAAAGGAGTTGGAACGGGGACTGACCTTCCCTATTCGCCGTGTGAGGTTGCTTCATCCTCATAAAGTGCGCCGATCAGGTCCGCGTATTTCTCCGTAATCACGCGCCGCTTGAGCTTCATCGAGGGCGTCAGCTCGCCCGTCTCCTGCGTCCACTCGTCAGCCACCACGTGAAATCGCTTCAGGCTCTCAAAGTTAGCCAGGCTGGCGTTCACTTCGCGCACAATCTCGGCGTATAGCGCAATGACACGGCTGTCGGCTACCAATTCGGCGCGATTTCTTGCCTCGATTCCGCGGTGGCGCGCCCAATCCTCCAGCGCCGTAAAGTTGGGCGAAATAAGCACTGAAATGAATTTGTGTTTGTCGCCCACCAGCGAGGCCTGCGCCACCATCAGGCTGTTTTTTAGCTTGTTTTCAATTGGCTGAGGCGCTACCATCTTGCCGCCTGAGGTCTTCAGCAGCTCTTTCTTGCGATCGGTGATGAAGACGAAACCATCGGCATCGATGTGCGCGATATCTCCTGTGTGGAACCAGCTATCGGGGTCAAAACACGCAGCGGTCTGCTCCGGCTTCTGCCAGTAACCGGAAAAGACCGAAGGCCCGCGAACCAGCAACTCCCCATCCGAGCCCAGCTTTATTTCAATATTAAAAAGGGCTTTGCCGACGGAGCCCTTGCGGTGGCTGATAGGCGTGTCGAGGGTAATCAGCGGCGAGGTCTCGGTCAGCCCATATCCCTCCCAAAGAGCAATTCCTACCGAGGCAAACCAATTCACCGTGTCTAAACCCAGGGGCGCTCCGCCAGAGACAAAAATCCTCACACGCCCCCCAAAGGCCTCGCGCACCTTGGAGTAGGCCAGCTTGTCGGCCAGCATCCAAATCGGTGAGGATGGCCGGCGACCGTCATAAACCGTATCCATGTGACCGGCGCCCACGCCTATCGCCCAGGCGAGCAGACGCTTCTTGATCGGTGAAAGCCCAGCGCGTCGCTCTACCTCCTGGCGGATCTTCTCAAAAACTCTCGGTACGCCGACAAAAACTGTCGGGTGAATTTCACGCATGGCCTGCGGCAGCTTGTCGAACTTCGAGCAATAAGCCACCTGCACCCCAAACTGGTACATGACGTAGTCCAGAGCGCGCGCCGTAACGTGTGACAGAGGCAGGAATGAAATCAGGGCATCCTCGGGGGTAAAGCCGAAATCCAAGGGTGCAACGTTCTGGTTGGTGGCAATGTTACCGTGGGTAAGCACCACACCCTTGGGCTCGCCGGTGGTTCCGGAGGTGTAAATCAACGTGGCCGGATCCTTTGGCTCAACCGCGCGCGTCAGCGCATCAAAGACCGGGTCGCGCTCCGCGCCGCGTTCATCGGCCCCGACCATCACCTCGCTAAAAGCGATCGCCCCTTCGGGCGCCACAGCGGAATCCATCATCAGGATGCGTTCCAGCGAAGTCTGCTTGCGTACGGCGTAGAGCTTGTCAAACTGTTGGCGAGTGGAGACCACGGCAATGCGGCATCCGGCGTCAGCCATCAGCACGGCGATCTGCTCGCCGGTGAGCGTGGGGTAGATGGGCACATCCACTGCGCCGATAGCCAGTGTGGCAAAATCGGTAACCGCCCATTCCCAGCGGTTTTCGGCGATCAGGGCTATGCGGTCGCCTTTCTTCGCGCCCCAGCTGAGAAACGCCTTGGCCAGCGCCCGTACCCGCTGATAGATCTGGTCAGAAGAAATGGGTTGCCACAGGCCAAACTCGTCCTGCCAAAGGATGGCGCGGGGGTTGGCGGCCGCGGCAACGCGGCAAAACAGGTCATTAATAGTGCTGATCGGTGGGGTCTTGGCTGGTTTGGTCGATTGAGTCACGCGGAATGCCTCTGCCACGAATTATTACAAGAGTGTAACAGTGCGGTGCATTATCAGTGAAGCAATAATCTCACCTACAGCCTCCCAGCCTTCGACGAGCCCAGTCCGCGCCTGACAAAGCTATAGCCGCTATGCCTCCGCGTCACGCCGGTCTCTTTTCAGCCCCGCAATGCAACTGATATAATTCCTACATAACCATCTATGATCCCCGGCTATATCTATAGGGAGCAAAAGGTAGGGGATCTATTTCCATCCAAGCCACAGGCCTCTCAGCAGGCAGATTCTATCGACCGGAACTGGACGTGGTCCGCTTTCTTGCCTTTTTGCTCGTCTTCCTTCATCACATACTGCCCTACGGCGGGTCTCCCCGCCTTGACAGCTTTCTCGGAGCTTTCGCACCTGTTTACTATGCTTTTGCGCATGCCTGCCGTTTCGGCCTGAGCCTCTTCTTCACTCTTAGCGCCTTCCTTATTTGCGAGCTATTGCTTCGTGAGAGGGAGGCCGCCGGCGCTGTCGGGGTGAAGCAATTCTATATTCGCCGCATCCTGCGCATCTGGCCGCTCTATTACCTTGCTCTGGCGCTCGGCGTGGTCTTCGCATTTTTGCCAGGTGGCGAAGCTGCAACCGTCGCGAAGTTGGGCTGGTTTGCCATCTTTATGGGAGCTTGGTATCAAGCCTCTCAAGGGGTGCTTAACAATCCGGCGAACCCGTTATGGAGCATCTCTGTCGAGGAAGTGTTCTACGTGTTCGCTCCATGGGTCGTCAAATACTTCAGCCGCAAGTCGCTTTATGGATTCTGTGTGGCGATTGCAGTCATTGCAAATGTCTCGCTCTTTTACTTGGCAAGAACGGGTACAACCAATAATTTCATCTGGTTTAACTACTTCGTTCAGTTTGAATGTTTCGCTGGCGGCATCTTGTTGTGTCTTTTTCTTCGCGGCCAGGCACCCCAAATCACCGTCCAGCATCGATTAATCCTGGTTTCCGGCTGCTGTATTTTCTGGATGATTGCAGCTTCTGGACAGCTATATCGCTCGGTTTACTACCCTTCTGGCTCCACTGGCGGTTGGATACTCATAAGCAGTTATGCATTGGCCACGCTAGGCTGCGTCATGCTGCTGGCCGCATTTCTGGGAGTGTCTCCTAAGCTTCTCCCTGGATGGGCAATTTACCTGGGACGCATCTCCTTCGGCCTCTATGTCTACCATGATTTTTCGATTTTCATCGTCTATTACATCCCGATCAGAGCCATTCTTAGCCAGGCAGGGATGATCTATCCCCTATATGCTATTCTCTCCGCTGTGTTGACGATTGGATTGCCTCTTGGATTGACGCTGCTGGCGGCAGCGCTTTCTTATCGCTACTTCGAAACGCCCTTTCTCAAGATGAAGAAGCGCCATTCCGTGATCGACAGCCAGCCGATTCAGGGCGCGAATTGATGATTCTCGATGTCCGCGTGGCCTAAGGTAGCGCGCTTCTATTCGCCTTCATTTTTAATTTGCATACTTATGCACTTATGTGTATAATTATTCAGTGCGGAAGTTCTTGTGATTTTCTCTCTGAACTGTCCGGGAGTGGTTGATGAAGACTCTGCGTCACAATGCAATTCGCGAACTGGTTGTCCACGGACAGGTTGCCAGCCAGGATGAGTTACGGCGCAAGCTACGCCGCCGCGGCTTTGCTGTGACCCAGGCTACGCTCTCGCGCGACATTCATGAATTGCGCCTATCCAAAGGCCCCGGCGGCTATTCATTCTCGAATGGCGCTGGTCAGTCGGATGAGGACAATAGTCCTCCTTTGCTTGAGGAAATGATGGAAGGCTTCGGCATGCGCGTTCGCAGGGCGATGAACCAGGTAGTGGTGGCCACCACGGCGGGAGGCGCGCAACCTCTGGCCAGGGCTCTGGATCATGCCGGCTGGAATGACGTTGTAGGCACCCTGGCCGGCGACGACACGGTGCTGATTATCTGTTCCGACCACCGCCGCGCAGGCGATGTGGAATCCCGGTTGAAAGCGATGCTGGAACCATGACAAAAACGATTCAAACAGCGGTGGTGGGAGTTACCGGGTATGCAGGCGCTGAACTGGCCCGGCTGCTGCTGAGGCACCCTCGCCTCCAGGGCAAGCAGCCGGTATTCGCCGGGCGCGTGGACGATAAGGACGCGGCGCGGGGCGGTGTTCCGCTGAGCGAGATTCACCCGCAACTGGCCGATTCGATCGGCAGCGGCAGCCTCAAGCTGGAACCATTCTCGTGGGAACTGCTGGCCAGCCGGGGCGTTGAGCTTCTGTTTCTCGCCACGCCGCACGAGCAATCGCGGGAATGGGCGCCGGAAGCGTTGGCGCGTGGTCTTCGAGTCATCGATCTGAGCGGAGCGTGGCGGCTGAATGAAGCGGCCAACCGCGCCGTCTATGCCTTCGAGGATGATGGTTCCGATCTGGCTGCAGCCACACAGGCGCAATCCGTCTACGGTTTGCCGGAATTGCATCGAGCACAGATTGTCGGCGCGCGTCTCATCGCCAATCCCGGCTGCTATGCAACTTCCATCATTCTTCCCCTGCGGCCGCTGGTGGCAGCCGGGTTGGTTGACCTCACGCACGGCATTGTCGCCGATGCCAAAAGCGGCGTGAGCGGCGCGGGCAAGGCGCCCTCTGCCAAGACGCACTTCATGTACGCGGCCGACAATCTCTCCGCGTATGGCGTTTTTACTCATCGCCACACCGGGGAGTTGCTGGAGCAAATCGGCATTGGCGCGAGTGAAATCATTTTTACGCCGCACCTGCTGCCCATTCCGCGCGGAATTCTCGCCACAATCTACGTTCATTTTCGCGAACCGCAGACCAGGGAGAGCGTCGCCAAGATCTACCACAAATTCTTCGCAAAAAGTCCCATGGTCCGGCTCTACGACAAAGCTCTGCCGCAGATTCAATACTCGGTCCGCACCAACTATGCGGACATCGGTTTCCAACTCGCAGCCGACGGCCGTCGCGCGGTCATTGTCAGTTGCCTGGATAATTTATTGAAGGGCGCGTCCGGTCAGGCCGTACAAAATCTGAACGTGATGCTCGGCTGGCATGAGGCTGAAGGTCTGGAATGAAAATCGCCACGGAAGGTCTCGAATGAAGTACGTCGTCAAATTAGGTGGAGCTGGCCTTGAAGTCCCCTCGCTTCTGGAAGGCTGCACGCGCGCCATTGCCGAACTGGCGCGCGACGGCCATCAGGTTGCCGTCGTCCACGGCGGCGGTAAACAGTTGACGGCCATGCTCAAGGCACTTGGCAAGCAGAGCGAATTCATCAATGGCCTGCGCATCACCGACGCTGAAACCCGCGACGTGGCGTTGATGGTTCTGGCCGGGAAAGTGAACAAGCAGCTTGTGGCTGGCCTGGGGGCTTTGGGTGTATCGGCGATGGGTATGTGCGGCGGCGACGGCCTGATCTTCCGTGCTCGCAAAAAACTCACCACGCCCGACCTTGGTTTCGTCGGCGAGATCGCCTCCAGCGACCCGCGCTGGCTAGACGCTATTTGGCAATTGAACGGCATACCTGTGCTCTCGTCCGTTGCGCTCGGATTTGACGGCGAATACTACAATGTCAACGCCGACGAAATGGCCGCGGCCTGCGCCATCGCCTGCCGCGCAGATGCACTGGTCTTTCTCACCGACGTGCCCGGTGTGAAGGGCCCGAATGGCGCAGTACTCCGATGGCTCTCCATTGACCAGATCGCCGAGATGGCCAAAAGCGAGGTTATTTCCGGCGGCATGTTGCCCAAACTCAGCGCCTGCCGCGAGGCTCTTTTGAACGGCGTCAAGCGCGTAAGAATTCTGCCTGCTGAAGCTGCCAGTTCCCTGCCCGACCTGTGCAGTTCACGCGTAGCCCACGGCACCGAAGTGATGGTGGCCTAGCAGTCCGCAGGACAAAAGATTAGGAGAGAAGAAATTGACTAAGCTAGAACAAATTCAAGCCGCTGAAGCACGGCTTCTGCTTTCAACCTATGATCGCAACCCCATTCTCTTCGTGCGCGGCGAGGGCGTTTACCTCATCGACGAGCAGGGCGCGCGCTATCTCGACCTGTTGAGCGGCATCGGTGTCAACGCACTCGGCTACGCTCATCCCGCCATCGTTGATGCCATTGCGAAACAAAGCCGTGCGCTCATCCACGTTTCGAATCTCTTCTATCACGAGGGTCAGGCCGAGCTGGCGCAGCGGCTTACATTGCGCACCGGCCTGGATCGCGTCTTCTTTGCCAACACCGGCACGGAGGCCTGGGAGGGCGCGCTCAAGCTGGCCCGCGCCCACGCCGGGCTCTTGCGCAGCGAAGGCAAGCAAATCGGCACGAAGTTCCTCGCTCTCGAACATAGCTTCCACGGCCGCACCCTTGGCTCCGTCTCCACCACGCACAAGGCCAAGTACCGCGAGCCCTTTGGCCCCGTAGTTCCCGGCGTGGAGTTTGTAAAGTTCAACGACATCGCCGACCTGCGCGCCAAGTTTTCCAATGAAGTCTGCGCTATCCTCGTCGAACCCATCCAGGGCGAAGGCGGCATTCGCCCGGTTTCGCAGGAGTTCTTCGCCGAAGCGCGCGCTCTGGCCAGTTCAACCGGTGCCTTGCTGATCGCCGATGAGATTCAATCCGGCATGGGCCGCACCGGCAAGTGGTGCGCCTATCAGCACTACGGCATTCTTCCCGACGTAACCACGCTGGCCAAGCCATTGGCGGGCGGCATTCCACTGGGCGCAATCGTCTGCACGGAAGAGGCTGCGCGCGCCATTCACGCCGGCATGCACGGCACCACCTTCGGTGGAGGCCCGCTGGCCTGCGCCGTAGCCATCGCCGTCATCGACACCATCGAAAAGGAAAACCTGCTGGCTCATGCAACCGAGGTCGGCAACTACTTTCTCTCGCAGCTTCGCGCCCTGGCCCAGCGCCACAGCGCCATCATTGACGTGCGCGGCAAGGGCCTGATGATTGCCGCCGAAGTCAACTCCGCAGATCTGGCCAAGCTGGCCGTTGCCGAAATGCTCAAGCGGCGCATCGTCATCAACTGCACCAGCGACACCGTCCTGCGCTTTTTGCCACCTTATATCCTGCATCGAAACCACGTGGACACCGCCATCCGCGCGCTGGACGAAATCTTCACCGCACATGCCGCCCACGCGGCAACGCCATCCACAGGAGGACAAACACATGGTTAGCAATTTAACCATCGAACCCCGGACCACCGCCGTCTCCGTCGACAAAGACCCTGACATACTTGCCGCGGCCGTGCGGCTGGCCGGCGAGGATCTGTGTTCCGTCGCCGATCTTTCCAGCGGCGAGGTCCGTGCCATTCTCAAGCTGGGCCACGAGGTCAAGCGCCATCCGGAAAAGTATCGCAACGCCCTCGACGCCAAGCAAATGGTACTGATGTTCGAGAAGGCCAGCCTGCGCACGCGCCTCAGCTTCGAGGCCGGCATCAACACCATGGGCGGCAACGCCATCTTCCTCGATCAAACTCAGTCTCCTTTGGGCGAGCGCGAATCCATCGCCGACGTGGCGCACAATGTCGAGCGCTGGGTCGATGTAATCGTGCTGCGCACCTACGCACACGACACCATCACCGAAATGGCAGCCAATTCCCGCGTGCCGATCATCAATGCGCTCTCCGACTTCGAGCATCCCTGCCAGGCGCTGGCCGATTTCATGACTCTCGATGAGCACTTTGGCGCAGACGCCGGGATTAATTTCACCTATGTGGGCGACGGCAACAATGTCTGCCATTCGCTGATGCTCACCGGCGCGCATCTCGGCGTTAACGTCACTGTAGCCACGCCACGCGGCTACTCGCCAGACATCGAAATCGTGACCATTGCACGGGAGATTGCACTGGCCAACGGCTGCGAGCTGCGCCTCATGCAAGACCCGCAAGCTGCCGCCGAAGGAGCCGACGCCATCTACACCGACGTATGCGTCAGCATGGGTTTCGAGCACGAATCCGCCAAACGCGCGCCCATCTTCCGGCCTTTCCAGGTCAACGAGGCGCTGATGCAAAAGGCCAAACCCAACGCCGTCTTCATGCACTGCCTGCCCGCGCGCCGCAACGAGGAAGTTACCGACGCGGTGATCGACGGCCCGCAGTCCATCGTCTTCGACCAGGCCGAAAATCGTCTGCATTGTCAAAAAGCCTTGCTGCTGTTGCTGCTCGGCGGATTGAAGTAACAGGGGTCAGAGATGATCATGCCGCAGCAGCGAAAGGAGCAGAATAATCGATGAAACGATTTGCAGTTATGCCGGTTTACATGAGCAGCGTCTTGTTAGTTGCGCTCGTTATGCTTTCCTGTGCATTCTGCGCATCTGGTCAGGCTCAGATCAATGACAAGAGACTAATGACCGACGCCGAGTACAAGACTTACTTGCATCAGGTTGAAGCTGAGCTTCCCAAATGGGAGACGGATCTCAAGAATATCGATTTTGAAAAAGTCCCGCAAATCTCATACCCGACGGGAAAGTTGATCGTGGATAAGCGTGATGTCGGTCTGATACAGATTGGATATATCCGTGATTGCATCGCAAAGCAGACAGTTAAACGTACCGTATCTGGAGAACTGTCCCTCTATATGCACATTCAATCCCTCTGGAGCACATGGGAGGATATTGGATGGTTGGAGATTTCCAATGATCTGACACTTACCCATCTTGAGAAATACATATCGGAGTTTAGCGAACTCGAAAGGCGCATCGGTAACGATGTAATCGCGAGAGTCGCACTGCTTGAGAAGAACACGTGTCCGTAATTCATTTGACCCCTGGGGAAGTTCAAGAGATGTCGGAAATCGGCAAGCGATCATCCCTAGCAGGAGGAGATGAAACGCATGAAACGAATGAGAAATGCTACGAAGCCCCCATGCAACGGCAGGGGAATTGCCGCCAAACCAGACGGCACCCCGACTGTAGACCCAAACACCATAAACCTAACTGAGAAGACGGGGATCTGTACTGTTTGCCGGGCAAGAGTAAGAATTTATCAGAATGAATCCGGTGTTTGGGTGCCGCATGTTTGCTTACCGACTCTGTCATGATGAGATACGCTGCCATGGTCCATGTGGGCTTTACCAGTTGAGGGGAGGGAACATTATGAACCGTAGGATAGGAGCACGATTTTTGGCCATGTTTCTAGGAATATTAGTTATGACCAGTCCGCTGATGCTGCTTTCGCAGTCAGCGGGGATTCAGCATACGAGAGTTTCGCTCGATCTTGGATCGGCCACAGTTTGGCTCGGAATGCCGCAGACTGACGTTCTCCTACTACTCCAGAGTACCGGTTATAAAGTGTCCGGTGAAGGCGAAACAAGGACGGTCTCCATCGGAGATTCACCTGCGATGTTAGGGTTCAAAAATGGAAGACTCGTGTATGCGACTAGGGAGTGGTATAGCCCTGGACAAGATGAAATGGAGGTTGTGATTCGGGCGTTAACATACCTTGCTTCGCATGGTGGAACATCATGCTCGATAGTTCGAGGCCGCATGAACACGCCCGATGGATCGGCGGACGAGATTTTTGTGGTATGCGGTGAACGGTCATTGATGTTTGTAAAAGGAAAGGCAGTCGTTAAAGGAGCAGAAGAAATTCCTGTTGTGGAAGTGCAGGAAAGGATTGGTATCAATTAGGCAAATAGCGGAGGTCCGACAGTGGTTTTTCCTAGTCCCTTAGTCCCTGAAAGAGGTTTTCAAGCATGTCCGTAATTCTCGAATCACTGCCCATCGGCCAGAAAGTCGGCATTGCCTTCTCCGGCGGGCTTGACACCTCCGCCGCCCTGCACTGGATGAAGCAGAAGGGCGCGATCCCCTACGCCTACACGGCCAACTTGGGCCAGCCCGACGAAGCCGACTACGACGAGATCCCGCGCAAGGCCCTCGAATACGGCGCCGAAAAGGCTCGCCTCATCGACTGCCGCGGCCCGCTCGTTCGCGAAGGCATCGCCGCGCTGCAGGCCGGCGCCTTCCACATCACGACGGCTGGAGTTCCTTACTTCAACACCAC
>CAZFMB010000067.1:0-22094 GCA_964520005.1 uncultured Occallatibacter sp.
ATCAGCCGGTCCGGCTTGACGAGGAACAACCTGTTGATACACCACAACTAGGGACAAGGGACTAGGAATAGGGAGTAATGACGCACCGCTGCCCAGATTCCCGCTGCGTGCTAGCATGAAGTTCAAACCTGAGTATTCTCTGAAAGGACCCATTATGGCCGCTAAAATTCTGGTCACCGGCGACGTTGTTCTCGATGTAAATATCTATAAAGGCGAGCGGCTGACTCCCGATGCAAACGAAGCCGGGACGCGCGTAATCAAGACGGCGGGCGGGGCGACGATTGCGCATACACTTTTGCATCGGCTGGCCGGGACGAAGCCGGACCCGCGTATCAAGGGAGCCGTATTCGAGGCTGGGGATGTGAAGTTTGGCATCAAAGAGCCGGTGAGCTGGCCGGAGGGCTTCCACGCCTCCACGCTTTGGGAGGGGGTGGAGATTGAGGCGGGCAAGAAGAAGGAGAAGCGCTGGTTCCCCGCCAAGCCTCTGTTGGGCTACGGCACGACTGGGGATTCCTCCACGGAGAGTGGGTATCCCGCGGTTCGCGTCGACGAAGGGCCGAGCGGGGAGCTGCCGCGCATTTTGGTGATCGACGACGGGATGCTGGGCTTCCGCAAGCGGACGGCGGATGCCTGCTGGCCGGAGTTTTTGGCGAAAGGGCCGGAGTCGGCGCCGGGGGTGGAGTGGGTTGTGCTGAAGATGGCTAGCCCGCTGGGGCATGGCGATTTGTGGCATACGCTGGCTGGAAAGTGGAAGGACAAACTGATTCTGATTGTCAATGCCGCCGACTTGCGGCGCGCAGATGTGCGGCTGACGAGGGGATTGAGCTGGGACCAGACGGCGGAAGATATTGTTGCAGAACTCGAAGAAGATAGCGCCCTGCGCAGCCTTTGCGCGTGCCGGCACCTGGTGGTGACGCTGGCGAGCGAGGGAGCGGTGTGGCTCTCTAACCCAGGCGATGCCGCGGCGCGACGCGGGACGCTGGTTTTTGATGCGGGGCGGGCCGAAGGCGAGTTCGACGAGGAGAGCGGCCGGGTGGCTCCATATGGGTCGTTGTCGGCCATGACGGCTTCGGTGGTCTGGCGGCTTTGGTTTGACGGGGAAAAGACAGACATGGTTCCCGCGCTGAAGGCAGGGCTTTCTGCTGCTCGCGTCTTGCGGGAGTGCGGGCATGGCCTGGCGGAGAAGGGAAGCGCGCTGCCTGGATTTCCATGGGATGAAGTGACGCGCGAGCTTTGCACACCCACCGTGACGATGAAGAAAGGTGACGACGGGAAGCCTACAGACGTGGTCGAGAAGATGGTGATGGCGCGGCACACTTACACTTCGGTGGCGCTGCCAATGGCGACTAGCGGAGGAGATGTCGCGGGGACAAGTGCGCGGGCGCGTGACGATCTCTGGACCATCCTGAAGGCGAACACAGAAAGCGCGGTGATTAGCAGGCATTGGCCCAAGGATAAGAAGCTGCCGCCGTTGTCAGGAACAGGCCGCAGGCTTGCTCTCTATGGGCGGGGCTCATTGAGCGGCGTGCCATTTGCGCGTTTCGGCAAGCTGCTCACCATGGATCGCGGCGACATTGAATCGTTGCGGTCGATTCGCCAACAGATGCTGCGCTACAAACAGGAAGTGAGGCCGAAGACACCTCTCTCCATTGCTGTGTTTGGCGCACCAGGTTCAGGAAAATCTTTCGGCCTGAAACAGATTGCCGAGGCTATCTTCCATGACAAGGCGCTCGAATTCAACCTCTCGCAGTTCAAGGGACCAGAGGAACTTTACGGAGCTTATCATCAGGTCCGAGACAAGGTTCTGACCGGGGCCACGCCGGTAGTTTTTTGGGATGAATTCGATTCGCGCCAGCTTATGTGGCTGCAATACCTTTTGGCGCCAATGCAGGACGGCATCTTTCAGGAAGGGCCAATGACACATTCCATCGGCAAATGCGTTTTTGTCTTCGCCGGCGGAACAAGCTACGACTATAGGTATTTCGGGCCGCTGGAGCCCGCCGCCGAGAAGGAAGACGACGAAATGAAAAAGGCTCGCCGGGAATTCATCCAAAAGAAAGGGCCGGACTTCAAGAGCCGTCTCACTGCCTGCCTGAATGTTATGGGCCCGAATCCGCGCAAGCGCTTCGATCGCAAACTTGCCGAAGCTGGCAGAGACCCGTGGGTTGACGACCTTACCGACGTCGAGTTCCCGGTGCGCCGCGCCATCCTTCTGCGCGGATTGTTGAAGTGCGATGCGACCAAGGAACTGAAGATCGATCCAGGCCTGCTTACCGCGCTGCTTGAGGTGGGTCACTACCGGAACGGGGCCCGCTCGATGGAGAAGCTGATTGGACAGATTGTCGCCGATGGCTCCAAAGTGCCCAGCCGCGCCGGGCTTCCGCATCGGGAGATTGTGGAGATGCTGGTGCAGGAGGTGGACGAGTTTTACGAACGGCTTCATGCTACTGGATTTGGACCGGAGATTGAGACGCTTGCCGAAAAGATCCACGAGCGCTTCCGGCAGAAGAACGCGGAGGCTAGGAAGAAGAATCCCGCGGTACCGAAACTTGACCCAAACAGCGACGTGCCATGGGCAGAACTGCCGCCGGACCTGAAGGAGTCGAATCGGGCGGCGGCACAGCGCATCTCGCAGATTCTGGCCGCTGTCGGCTTGACCGTGGTTCCGGGCAAATCAAAAGAGGAAGAGGCTAAGGCTATCACTACAATTCTGAAATCGAATCTCGATATGCTGTCGCGCATGGAACACGACGGCTGGATGGACGAGAAGAAGATGCAGGGATGGACATATGGGGAGAAGCGCGATGACAAAATGCTCAAGCATCCGCTGCTGATCGCCTACGATGATCTGCCCTGGCATGAGAAGGAGAAGGACCGCGACAGTATTCTCGAATACCCCAACCGGATTGCGGAGGCCGGTTACAAGGTTGTATATAAGAACCCGGAACTATGGCCGCGTTCTCAACGGGAAATCTGATCAGTTCTCATGCAGGATTGTTCTAGCGGCAAAGAACGCTATCGCCTCGCCATGGATTGGCGGAGACAATTTAATCGATGTCGCGGTTCAATACTTTAAATGAGCCACCCCACACGCGGATGATCGGGCGATTCTGTTGGAGAGCGTACTGAACAATCTCCGCAGTTCCCCCGCGTCCCAGTGCAGGCTCACCGTTCCAAACAGCAATAAGCACGTCGCAATGGTCCACCACGTAGCGCCCCACCTCCGCGTAGGCGTTACGGCGTAGTTCGGCCTGCGCCTCCGGGCTGTGAAGGTCGTCCTGGATACGCCGCGTGCGCAGAAAGACCGGCTTCCTACACCGGTCCAGAAGCTTCTCAAACTCCTCACGCGACTTCGCAGTCTCGAAGTCTTCCAGGTAGTCCTCGAACGTCAGGGGAAGGACTACATCGAGAGATGCGCCTTCAAACTCCAGCACGGCCCGCGCCACTACGCGATCCGCCCCTTCCGCCAAGGGACTCAGCACGCGGTAGGAGACAGCTGTCGTTCTCGCCTGCCGCACCTGCTCAATGCTGTCCTTAGACTCCTTCGGAAATAGTTTTTCGACTTCAGTCTGGATCGCATTCTTCACCAGGGCCTGAATTGCCGCCGGATCATCCAGCTTGCGATGGCCGGTTACGCCAATACAAATGCGGTATGGAATAGCATCAAAGTCAGGCATATGTTCCCCCGTGAATTCCATTTTCTACTACATCTGTCGTGGCGACTCATTTTCTTTCGACATAACCGCCGATTGTTCTTGTCCCGCCTCCTCGACCCGCGATAAACTTATCGGGATTTCCACTCCAGTTTTGTGGCGTTCTCTACGCCACTTCGGTCGGCTGTTCTAACCGGCGACGACCAGTAAAAGCGAGTCCTTATGCCTGAAAAAACCAAACCGAAGCAGCCCGCTGCCGAGCGGCGCAGCATTCGCGTCTTTGTCTCCTCGACTTTTTCCGACATGGTGGAAGATCGCAATGAATTAATGACCCAGACGTGGCCAGAGTTGCGGCGCTATTGCCGCGAACGGCAGGTGGAGCTGGTGGAGGTGGACCTGCGCTGGGGCATTGCTGAGGAGCAGGCCACGCGCAAAGAGACGCTTAAGCTGTGCCTCGATGAAATCCGCGCCTGCCGCCCATTCTTTATCGGCCTGCTGGGCGAGCGATACGGCTGGACACCCGGCGCTGACGCCTTCACGGCCGACCTCGAGGAAGAGCAACCTTGGATTCGCGGACTCGCGGGAAAGAGCGTTACGGAACTGGAAATTCTGCATGGTGTGCTGAACGATCCTGGGATGGCGGGGCGGTCGTTCTTCTATTTTCGCGATCTGGCCATCGCGCAGGCGCATGGCGCGGGGTTTCTCGCGGAGAACGATGAGGTTGCCGCGAAGCAGGACATGCTCAAGAAAACCATCCGCCACGCTTGCGCGAAAAATCACACTCCACTGCATGAGAACTACACCGATCCCAGCGCGCTGGCCAAGCTCGTTCTTGAAGATTTGAAGACCGCCATCGAGGCACTGTTTCCCGTTGAGGATCTTCCCGACTCGCTGACCCGTGAAGCGCGTGACCACGAGGCCTTTGCGGAGACGCGGCGGCGCACGTATATCGGAAGGCCGGAATACTACGACCGGCTCGACCGCCACGCGAAGAGCAATGGGGGGCCGCTGGTGCTGGTGGGCGAATCGGGCAGCGGCAAGTCGGCGCTCACGGCCAACTGGATTGAGCATTGGCGCAAGGCGCATCCGGACGATTTCATTTTTCAGCATTACATCGGCGGTACGCCCGATAGCGCCGATCACTGGCGGCTGATGGCGCGGCTCGTTAGTGAGATCAAGCGCTGGAGCAATGATGCGGAGGATGTGCCGCGCGGGCGCGACGATCTGCTGCGTGACTTTCCGCTTTGGCTGGCCAAGGCGCGCAACAAAGCGGAACACGACGGAGTGCGCTGCATTGTTGTACTCGATGCGCTCAATCAACTCGAAGACCAAGACCGCGCACGGTTGCTCGGCTGGCTGCCGGAGCATCCGTTTACCGGTGGGCTGAGGCTGGTGGTTTCCACGTTGCCGGGCAAGACGATGGAGGCGGTGAAGCAACGCGGCTGGGAGACGCTGCGCGTGGAGCCGCTCACGACGGATGAGCGCAGGCAAATGATCGAGCATTACCTGGCGCGCTTCGCCAAAAAGCTGGACGCATCACGCCTCGAGCGGCTCGCCACTGCGCCGGCTGCCGCGAATCCATTATTCTTGAAAATATTACTCGACGAACTTCGCGTCACCGGAACGCATGACCGGCTCGACGAGCGCTTGAACGAATATCTTTCTGCATCCGACATTCCGGCGCTGCTCAAAAACGTGTTGGAACGCTACCAGCGCGATTACGAACGCGACCGGCCTGGGCTAGTCAGCGAGGCTCTGGGCCTGATCTGGGCAGCGCGGCGGGGACTATCGGAGAACGAACTGCTACATTTGCTCAAGCCGGCGGACCAGGAAAAATTGCCGCTGGCCACCTGGTCGCCATTGCGCGCGGCGCTGGAAGAAGGATTGGTAGATCGCGGCGGCATCCTGAACTTCGCCCACGATTTTCTTCGCATGGCCGTCGAGGCCGCTTTTGTGACGAATGAGGAGCGCAGGAACGCACTGCGTTTGCAACTGGCGGATGAGTTTGAGCAAGAACCGATTATGGCGCGCAGTTGCGATGAACTGCCGTGGCTGTTGTCGCAGACCAAACAAACCGGCCGCTTGCGCGCATGTCTGCTGAACATGGATCGCTTTCTTGAAATTCACAAACGTGACAAGGAAGAACTAAGACACTACTGGATCGATATGCATGAAGAACGGACGATGGGCGATCCTTACCTCGCCTCCTTAGAGAAATGGTCGAAGCAGCCTTCACTTGAGAGTACACAGGTCGCACGCGCAGTAGACAATATGGCGATGTTCCTTTACGAAGCGAATCTATATGCAAAGGCCGAGCCGTTGTTGCGCCGTGCATTGGAGATCGACGAACAGAGCTATGGCCCTAACCATCCCGAAGTCGCCATCGGCCTCAACAACCTGGCCATGTTGTTGATTGACATGAGGCGGCTAACCGAGGCTGAGCCGTTGATGCGCCGCGCATTGACCATTCTTGAAAATGATATTGCTACAGAACACTCCGAAATCCCGATCTACCTCAACAACCTTGCGCTTTTGCTCCAAGACACCAACCGGCTGGCCGAAGCCGAGCCGTTATTGCGCCGCGCATTGGCCATTGACGAGAGTGTTTCTGGTCCCGACGACCCAGGTGTAGCGAGAGACCTCCACAACCTGGCAGGATTGTTGGACGCAACGAATAGACTGGAAGAGGCCGAGTCGCTATATCGCCGTGCCATAAATATATGGGAGAAGAGCCTTGGAATCGATTATCGCGGCGTCGCCCACGCCCTTAACAACCTTGCTGAATTGCTCCGAGCCACTCAACGGCTGGCCGAGGCCGAGCCACTGTATCGTCGCGCAATGGGAATCTTCGAGCGAAACTATGGACAGGACCATCCCAATTTCGCCCTTGTCCTCAAGAACCTCGCTTCATTGCTGTGTGCCATGAACCGGCGGACCGAGGCCATGGAACTAATGGAACTAATAGACTGAACGCTTATTATCTACGAGTTTACCCCAAAGCTCTATTTATATTGATGCATGGGAAAATCCATCTTGGCGCGGCGCTTATCAATTCTCTTCCTTCGCCGATACCTGCCTGAGTTCGTTTACCACGCGCTCCAATTCGCTCACAATTCGATTCACTTCTGACAATTTGAACACTTTGATGAGTTCATCGAAATACCAGAGCTGGTCGCTTCGACCGCGTTTGAATCGCTGCCAGACTTGTGGCCCGATCAGTCGATAGTCTTCCAATATCGCTTTCGCGTTATAGAGCTTATCGGCCGCCGAAATGAGTTGAACATCGACCGGTTCCTCGCGAAGCCTTTGGATATAATTTTGTTTGCGCTCCTGCCAGGATTGTTTATTGCGGGGGTCCTCCGTAAGACTGTCGGACAGTCCCGCAACCATGCGCGCCACATTCGGACCAAAATTGTGTTCGATGTCCTTTAGCCGCGATAGCCCTCCATGATCTTCGGCAGCGTCATGAAGAAGAGCGGCGATCAGCATGTCTTCTGTGACTGAGAATCGTACGTACCCAACCTCACCCATAACCAGGGACGCAACTCCCAGGAGATGCGCCATGTATGGAATTTCGGTACCCTTGCGCCGTTCGATGTGGATGTGACGCGCATAGTCCACTGCACTGGTAAACCTGTTACTCAGATAAAGTTGCTCAGTCACAATATTGTTCATGTCCTTGCTTTCCAGTCTCATTGCGCCTCGATGCACAATGTTATGAATCGCGTTGATCTCTCCACGTCTGGTTTTCATCGCCCAATCCTTGCTTGGCGGCCACGATTCGTTTCTGTCTCCGGTAGACGTTTGCAACTGCCACTGTCCAGAAAGGAACCAGATCGACTCCAGGTATGAGCTTGGCAACAAATGACGGCAAAAACTCCCAGTGCCATCCCAAAAGATAAATCAGCACAGCTCCGATGCCGATGTCCAATACGTCATCAGCAAACGATTCAGCCCCTTCGATGAAGAAAGGGAAGACAATAATCTGGAGAGCATCCGCGATGATAGCCAAGAACATTGCGGCTCGAAGACGCGGACCCGTTGAGATTGTGATGGCGCCGTGATTCATATCAGCCTGCCGCCTTCATGTTCGTGCCTGATTCGTCCATTTTACAAGCAATCATCATTCCCCTCGGCAACCTCATTGGCCTCACCGATGCGAATGTCCACACCATGCAAAAGCTCTTCAACGTGCTCAACCAGCAGGCCCAGAAGACCCTTCCCGACCTGACCCTCACCGAAACGCGCACCTACGATGCCGCCGGAAATCTGCAAACTCTCACCCATTTTTCTTAGCGTGTCTCAGTTTACCGATAGGTTCAGCCCCACGGCAGAGGATTACAAGGCAGTGGTTGAGTTCGCTCGCGTGAATGGCTTATCGGTTGCAGAATCCCCGGAAAACAGATTGTTTGTGCCAATTAGTGGCTCGGCGGTGCATGTAGAGAAGGCTTTCAACGTGAGAATGAATAACTATTAACATCCCACGGAGAAGCGCACATTCTTCTCGCTGGATTATGGGCGTTCGCTTGAACTCAGTGTGGCTGGCGCGCAGATTGCAGGACTGAAGCATTCCTTTTCAATAGCGTACTCCTGGACCAAATTATGTCTGGACACTACTGTCCAATCGTTGTAATCCCGAATCGACTGGATACCTTGCAACCTTTGTAAAACAAGAGCAATAAGAATCGTATTATCAACGACTTACTCAGAACGGCTGACATCTTAATGTACTGAATGATGCAACTTATGGCCTTTTGGTTCTGGCAAGGATCCTGCCGGGCGCATCCGGTTCCTTGACTCTGGAACGAATGTAGAAAAAGATCATAGCAGTGGCAACTCGCGGTATACTGTCGTCGCCGGGAAAGCAAAATGGAAAATCCGGCTCATACTAATCCCGTATGGAAAAGAAACGGTTAGTGGTTCGAAAAGCTACGCGTAAGACAGTTGTGAAGACGCCCGATATACACACCGTCGCAGCTCTCGCAAAGGTCTCCATCGCCACTGTCTCGCGAACGATCAACGGCTCTACGGCAGTGCGAGAGCGTCTTGCCAAGCGTGTCTGGCAGGCGATCGAGCAGTTGAATTACTTTCCAAATTCCCAGGCGCGCGCTCTGGTTTCCGGCCGCAGCCGTCTTTTCGGCATCATCGTTGAGAACATAACCAACCCCTTCTTCCCCGAACTGATCCAGAGTTTTGAAGAGGTTGCGATCGCCCACGGATACGAGATCCTGGTCAGTTCCTCGAATAGCGACCCAGCCATTTTGGCCAACTGCGTCCGCCGCATGCTGGAGCGCAAGGTGGAGGGTGTGGCCGTACTCAGTTTTGGCGCGGAAGAGCCGGTCCTTGACGATCTTGTGCATCGCGATATTCCAATGGTGCTTGCCGAGTTTCGTCTGGAAGAGGCAAAAGTCAGTACCATCCTGTTGGACTACAGCACCGGTATTCACGCGGCCATCAGGCACCTGGTTGAACTGGGCCACTCCAAGATTGCCTTCCTCGCCGGGCCACATAAGCTGCACTCGGCGATCACCCGCGAAAACGATTTTCGCACAGCGATGCGGGCTAGTAGCGTCGCTATCGAGCCAAGTTGGGTGATCGAGTGCGACCACACGCTCAAGGGCGGCGTGGTGGGCTATGGAAAGTTGCAGAATCTTTCTACTCGCCCCACTGCCATTCTCTGTTCAAATGATGTGACCGCCATTGGTGTGCTCCGCGCCGCCTATATGGAGGGCCTGCGGGTGCCTGACGACCTCTCGGTCATCGGCCTGGACGACATCGACTTCGCCGAGTTCACGCTGCCTCCGCTCACGACCATCCGCCTATCCCGTTTCGATCTGGCGCAAGCGGCCTTCGAGGCCCTTCGCCAGCAGGCAGAAGAAGCCGGCAACCCCAAGATACAGCGCGAATTTCTGGTTTCCACCAGCCTTGTCGTCCGCGGATCTACGGCCGCGCCGCCGTCAGGCTGGCGATAATCGCCCCTGTCAACAAGCCCTATCAGCGGTTTCCCCATCTTCTTCGGATAGAATGAAACTGTTCACATCGATGAGCGGACGGCTTATCCTGTGATGAGTCAGTTGCGGGTACGGAGATGATCGTACAAACGAATCAGAGTTTCAAGATGATACTTTGGATTCCATTGTGAGCGAGTTACACAAAATACGTTCCTTCGATACAGCCGGGATCTGCCGGTCTCTTGTTACGGTGCTCGGAATACTTGCGGTGCTATTCGGCGCATCCATTCCAGCGGCTGCCGCGCAGGAGGCGGCTCGGCTGCAATCGGGAGCAATTCGCATTCAGGGAAGAGTTATTGCCTCGTCCGGCAGCCCGGTCAGCGACGCCCAGGTTCGGATGGAACAAGAGGGAGTTTTAGGCGGCCAGGAGACGACGACTAACACTGCGGGCGCCTTTGCATTTTCCGCGCCTAAGAGTGGCAGCTATTCACTTATCGCGAAGAAATCAGGATTGTGCGGCCGAGCCACGGTCGTGGCAGCGCCTTCGGGAGAGATAAAGCAGATATCCCTAGTTCTCGCGGATTCGGGAGAGTGTTCTGTGGCGCCAGCAAATTCCGGCGATACTCCCATCCGACCGATGGAATTTGCCGACAAGCCCGCGTTTACAGTTGCGGGTGTTACGGATTGGACCGCGGCGGGCGGCCATGGATCGGATTCCAGCTTACGAACCAGTGAAGCTCTCACACGGGAAACGCTCACGTTGAAACCAGAGGGTAATGGAAGCGGCGCGGCAAATTCAGCACGTGATACGAGTGACGCGAACGAAGCGGATGCGCATCGGCGGGCAGGCGAACTTGCTGAGAAGCGGGGCGATCCCTTGACCGCTGTCCACGAATATGAACAAGCCGTCCGCCTGGATCCAAGCGAGCAAAACTATTTCGAGTGGGGTTCCGAGTTACTGCTTCATCGGGCCATTTTGCAGGCGCAAGAGGTCTTCCAAAAAGGCTCGGAGGCTTATCCGAAATCGGCCAGGATGCTGACGTCGCTGGGTACGGCACTCTTTGCCGCTGCTCACTATGATGAGGCGGCGCTGCGCCTCTGCCAGGCATCCGACTTGAGTCCGACAGACCCCGAGCCTTACACCTTCATGGGCAAGATAGAGATGGCGGCGCCCAACCCGTTGCCATGTGTTGAGCCGAAGTTGGCGCGCTTCGCCGAGTCACAACCTGATAGTCCTATTGCAAATTATTTTTACGCAATGGCCATTTGGAAGGCTCGTTCAGCCGATCAGCAGTCTATGCAACAGGTGGAATCGTTGCTGACAAAAGCAGTTGCTCTCGACGCAAAATGCGCCGATGCTTATCTGCAACTAGGCATTCTTCATTACTCGCAGCGCGATTTTGAGAAAGCCATTGGCTTTTATACCAAGGCAATCGAAGCGAACCCGGAGTTAGCCGACGCATATTACCGGCTGGCGGTGGTCTATGATCGAACCGGAGAGCACGAGAAGGCCAGGCAGGAATTACAGTTGCACGATGATATCAAGAAGCGGCAAGCTGCCGCAGTCGAGCGCCAGCGGAAGGAAGTCAAGCAATTTCTGGTCGGCGGGCAGCCAATTTATCCTGAGACACGTTGAAGCGGGCCGTGTCCCGGCTCTTGCGCGACGCAGCGTATTGCGGAATATGCGTTACATCGACTTAGGTTTGTAGGTCGAAACTATGCCGTCGCCTTCGCGAATCGTGAGTATCTGATTTGCCTTTACCTGCGTAAATCGCTCGATTTTCTGCGTGGTCGGCCATTTAATCTCGATCCAATCCACGGTCTCAACTTTCCCCAAGCCAAAGTGCAGGCGCAGGTCGTTTTGCGACATGACGCTTGTGCCGCCATGAACTTCATCCATCTGAATATGCTTGCCTGTTGCAACCCGCGCACGAGCGCCGATAGCCGTGCGATTGCACTTGGTTCCCATCAGTTTGATCTTGATCCAGTTCTGCTTGTTCCCTCCGACGTTATGAAGCAGTGAGGGCAGGTCGTTCATATTCAGAATCAGAATATCCATGCCGCCGTCGTTGTCATAGTCTCCAAATGCTGCACCACGGCTGGAGAAACGCGCGTTAATGCCCGGACCCATCTCCGCGGAAACATCTTTGAAACGACCATTGCCAAGATTCTTGTAAACCAGGCGCGGGTTCTTGAAACTCTCGCCGAAGTTATAGTTGTCAATCTCCGGATATACGTGTCCATTGACTTGAACTATGTCCGCCCAGCCGTCATTATCGTAGTCGATAAAGCCGCAGCCCCACGCCACATAACTGTTGTTAATTCCGACGCCCGAATTGAACGATAGGTCGCTGAAGGTTCCATCGCCGTTATTATGGTAGAGGTCGGAGGTGTCGTCCGCGAAGTTGGTCTTGAAAATATCTAGCCAGCCGTCGCAGTCGTAGTCGGCCACTCCGAGGCCCATGCCAGCCTGCTCGTGACCGTCTTCGTTGTAGGCGCAACCGGCAATCACCGCGACATCGGTAAAAGTGCCGTCATGATTGTTCTTGAACATCATGCTAGGTTCCGAATCCACGGCGACATAAATGTCCGGCCATCCGTCGTTATCGAAATCGTACGAGGTGGCTGAAATCGAGTATCTTGGGCCAGGCTTCAGAATGCCCGCCTTCTCTGAAATATCGGTAAACGTTCCATCTCCGTTGTTATGGTAGAGAATGTCCGTGTCGCCTGGCAGGCCACGCGGACCGCACATTGTGGGCACACCCTTCCACTGGCAGAAGTTCATGTCGCTAGTGGAAAGCGGCTTGTCCGGATCCAACTTGACGAAGTTACATACGAAAAGATCAAGAAATCCGTCGCGGTCGTAATCAAGAAATGTGCAGCCTGTGCCCCAGCGGCCCTTTTTCTGCGCAAGGCCGGCCTTCCGAGTAACATCGGTAAAGGTTCCGTTTCCGTTGTTATGAAACAGAATGTTATGCCCCCAGAATGTGCAGAACAGATCGTCCCATCCATCATTGTCGTAATCGCCAACGCAAACGCCGGTTTGCCAGCCGGCGCGTCCCAGTCCCGACTTATCTGTAACATCGGTAAATGTGCCATCGCGGTTATTCTTGTACAGGTGAGTGGTTGGTTCTTTTCCTGGCTCCCAGTGCGCATTGAGCCGGCTACCATTAGTCAAATAAATATCCAGCCAACCATCGTTATCGTAATCGAAAAATGCGAGTCCGCTTCCCTTAGTTTCAATGATGACACGTTTAGTGTCTATGCCGCCCCACACGTTGGGAATAGTCAGTCCGGCCTGCTGCGCCACGTCGACAAACTTGACAGGCGACGTTGTGGAGCCCGATACTCCCGCCTCCACGATGAGTGGACTCTTCCACTTCCAAAGAGGAGTTGCTAGAGCGTCGGTTAGCGTGCTGCCGAGCAGAAAGAGTGAGGAGCCAAGAAAGCGACGTCGCGGGATATTCATAGAATGTAATTATAGCCGTCAAAGATCGCTGTTGAAAAGATCTATCAGTAATCCTATCTGACCAATGTGCTGGTTGCGCTCGGCCTCATTTTATTGTGACTTTTGGGAATGGATGGGGAACAATTCCCACCCCTTCTTTGACGGCGATAATCTTATCCACCGGTACATTGGTCAACTTATCTACCTGCCCGCTGGGCCAGGTTATAACAAGTGAGTCGATCTTTGTTCGTTTGCCTAGGCCAAAATGAATGCGCGGGTCGCTAGCCGACATATAGCCCATTCCGCCCTTTGCCTGGTCTACCCGAACGAATTTATCCGCCGTCAGCTTCAGTACAGAGCCAATGCCATCGCGGTTGGACTTTGTGCCGATCAACAGCACCTCAAGCCAATGATTGGCGTTGCCGCCATCGTTGCGCAGAAGCTCGGGATAATCACCGCGACAATTGACGGCTACGCCCACGCTGCCGTCGTTAAAAAAGTCCGCGGTAGCAAGTCCGCGTCCGGCGACCGGGCGTATAAAGTCGGGACCGAGAGAGTCAGACGACTTTTCAAAATGACCATTGCCTAAGTTATGAAACATCAGCAACGGCTCTTTGTAAGTAATCATGCTGTGGTATAGGCTCACGTTATCTACCATGGCGCCATTTGCTTGCACAATGTCAGGCCAGCCGTCATTGTCGTAGTCGATAAACTTGGTGGACACACCGCTTAGCAGCATCGCCTTGTTGCCAATCCCCGAGCTATAAGTTACATCCGTAAATGTCTCGTCACCATTATTGTGATAGAGGCGATTCAATTCCATGTCGAGATGGGTGATGTACACATCCATTAATCCGTCACCATCCACGTCCGCCGCGTCGATGCCCATACCCGCTTCATATCGTCCATCTTCGCTGGCTGCCAACCCTGAAATCAGGGAGACATCCCTGAAAGTTCCATCGTGATTATTCAGAAATAAGAAATTGGGCCACGTGTCGTTGGCAATGGCGATATCCGGCCAACCATCGTTGTTAAAGTCTGCCAATACTACTCCCATCCCTTTGGATTCAGGCAGTCCTACACCTGACTTATCGCTAACATCCGTAAATGTTCCGTCATGATTGTTGTGGTAGAGTTTGGTCTTCTGGCCTTTGTAATTATTCGGATTGCAATATGAACGATAGCCAGGCGCGCGTTCTCCGCACCACAAATTGTTCTTCGGATTCCAGTCGATATAATTGGTAACCACAAGGTCAAGCCATCCGTCCTTATCGTAGTCGAACCATCCGGCGCTAGTCGACCAATTTCCCTCGTCTCCAACTCCCGCTTTGGCCGTTACATCGGTGAATGTTCCATCTCCATTATTGTGGTAGAGTATAGCTCGTCCGTATCCTGTTACATATAGGTCGGGATAGCCGTCATTGTCGTAGTCTCCCACGGCGACACCTTGGCCATAGTGTCCTTCGCCGCCTACTCCTGCCTTTGCTGTAACATCGGTGAAGGTCCCGTCGCCGTTGTTATGATAGAGAGCCGAGTGAAGTGGTTTGGCCGGCGTATATGCGTCGGTGGCGCCTGATTGAACGAAATATAGGTCCATAAGCCCATCTTGATCGTAGTCTATCCATGCAACCCCGGTGCCCATGGTCTCTAAATAGTATTTCTCGTCAGTTTGCGTGGAGTCCTGAACAAAAGTAATGCCCGCCGCCTTGCGAATGTCCGTAAAGCGCACTGAAATAGAAGGGGCCAACGTATTGGCAGGCTGTTGAGCGCGAACCAACCGAATACCAGCTACGCTGATGACAGCTAACAGCACAAAAGCCGTGCTGAACAGGAATCTAGAAAAAAAGTGAAATGAGGTTCTCATAAAGTCCTGTCTGCAAGCGAAAGCGCCAGTTGTAGCAACTGCATTCTGTCCGCCATAGGCATAGGCATATCGATAGATGGGGTTGTATCTGGAGCATGCGCTAAGACCTGCTCAATCCGGTTCACATCCAAACTACCGCTTGCGCTGCTGTTCTTGAAACGGTCCAGCACTTCTTTGGCCTTGGCGATCTGTCCAGTTTGAAAATAATAAACGCCTAAAATCGAATAGCTCCCAGGCCACTCCGGTAGCAAGTCCACTGCTCGCTCGAATTGTCCGGCAGCTTCCGCGTTTTTCCCTTCCAGAACTGAAACGAGTCCTAAGCCCCAAAGAAGTTTTCCAGAGCCGGGTATACGGGATTGCGCCTTCAATAGTGTCTGTTTTGCATCTGCGACGTGGTTTTCGCGTAACTCCAGCAATGCAAGAGCAAGATAATTCTGATCGTCGTCCGGATTGCGGCCAATGGCATCGCGAAAAATCTCCGAGGCATGAGCAGTGTCGCCCAAATGGGCATAGATATCTCCGAGCAAAGCAAGGTAGGCATCGTCTTTTTTTCCTTCCGCCGAAACTTGCCTGGCAGCATTCAATGCCAACGAATAACTGCGTTTCCGGAAGTAAGCGTTCGCAAGGTCAAATATCACCTCATCCGATCCGGGATTTACAAGCAGCGCTTTCTGAAAGTGCTGAATTGCGTCGTCGTAAAAATGATAACGGGCAAGCAATACGCCGATCCCGGTCAAAGTCCGGAAATCGCTGGCGCTAATGTTATCGAGTTGTACAATGGTGTTTCTAGCTTCGTCTATCTTCCCTGATTTCAGATAGGCCTCGGCCAGCATGTATAAATCTTCGGGCTGATCGGGATGCTTATTGACCTGATCGGCGAGCTCCTTCAAGTCAAGTTGTTCACGAGCTTCTGGAGCGAGCTTGGATCGATTGTCGAGATAGTCAAATAAATGTTCGAAGGGATAGGGGCCGACTGAAGCATCCTTGGTCAGAGTCTGAAATACGCGCATATCCTGTTCGGCTGCAGTTGACTCATGCAGACTTCTCTCGATCTTCGCGAGTTTATAGTATCCAGTAGCCGGGTGGCGGCTAACTCGAACGTATTTACGCAGCAGGCCTTCCGCGTCGGAATACTTTCCGGCGGCGATGCGGAGGTTGGCCAGTTCCAATAGTGCGTCGGGGTAGTCTGGGCTGGTGCGCAGCGTACGTATGAACATGGTTTCGGCTCCGGAAGAATCTCCCTGACGCTCCGCTATAAAACCCAGGTTAAACAAACAAGGGGTGCTATCCGGGTCCAGTTTGAGCCCTTGCAGAAAATACTGTTTCGCCTCATCAAATCGTCCTAGATAGCGGTAAGATAGGCCAAGATATGCGTAAGAGCTTGCTGAGTTATCAATCTCTTGCAATTTCTTAAACTCCTCAATTGCCTGATCGACCTTGCCGGCCATGAAATAACTCTTGCCCAGAGCGACACGAAGATCAGGCCGCATTGGAGCGATCTGAAGTCCAGATTCCAGCAGCGGTATAGCATCCTCAAAATAGTTTTGTGACATGCTAATCTGGGCCATGAGGAAGATAATGTCCGTATTCTCCGGAGCAATCTTATGAGCGCGTAGCAGCAAATCAAGGGCATCAAGAGGACGTGACTCATTATTGTAAGTCTTTGCAAGCAAGTAAAGGGTATCAGGCGATTCAGGCTTCAGTGCTAGCGCCCTAGTCAATGGGAGTTCCGCTTTAGAGTTGTTGGCATTGAGTAAGTACGTTAAACCTAAGTTATATAGAATCTCGAAGGTCCCGGGCTGTAAGGCATCAGCCTTTTCCAACTCAAGTTGCGCGGCTTTATACTGCTTATCCGATGCCAAAAGTGCGCTGAGTGTGAAATGCGCCTTGACGTCGTTCTTGTATTGCGCGGAAATAAGTGTTGCCAACTGCAACGCCTGAACTGTGCGTTTACACTGGAAGTAAGCGCCAATTAGATGGAGGCTAGTGGCGAGATTGGCTGGATGCACACGTTGAAAGTGCACAATGGCCTGGGCAGGAGAGCCATTGGCCATCAAAAGCACTCCCAGGTTGTAATTGGCGTCGCGATTCGCCGGGTTAAGACGCAAAACAGTCCGGAATTCTTTTTCCGCGAGGTCAATATTCTTCTCATCAGCATATAGGTTTCCTAGATTATTGTGAGTCTTTGTCGAGTTAGGAGCAAGTTGCAGGGCTTTCTGGAATGCCTTGAGGGCATTCGTGTAATCTTGCTGGTCGCTTTCGATAATTCCCAGCAGGTTGTAACCGTCAACGCTGGAAGGATTCTGCAGTAGTTCCTTCAGCATTGCGGCTTTGGCCTCATCAAGATGGCCTTGTTGCAACATTTCTTCCACTTGCGGAAATCTGGCGGGAGTCTTTGAGGATTGCTGCTGGGCCGCGCGTGCCTGAAAAACCAATAGCATAGCTAACAGGGAGAGAACGCCTACCGCCCTCGACCAAGCGTTGACGATTCCGACCATAGAATATGGCGCGGCATGGCCGCGTGCTATTCCGGCGTCGATTGAAGCGCGTATCGAAGCAGTCATTGCAGAGTATCCAATACCTTTCTCGCGCCCTCATCCTGTGGATGAATGCGCAGGAGTTGCAGTAACACCGCTTTTGCTTTTTCCTTGTTGTCTAATATCGCATATAGACGGGCAAGATTAAGATAGGATTGATCGTAATCCGGCGCGACTTGTATGCCGGTCTTGAATGTTTGTTCAGCCTTGGAATAATTTTGACCACGGACGAATAGAACGCCGAGGTTGTTCAATGCCTCGGGGTAGTCTGGACGAAGTTCGATCGCTTCTTGCAAATACTCCGACGCACGTTGCATCTGGTCTTGCTGGGCGTAGAGCATACCGAGGCTGTAGTTGATTTCAGGGTCGTCGGGTTGGATATCGCGCGCATGATTCAGAGATTCCTCAGCCTTATCAAAATCCCGCAGCCGCCTGTATACATTGCCCAGGTTCAGCAGTGCGGTGGCGTATCTTGGCCGCAGCCGCAGCGATTGCTGAAAGTTCTGAATCGCTTCATCTGGATGACCCTCTTGTGCGGCCATCATGCCCAAATTATTCCACGCCTCGGGATAATTCGCGCGCAGTTTCAAAGCCTTCTCCAGATAGTTGCGCGCCTCAACAAACTTGTTTCTTTTCAGGCTGAGCGTGCCAAGGTTGTAATATGCGTCTGGATCGTCCGGCTTGGAGGCAACGGCTTCCAGAAAGGACTCGGCTGCCTGATCCAGATAGCCATGCTGGTAAAATGCTACGCCGTAAGTAAAGTCATTGCGTGAAAACGCGTCAAGATAGAGTTTTCCATTGAAGGGAAGCGCCTTCTTTATGCGATCGGCAGCCGTGTTGGGGATCGACTTCACATCCTCCAGCAGATGTTCAGAATTAATAGTACCCTGATAGACCTTGACGATCATGCCCTCCCTGTCTAGCAGGAATGAGGTTGGGATTCCCAGGTTTCTGCGACGGTCGAAGAGATGGTGATAGATGATGTTATAAATTCCGGCTACTTCTTCGGTGGCAAATAGAACCGGAAAGTAAAGCCCTTCCTTAGTTGCGAATAACCTCGCAGCTTGAATGTCGCTGGGCTCGTTAACGTTTACAGTCAGGACTCGAATCTGTTCCGTTGCTAGCGCCTGGTGTTGGCGATTCAGTAGCCGCAACTGATCGAGGGATAATGGCGACGTTGTTGCCCAAAAATTGAGCAGCACGCAGCCGCCGTGAAATGAGCGAAGTTCCCGTATGTTACCGGCAAGATCGGGAAGGGAAAACGCGGGCGCTTTCAGCGGTTCGATGAGCCAAGTGGCAACCCGTGAAGGCAGCGGCTCCACCACCGGCGAAGGGCCAGCCTGCGTATAGGCCGCGACAGTTGCGGCGAAGGGTTTGGCCGCAAATTCAGCAGAGCCCTCCTCGATTTCGATTCGGTGGTTTGCAGGCAAGCCGCTGAATTCCTGAGTTAAACCGCTTGGCCAGAGGATAACTGCGCGGATAGCTCCTTCCGGATTTCCGAGGCCAAAGAACAGCTCTTTGGAGTGCTGGGCCAGAAAACCGGAACCTGCCTGCAGATACTTTGTCTGGCGGAGAGTGCCAATTTCCACGGTAACAGCGGTTCCGATTGCATCACGATTGCTGGTATGCCCGCGCAAGCGGAACGCGATCGAAGCGCCAATTTCCTTCATTGAGTTATGCAAGATACGCAACTGCGGAGCATTGCGATTCTTGAGGATAACTTCCAGCCGTCCATCGTGATCCAGATCAGCGAGCGCAAAGGTGCGGCTGTCCTCGATGAAATCGAGTCCAGACGGACCGGAAACCTCGGAGAAGGTTCCGTCACGGTTGTTGGAGAACATTACATTTCTCGCATAGCCGTGCCATGTCGAGTCCGAGCGGACCAATTCGTTGATGGCATTCCATCCCCGCTCGTAAGCCAGCGCTCCAGTAGCGTCCTCTGAGGATTTAGCTACCACTTGCCGCCAGAAAAAGCTGGCCAGATCGTTGCGATCTAATCCAGAGAGATACCCATTGGAGACATATAAGTCGGAGTAACCGTCGTGATCAAAGTCCCAGAAATCCGACGACCAGGACCAGCGGCCCATTTCCACGCCAGCTTGGCGCCCGACGTTTTGAAACGTTCCGTCTCCCTGGTTGCGATACAGCGCGTTGCCGCGCGCGTGCCGCTGATAGAGTTCGCGGATATTCTGCGGAGCCTTCTCGTGAAACTGCTTTTGTCCTGAAACTCTTTGACCGGCTGCCTCCCACATGCTGGGCACATAGACATCCTGGTGTCCGTCGTTATCGAAATCGCACCAGGCGCAGCTCATTCCCGCGCCCACACCCTCCACCTGTGCTTCATGCGAGACAACGGTGAAGGTACCGTTGCCGTTATTGCGATATAACTGCGAGCTGCCGAAATCGTTAACCACAAAAAGATCGGGCAGGCCGTTAGAGTTAGCATCGCCCCACGCGCAAGAAAAACTATAGCGGTCGTTATCGACATTCAATCCCGCGGCTTCGGTCGTTTCGACAAAGGTTCCATCTCCCTGGTTGTGAAACAGACAGTTAGGCGGACCGTTGCGAGCATCGTAATAGGGAATCGGATAATGGTATTGGTCGAGGCCCAGATAGTACATATACATGCAGAAGTAAATATCGAGGCGGCCATCACGATCATAGTCGGCTATTGCCGCGTGGGTGAAGGTTCCCTGCGGAGAACGCGCAAACTTGAAGGCGTCGCGTTTGAGCGAGAAGGTTCCATTGCCTTGATTCAGAAAGAGCAGAGGGCCAGTGCCGCATACTACGAGCAAATCCTGGAGTCCTCTATTTTGGAAGTCGGCGAAGAGAGCACACGCTGTATTGTCCAGCACGCCGACACCGGCTTTCTCCGTTACGTCTTCAAAGGTTCCATCGCCGCGATTGCGATAGAGCCGGTTGGGAAGACCGGCCGGCTGGCATACATAGAAATCGTCGAAGCCGTCATTGTCGAAATCGCCTACGGCCACGCCGTTGTTGGAGTATACGTCCGTGCCGATTGCTCCGTCCAGGACCGTGCGCCAATAATCGACGCCGCGCAGCAGTTGGTTGTTATAGGATGCCGTTCCGCCAAGAGCCCGAGAAGTTACATCAATGAACGCCGGCCCGCGCATGACGCTGACAGTTTCTTCGCCAGCTTCCCACTTGCGCGCTTTCCACATCTGCGCTTCATCGCGGGACCACTCGGTGCGCCAACTTCCGACCCGCTCTTCATGCCTCTCTTCATTCCCTCTGGCCACCAGGTCATAGCGGATTTCCAGACGAACCGTCAGCGGAGCGGAAACAATCTCTTCGATGCTATAGATTTCAAATTCGGCGGTCTCGACTCGTGTGACTTGCCCCAGCCAACCCTGGATTTCTTGAAGAAATCGCTCGCGGCCTGAAACCACGCTGCCGGGAAATTGCCTCCGCACGGCATCGATTCCGTATCCGAAGCGCAGTGGAATTTCCTTAATGGGAGCCAGTGGAGAGGCTTCGATTGCTGGGTCCAGTAACTTAGACAAAATTGAAACATCGTGAGCCGACGACTTGAGAGCCTGGCTCCATAGCTTGAGGAGGGACTCGATTTCAACGGCATACTTTTCAGTAATGTACTCATCCGAACCGGGCGCCACAAGAAGGAGCACATCAGCCAAGGGAGATTTTTCCGGATAATGGGGGGTCAGCCGCGGATCGGAGAAAGAGAACGCGGAATCGAGAGCCGGAAAGATATTTGGCTCGCCGAAGAGGAATGAGTATCCATAAAATGGCGCCGGGCGAAATAGCAACGGTGCTAGCCCCATGCTCTTGAGCAGGGACCGCCGGGAAAGGCATTGGTGATTGTTGTGATGCGTCATTCTTATAAAATCCGCATTCCCGACAAAGTGCACACAGAATAGCATCCTGGTCAGATTAGTTTCAAATTGTCGATCAATCCTTGCATCAGGCTATGTAATCCAGGCTTGCAGCGCGTGGTGGAGCCGGTCGAAAGTGACCGGTTCCGTTTCCTGCCAGAGAGTAAACTCGCGCGGCGCAATCACATAGGCTTGAGAGAGGCTCTCGGCTATACAGACGCAGACGGTTGAGCTTTGGTACTCCGGGTAACGATAGGCGGCCAACCACACATAGAGCGCCAGCATTTGTGCGTCCACTGCGCTGCCGGGCAAATCGTCGACGGCAGGCAAGGGGTTCACTTGGTCGGGATTGTCGAAGACGGCCACGCCGGTGAAGGGCTTAGGCTTGCTGCGCACTCCAAATTGCGCTGCCAGAAAAGATGGCCGGGCGCGGTGAAATGCCTCCGAGGCTGCCCATTCCACGAAGGAGTTGGCATAGATCACGGCTCCGTTACCGGTCAGATACACCGACCGCAAGAACTCCCGCACGGCTGGTTCCTCGGCTACTTCCGCCGGGCACCACAGCGTGACATCAACTTTGCGCAGGCGGTCGAAGACGGCGTCCGCGTCGGCCAGGTCTTTATGTATGGTGTTCATCTCGTGCGAAAAGCTCTGCCGAAAGAGGTCCAGTCTTTCATTGCTCAACACGATAGCTTTTGGCGCGTTGGTGGTGGAAGACTTCCGCGCAAGCGTGGCATCGACCAGGCTTCTTCCCGCATCGATCACCCAAACGTCAGCGGAGGAAGCA
>CAZFMB010000068.1:0-21667 GCA_964520005.1 uncultured Occallatibacter sp.
AGATGCTTCGAATACCATTCGCGCATCTGATCGCGATTCGCGGATTTGAAGAAGATACCGCCGATTCCGATGATGCGCCCACGCTGCTCCATTTTGACAGGCGCACTCGACTTTTCAGGTTGCGGCGATTGTACTTGTTGTCCTTCTATTGAGCAGGTCGAGATGAGCAACAGCGAGCTGAGCGCAATTGTGTTCCAATGTATTCCGTTCATGTGTGGATTATACAAGCTTCGATTAGAAAGATAGCCCGTCATATTCCCCTGAAGATCACAGAAGAGATAGTTTTTCCGCAGCTTTATGTTTTGATGGCCTGATTACCTTACCAGGATTCGAAAGTGACCGTCTCCCGGCCTGAGAAGAGCGAGTGCTTCTGGAAGTTCTGATCGTCGCGATGGGGAAAGTCATTGCGGAAGTGAGCGCCGCGGCTCTCCGTGCGGGCCAGAGCGGAGAGCAGGATGGCGCGGGCCACGCGGCTCATGGCCAGGGCCTCGGTGAGGCGGCGGCTTCCCTTGTTTTGTGCAGATAATTCCGAGAGAGCATCGTCGCAGGCTTGCTGAGCGGCAAGGCCCTGGCGCAGGGTCGATTCCTCGCGCAACAGTCCGGCGTAGGCCCACATGGAGGCTTGCAGGCTGGCGATGATCTTTTCCAGATGCTCCTGCTCGGTGGGAGTCAAGGGCGCAGTATCAGGCAGAGACATTTCAGAAGCCTGCCCCTGCGGCAAGCAGTCGTCGAGCATGGACTGAGCGGCGCGTGCTCCGAAGACCAAGCCTTCGAGCAACGAGTTGGAGGCCAGGCGATTAGCGCCGTGGACGCCGGTGCAGGCTGCTTCTCCGGCGGCGTAGAGTCCGGGCAAAGTTGTGCGGCCATAGAGGTCGGTCTTGATGCCGCCCATCAGGTAGTGCGCAGCGGGGCGAACGGGGATGAGATCGCGGCTGAGGTCGAGCGAGTATCGTTCGAGGACGGCGCTGATGCCGGGAAAGCGGTGGCGCAGGTCGATATTCTTCACGTGGCGCATGTCGAGATGGACGACCCGGGATTCAGCGGCGGTTGTGCCCATGCCCTCGCGGGCGATGGCGCGGGCCACCACGTCGCGTGGGGCCAACTCGATCAGCGGATGATAGCGCTGCATGAAGCGCTCGCCGCGATCATTGAGCAGGATTGCGCCTTCACCGCGCAGAGCCTCGGAGAGCAGGAAACGGGGCGCGCTGGCGAGCGAGAGGGCGGTGGGGTGGAACTGATAGAACTCCATATCGGCCAGCTGCGCACCGGCTTGAGCGGCCAGGGCGATGCCGTCGCCGGTAGCCACGGCGGGGTTGGTGGTGTCGCTGTAGACTTGGCCCGCTCCTCCGGCGGCAATGAGTATGGCGCGGGCGCTGATGCGTTGCTGGAGCCGCGGACGACGGTCGCAACTGAGCAAGTCGGCCCCGATGACGCGGCCATCGGCGACGATTAGGTTGGTGACTGTGGTCCACTCAGCAAAGCGGATGCGTTTGTGGACGCGGGCAAAAGCGGCCAGCGAACGGCTGATCTCGGCTCCGGTGGCGTCGCCGTTGGCGTGCAGAATGCGGGCCAGGGAGTGTGCGCCTTCGCGGGTGCGCATGAGCTGACCGTCTTCTGAGTCGAAGGCCGCGCCCCACTCAATCAGCTCGGCCACGCGAACCGGCCCTTCGGCCACCAGCGTCTGGGCCGCTGGACGATAGACCAGCCCATCGCCGGCGTTTACGGTGTCTTCGAGATGGAGCGCAACGTCGGCATCGCCCTCCATAGCGACAGCGATTCCGCCCTGCGCATAGTGGGTGTTGGATTCGGCGACGGATTCCTTGGTGACTACGAGGACCTCGCCGTGGCGGGCCAGTTCGACGGCCGCGCGCAACCCGGCTACGCCCGCCCCCATCACCAGATAATCGACTTGAGTCGTTGCTTGCATCAGGGTTCAGGCTATCACTGAAGGGCAGGGGGTAGAGATTTCGACGGTTTCCCGCAACTTATGCCCTAATCCCGTGTAATATCATTCAGAAGCTGGGACCGGATGGCAGCGCGCGCAGCAAAGTGTTTCATATTGCACAGAATTGGCCCCAGATGCTAGAGTCAAATTCGCTCATGGGGTAGGCAGCAAACCCCTACTTTGTGAGGTCGATTCTGGAACGGATTCGCAATCCTTACGGTGGCTGCTGTTGCCGGGCTGTTGTTGACGGCCGCAGGGTACCGCACACTAACACGCAACCGCAAACACCTCAGGAGGGGTCATACATGCGCGGATTCACAACTCTACTCTGCTCAGCAGCATTACTTGCGGGCCTGGCCGTAGTGGCGCCAGCGCCAAAGGCTCACGCGCAAATTTCTATTGAAATCGGCGAACCACCCGTTTGCCAGTGGGGCTACTACGAAACTCGGCCTTACAGATGCGCGCCCGAGGGCTTTTACGGGCCGGATTACTTCTACAACGGCATCTTCCTGGGCGTGGGTCCCTGGGCCGGCTGGGGCTATGGTCACGGCTGGGGCGAACATCGCTTCTACGATCATGGCCATGGAGGCCGCTACCACGGACGGGCCGGTTATTATGCCGAGCACGGGCATTATGCTCACGGCTACGATGATCGTCACCCTGGGGAACACCACGAAGGTCACCCCGGAGGTGAGCATCATGAAGGACACCCTGGCGGGGAACACCACGAAGGGCATCCCGGTGGTGAGCACCATGACGCGCCACACCATGACGCGCACCCCCGTTAACCAGTAGCCGCGAAATCAGGCGGCATATTATAGAAAAGCGGCGGGGCCTGAGGGCTCCGCCGCTTTGCATTTAGCTATACTCTACCTGCAATGAAGAGTGAAGTTGATCTTCTGTGAGACCTTGTTGGGAAAATCGATCACGAGGTCTTCCCAGCCCTTGAAGTCCTTGAATTCCGTCGTATTTGCGCCCAAATCCCAAGTCGTGATTACATCCTCCGAGATTCCAGGTCTCGAAAGAGATTTTTCCCCGGCGGGAGCCTGAGCGCCGTCGCTTCTTTCAAAGTGATACTTGAATTGGAGGGGTTCCGTAGGGATGACTCCCCAGGCGAATTGCAATTTTACCGGGCATGATCCCGTGTACACAAAGTTCTTCACAATATTTCCGTTATGTGTCAATGCATAACCGCCGATACGGACAGCCGCCGGCACGGCGCGATGTTGGGCCTGAGCGTGGGCTATCTGGCTAACGATTCCCAGGCAGAGGCAAATAACAGTTATGCGTACGATACTGTTCACTTTCATTTTCTCTCCTTTGACCTCGTAATGCAGATTATCGGCAGGGATTGCCGACAGTTCGCCAGTGTATAGAGCAGCGCATAATTCTTGCAAGTGATTTTTTCAATATCACTTCAAGGCGATAATTGCTTTTGTAGGAGAATAAGTGCCAAATTTGCGATTCTTCGAGCTGTTATTCCAATGCTGCACCCGATAGGTCTAGTCGAATTAGACGGGTAACTCGCGCAGGCTTGCATTAGGATAAAAGTACTGTGCAGACGATACGAGTAAAAACAGCTTCGGCGAAGTACGAGGTGGTGGCGGGCAGCGGGCTGATTAAGACGCTCGCACCGCGCATTGAGCGAGTCTGCGGCAAATTGCCGCGACGGGTTTTTGTGGTGACTTCGGCGCCCATCTGGGGGCTGTGGGGGCAGGCCATGCAGCGGTCCTTCAAGGACGCTCCGGTGGTGCTGTTCCTGGAGCCGGGCGAGAAGCACAAGACGCTGGCCAGCGCGGAAGGCTTGCTGCGGCAGATGGTGGAGGCGGGCGGAGATCGCGGCAGCCTGCTGATTGCCTTTGGCGGCGGGATTGTGGGCGACGTAGGCGGGTTTGTGGCGTCGATCTTCATGCGCGGGATTCCCTATGTGCAAGTCCCGACGACATTTTTGGCGCAGGTGGATTCGTCGGTGGGCGGCAAGACGGGAGTGAACCTGCCGGAAGGCAAGAACCTGGTGGGCAGCTTTTATCAGCCGCTGGCGGTCTTTGCCGATATCGACGCGCTGAAGACGCTGCCGGAGCGCGAGCTGCGCGCCGGGCTGATGGAGAGCGTGAAGGCGGGCATCATCCGCGACCGGGCGCTGGTGCGCTTTATGGAAGAGCACGCGGAGGAGGTGCTTGGGCGCGATGCCAAATCACTGGAAAAGGTGATTGCCGCGTCCGTTCGCATGAAGGCCGATGTGGTGAGCCGGGACGAGCGCGAGGGCGGGCTGCGCATGATTTTGAATTTTGGGCACACGGTGGGCCACGCGCTGGAGCAGGCGACAGGCTACAAGACGCTGCTGCACGGCGAGGCGGTGGGTTGGGGGATGGTGGCCGCGCTTTATGTGGCGCGCGCGCGGGGAACGATTTCGAACCGGCAGTTCGAGCGGCTGGAGAATTTGATTCATCTCTATGGACCGCTGCCGGCATTGAAGCTGAAGACTAGCAAGGTGGTGGCGGCTGCGGGCGGCGACAAGAAGAATGTCGGCGGGGTGAGACGGTTTGTGCTTCCGCTTGGCATCGGCGACGCGGGCATATTGGAGGATGTGACGGCTTCGGAGCTGGAGGCGGCTGTGAGGTATATGCTGGGGCGCGCAGGGAAGCTGAGTTAGCTTTACCAACTCAAATGACAAAGAGAGGGCATGAACGGCAATGAAGGAAGACATTCTTGAGCAACTTGTTGACGATTATCTCCAAGCCAATGGTTACTTCACGAAGCATAATGAGAAGTTCAGACCATTAAAAGATGATAGATATGTTTCAAAGAAGGATTCAGGATATAGCGACATTGATGTGATTGGCATACATCCATATCATAAAGGCTCGCGTCGTATTAAGGTAGTCAATTGTAAAAGTTGGCAATCTGGGATCAAACTTGACCAGTGGTTTTCCAAAATAAAGGAAAAGAAAGGCATAAACCATAATAGGAAGGAAGCATGGAAGATGTTTCGAGAGCTGGCTAATCAGAAATGGGCTGATGGCTTCATTTCCAGAATCAAAAAGTTGACTGGATCGTATCGCTTTACATATGTGATTGCTGGAACCGAGATAATAGGTAACCAATCCAAATGGAGGAATGATAAAGAATTCAAGAAGAACTTGCACGGAAACCCAATCGAGTTTCTCACTGTAAAAGATATATTGGATTACATGCACAAAAATACATCCAAGACCGTAGCGCCTTCAGATGTGGGAAGGCTTTTGCAGGTAATAAATGCTAGTAAATGGATGAAAAATATGAATGAAATTGAGATCTGAATGACAACCACCGGAGCCAAACCGCAGGGAGCAACCGACGAGGCTAGCGCGGCGCGCGCTGTGCGGGAGATGTTCGATGCGATTGCACCGCGCTATGATCTGCTGAATCATGTGCTCTCTGCAAATGTAGACCGGCTGTGGTGGCAGCGGGCGGCGCGGAGGTTTCGCTCTGTGCTGGCCGAACCCGATGCGGCGATGCTGGACATCTGCTGTGGCACGGGCGACATGACCATGGCTCTGCTGAAGCGGCGGCCACGGGGCGCGCGACCTGTGCTGGCGGCAGATTTTGCGCGTAACATGTTGAGCCGCGGTGCGAAGAAGTTTGGAAGGGCCACGCGGAAGGCGGGCGAACCGTATGCTGTTCCTCTGGAGGCTGACGCGCTGCATCTGCCGATACGCACAGGGTCGCTGGATTTGATTGTCTCGGCCTTCGGGTTTAGGAATCTGGCCAACTACGAGGCCGGACTGAAGGAGTTTCATCGCGTACTGAAGCCGGGAGGGCAGTTGGGGATTCTGGAGTTCAGCGAGCCGGGCGGCCTCGTGGGCAAGGCCTATGCGGTTTACTTCCGACGGGTGCTACCGGCCATTGGGCGGGCGATCTGCGGCAAGGAAGGGGCATACAGCTACCTGCCGGTTTCGGTGGGCAATTTTCCCGTGCCGGCGGAGATGCTAGCACTGATACGAGCGGCCGGATATGAGCAGTGCGCGTGGCAGCCGTATACCTTTGGAATTGCGGGGTTGTACACGGCGCGGCGCGGCGCTGTAGCCTAAGGACGCGATGGTTTTCGAAGCCTCCAAGATAGCCGGGTTTTCCGTTGAAAAACGGCGTGTGGCGCTGCACTCCATGCTGGCGGCTGCGGCGATGACGCTGCTGAAGCTCGGGGCGGGGCTGCTTTCCGGCTCGCTGGGCGTGCTGTCGGACGCGGCTCACTCTGGTCTTGACATGGTGGGCTCGGCGCTCACATTTTTTTCCGTGCAGGTTAGCGACAAGCCGGCTGACGAAGACCACACCTACGGCCACGGCAAGTTCGAGAACTTCTCGTCCTTCGGCGTGGTTCTGCTGATGGCCGTCTCTAGCGGGTGGATTATCTGGGAGGCGATTGAGCGGATTCTTCATCCCACGAAGGAGTTGCAAAACCTGGGCTGGCCGGTTGCGGTGGTGATGCTTTCAATCGCAGTGGACTATTGGCGGTCGCGGCGGCTGCGAGCGGTGGCGGATAAGACCGGGTCGTCGGCGCTGGCAACTGACGCCTTTCACTTTGCATCGGACATCTGGTCGTCGCTGGCGGTGCTCGCTGGGTTGGGCGCTAGCTGGTTGGGCGCGCGCTACGGAGTAGGTGCGTTGCGCTACGCGGACCCGCTGGCGGCGGTGGTGGTTTCTCTGCTAATTCTGCGGCTGACGCTGAAGCTGGGGCGCGAGGCGGTGAGCGTGCTGCTGGATGAGATTCCCGCCGAGATGCGGCAGCGGTTGATTGCGGATGTTACACAGGTGCCGGGAGTGCTCAGCGTGGAACAGGCACGAGTGCGTCGCGCTGGAGCGGGATATTTTGCGGACCTGACGGTTGCCTTGCCGCGGCGCTACACCTTTGAGCACACCGGCGAGCTGGTGCAAGCGGCCACAGATGCCGTACATCGCACGCTGCCGGAGGCCGATGTGGTGATTCACACGGTGCCGCGGAAGGCGCGGGCCGAGAGCATCTTCGACCGGGTGCGGGCGGTGGCGGCGCGCAACAACGTGAGCGTGCACGAGCTGAGCGTACAGTCGCACCGGGGAAAGCTGCGCGTGGAGCAGCATCTGGAGCTGGATGAAGCGTTGCCGCTGCTCAAGGCGCATGATTTTGTTTGCGCGCTGGAAGCGGAGATTCTGCGCGAGGTGCCGGAGATTGACGGTGTTCTGACGCACATCGAGAGCGAGCCGGCGACCATTGAGCCGCCGGGAGAGCAGGTGGAGGCGGATCGCCGCATCGAACAGGCGATGCAAGCGGCAGCTGCGCAAATCAGCGAGATTGTGGATGTGCATGAGATTTTAGTAAGCCGCTCGGCTGAGCACATACAGGTTTCGTGCCACTGCACGCTGCCCGACGATTTGACCATGGAGCGGGTTCACGTAGCTATCACCGCGCTGGAGGACCGCTTCAAGCTGGAATGCCCGGAGGTCTATCGCGTAACGATTCATCCCGAGCCGGTGACGGATAATTTACGGTGACGGCGTGCAGAATTCGCATAGCGCTGACACGAATTTATGGAAATTGGAGAACCCAGGCCATGATGCATCGTCCCGTAGTTAATTTTTTTCAGATTGCGTCGCTGGTGATGTTGCTGGTGGCAGTGGCGCTGCTGTCGGCTGTCACTACCATGCACTTCGTCATTCACGGGGTGGAAGTGAAGGTACCCTCGCTCAAGGGAATGACGGTGGCGGAGGCGCGCAGCCAGACCTCGGGGCTGGGGCTGAACCTGGAAGTGGACAACCGCTACTACTCCGGAGACGTGGCCGCGGGACACATACTTTCGCAATCGCCCGCGCCGGGAACGGTGGTACGCCGGGAGTGGCGAGTGCGGGTGGCGGAGAGCCTTGGACCGCAGAAGGTGGACGTTCCGGAGACCGTGGGGCAGGATGTGCGGGTGGCGGCGTTGCGGCTCAGGCGCGTGGGGCTGGAGGCGGGCATGACGGCGCAACTGCCCTGGAGCAAGGCTGCCGAGGGAACGGTACTGGCGCAGGATCCGCAGGCGCACGCGCAGGGGATTGCGCGGCCCAGCATTGATCTGCTGGTGGCAGCGCCGAGTGACGACACGCCTGACGGTTTTGTGATGCCCGACCTGACCGGCCTGCCGGTGGTGACCGCGCAGGCGGAGCTTCAGCGCGTGGGCATTCAGTCGGAGCGGCCACGGTTTGTGGATGTGCCGGTGGCGCCTGTGGGCACGGGCAGTGCGCCGCCGGTGATGCCGGTGAAACCGGGAGCGGTGATTGAGCAGCAGCCCGTTGCAGGCACGCGCGTGGAGCAGGGCGTGCGGGTGACACTGACAGTGGCGAAATAAAAGAGATCAGAGAACAGACCGGCACTGCTCGCTGATGGAGGCAATGCAGTATGGGATTGAGCGAGGATTTGGAGCGAATAGCTTTGCAGGAGCGTGAGCTAGTGTTGCCGCGGCTCGACGCGCAGATGGCCTGGGAGCTGGGCACGCGGCTGAGGACGCTGGCTGTGGAACGCAAGCTATCGTTGGTGATCGACGTGCGTCGCTTCGGACAGTTGCTCTTCTATGCGGCGTTCGACGGGACGACTCCAGACAATGCGGAGTGGGTGAGGCGTAAGAGCAACGTGGTGGCTCGATTCCATCGCAGTTCATACGGCGTGGGAATGACGCTGAAACAGAAGAACACGACACTGCTGGAGCGTCAGGGCCTGCCAGTGAATGACTATGCCACGGATGGCGGCTCGTTTCCGCTGCGCGTGGCGGGGGCAGGCGTGGTAGGCAGCGTGACCGTCTCCGGATTGCCGCAGCGCAGCGATCACGAGTTGGTGGTGGAAGCGTTGTGCGGCCTACTGGGACGGGAGTACGCGGAGTTGCGGCTGGCCAGCGAGCTGGCGAGTTAGCAGGACAGCCGGCTCTCAGGCGATTCTCTCGATCAAGGCAATATAAAAGCCGTCGGTGTGGAATGTGCCGGGGAGCAGGCGGAGCAAGCCTTCGGGCGTGAGGCAGTCGCGCAAGCGTTCCGCGCCTTGCGGCGTGAGAATGCCATCGTGAACTAGCTGTTCGATTCGCGGCGCCAGAGATAGCAGGCGAATGTTCGGAGTTGCGGCAAGAACTGCGGCGACGACCTGCTCATTTTCTTCCGGCTCCAGCGAGCAGGTAGAGTAGACGACTTGGCCGCCAGGACGGACGGCGTGCAAGGCGGCAGAGAGAATTTCACACTGGCGTTCGGCTTGACGAGCGAGGTCGTCAAGGCGGAGGCGATGGCGAATCTCCGGGTTGCGGCCCAGCGTGCCAGTGCCGCTGCAAGGGACATCGGCCAGCGCGAGATCGAAGACGGAGTCTTCCTTAAGCGCGGTTGCGTCGGCCATGCGGAATTCGACACGATCGCTGAGGCGCACGAGACGTTTCCGCATCTGCTCCAATCGTGGCGCGCTGGATTCCACGGCGACGATGCGAGCTGCGTGGTTGCGCTCGGCGAGAATGAGGGTTTTTCCGCCGGGTGCGGCGCAACAATCAAGAATTGTTTTTACGTTTTGGCTGGGATTAGCGCTGGCTAGTTCAGCCACAAGTTGCGAGCCTTCGTCCTGGAGGCGCACGCGGCCTTCGAGAAAGGCGGTTGTCGAAGTGATGTCGCCAGAGACGACGGTGCGTGCGGCGGTGAGCAATTGGCCCGGTTCGAGGACGATACCGGCTGCGCGGAGTTCGGTTTCAATGGTAGGGTCAATGAGGCGCACTGTGAGCACAGGCTGGCTCTGGCCATGGCGGCAAATGTCCCGCGCCGCATCGAGGCCATAGGAGTATATCCAGCGCTCGACCATCCAAGCGGGGTGGGCTTGGGCGACGGCGAGTTCCTCTGAAGAACTTCCCTCGGTGGCTAATGCCGTATTCGTTTTAGATTTTCTTTCGGCGCAACTAAACAGCTTGCGGAAAAAAGAATCAAAGTAGTAATTTCGATGATTTTCGGCCAGTACAAGGGCACGTAAGTCCTTTAATTCCGCTCCGAGTGATTCGTAGAATCTTGATGTGTAACCATGTTGGTTCTTTTTTCCGCAAGCTGTAAAGTCGTGCCCTTCCAAGGCAATACTTTCTTCTTGCGATTGCGAGACCGCGGTCGGAGCAGCCTTGGCCAGCTTGCGCAGGACGGCGTTGACCATGGCGGATGCGAAGCGATGGCCAGCCTGCTTGGCCAGCTCAACACTTTCGTCGATTGCGGCGCGCGCAGGGATGCGGTCCATGTGCAGCAACTGAAATGCGCCCAGGCGGAGAGCGAGCAGGATTTCTGTGTCGAGTTTCGCATTGGGACGGGCCAGCAGGGCTCGAATCTGGCGGTCAAGCTTAATCTGCCAGCGCAGTACGCCCAGGAGGAGGGCCGTGGCCAGGTTGCGGTCGGGAGCGGAGAGCGCGTTGACTGCTTTGCCGCGCAGTAGGTCGTCACTGTGGGATTGGCCGCGTTCGACGGCTAAAAGATTATTAAAAGCGGCCTTGCGCGCAGGGGAGATTTCTGCCGGACGATTCTTCGGCGCGGTCTTCATCGCGCCCGCCTTCTCCTGAACGGTCATGGCGTCGGAGCCCCGAGCCGCGTTCCATCAGCCAAAGCCGCCCCGCGCAGAAACTCGCTGGCCGCTAGGCGCTTTTTGCCTTCGAGCTGCACTTCGAGGAACTCCAGCCAGGTATTACCGGCGCAGGCGACCAGCAGACGATGGTCTTCAACACGAATCTGGCCGGGGAGGATGGAGGCGGCTTGGGTAGGAGCGGGTTCGGCAGTATTTGGTTCCTGAGAACTGGGCGCGCTCACCACCTCCATGCGGTGAACGATCAGCTTCTTGCCGTCCAGCGCGGTGAAGGCGCCGGGCCAGGGCTGAAAGCCTCGCCAGCGATTCTTCAATTCCGTAGCCGTGCGCGCGGCAAAGTCCATGCGGCCGTCTTCACGATTCAGAATCGGAGCAAGAGTCGCTCCCGCGTGGTTCTGAGGTCGTGGCTGGATGCTTCCATCGTCCAGGCCAGTCAGTGTCTTGACCATCAGCGGTGCACCGCCCCGAGCCAACTCATCGAGCAACTCCACCGCAGTCAGCTCAGGTGCGATGGCGAAGGCCTGCTGCAGCAGAATAGGGCCGGTGTCGAGACCTTCTTCGAGCAGCATGGTGGTGTTGCCAGTGACAGTCTCTCCCATGGCTACTGCCCACTGTATCGGCGCGGCGCCACGGTAGCGGGGAAGCAGGCTGGCGTGAAGGTTAATGCAGCCCAGCCGGGGCAGCGCAAGCATCCAGGGAGGAATGAGGCGTCCGTAGGCTACAACGACGATGGCGTCGGGCGCGATGGCCTCGACCTGCACGCGAAATTTTGGATTGTTGCGAATCGTTTCCGGCTGTGTAATGGGGAGACCGGCGGCGAGCGCGGCCAGCTTGACGGGCGGCGCGGTTAGCTGACGATCACGGCCCACGGGGCGGTCGGGTTGCGTGACCACTAACGTGATTTCATGGCCGGCCGCTACGAGCGCATTGAGAGTGGGCACGGCGAACTGCGGCGTCCCGCAGAAAATCAGCCTGAGGGGTTTCGTCATCTTCGTTCCCCTGGGCGAGTTTACCACTTGCCTTCGCGTTGCAACTTGCGAATCTTGCGCAGAGCCAGGTCGCGCTTGAGGGCGCTCATGCGATAGATGAACAACATGCCGTCCAGGTGATCGATCTCATGCTGGAAGCAGCGCGAGAGCACTTCTTCGCCGTCCATCTCGAACCACTTGCCCTTTTCGTCCTGCGCGCGGATGCGCACCTTGGCGTGACGCGTCACCTTCTCGCGGATATCGGGAAAGCTGAGGCAGCCTTCCTCTTCGTAGACCTTGCCCTCGCTGGAGATGATCTCCGGATTGATGAGCACCAGTTTGTCTTTGGGATCCTTGCCTGCGCTCAGGTCAATCACTGTCAAACGCTTTGATACATTCACCTGTGGGGCGGCCAGTCCAATGCCCTGCTCGGCGTAGGTGGTCTCGAACATGTCTGCGATCAGCTTGCGCAACTCAGCGTTGAATTCGGTAACCGGTTCGCCGGGCCGCGAGAGCACCGGGTCAGGATATTTGACAATTTTAAGAATCATCGGCTTCTGCGAATCGCTCCGTATTTGCTCAATTCCTAATAGTTTCGTATCTGTTGGATGTAACCGCGGAAATTTCGTTGCAATTCCAGAGCCGAATCGCCGCCAAATTTTTCCTGGGTCAGGCGTGCAATGGTGAGCGCCACCATGGCCTCTCCGACCACGCCAGCTGCCGGGACGACGCAAATGTCACTGCGCTCATAACTTGCGCTGGTTGCCTGGCGAGTGTCAAAGCGAACGGATTCCAGTGGTTTGCGGAGGGTGGAGATGGGCTTCAGGTAGCCGCGAACCACGATGTCTTCACCGTTGGAGACGCCGCCCTCGATGCCGCCGGCGTTGTTGCTGGGGCGAGTAAAGCGGGTGGGTTTGCCAGCGTCTTTTTCGGCGTACTGAATGGGGTCGTGAACCTGAGAGCCGAAGGATTCGGCAGCCACCACGCCTCGGCCAATCTCGACTGCTTTGACGGCCTGGATGCTCATCACCGCACCAGCAAGCTGGCCATCGAGGCGCTCGTCCCAATTGGCATACGTGCCCAGGCCGGCGGGAACGCCATGCGCCACTACTTCGAAGACTCCGCCGACGGTATCGCCGGTGCGAGAAGCTGCCTCGACCTCTTCCTTCATACGGGCCTCAGTGGTGGAATCGACGCAGCCAAGGATGACCTCATCGCGAGTGGCGATAGCGGCGATCTCTTCCCATGTGGCGGCGCGTTCGAGCACAACGCGGCCCACGCGAATCACATGGCTGGCGACCTCGATGCCGAGCGTCCGTAGCATCAACCTGGCAAAGGCTCCGGCGGCCACGCGTGCCGTGGACTCGCGTGCAGAGGCGCGCTCCAGCACGTAACGGGCGTCGGGGAAGTTGTATTTGATTGCGCCGGCGAGATCGGCATGACCGGGACGCGGCGAGGCGACGGCCTGATGCTTGGTGGGATCGCCAGCCTCGACGGGGAGTTTCTCTTCCCAGTTCTTCCAGTCGCGATTGACGATCTCGATGGCAATTGGAGTTCCGATAGTCTTGCCGTGGCGGACGCCGCTGAGTACGTGGGCCTTGTCAGTCTCGATCTTCATGCGCCCGCCACGGCCGTAGCCCTGCTGACGCCGCCAAAGCTCGCGATTGACGAAATCGAGATCGACAGGCATGCCGGCCGGCAGCCCGGAGAGAAGAGCAATGAGAGCTTCTCCGTGGGATTCACCGGCGGTAGAGAAACGAATCATATCTAATTGATTGTAACGGAGAAGCAGTGGTCAGTGTTCAGTGAGCAGTGATCAGTGAAAAAGCCCGACGATCTTTCTTCTCCTGTGCGAAGCTTTCATGTATTCTGCTTGCGTGGTGAAGAGCTTCCCTGTTTCACGCGCTTCACTGACAACTTACCACTGAGAGCTGACAACTGAATATGAGCTACTTCCTCTTCAAAAGCGAACCCGATGTCTACTCCTTCGATGATTTTCTGCGCGACAAAGAGACTATCTGGGATGGCGTAACCAACCCCACTGCCGTGAAATATCTGCGCGAGATGAAGCCGGGAACGAAGTGGATTTTTTACCACACCGGCGATGAGCGCACCGGCGTTGGCGCCGGAACCGTGGTCAGCGTGGATGCGGCTGATCCCAAGGCGCCTATCGTGAAGGTCAAGGTGGGCAAGCGGCTCAGGCAACCCAAGATCCTGGCGGCGATCAAGGCCGAACCGCTCTTTGCCAAGTCGCCACTGGTGCTGATTGGACGGCTTTCTGTGGTGCCGCTGACCGAGGAGCAGTGGGAGTGGCTTGTCGGGTAAGGAAACAATGTAGTAAGATTTCCTTGTATCCTTGGAAGAGGCGAATCATGCTGGCCAAATTGACCGTTAAAAACCAGCTCACCATTCCCAAAGCGGTGGCCTCGCGCTTTGCCGGGGTCGAGTACTTCGACGTCAGTACGGATGGTTCAGCGATCATGCTCAAGCCGCTGCGGCCGAGCCGCCTGGATGAGGTGCGCGATAAGCTCGAAAGACTTGGCATCACGGAGCAGGACGTTACCGACGCAATTGCCTGGGCGCGTCAAAGCCAGTGATTGCCGCTGCCAAAGCTAGAGTAGTCTTCGACACGAATGTCGTCCTTTCCGCACTTCTATTCACCCATGGCCAGTTGAGTTGGTTGGTTAATTATTGGCAAGCTGGAAATTGCCGCCCACTTGTCTCTCGCGCGACGGCAGCAGAGTTGACGAGAATCCTCGCGTACCCGAAGTTCCGGCTTACTGACGACGAACAGTTGGAAGCCCTGGCCAGCTATATCCCTTATTGCGAGGCAGTCGAGATCGTGCAATCATGCCCGGTTCTTTGCCGCGATGCAAAAGATCAGCCGGTGCTCGACCAGGCGCAAAGCGGAAAAGCTGACCTGCTGGTGACGGGCGATGAGGATTTGCTGGCGCTTGCCGGCCAGACGGAATTTATCATCGAGACGCCGCAGGAGTATCGGCGGAGAATCACCGGCGCGAATCAGAATTCATAATCCGATTGTTGGAGTTGCAGTTCCAGGCTGCAAATAGAGACCTGGGGCACCCGGCGCCCTGCGGAGGATTTGCTATTTACACCTACCCTTGGGTACGAGCGGCGTCTATTGGCTTCCCTGCGAGCCAATCCCTCGCGTAACCGCGGAGTGCGTCGGTTCCGGGTCCCCGAAGTCCAGGCATGTTGGGGTTCACTTTGTTGCCATTTACTGTTTGCAGGTATGCGAGATGACGGTAGCCAATCGGAAACTTCTCCAGTAGCTTGCTATCCAAAGTCACGCGCTTGGAAGGATCTACCGGATCCATCCGATCCTTTTCATATGTGAGACGCCGCAGGACGATCGCCCATTTTCCATTACGCTTCTCAAAGAAGTCCCAAAAACGCCCGGTGCATAACACGTCGCATACAACATCATGAACGGGTGCTCGTTGTGAAATCGTCATCTTCGTCTGCGCAATCGCCCTATTTCCCTCAAGATCAATCGTAGTACCGCCGAGAAAGTGCATGATGTTGACACCGTGATTCATGCCTTGGCTGCTTACCTTTGCGAATTCCGTCGCGGGACCTTCAAACCATGTTGCCATCATGTAGCCATCGCTGTGCCAGACGGTACGAAAACGCTCCCAGTCGCCCGCATCACGATAAAGAACCCAATTATCGATCACTTCACGGATTGCAAGACGATCCATCATGTGTTTGTCGGGTGATGGTTCGGCTGCCTTCGCCGAAATAGCGAGAAATGGAGCTGCCATGATGAGCCGTTTCAACATGGCCCGGCGCCAAGTCTGCATACCGCCTAGCTGTTCGTTTGTAACCATGTTCAACCTCCTTTAGAAGTTTACTGACGTTCTTGACCACTAAACCAACGGGGATAGCCGTTTGCCTTTGATAATTTTAGGAGCGCCTGAATCTGTTGAAGCGTTTCTGACCACATCTAATTTAAGCCTTCCGCTGCCGGTAGCCCTGAAACTCGATATGGGACCGCAGGCACGACACCGACTTGCCTCTGCCGGTATATCTTCCTGCACGCTTATTCCTTTTCTTCCCCCAGCCACCGTTTTGTGTTGAGCAACTGCCGCTGGTCGAGCGCCCAGACTTTTCCCGTCATTTCGTCGGCTGGCTTGCCTTCGCGGATACACTTGTCGAACTCGCCCTGCATGGCTTGCATCTTGGCGTCGAAATCGTCGAGGAAGCTAAGCGCCAGAGCTTCGGGAATCATGGGCAGCTTGGGAGAGCCGAACTCCAGCTTACCGTGATGCGACAAAATCATATGCAGCACCAGAGTCTTGAGGCGCGGCGGAAAGTTGGGCAGGCCGTCGATGGCGCGCTCAGTGAGGGCTGTGCCGATCTGAATGTGGCCCAATAAAACTCCCTCAATCGTGTACTCGAAACCGATCTCCCAGCTGAGTTCGCGGAGCTTGCCAATGTCGTGCAAAATCACGCCGGTCAGCAGCAGGTCGCGGTCGAGAAGCGGGTAATGCGCGGCGACACGTTCGGCCAGCGTCAATAAACTGATGACGTGCTCCAGCAATCCGCCCAGCCAGGCGTGATGGAGCTGCTTGGCGGCAGGAGCTTCGCGGTAGTTGGCAGCGATTGCCGGATCGGCCAGAATGGCGTTGAGAAGCCGCTTAAGGTCGGGGTTTGTGAAGCTCTCCACAAAGCCAAGAAGCTGACGCCAGAGTTCGGCCACGTCGTAAGTGGTAGAGGGCAGCAGGTCGGATTTATCCACTTCGGATGGCAGCGCTACGCGAAGCTGGTCGATCTTCATCTGCAGGCGGTCGTCGAAGCGGGAGGCCGAGCCGCGGGCTTTGACGATGTCGCCGCGCTCGAAGTCCTTGGCTATGCGCGGGTCTGAGAGTTCCCAGACGCGACCTTCGAGCTGGCCGGTTTTGTCGCCCAGGATGAGGTTGAGGTAGGGCTTGTTGTTCTTGGTCATGCGTTGCTGCTTGGCCAGGACGAGGAAGAAGCCGTCGAAGAGCTTGCCTTCGTCGAAGTTGGCCAGATCGGCGATGTAGATGTCTTTCATTCTGCCGAAAGCTTAATTCATGGGAGCGGGGTTGTGGAAGAAATCTATTAGGTCACCCGAGTTGACGATTCGCAAGGGGTGAGGCTAGGTTATCGGCAGGGAAGATTGCGGAAGGAATTGCCGATGAAAAGGATTTGTTGCGTTTTTGCGGGAGTTTTTGTGGTGGCCGCGCAGGCTGTTCTGGCCCAGACGCCGCAACCGGCTCACCACTGGAGCATCGTAGTGCATGGGGGCGCGGGAGTGATTGCGCGGACGGCGCTGGGCCCCAATGGCGATGCCGCCTATCGCGCTTCGCTGGCCCAGGCCGAGGCTGCCGGGGCCAAGGTGCTGGACCGCGGCGGCTCTGCGCTCGACGCGGTCGAGGCCACGATTCAGGTTCTGGAAGACGATCCTCTTTTCAACGCGGGCCGGGGCGCGGTCTTCACCGTTGAGGGCAAAAACGAGTTGGACGCGTCCATCATGGACGGCTCGAATCTGAAGGCCGGAGCGGTGGCTGGGGTGACGCGTACACGGCATCCCATCAGCCTGGCGCGAGCGGTGATGGAGAGGTCGCCGCACGTAATGCTGATCGGCGCGGGGGCCGATGCCTTTAGTGCGCGTGTTGGCCTGGAGCAGGTAGACCCCAGCTTCTTTTTTACCGAAGCGCGCTGGCAATCGCTGGTGAAGCAGTTGCAGAAGCAGGGCCTACCCGTGCCGCCGCGTCCAGCGGGCGCGCCGCCTCTGCCAGCGGTGACGGCCACGCCAGTGGCGCAAATTGACGAAGCGGCAGACTCATACATGCATGGCACGGTAGGCGTGGTGGCGCTGGACCGGGCAGGCAACATTGCCGCCGGAACTTCGACGGGCGGATTGCAGGCCAAAATGCCGGGACGTGTGGGCGATTCGCCAATCATCGGCGCGGGTACCTACGCATCGAATCAGTCGTGCGCCGTCTCGGCCACCGGCTCGGGCGAGTACTTCATTCGCCTAGGTGTGGCGCGGGAGATCTGCAACCTGGTGGCCTTCAAGGGCATGAGCTTGCAGCAGGCCGCCGACCAGGTGATTCATCAGGAGCTGGAAGCGCTGCACGGCGACGGCGGCGTTATCGGCCTCACTCCCGATGGGCAAATGGTGTGGAGCCTCAACACGCCGGGAATGTTTCGCGCGCGACAGACGGAGGGCGGCCCGGTGGAGGTCAAGATTTACAGTGACGAGCCGTGACACCTGCGCCACCCTTCACCCGGTTGGACCATGGGGTACCCCCACCCGTACTTTGGACGCAAAATCCTTGTTTTCTTGAGGTTACAGACAGGGTTGCGCTGCAAAATATTGACAACAAAGAAGTTCCCTGCAAAATATTCCAGGGTAAGGAGTTATGGGACGTTTTGGCCTTTGTTGGCCGCATCTGGATGACAGGAGACGCGAAAAGGACCGCCGGGACGATATTTGTAGGAAGACTTCTGAGAATCATTGTGCAACAGAATGAGGAAATAATCTGCAATGCGGGGCCGGTTGGAATTTACAATTTCGGTGGAGTTATCGGCAGTTCAACTTCAAGGCACCCAAGGGTAAAGGCGAACGGAAATGGACCCGGGTCACTGGTTCGGTAGACCCCGTCAAAGAACACGAATGCGTGGTTTGCATTCCCCTCTTCGAATTGGAGGGATGGCTTCCACGGACCACTGTGCCATCCGCGATCTTTAGCCGTCATTATCTGGACCGGCCGGCTCCAATCGGACAGAATTCCTGACGGTTTCTCTGCCCTGCACCACCACAATCCAGTCTCGGCCGGCGCGCTGCCTTCTCCGACCCAAACGCGCGCAAAGACTGCGTCGAACGAACCGGCTCGCTCACGGACGTAGAAATCGAACATCTTCATCTCGGGCAAGGCGAAGACGGTCTGAGCGCTCCATCCGGTAATCCCATCGTCGCTCTCAGAGTAGCCCTGCACCAGGTAGTTTTCGTGGTTCGACCCGGCCACGTACCACATCTTCCATTTGCCGCCGTGATAGATGAGGTTTGGTTCGTACACGCTTCCGTGTTCCCACTCCTCATTCGCAGTAAATACAGGCGTGGGCTGATCGATCCACGCCTCTCCGTCCCATTCCAAGAAACCGATCGTATAGGGTCCCCATAAGTTTTCTGCGGCTCCCGCGTAATAGATTCGCTCCACCCATTCGAGCTTATGCGGGTCCCATCCTCTAACATACGATGGGCAATGCCGCCCACCATTACCGTCCCACGCGCGGCTCACGCTCTGTCCGGCGAGAGGCATTAATTCGCCTGCTTTGTCTCGAGTGAGTTTCCACCCGGACTCGGAGAGTGGTACGCCGGGATCGAGTGAAGCGCTGAAGATTTGCGTGGCGCCATATCCGCCTGTCTGTCCGGCAAGATACATCCACCATCGATCACCACGCTTGACCACGCTCGCATCGAGTAATTCGGTGCCCTTGCCTGAAGGGGAATCCTGAGGGTCAAAGAGCTTCGTCTCCTTTCCGCCGAGAAGATGTTCGATGTTTTCCATGCCTCTCCTACTTAACGCTGCACGCCCATTCTACTGGTATGAACCGTCCACCTTCATACGCCTAGTTCCACATGTTCTGCCGCACAGCCTTGTCATGCCGGACAATTTGGGTACGTGCTGACCCTCGCATTGTGACGAATGATAGAGCTATTGCCGCGGGACTCTGCTTATCTTAGCGCTTATGGTCGGCTCCTCCTCCCCGGTCCCCAAAAGCGAGCGACCGGGGGGACACGCGAGGCCGACTCTCGGGTCGGAGAACCCAAAGTTGTGAATCCCTGTATATTCAATAGGTGAGCAATAACCTGTCCGTAACCTCGTGTTCTTCGAGAGAGCGGCCGTTCATCTGGAATCGCTTAAGCATCGAGCGCCCAAGTGTAAGGAACACTTCATGCTCAAACAAGGTCTCCGGAACTGGGACATCGCAGAGTTTGCGACCGGAGTACTTAGTACCGTCGATGCTGAGTGCCACATTGACACCCCGCTGTTTGCAATCCGAGATCGCATCGAAGAGGCGATGGACCGAAAATCCCTGCGCCCCGTACAGGATTGTTTGGCTGTCAATATATGGAGGATCGCAGTAGATGAGGTCTCCCTTTGCGGCGAGTGACATAGTGTCAGCAAAATCAGCACAAATAAAGCGGGTTCCTCTGGTGCGTGTGTGCCAAACATCGACCCGATGTGCGAAGCTCTCCGGTGAAATTGGAAAATGGATGCCGACCGGAGTGCTCATATAACCGTCATTCTTGCGGAAACGAACGACACCTCCGTAACAGGCTCGGCACAAAAACAACAGATCAGGGCCATTCGGCCTTGCGTTGTAACTTGCGAGTATCCGGTTATAGCATTTTTCTTTTCCAATTGCTTCAAGCAGTGCATATCGATCGGTGTAATGGCTTTTAAGTCTCTCTTTGTCCTCATGGAGCATTTGCCAGATTTCCATTAACGGAGAAAAACTATCACTTGCAACCGCCTGCTCTGGAGCGAGAACACCTAGAACTCCTCCACTGCCCAGGAACGGCTCAAAGTAGGTACCGAAGCGCCTTGGAAAATGCCGGATGATCGCATCTGCCTGTTTCTGCTTATTCCCGATCCATTTGAGAAGTTGGGCGCGGAAGGGTCTTTCCTGAAGAAAATACTCTTCGGGGCTAAAGAGCGACGCTTGCGATGCTGTTGCGGTTTTAGGCATTGTTGTGATCTTCCACCCCAGAGCAGTCATATTCGAACTTTGAATATTCTAAACCAGAATATATGGTTGTGTCCATGAAGAAACGTCGCTTGGCCGCGCTTCTACGTCAAGTCCGCGTTGAGGCCAAGCTCACGCAGGGACAGATTTCAGAGAGTATTGGACAGACCCAGTCGTATGTTTCGAAGTACGAGAACGGTGAACAGCGTCTGGACCTGATCGAGTTGGAGGCCGTCTGCAAGGCGGTAGGCATTCCGCTGACGGAGTTCGTGAGGCGTTATCTTGAAGGCTGATCCGCGCTTTGTTCGACAACCACGGGAGTTCTGGGCGCACGTCCGAACCATCAGCCAGGAAGTGGGCTACACCGATCGGCGAACGAGCGCCATCCGTGTCCCTACATTGGATGAGACACGCGAACAGTTTCAGCGATTGGGTCTTAACACAGCCCACATCGCGCATGCCTCCGGTAAACTCACATCATTCGGTAAACTGCTTTTCGCCTATTTCAATCATCGCGCGAATATTCTGAATAACACTGTTCAAGAACAGTTGATGGACAAAGCTGCCGCGCAAGCCGAATTCAAGCGTCTTAAAGCCAAATTGAAACCCAACTGTCCATTACCGATGAATAAACAGAAAGGCAAAAAAAGAAATTATGCATTCCTGACCGGCATTGTGAATATGCTTTTCGAGGCAAATATCGGGGATACGCCCTGCGATTACGATCCGAGAAGTTTAACCACAATGACTCTGGACGCAATGCCGCAACGAACCTTGGCGCGGCGGGTTGATGGCGCTTTCCCATCCGTAGTGAACCCCGTGGGGATATGGGAGATCAAAGAATACTACTACACGACTACATTCGGTAGCCGCGTTGCCGATGGTGTGTATGAAACGTTGCTGGATGGGATGGAATTGGAGGAACTCGAAACAGCGACAGGACGAAAAGTTCACCATCTGCTATTTCTTGACGATCATTTTACATGGTGGCAATGCGGCCGTTCTTACCTGTGCCGTATGATCGACATCTTACACATGGGCTTTGTAGACGAGATAATCTTCGGGCGTGAAGTGCTGATCCGGCTGCCTGAAGTGGCGCGTGAATGGAAGATTCTATACGACAAGAAAATTTGAGTTCGTACGGATTGTTACCCGTTTCTCAAAATCAAAAGCGGTCGCCCACAAATATGCTACCCGAGGTGGCGGGAGCGGACGGCGGCTAGGCAGGTGGCCCATCCATCAGCCATGAAGAATCACTATAAGCCATGAAAACTGTGCTCCGTACATCGCATCATCGCGATGAGCGGGCGGATGGCCGGGTGTTCCAGGTCCAGATTTTCTGACCTGGGAAAGCATGAACCTCGCGATTCGTTCGTCAAAACAATCAATGTTTAGCGGATGATCTCGAATTTTTCCCAGGGGCAATTACAGACCGGGCAGCGCTCG
>CAZFMB010000069.1:0-21218 GCA_964520005.1 uncultured Occallatibacter sp.
TGGCAACCACGCGCACCTTGCCTCCGGTGGCCCGCAGATGTTCTTTGTCGAGGATGAGCGGAGCGGCCGTGACGCGGTTGGCGGTGAAGACGGCTGCGGCGCTCGCAGGCGCGCCGGCCACAATAAGGGCAAAGTCGGCGCGGCCGCTCTTCTTGAGGCCGGCCTTGGCGGCGCCAAAACGGAAGCCGCGAAGAAGATCGAACTGGTTGGCGTCTGACATTCAGGTGAAGGGATTCAATCTATTTTAATCTTACAGAGGGAGGGTATGGGCAGAGTATAGGGAACAGCGAACCATTGTTAGAGGCGGGAAAAAAGACTTTAAGGCATAAAAGATGGGATGCGAGAAACGCATCCCATCTTTCTCATTGCGCCTTGCGCGAAAAAACCAAGCAACCACAGGAGCGAAACCCTGACCTAGTTGGACTTGCTAAACCTATTGCGAAGCATCCCAGCCAATCCGAGCAGACCGGTTCCGAGTAGACCCAATGTGCCGGGCTCGGGAACTCCTGGAGGCGGTGGAGCACTGCTAAAGTCGTATTCGACCGTGACCGCAGCGCCGGCTAATGTGGTGCCGCCAGTCGCTGCAAGGTATCCATCAGATACATTACCCGAGTAGGTGACAGGAGCCGAGCCGGAGAGAAGAAAACTCTCTAATCCGGTTCCGGTAAAATTTGCCAGGTCCGTAGGATCCGTGAGAACGCCACTAGAAATGTGACCGAGTGGAATTGCTGTAGAAGGAGTAACTATCTCACCACTAAGCCCAGGTGTGGTAATAACAATCGGCCCTCCAGAAGGAGTGTAGGTTCCAGTAAGATTAAGATTGACTGGAGCGCTTGCACCCGACGCCGTAAGTGTAACGTTGGTGCTGAGCGAATTAATGGTAAGGTTGCCACCTGTACCACCTGGATTGTTTACCAATTCAGCAGTGAAAATGACGCTTCCACTGCCATACAGAGTGATAATCATATCGTCCAGCGTGTCGCCAGCATACGTGCCAGAGATATTGTTGAACTGGTTCACGTTGAGCGTACCCATACTGCTACCGATTGACGTCGTGTTGGGGATGATATTACTGGAATAAGTTACTGAGCCAGCAAATGCCATTGGGGAAGCGACGAGCAGCGCCAAGGCTAGGACTGCGACAGCGATGATCGAGGAGTTGCGCAAGGTCTTCATGTAGATCCTCTTCCGGGCCAAGATAGTACATTTGGCCCTATTTTGTCAGGTTTCATCTGGTTAGGGAAACCAGACGTTAACTGGGGTTCTTAGAAACCGGCATCGGGTGTTAAGTTTCTCTGTACACACTAGCCGACAGAGAGAATTCCTATCAAGACTTATAGCCGGAGGTAACGGGCCGTGTCAAGGACTATTTTTGAAATTTCTAATTCTATCGTAATATGTTGATAAATAAGGCGGTTGCAATTAGTGCGTTCCTCTCATTTGAGACTCTGTAAGGAGCGGCCAATGTAAATAAATTGCAACTAAACTCACAGGCAGGAGGGAACTATGTCCAATAATTGGACACTCCATTCGTCACTATGCCGGCAGTTTCCTATCTCACAGACCCATTCTCAAACGGATTACAGACAGCTGACCACTGTCCATTTAGGGATCCGGTGTAAGAAAAGATGCGACTCGGGCAAACTTCGCTTGACCAGCCATGGGTGTAGGGGTAGATTAAACGCACACGGGAAAGGAGGTTGATCCAGCTGATGCAAAAAGAATCTTCAAGATGTTTGTTACGTGAGGTGACTGAGGCCTAGGGCATCGCGCCGTAGGTCCCATGGCCGCCCCAGCGGAGAGAGTTATGCCGCGGGGGACGCAACTGCTTCTTTACCGTGCAATATTTTCCTCGACCCGATGCGCGGACGTGGCATTTCTTCAATACAGCGATGCAGCTTGTCGCCGAAGGAGTCCGGCTAGCCGGGCGTAGCCACCAAACGATTGTGGTACAGGAAGAACCGTGGAGAAGCCAGGGCACTCGCAGAAGCGCGATGGCCTTAGTCCAATACCAACAGATCACCGCGACGGCCTGGGCAATGCGCCCAGGCCGCCGTTGTGTCTGGAGGAGGTGTGGCGATCCGGTTCAAAACGGCGCGGGCCTGAATTGGGACTGGAATTCGCGTCTTCTGGAGATGATAGGAGGGGTATGCAACGCAATGCATGGTATTCGTTGTATGACAGGATGATTCGTTAGCCTTTGCAGCGAGGAGTTCAATCGTGGATTTAGACAATGCAATTCAGAAACATGCCCAGTGGAAATTCAGATTTATTGATGCGCTCCATACCAAGGAACACATGGATGCGGCCGCCATCTCCAAGGACAACAACTGCGAGTTCGGCAAGTGGCTGCATGGGGATGCGAAAGCAGAGTTTGGGCAGGTAGGCAGCTATGCCAAGTGTGTAGCCGACCATGCGGCCTTTCACGTAGAGGCTGGCAAAATTGCCGTGTTGGTCAATGCGAATAAGACGCAAGAGGCCGAGCGCCTGATGGCGAAGGGGTCCGCTTACGATGAAGCATCAAAAAAAGTAGCAGTTTCCATCATCGAGCTGAAGAACGCGGCTCACATGAAGAACATTGCACATAAATAGAAGTGCGTCTCATGCGATCTAGAGGTTGCCGAGATTTCGATGTTCTGCCGTTCATGCCACACACAGCGGTGCCTGAACGGGCATGGTTGCGATACACTCAGGCCCATGCGGGTCTTTGGCATCGATTGCGGGACGGAGATCACCGGGTATGGCGTGGTGGAGCCGGACGACTCCGGACGTGAGCCGCGGCTGGTGATGAAGGCCATGGGGGCCGTTCGGCTAACCAAATCCAAATCGACGGCCGAGCGGCTGGAGCAGGTCTATCGTGAGTTGAGCGACGAGCTGGAGCGCTGGAAGCCGGATGCGGTGGCCATCGAGGAGGTTTTTTACTCGGTGAACCCCAAGTCGGCTCTGAAGTTGGGGCAGGTGCGAGGCGTGGCGCTGCTGGCGGCGGCCATGCACGGGCTTCCGGTGGCCGAGTATGCGCCGTTGACCATTAAATCCAGCGTGGTGGGCTATGGGGTGGCGAAAAAGGAGCAGGTCCAGTTCATGGTGGCGCGGCTGCTGGATCTGGCCGAGCCGCCCGAGCCGTCTGATGCCGCCGATGCCTTGGCCATCGCCATTTGCCATATTCATACGGCGCAGACGCTGGCACGTCAAGGGGCGGCGCAGCGCTGAATTCCTATCAACCTATCGTGTCTGAGGTTCGTTAACGCCACCAGGCTGGCTTTGATCATTGCGCAGGTGCGGCGGAGTTATCGGGAGTTTCCGGGCTTTGCATGGTGAACTGATCATGCAGGATGACATTGATCAGCGATTTGTGGACACGGATGCGGCCGTTGTACTCGATGAGGCCGAGCTTGCGAAAGCGATTCATGAAGAAGCTGACGCGGGAGCGAGTGGTGCCAACCATCTCGGCCAGGGTCTCCTGGGTAATAGGAGGAATGAAGGCCTGAGGCTTTCCCGGCTCGCCAAATTCGGCCATCAGAAGAAGGATTCTCGCCAGGCGCTTCTCGCTGGAATTGAAAAGCTGATCGACCAGATCGGCCTGAACGCGCATGCTCCGCGCCAGCAGAAATTTAAGGTACATATCGGAGAGAGAACGCTCCTCGTGCATCACGCGGATCATCTCTTCGCGCGCAATTACGAGGGCCGTGCAAGCTACCATGGCCGTGGCCGTGGCCATATGCAGCGCGCCGACGCTGGCCAGCGATTCCTCTCCAATAAACTCCCCAGAGGTTATCAGCGCGACCGTGCCCTCCTTGCCTTCGGGCGAAACGACGGTGAGTTTTGCGCGGCCAGTGCGGAGATAGTAGATGGAAACAGCCGGATCTCCTTGCGAAAAAAAGACCTGCTTGGGCAGTAAATGCACGACTTTTCGTCCTACGCCAGCTTCTTCCAGAAAGACGGCGAGATTGAAAGTCATGATTCCCACCTCCACCTTGTGAATAGCCCGTCCCTAATTCGGTCTTTTCGGGAGACGTTCTGGAGCGGATGCGATCGATTCAGTTTTGAGGAGGCCAGGGTGATTCGTCCTACACCTACCCTAACGCGCACATCATACACCGAATTGCATAGGTTGCAATATATATTTTTGGACATGCACGGCGGATTGATGTCTCTGCGGCAGCTCGGCGTAACCTGCCCGCAGCGAGCATTGTGACGGCGATCCCCTGCCTTTCCTCTGTTTACGGAGCTGACCTACGCATCGATCTGGGCGCGCAAATAGGATGGGGTCCACTGTGAGGCGAACCCCGTCCTGGCTTTCATCAGTTTCGGCGCTCTAACCGTCCGAGGGGAAGATTTCTTCGACGGCAAAGCAGAGGTCAGTTGAAGCCATGATGCGAAGCGCGCCGGTGGCCGTATTACGCAGATAAAATATTTCTCCTTTTTGATTGAGCCCGGCATAAGGCTGTCGTTTGACGCTTACTTGGTGGTTTTGAGAGGCTAATGAACATGGAATACAAAGGGAAGGTGGAATACGCCCGTGAGCGGAAGTTACGGGTGCGCAATAAGCGTCTCTACCGCCTGGCGCATTGGCCGATCTGGATTTTTGTCTTTTTTCTAGCGCCCGGGCCGCTGACATTCAAACTATTTGCGCATCAGCCCAATTGGTGGAACTGGGCATGGCTGGGATTGGTGCTGGCCGGTACAGGCGTGGCCGCTCTGCGCGGGAGTCTGCCTGGATGCGAGCCAGCGCCGTACATTCTGCGCTTTGACGAGGACAAGCCGAATCCGCTCTACCGGCGGGTTTGTTACAGCTTTGCCTGGAATGCCGCGGTGAGCTATGCGCTGCTGAATCTGTGCGGCCTGATGATTGCCGTTGTGACGGGCAAGTGGTACATGGGCCAGATTTACAACTACGCTTATTTGCCGCTGGCGGCAGTGATTCTGCTGCTGGGAGCGGCGGGCAAGCTGCCGCGCGTGGAGACCTCAACCAGGAAAGAAGGCACCCATAGGCGGTACTTCTATGGCTCGGTTTGGGCGGTAACAGCGGCGCAGACCGCGCTGCTGGTGTTGTGGAAGACGCAGCCGATCACCGGCGCGACCAATCTAGTCAAGCTGGGAGCGTTTGTGTGCGTGCTGGCGCTGATGGGATGGTTTGCGTCTCAGGGGGCATTGCTGCGGACACGACCGATTTTGCCTGGTGAGAGCATGGTCGCGGACTAGCTACCTGAGGTGGGGGGACTGACCGTTCAGGCGGATGCCTTCGGCTCGAGAAGTTGTTTCCCACCCATTCGCAATGAGCGTGAATGGATGGGAAACAGGAAATCCTTGCGCTCACCGCGCTGGCTGGTAAGGCTCGACACGAAGCAAATCGGTAAGTATGCCGCGCTCCTCGGGGGTAAAGACGCCCTGATAGCGTGCGGAGTTGAGCACCGCGGGACGCTGGTCGAGCGGAACCGCGCGCAGATCACGGAAGGCGTTCTTCATCAGTGCTTGCCGGTCTACCGGCAAGGCTACCCAGCGGCGTGCGGAGTTATTGATTCGCGCTAGCTCCTGGGGAGGCATGTGCTCGATCATCTCGGCGCGCGCCAGGCGGCGCTGCCGTTGCTCCTCGGACAACTGGTTTACCTGATGCAACTGCTGAACGACCCGCTGCTGGTCGGCAGGAGAAAGGCGGCGGAAGTTGGGGTCGCCGCGCAGCATTCTCTCCTGCTCCTGAACGGGAAGATTACGGTGCTGATAAAGCCATTCGCCCAGGTGGCCCGGCGGTCCCTGGACAGGCGGGGCATAGCCCGGATAAACAGGACGGGAATAGCTTGGACCCATGTACGGCGGCCCAGGATACGCGGGATGGGGCACATTGGCTGATGGCCTGCCCGGTTGAGTTGAAGGCGCGCCGGAGTGTTGGCCACGCGCCCACACCGCATGCACACAAAAAAGGAGGCCTGCCGCAACCATGGCCGCGCGGCCGATACATCCCGCATTGTGTGCTGTAGTCAACATTTTTTTCCTGTTCCTGGCGGAGTTAGTCCCCGCTTTCTTCGTTGTTGTTGGAGAGCGTCTCCAACTGGTCCAGTAGTTGAGCGTTGCTTTCCATGGTTTGCAGGTCATGGACCACGGCGGTCTGTGTGGGAATGGCCGGCGGCTGATACCAGTTGGTGATGCCCAGATAAGCTCCTCCGCCCACCAGCAGCACGACGGTCAGCGCCATGGCTGCCAGCGGACGAACATGGGCCACAGACTGAAAAACGAAGCGGGCGCGCAGAGTTGCCAACCATCCAGCCGGAGCGGCCTCGCGCTCTTCCTTGAGGCGCGCCTCCAGCCGGGTGAGGAAGTATGGGTTCGGCTCGGGCGTCTTCCAGGCATCCAGCAGGCCGATCGTCGCCCGCAACTCATCCAGTTCCCGGCGGCAGCGATCGCACTCCACCAGGTGCGCTTGCACCTTGGCAGGCAAAGCGGCCTTGGCAGCGGCAGGATCGAGCAGCAGGTTGGCCAGCTTCTCGTCCATACCTTTGCAATTTAACTTCATTCGCATTTTTGGCATCCGTTCCATTGGCGCCACCCCATTTCCACGCCGGTCGATTCCGGCTTGTTTCCGTTAAACAAAATCCTTCAACTTGCCTCTCAGCGTCTGGTATGCGCGAAAGAGCAGCGACTTGGTCGCTGACTCGCTCAACTTGAGCACTTCACCGATCTCGCGGTAGTCCATTCCCTGATACTTATGCATCAGGACGGCCATTCGTTGCCTTTCCGGCAGCGCCATGACGTGCGTGCGAATAGCTTTCATGCGCTCCACGCGCAGCAGGCTCTCCTCCACAGAAGGCTCATCGTCGGCCACATCCGGCATGGTGCCGGTCTGCTCGTCCGGGGCATCCAGATAAACAGTTCGCGCGGATCGTTCGTGCTTGGTGTCGCGCGCATGGTTGACCGCTAGGTTGGTGGCGATGCGGTAGAGCCAGGTGCTGAACCTGGCTTCTGCCCGATAGCTCTGCCTGGAGCGGTAGACACGCAGGAACACCTCCTGCGCAAGTTCCTCGGCAATTGCCTGGTTGCGGACCATCCGAAAAAGAAAGTGAAAGATGGGCCGGTGATATTTTTGCGCCAGGTAGTTAAACCCCTCTTCGTCTCCGGCGGCAGCGCGCAGCATAATGGCGGCGTCGCTCAAAGGATCGAGTCCTGGCGGGGCCAGTCCGGCGGCCAAACTACGGCGTCCATCCGGATGCGTAACCGGACCTGCTCCCAGGGACGGGTTGTCCAGGACCATGGTTGCCATATCTACAGAAACCCCATCCGCGCTGGAATGTTGCGCGGAAAGAGCGGTTTGCGGGCTGAAATTTTCGTCTGTGGGTGAAACTGGGCGGGTGTCGGATCTATTGCCGCCCGTACTGGCCATATGGAGCACGAAACTGGCTGTTGAATGGCTTGAATCTGCTATGCCAGGTTCCGCTAACCCAGGGTCTCCGGCGGCAAATGCGGGGCACAGCGCCATCTCCCCGTCTGGGAGAAAGCCGGCTGCACGGCGAGTTGATTTGACATTCCAGTGCATGAACAGTTGGGTGCATATCCCGGCCGGCCCGATTTGGCCGCCAAGGTTGGTCGCAAAGCCCCGCTGGTGTTACTCTAACCTACGGGATGCCCCGCTGGCTCGTCCTGTGCAGCCCGTGCCAGCCTTTAAGGTCGCTTAGCTCAGTTGGTTAGAGCGCCTGCTTCACACGCAGGAGGTCGTAGGTTCGAGTCCTACAGCGACCACCATTCATTTCCCAAATCTTTGCAGACTCGTTTTCAGATTGGCAGCTGGGCTGTGACGCACAGTCGAGGGCGTATCGGTAATCGAAAGACGGCCTCTAAGCAGGGGCCGTCTGTGGGCTTTCAGGGTCGTATAGGCTGGTTATTGCTTGGACTGCCGATCAGCCCAGGCGCCGAGAAGCGGGAGTTTAATGCGCTTGCCGAATAACGTAGTGATTGCGCACCACACCGATACGAGAATCCAGAGAAAACATACCAGTGAGTAGAGGCTCAGATAAACAATCGACTCAAGGTACGTGTTTACCATAGGGATAAAACTCAGACCTATGCAGAGGATGAACAACAACGCGAAGAGTATGATGGACTGCCACGCATGGAAGCGCACATTCGCGCTCTTGTTGTAGGGCGGGATAGCCAGGAAGAAGATCGCCGGGACAACGGTGATGTAGGCGATTGCGCCGAGAGAATTCTCTGAGAAGCCAGACTTTTTCTGTTCAGACTTTTTCGGATCGGGCATGAGCCCTCCTTTACGGGATGTGAAAAGAGCTTGAGGTTTCACTCGCTTCATTGGCGTACATAGAAGGAGCGGAAACCAGCCAGATAGAATTTGTCTCTCATGGCTACGAACCAATATACTCCCCGCTGCTCCACTCAGGATATTGCTTTCGCCCCAAATAAGTAAACACGCCAATAAGATACGTCTCCGAGCCCATTTTGGGTAGCCAACATCGTCGCCAGCGCGTCTAATCAATCAGGCCGCGCCCGCTTGCGGGCGGTATCATGCTTGCTGAGAAGGGAAGCGCAATGAAGGCAGCTTTGCGAGTCGCATTTACCGGTATAAGTGTATTGGCGGCGGCCGTCGGGCTGGCTCAGCCCGCTATGCAGGCGCCATCGGTAGGGGATTTTCAACTCAAAGAAGTCAACCTGGTGGAGATTGATACCACACATGCGAAATTGGTCGTGGACCTTAACCTGATTCCATCGCAGTCGGCGACCTTGCAGAACCTGCGCCTTTGTTCGCTCCATCTGAATGGCCTGCCGGTATTCGCCTTGCCTTTAAACCAGGAGATCGTGATCCAGAAGGGCGTATCGACGGCTCTGCCTCCGGTATATGTTACGGTGCAGTTTCGCGATTTGCATACAACCGAGCCGTTGCGCCGCATGATCGAAAACCAAAGCGTCCGCATCGAAGGCGAAGTGGTGGCGGACGTGCGTCTCACCCTGATGGAGAAGCTGGCGTTGCATACCCAGCATCCCAGCATGGAGATAGCGCTTAACCAGGACGTGCCGGTTACCCTGGGCGGTACGGCTATGGAGCGGAAGATGGCGCTGACCATCCTGAGTGTGATCGATAATGGGCTTAAGGCCAAATCGGTAGTGGACAAATTTATTCCGAGCAAGAAGCCTCAATGGATTCGCGATCTTGAGGCCAGTGGTCAGGTGAATCTCTTTGCCGTGGAATCGAGTTATACATTGAAGAGGGCACATGCCAGTTACCCGGTGACCTCGGTTCAGTTGGGTTTCCGCATCAATCCTTCACAAGTGGTGACCACGGCCGAGGCCAATGCGCCGTGGAAGTACGATGCGGAGTTTCTGGAAGAGGTGCGATCAGGCGCGGCCAAACTAGTGAAGAGCAGCTTGGAGATTCAGCTTCAACCTATAGGTCAGGGCGACCCTCTGCGGCTGAGCGCCAATGATTTTACCTTGGATGTGCGCGGGACTCCCGAGGAAAATACTCTAATTTCTGCGAGCGGCAAACACGGCAAGATGAAGGTGATGCAGCGTGCGTCGCCCGCATCGATGGTCTTGCTGACGCTTCATGCGCCGCCCGCCTCGCCGTCGTTGACCGCGGCTACAGCCGCCGTCGCCGCGCAGGATGCCTGGGAGTACATCGCCGTCTTTCGCCTGCGCGTAGATACAACGACGAAAAAGCCTTCAGTGGAGGTACTGCAACTGGCTGCGCGCCGGGATGGAGAGCGAATCAGGCTGAGCGTGCCGGTGGATGCGGCGGTCTTCGGATCGCCGATTGTGACGCCGGATGGTGTGATCGGGTTGGTGCAGGACGAGCAGACCGGAGCGTTTCTGCCGGCGGATTTATTGGCGGCAGCGCCGGCGCCTGCACCCGCGCCTGCTCAGACACCTGCTCCTAATTCCTCACTAACTCAATAGAGCAGAATTTATCTTATGAAGTTCAAAGAGGACGGGCTTTGGCCCGTCCCTTTTTGGCAGATTTGAGTGATTGTGTAAATTTCTGGGCTGGAGTACTCACTGCGGGTCGGCGTCGCGCATGCGCAGGATGGCGATAACTCCAGCCACCAGCGCCACCAGCATCGCGAACAGCACACCAACTGAATAGCTGAAGCGATGACGGTGGCTGACCGCATGGGCGACGGGTCCGTAGTGCGGATAGTGCTCGTCGGCCGAGGCGCGGCATGTGTGTTTAATCCCAAAAGGATCGTTAAAGGTAATTAGGTAGGCGGGAATGCTGCCCTCCGCGGCATCGGCAGGGACATGAAGCGAGGGGTTGATGTCGTCGGCGTTGTAGTTCATTCCGGGCGGCAAGGATGTTGCAGACGGCATGGACGCCCCTGTCGGCATGGTCGATCCGGTTGGCATAGATGATGCCCCTTGCGGCATAGGTTGGCTGCCAGCGGGAGCCTGAGGTAGCTGAATTGTGCAGGAGTAGTCGGGATACTGACTCGTTGCCCACTCTTTAGCCGCTGCCTCATGAAGCAGATTGGCTTCATAGGACCAGCGGGAGGGAATGATGGCGCTGATAATCTGGCCGGCCTGGGGCATCAGGTAAATGGACCTCATGCCGCCGCCCAGGGCAATGATAGGCAGCAAAACCACGGGCAGCAGGGCGATGGCGCTCTCGGTAGTTTTGGAGAGCGCGGAGATAGACAGGCCCAATCCCGCGCCGATCATGGAAGAGAGCAGCAGAACTAGAAAGTCGTAGACAAAGCTGCTGTGCAGCCCGCAGATCAGGTAGACGATGGCCAGCATGGAGCCGCACTGGAAGAAGCACAGCCCCAGCAGTACGGCGAACTTGGAAAAAATATACGGAAGCAGCTTGAGCGTGACCATGCGCTCGCGCTTGTAGATGGTCCACTCGCCGACAATGTCGCGAGCCGCATTATTGCAGCCGAACCAGATGGCGGCTATCACCATCAGGAAATGGACGATGGGCAGTTTTTGGGCGATCTCGTCGAAATGGTCGGGGCGCAAGGGGTAGCTGACCAGCACTACCAGCACCGCGAATAATGGCGCCTGCATCAGAAGGATGGCGGTTTGGGCGCGGTCCTGAAGGCGGACAATGATGTTGCGCTTGACCAGTGCAAACCATTGGCTCAGGTCAAACTGGCGGCGTGGCTTTTCTTCCCCGGTCTTGTCGGTAGCGGCCGGCTGCTTGCCGCTGCGGTTCTCAACGAACTCCTTGCGGTAATGGGAGGTCAGGTAGTGTTGGCGCCAGGTCTCGGTGCGGATATCCTCCGGTGCCGTGTTCATGCCGGTGAAGAGCATCTCAGGATTCAGTTCGGCGCTCTGAAGTGGCGCTGTATCGGTGGGGCCGGCAGCGGGAGGATTGAAGAACTTGATTGAATCCGGATAAGCCGGACCGAAATAAACCAGCGCTCCAGGCTTGTTGCCCTTGTCGCGGCAGACCATGAGCAAGTCGTCGAATTGCTTGTAGATCTTGAGACTGGGCTGATGGATGGTGGTGAGGATGGTCTTGCCTGTTTTGGAAAGCTCCTTAAGCAGGTCAATGACCGACTCGGCGTCATAGGAGGAGAGCCCGGAGGTCGGCTCGTCCAAAAACAAAACCGGTGTATCGGTAATCAGTTCCAGCCCGATGTTGACGCGCTTGCGCTGACCTCCCGAGAGAGTTTTCTTTTCCGGCGAGCCAATGACCTCGTCGATCTTGTCGTGGATGCCCAGGTCATAGAGCACTTTTTGGGTGCGGACGTCAATCTCCGCGTCGGTCAGGTCGGTGCGCAGGCGGGCGGAGAAATAAAGCGCCTGGCGAACAGTCAACTGAGGGTGGACGATGTCGTCCTGGGGCACGTAGCCCATCATGTGTCGATAGAGGTCGTAGTAGTCGTAGAGGCTCTGGCCGCGGAAGAGCACAGTTCCTCGGACGGGGCGGGTGTAGCCGTTGAGAGCTTTGAGCAGAGTGGTCTTTCCCGCTCCGGCCGGGCCCATCAGCGCCACCAACTCATAGGGGAAGACGGTGAGCGATACGGGGTCCAGCAGGCGCTTGCCATTAGGCGCGTGAATCACAATCTCCTTGGCCTCGATGGTGACCTTGCCGTTGTAATCCCGCTGTGCCAGAGAGCCGTTTTCCATCAGTTGAAAACGAACGCTGCCCAGGCCGATCTCCTGGCCGGGCCGCGCCAACACCTTGCCGGTAACGCGGACGCCGTCGAGATAAGTGCCGTTGCGAGAGCCTAGGTCCTCTACCAGAATGCCCTCTGGAGTGCGCGTGAGGCGTGCGTGACGCCAACTGACCATGGGGAAATCGAGGGGAATATCGCAGTTGGGGTCGCGACCTGCCTCCATCGACTTACCGTGGAAGGAGACGGTCTGGAAGGCGGCTTCGCCAATCTCGACCTTGTCCTCAAGCGAGAGAAGCTGCGTGGCGGAAATTTTGTAGGAGCCCAAAAAGACCTGGTCGGTGGGCTTCAAAACGGCTTTCTGGATGCGATGGTTCAGTTCTCCGATGGCCGTTCCATTGCGCGAGTTGTTGTCTACAAGGATAAATTGGCCGTTCTCTTCCGTGATGACAGCGTGATTCCAACTGACGATAGGCAGGTCGATCTGCACAACGGAATCCGGGGAGCGGCCAATGGTGATCTGGCGCTGGCTGCCGGGGGTTGAGGTCGTTCGCGGAGATCTGGTTTCAGCCAGGCCGGCGGGAGCTACAGGCCAAGGCATCTGTACCTGGCCGCCCAGCGTCACTCTCGCGCCATGCGGCACATGCACCGGCTCGTGGGGATCGATTCTGGCCCCGTTCACATAGGTGCCATTGGTCGAGCCAAGGTCTTCCAGCGTGAATCCATCCGCCAGGTGCGTCAATCGGCAATGGTGAGAGGAGACTTGTGCCTCAGAAACCACCAGATCGCAGTCCTGCGCGCGCCCAATTACCCATGCAGCCTTCGGTTTCAGCTCATTTTCAGACATAAATAATCAGAAAAACCAGGAATGCTCACACTTTAGCACGTTAGCTTTGTCTGGTGATAACAAATGCGGCCTCAACCCTTTCCTCAGGGGCATAATGTAGGAATTCATTCGCCGGTCGGGGCGTCAACTTTGGTTTCCAGGCTGCGCCAAAGGGCCGCAAAACTCTCCATGGACAGGGCTTCGGCGCGAGCCAGGGGATCGATTGCGGCCTGGGCCAGGGCTGCGGCAACGGCAGAAGGAGGAATTGCGGCGGCGCGCAGATTGTTGGCCAGCGTCTTGCGTTTCTGCGCAAAGCAGAGTCGCACAAAGCGCAGAAAGGAGGCCTCTTCAACGCCCAGTTCAGCAAAGCGCGGGGCAAATCGCCAGCGGAAGACAGTCGAATGTACCTCGGGAGGCGGGCTGAAGGATTCTGGCGGAAGGGTAAAAAGCTGTTGGGCCGGTCCATACATCTGCACGGTGACCGAGAGCAGGCCGTAATCGCGCGAGCCAGGCTGCGCGGTAACGCGATCGGCCACCTCGCGCTGCACCATGAGCGCCGCGCGCTCCAGGGCTGTGTGGCTTGCGGCCAGCTTGAGCAGGATGGGCGAGGTGATGCCGTAGGGAAGGTTGCCAACCACAAGAAGGCGCTCTCCGGCAGCCGCAGAGGCCGCGGCGAAATCGAATTGCAGCACATCCTGCTCGACGACGGTTACGCGATCAGAGGGAAAATGCACGCGCAAATGAAGAGCCAGTTCGTGGTCCAGTTCGACAGCCAGCACGTGAGCTGCGCGGGTGGCCAGGGCTGCGGTAATAGCTCCGTGGCCTGGACCGATCTCGACCACCGTGCGGCTGGAGATGTCGCCGATGGAGGCCGCGATGCGCTGAATGGCCTCAGTGTCAACGAGGAAGTTTTGGCCGAGCTTGGGTTTGACTGGCATGGGCTGATTTGATGGTAGATGAATCCAACGGTTGTGCGCTGCAAAGTAAGAGCGTAGTAGACTGGCATTTTGGCCAAGTATTTTGATCGATAGCCACAGATTTATTCGTTTGTCAGGGAGTTTTTCTTCATGCGCATAGTCATCGCCGCCTCGGAGTGCGTGCCCTTTGCCAAGACCGGCGGGTTGGCAGATGTGATAGGGGCGCTGGCGACAGAATTGGCCAGGCAGGGTCACGAAGTGACGGTCTATCTGCCGCTTTATACGAGCGTACGGCGGCAACTCCCCGACAAATTGACCTACGCTGTGCGGTCCATTACGATTCCGTTTCAGCACGGCAACCGCAAGGTGGGCATAGTGGACGGCGGCAAACGCGCCGGTGTCCAGTACTACTTTGTAGATTGCCCGGAGCTATTTGAAAGGGAAGGGTTGTATGGTACGTACGCCGACGATTATCCCGACAATGCAGAGCGATTCGCGCTCTTCTGCCGCGCGGTTTTGGAGGCGAGCAAGCACTTGGGCGTGCCTGAGGTCTTTCATGTACACGACTGGCAGGCGGCGCTGATTCCTGTTTACCTGCGCACGATTTACGCTTCCGATCCGCTATTGAGCCGCGCGGGCGTGGTACTGTCGATTCACAACGCCGCCTACCAGGGCGCGTTTCCGCCCACGACCACCGAGCAACTGCTCCTTCCATGGGAGATTTTTACCATGGACAAGGTGGAGCAGTTCAACAAATTCAACTTCCTCAAGGGCGGACTGGTCTACTCCGACATACTGACCACGGTGAGCCGCAAATATGCCGAGGAGATTCAGACGCCGGAGTTCGGCGAAGGGCTTGATGGAGTGCTGCGAGGGCGAGCGGCTGATCTGCGCGGGATTCTGAACGGCGTGGACTATGCGGAATGGAATCCGGCCACAGACAGGAACCTGGCGGCGAACTACTCGCCGGAGAATCTGGCTGGCAAAGCGCTGTGCCGCGCTGATCTGCTGCAAGCCGTCGGTTTGAAAATGGTGGAGGACTCGACTCCGGTTATCGGAATCGTCTCGCGCCTTGTCGCGCAGAAGGGCTTTGATTTAGTGGAGCAAATCGCCGGCCGGCTGTCGGAGTTGAACGTGGCAGTGGTGGCGCTGGGTGAGGGCGAGCCGGCCTACGAGAAATTTTTTCGCGATTGGGCCTTCTGGAACAAGGCTAACGTGGCCGTGCGCATCGGCTACGATAATGCCCTGGCCCACAAGATCGAGGCTGGGGCCGACATCTTCCTCATGCCGTCGCTCTATGAGCCGTGCGGGCTAAACCAAATCTACTCGCTCAAGTACGGCACGGTGCCGGTGGTGCGGGCAACAGGCGGGCTGGACGACACCATTGAGGAGTGGAATCCGCAGAAGGGAACAGGGACCGGCTTTAAATTTAAGGGCTTACGAGCCGAGGGTTTGTGGGCGGCCATCGAGCGGGCGCTGACTGCGTTTGAAGACAAGGTAGGCTGGAAACAGCTGATGCTCAACGGCATGGCGAAGGACTATAGTTGGTCTCAGCCGGCGCGGGAGTATGCAGCAGTATATGAAGAAGTAGCGCGGAAACGGGCGTTGGTAAAACATCACGCAACAAAAACGGGGCGCTCATAACTTGGACATGCTTTGCTATTCGTAGTGACTTTCTTCAACAGGTACTGAGGCTCCGTACTGGCGTCGCACCCACCACAGCACCGGTAGTCCCAACAGGATGAGGGTAGTACCGATCAGTGAGCCGATCTTGTTCCCTAAAAAGCTGTAGACCAGCACGGGAACTCCGCAGACGCAGAAGATGGCCGGCAGCAGCGGATAACCCCAGACCTTGTAAGGACGCTTAAGGTCAGGCCGCTTGCGGCGGTAAACGAAGATGGTAGTAGCGATAAGCAAGTAGAAAATCCACTCGGCAAAGATAGCCAGATCAAACTGTTTCTCAAACTGGCTGAAGATCAGCAGCAGCAGCGTTGCCAGCATTCCCTGAATGGCGAGCGAAGTGGAAGGGGAGTGGAAGCGCGGGCTGACGCGGGCAAAATGACGAATGAAGAGCCGGTCGCGCGCGGCTGCAAATGGGACGCGAGCGCCGCTCATGACGGTTCCGTTGAGCGTGACGAAGATGGAGAGAGCCATGGCGGCGGCCACAAAGCCCGCTCCGGCATGGCCGGCGACGACCGCCAGCGCATCTACGGCCGGCCGCTCGCTGGCAGCTACTTGCGTGGCGGAGAGGATGTACTGCATAGCTGCATTGGTGGCCATATAAAGAAAGCCGACGATGCACAGGCCGCCGATCAGCGCGATGGGCAGGCTGCGCCCCGGCCGCTTGATCTCGCCTGCAAGGATGGTCAGGTCGGGCCAGCCGTCGTAAGCCCATAGTGTGGCGATCAGTGCCAGCATGAATCCGCGAAAGCCGCCCACGGCATGAGGCAGAGTGGTGGAGAAGTTACTGAAGGTGCCGGTTACCGATGCGAAGCAAAGCGCGACCACGATGAGGATGAGAATAGCTTTCAGGACAGTGAAGACAAGCTGGAAGTTGCCGGCCTTCTTGACGCCCAGGTAGTTCAGGCCGGTCATAAACCAGACCACGGAGATGGCGAAAACCTGCGACCACAGCAAGTGGATAGGCCCGCCAATAGCTTGATTGCCGAGACCGTGGAAGGCCGGGAAGAACTCCAGCGTGCGGGCCAGGCCGATGGTGATGGCAGCAGCCGAGGCCGGCTTGGCCACGGCAAACCAGGTCCACATATAAAGAAAGGCCGGCGTGTCGCCGTAAGCGCCGCGCAGCAGAACGTACCCGCCGCCGGCATAGGGCATCATGGCGCCCAGCTCGGCATAGGTCATGGCGCCAAAAAGCGAGAGCAGACCTCCGGCAAGCCAGGCGAGATAAACCATCGCCGAGGAGCCGGTGTCGCGCATCATCTCGCTGGGAACCAGAAAAATGCCGCTGCCGATAACCGTGCCCACGACGATAGCCGTAGCCTGGCTGGCGCCCAGAACGCGGGGCAGGTTAGCCATGACTGGCTGTGTATGCGAGGAAGGGCTCTGGTTCATGCTGTGTTGTGAGGGTAGCACGGGTGAGCGGACCTGTTCAGGAAAATTGTGACTGGCCGTCCTGTCGAAGAGTTGGCGTGCTGTTACAAAATAATTCTAAAGCGTAGTGTGGGCATTCCGGCTGCAAAAACCAGGGGAGAGTATTAGAGTGAAGCTGGAGAGTCTGGTAAGCCTAGATTCCTAAACCGCAACGGCACAAACGTTTCAGCGGTTCAAAACGCCCGAAACTTGAAAGATGCAACATCGGAAAGAGTGGAGTACAGAGATGCCCGAAACGATCAATTGGTCTAAGTTGCAATCGCCGCAGCGCCGAAGCCGCCGCGGAGTGTTTTTCCTCCTGGCCGTCTTAGCAATTCTGCTCCTCGGCAACCGGACCGCGCTCTCTTACTGGGTTGACCTTCTGTGGTTCAACTCGCTCGGCTACAGCGACGTGTTTTGGAAGGCGCGCGGACTGGAGTGGGGCATCTTCGCGGCATTTTTTGCGCTAACATTTTTCATTTTGATAGGGATATTTTCCGCTATCAAACGGGCCCATGCCGAAGATTTGCCCAGCGACCACACCCTGATTATCTCCGGCCAGGAGGTGAAGCTGTCGCTCAAGCCGGTGCTGCGCATAGTTTCCATCGGCGGCTCGCTGGTCATTGCGGCCCTCACAGGCGGCGCAATGGCCGCGCAGTGGCAAACGCTGGCGCTCTGGTGGTATGCGCCGCGAAGTGCCAGCTCCATCACCGACCCAATCTTCGCGCGCCCGCTCGACTTCTATCTCTTCACCTTGCCGGCATGGCAACTCATTCTCGGATGGTTGCTTTCCCTCAGCATCATCGCCTGCGTGTTGGCCGTTGTGTTTCTGCTTGTGTCGGGCAGCACGCGCGCGCTCACCGGGAACCGCGCCAACATTGCTGAGTTGCCTTGGCGTGGGCTCTCCCTCACGCTTGCATTCCTGCTGCTCGTCGTTGGCCTGCGCGTGTATGTTGGCCGCTTCGAGCAACTCTTCGATCACCACACCATCTTCGACGGCGTCACCTACACAGACGCGCACGTAACCATCACCGGCATGTTGCTGGTGAGTGCGGCGCTGCTGCTGGGAGCGGTGATTGCTTTTGTTGGCGGCGTATTCGCTCCGCGCGCACGCTGGCTGGTGGTGTCAGTTGTTCCAGCCGTAATCTGTTACGCCGGGGTCGCGCTGGTGGGCTGGTATATCTCCAGCTTTATCGTCAAGCCCAACGAGTTGGTGCGCGAGCAGCCTTACATCGCCAATAACATCAAGATGACACAGCAAGCCTACGGCCTTGACCGCTTTCAGCAGCGCGAGTTTCCCGCCGAGACCACCGTCGATGCCACCGATCCCGCCAACAATCAGGCAACGCTGCAAAATATTCGCCTGTGGGACTGGCGCGCTCTTCAGGACACGCTGCGCCAGATTCAGGAGATTCGCACCTATTACGATTTCCCCGACATTGACATTGATCGTTACCAAATCGACGGCTCCATGCGCGAGGTGATGCTGGCCGCGCGCGAACTAAACGTGGACAAGCTCCCGGATAGCAGCCGCAACTGGATCAACGACAAACTGATTTACACGCACGGCTACGGCATCACCATGAACCCCGTGAATGGCTTTACGACAGAGGGCATGCCCACGCTGCTGTTGAGCAATATGCCCGTGCAAAGCACCTCGCCCAGCCTCAACGTAACGCGGCCGGAAATCTATTTTGGCGAAATGACCAACACCGATGTTTATGTCATGACTCGCCAGCAGGAGTTCAACTACCCCCAGGGCGCCAGCAACAACCTGGCCTCTTATCAGGGCACGGGCGGCATCGAGTTAGGTGGATTGCTTCGTCGTACTCTGATTGCCTTCGACCGCGGCGACCTGGCCAAGCTGCCTTTCAGCGATGATGTGAACTCCCAGAGCCGCCTGCTGATGCGGCGCACGGTGCGCGACCGCGCCGCGGCGCTGGCGCCGTTTCTCACCTTTGATAGGGATCCGTACATCGTATTGGGCGACGATGGACGGCTCTCCTGGATTCTCGATGCCTTCACGCAGTCGGACACTTATCCCTACTCATCGCATTACTCGGTTTACGGCCAGTCAATCAACTACATGCGCAACAGCGTCAAGGTAGTCGTAGACGCCTACGACGGAACAACGACGTTTTACGTCTTCGACTCGCAAGACCCGATCCTGGCGGCCTATCGCGCCATTTTCCCCAACCTCTTCAAGGACGCGGCAGACATGCCGGCAGGGTTGCGCAAGCACGTGCGCTACCCTGAGCTGCTGCTCAAGCTGCAAGCCGAAGTCTACGGCCTCTATCACATGACCAATCCCGAAGTCTTCTACAACAAGGAAGACCAGTGGACGGTCGCGACCGAAGTCGGACTGGGCGATAGCGGCGCACAACAGACGCAATCGATGGAGCCGAATTTTGTGCTGATGAAGCTGCCCGGCGAGAGCGGCGTCGAGTTTGTTGAGATTCTGCCCTTCACGCCTCTCAACCGCAACAATCTGATTGGATGGATCGCGGGCCGCAGCGACAGCGAGCACTATGGCACATCGATCGTATACGACTTTCCCAAGACTCGGCTGGTGGATGGGCCGCTGCAGATTGAGGCGCGCATCGACCAGAACGCGCAGCTTTCCGGGCAATTGAGTTTGTGGAATCAACAAGGCTCGCATGTGCGTCGCGGAACGCTGCTGGTGATTCCCTCGGGGCGCGCGCTGCTCTATGCGGAGCCGATCTATTTGCAGGCCGACCGCAGCCCCATGCCGGAGTTGCGCCTGGTGGTGCTGGCCCTGCAAGACAAGCTCGCCTACGGGCCAACCTTCGAGTCGGCTCTCACGTCATTGTTCGGCGGCGGGGTTTCGTCGCTGAGAGTCACTGAGACATCGGAAACGGTGACGGCCTCGGCCACAGGCAAGCCGCAGCCTGAACAGGATATGAAGGCACTGATTGTGCAGGCAGGCCGAGACTTCGACGATTATCAGCGATTGACGGCGGCGGGCAAACTCGCCGAGGCAGGACAAAAGCTCGAAGCGCTGAAACAGGTGATCGATAAGCTGAACGCGAAGGCGAAATAATCAGGTGGCGGAGTTGACCTGCAACTCCGCCAGAATCTCCGCGACGGCCACTTCCGCCGCCTTGGCGATCTCAGGCGATAGCTCCATCGAAATGGATTGGTGGGGATCGATGGTGATGGCGTAAAGAACGACGTCAGGCGAGCCGCCCTGGATGTAAAAGACATCCAATAAATCTTTGACACCGATGTCGTGAGCGGTCAGGGTGGGCGGATAATCGCGCGAGAACTTAGGTGTGGTGCGGGTAACGGTGCCAATGGGATTGCCGTCTGCGGCTGCATCAATAAGGATGATGCGACCGGCCTCTTGCAGCGGCTCGAGCAGCGTGAAACCTCCCGTGCCGCCGTCGAGACACTCCACATTGGTTGGGAGCGAGTGCTTTTCCAGTGCCCGAACTACATGGACGCCTACGCCTTCATCGCCCATGATGACGTTGCCCAGGCCCAGCACCAGCGTTTTATCCAGCTTTGTTACCGTAGAGCTATTTGCCACTCTTCTCCGCCCGGTCGAACTTCCATCCGCCTATGATCGAGGATACCGTGCCGCGCCCCTCGATGTAGTCGTGATAGAAGGCTAGATAGACGTGAACGATGACAAAAGTGACAAAGAACCACAGGAAGGTGTGGTGCCAGAAGCGCACCCCGGAATCTCCGCCCATCAGCGGCACGATCCAGTTAAACATCTGCGGCAGCCACGAATTGCTCATGCTGGAGTACAGCGCAAAACCGGTGATGGTCTGGAAGACGAACGCCAGGAAGGTGCCGAAATAAATCACCCCGGCCAGCGCGTTATGCCCCGTGGAGATCGGCCCGTGCATCTTCACTTCCAGCACGTCCGCTTTAATTACGTCAACGATCTCCTGCCGCTGTGATTTCTTCAGCGGGAAGAAGGCGTTCCAATGAGAGTACTTGTTGCCGACGAATCCCCAATAGAGCCGCGCCATGAAGTTGAAGACGTAGATGAACGCGCACACAAAGTGGATGAAGCGCACCCAGCCGAACCAGTATTGCTGGTAAGCCTCAGCCGCATAGAATGCGCGGATGGGCGCACCGATCAGATAGCCGGTAACGCACAGAGCCGTCAGGGCAAACGCGTTGATCCAATGATAGACGCGCACCGGCAGTTCCCACACGTACACACGCCGGTACTCGACGGGCGCCCCACCGTTCTGTCGAAACGCGTCTCTTACGCCAATACCATGGGTACTCATAGCCGTCTCACTCGAATGAAACCTGGTGAAGGTGCCGTCCCTGCGGATCGTACAGATGCAC
>CAZFMB010000070.1:0-21214 GCA_964520005.1 uncultured Occallatibacter sp.
TGCGCAGGCCGGAGTTGATGCAGTTGGAAAGGGTGATATCGATGATGCGGTAGTGCCCGCCAAATGGCACGGCCGGCTTGGCGCGATCGCGTGTAAGGGGGAAAAGACGTTCTCCCGCGCCGCCGGCAAGCAAGACTCCAAGTGTGTCTCTCATAGCTGTTCAACCCTGCCTTTGCCCGGAGATTCACGCCAGCGAGCAAAAAATAGTCATTGCAGCCTCCGGATAATTACTCGGATGGCCGGCTCCGGGCCATAAAGCGCCACTACCCACTACAACATATTCTCCATGAATACTTCGATAACATGCGGTACCGAGGGGTGGAGAATCTCCAGTTAACCCGGCGTCACCTATCACTGTATCGAAAAAGGCTTCCCAATAGGCAAAACGGCAGCCACAGACGCCGAATCCGCGACACAGAAACTCCGCATTTGGGAAAATTACAGTTTGGGTACGGCGGTTTATTACCGCTTCTTACTGAACTTGTACTCAACGCCCACCGAGATGGCAAAGTTGACATCGAACTGGGAGTACGCCGTCGGGTGAAGTGACCCATATCCGGTGTAGTGCGTCATCACCGCGTCGGGCGTGATGCGAAAGACCCAATGCGCCGAGCGATTCAGGTCCATGTGTCCGCCGATGATGGCCGCCGGAGCAATCTGGTTATTGTAGAAGGCCTCCGTCGCAGGTGAGACATTGCCTAGATGCGCATCAAAGTAGGCTCCGCCAAACAGCGCATGGGCAATGAGCGCGCCGTGCTTGTTGTGCGGCCCCAGCCATTCGGGTCCGGCGACAAACAAGTACTGGCTAACGAAAGGCCCGTGGACAACATTAGGGTTCACAGCACCGGCGCCGCTGCTGCCGAGGTAGCTGCGGCCTGAGCCTTCCACGCCCCAGTGCTTCAAGAGCCAATAGGAGCCGGAGAGATCCAGCCCGCCCAGATTGGCGCCTTGCAGCACGCTCGGCCCGGCCTTTATGTGGTCGTAGGCCATGCCGAGCGAAACGTCGTAGCGGTTGTCGTAGCGCACAGCGGAGAGCGGGTCGCTGGCAATGTAGGTTCCATTGCCGGCAGTTGGAGAGGCGGTGCTTTGCGCATGGGTACGAGTAACAAAAGACAAAGCCAGAAGGGCTACGACGGTGAGAACGGCGGAAAATCTAACAGAAATACGCATTGTTTTCAGCTTACAGGAGGATACCGGTAGAGGACAACGCCCACCGGGTGAGAATTTTCACGCTAAGGCTGGCAACGCTCTCTCCAGCGCGACCAAACCAGGTAGCGGATGGTCTTCAAGGTTTCGACGGATGCCACTGCCCAAGGGTAAGCAGCGGGCTCCGGAGCATACTGAGGTTCCAGCGGCAGAGCGGCGTGTGTTCGCCACTCCAGGGGATATTCGCTGAAGATGATGGCGGCGCGGGGCAGATGGCTGGCGCTTGAAACCACCTCCGCCGAGCGCCAGTCGTGCGCCTTCATGATGCGGGCCGCGTAGCAGGCGTTCTGAATGGTGTCTAAGGCCTGCGGCTCCTCAAAGATGGCGGAGTTGGGAATGCCCTGCGCGTGTGCGGTGGCCGCCATCACCCGCGCCTCGACAAACTGGTTGTGCGCGGCTGCTCCGGTCAGAATCAGCCGGGGGGCGATGCCGCGTTCATACTCACGGACCCCCTCGGTGACGCGGGCCAGCATCTCTGGCGAGGGGTTGCCGTCCGAGTCGGCGGGCGTTCCCAGCACGATGATGGCATCGAAGCGGGTGAGCGAGGTGTTGGAAGTGGGGGCCAGAAGGCGGGCGAGCACTCCCCAGGCCAAGAGACATAGAATCAACAGGATAGTGGAAAGTATCAGGCGGACACGCCAGCCCATGCGTAATCGCCACGAAGGGGTGTGCTTGTGACTGGGACGGCGGACTAGCTTCTTGCTGGATAGGCGCGTGTTGGGCACTAGCAACTCCCCCGCATTCACTGTAACGCGAATGGCAGGGATGGCGGAGGCTACGCGTGGATCAGCCGAGGTTTGCCGACTCGCCCCAGGCGGATAAGACAAACTCACTCAACGGCTTGCGGGAGCGGGGGGTGGTTTCCTGAGCAATCAATTTCTCGTTGGCGAGGGCGGAAGGTTCGCCCTGGTAGCCGAGGGCAATCACCGCGCCAAGCAGATAATCCTCAGGGATTGCGAAGGTCTGGCGCGCGGCGTCGTGATCAAAGCCGGCCATGGAGTGAGTCTTCAATCCGAGCGAGGCGGCTTGCAGGCAGAGAATGGCGGAGGCGGCTCCTAGATCGTGGAGCGCGTAAGCATTGGGGGAGCCGTTATGGCTGAATTTGCTGCTGGTTACGCCCAGAATCAAGACCGGCGCAGCACCAGCCCAGCTCTTGTTAAAGCCGACCAGCGTCGAGAATATCTTCTGATGCGTCGAAGAGTTGCGCGTACCGACGAGATAGCGCCAAGGCTGTTCGTTATTGGAAGAGGCTGCCCAGCGAGCAGCTTCGAAGACTCTCCTGAGATCAGCAGGGCTTACGTCGCGGTCGTCAAAGGAGCGCGGGCTCCAGCGAGAAAGCACCACCGGAAGGACGCCCTCGACAGCAGGAGCTTGCTTCAATTGATTGACTTCCAGAGCAGAGAGAGTCATGGGAAGAACTCCTATGAGTTGGATGACCTGCCTGCGTGTCGCGCTTCAGATTCCTCATGGGTAGATGCGGTGGAGGGTGCGGGCGAAGGGAATAGTTTCGCGGACGTGGTCGAGGCCGCAGATCCATGTGACGACGCGCTCGATGCCCATGCCGAAGCCGGAGTGGGGGACCGAGCCGTAGCGGCGCAGGTCGAGATACCACTGGAAGGCCTCTTTGGGCAGCTTGTGGTGATCGATGCGCGCGTTGAGCAGCTCGAAGCTGGAAACGCGCTGCGAGCCGCCAATGATTTCGCCGTAACCTTCAGGGGCGAGGACGTCGACGCAGAGGGCGAAACGCGAGTCTTTGGGATCGGGCTCCATATAAAAAGCCTTCACGTCGGCGGGATAGCGATGGACCATGACGGGCTTGTCGAATTGCGAGCTGAGCCAGGTTTCGTCTGGGGAGCCGAAATCGTTGCCGTATTCGAAGGGCTGTTCGAGCTGGCCGTTTTTGTGGGCCAGGTTGAGCATCTTGCAGGCATCATCGTAGCGCAGGCGCGGAAAGGGCGGGCAGACGGCTTCGAGCTTGGCGGCGTCGCGGCCGATGACAGCGAGTTCGGGAGCGCGGTTCTTGAGAACGGATTGGACGATGTGAGAGATGAAGTTTTCGGCGAGATCGAGGAGGCCATCGAGGTCCATGAAGGCGACTTCGGGCTCGATCATCCAGAATTCGGTGAGATGGCGGCGGGTTTTGGATTTTTCTGCGCGGAAGGTGGGGCCGAAGCTATAGACCTTGCCGAGGGCGAGGGCTGTGGACTCGATGTAAAGCTGGCCGGATTGGGTGAGGTAAGCAGGGTCGCCGAAGTAGTCAACGGGGAAGAGAGTGGAGGTGCCTTCGCAGGCGGCGGGGGTGAGGATCGGCGGATCGGTGCGGATGAAGCCGTTGGAATCAAAATATTCCGCGGCCGCGCGCATGATTTCGGCGCGGATACGGAGGATGGAGGCCTGGCGCGGCGAGCGGACCCAGAGATGGCGATGCTCCATGAGGAAGTCGACGCCATGTTCCTTGGGGGTTATGGGGTAGGGGTCGGACTCGGGGACGCGCTGGACGACATGAAGGTCGAGGACGTCAAGCTCGTAGCCGCCGGGGGCGCGCTTGTCAGCGCGGACAAAGCCGGTGACGATGACGCTGGATTCCTGAGTGAGGCCTTTGAGGGCCTCGAAGACTTCAGGGGAGACACTTTTTACGTGGGCCACGCCCTGAATTGTGCCTGTGCCATCGCGAAAGATGGGGAAGAGGAGCTTGCCGCTCTCGCGGAGGTTGTAGAGCCATCCGCGGATGGTGACGGACTGGCCATCATGCTGACCGATGGTAGCGATGGTGGCGACGGGAGGTGGCACCTGCGGTGTGGCGGGCGCGGCTTGCGCCGCAGCCACCTGCGGTGGGGCAGACGCCGCTTGCGCGGCAGAAGTGGTGGGGTTATCGGGCATAGAGTTCCTCTTCGGACTTTAATAGCCGAACAGATAAGGATAACGCGTGAGGGAGCGCGGAGTGTATTTTGATGTATCCCACCTTAACCGATTAGCAAAGATCGCGAGTCGGCGAAGGTGAGGTACCTGGCACACGCGCGATATTGCTGGATTCTTCCGTAAACTAACGCCCCTTGTGTTTGTGCTTTAATTCTTTACGCTCTAGCCCCAAGTGATAATTGTGATAGTCGTCATCATCACGTTCATTGTCCAAACGATCAAAGGTAAAAGCGCGGCCTCTCCTGAACGGGCCAAAGAGTCTGGCGAATTCTCCTTGGAAGTAATGAAAGGTGCTCCAGTCATCATCTATGCCACCGTCCCGCACCTTAAAGTCCTTATCCCACGGACGGCGTCCGTACTCATCAAAGGCGGTAGCGGTACCGTCTTTGTATCCGATTATGATTTCTCCTCCGTAGTTGACAGAGCGTGGATCCGGCATCAATAAATATCCTTGTCCGTACAGATTCCAATCCGATTTTGTGACATATTGCTCTGGGTATAGCCACTCTTCGCGCGCCGCCCCGATATAACGCAACGCCCGGCTTTTGATGATGAAGTTGATCTCCCTAACTTCTTTCTCGCTCAGATGGCGTAGGGTCTGAATGTCAGTGACCTTGAACATCGCATTTCGAAACGGATTCGGATTCGGTCTTACCCCAACTTCCGACTGGTAAGGATTCCTCACCCAAGAAAGGTTTGTGAGAATGAGCAACTTATCCATGGAGAGCGGGAATATGGTATGAGTTCCATGAAGCCGAATATCGGGATCATTAAACCCGCGGCACCATTGGGACCGGGGACCGCAGCGGCGGTTGTACACCGTGATCGGATGATCGGAAACGATGAATTTCGTATTCGATTGTGTCGCGTCAGCCAAGAGCCAAATGCATTCGGTCCAAATCGCGCAATGGAGCTGTCTCAGTTGGAACATCGTAACAAGAAGCTGATTCCGATCTGTCGCGCCTGTCGTTTCGCGGAGCCAGCCCAGACCCTTCGGCGTGCGAAGCTTCTGGGTGCTCATGTACATCATCAGCTCTTCTAGCGCATTACCGCCATCCCACGGATAGGCGAAGTTTGTGTAGTACTCGACAGCCTTGCGGCCTTCCCGGTCAATGGCTCCAAAGAACTGCTTTTCGATCTCCGTAGAATCCACCCCATTCAACTGGATCGTATACAGGTCCCGCTCTGCAAAGCAGAATTTGAAGCCCCAGCGATGCAACCCCGTTCGCTTGTGGACTCCCCCCTTCCCATCAACGAATGATTCCGGCCGAAGATCGAGGTAATACAGTTCGCGATCGACCTGGTTGGGAGGTATAAATCGTTTCTGGTACCACTCGGGAACATAATGATTGTGTCGAAATTCCTGGGGCATTTCTCTCACGATACTCCACAATCATCGCCAGTGAAACTGTTCCATCACTAAGGAGAATCATCCAGACATGTCGAGCGGACACACACTTACCGGACTGGCTCAGTAACACACTAAATAGGACACCCAAGTCAGCGCGATGCAGAGGTCTTATGAAATGAGGGTACAGAAGTTCTTGCTGGCGAAAAAAGGGGGATTGCGGCGGCTCCGGGACTTTAGTAGGATGAGAATAGTTTTTGATGCGCGCAACAATTCCCAGCGCGAATTGCGTGCGTCTGGAGGGCCGATGGGCGAGAAAGCAGTGGTTCGCAACGACGAGACGCACAAGTCGCAGGTGGATACGGAGACCACGGCGCGGGTGATTGCGGAGAAGCGGATCGGCGAGCGGATCAAGCGGCTGCGGCTCAAAAAATCCATGGGGCTGGTGGAGCTGGGCAAGCACACCGGGCTTTCGGCGAGTTTTCTGTCGCAGTTGGAGACGGGGCGGGTGGTTCCGACGCTGCGCAACCTGGCGCGGATTGCGATGGTGTTTTCAAAGGATCTGTCGTATTTCTTCGAGAGCGATCCGGCGGCGGTCTTCAAGATTCACCGGCGCAAAGAGCGGGTGCGGATGCCGCAGACGGGGGTGGAGGTTCCGACCTATTCTTTTGAGAGCCTGGGCTACATGGTTGCGGACCGGCAGATGGATCCTTATTATGCCGAGTTTGTTCCGCTGACCAAGGAGATGGAGCCTAAGGCGCACATGCATCCGGGAAGCGAGTTTTTGTATGTGCTGGAGGGGGAGTTGGAAGTTCGCCACGGAGAGCAGGGGTTCATGCTGGGAGCGGGAGATGCGGCGTACTTCGACTCGAGCACGCCGCACGCCTACCTGTGCGTAGGCAGGAAGCCGGCTGGGGCGATTATCGTGACCCTGCATCAGGGGCAGGCCGTGGGGCAGGCGCGAAGTGCGACGACGCGGGTTGCGCCCAACGGTCCGGCGCGGCCGGGCAACAGCGAGAGCAAGTAAGTTTGGCGCGCATCAGCCGTGGTTTGTGTAACCCATGCCTGCCAGAACGCCGCGCATATAGGCAAAGCTGCTGATGACGCCGGGCATGGGATCGTCGCCATGAATCTCATATTCCAGATCGACGAAGCCTTTGTAGTTGATGTCAATCAGGGCGGCAAACATTTCGCGGATGGGCATGATGCCATCACCGACGGCGACCTGACTTTCTTTGCTCTGGAAATTCGTCAAATCCTTCACATGCATGTTGAAGAGACGCGGGCCGACTGCGTGAATGGCCTCGACGAGATCAGTTCCGGCACGAACGGTGTGGCCGATATCGATGCAGCAACCGATGCGCGGGTCAGTGTCTTTGAGTGACTTGAGCACATCGAGCGGCGAGGGCCAGAGCTTGTCTTCAGGGCCGTGATTGTGGATGGCAATGCGGATGTCGTAATCCTTGACGAATTTCTCGAGGCGGGGCAGCATTTCGGGCGTGGGGTCGCCTGCGACGATGACGGAGATGCCGGCGCGCTTGCAGTACTCGAATTTGGCGCGGATATCGGCGTCCTCGTTGTTGCGAAAATAGATGGCTCCGGCGGCGTGGAGCTTGATGCCGGAGGCGGCGTAGTCGGCGAGCGCCTTAGCCTCCTCCGCCGGGTCCATGGGGAGATGATCTTTGACGTCCTTGACGTTGATGTCGGCGAGGTTGAGCTGCTTGAGGAAGCCGATCATCTGGGCGCGGGTGAAGTTGCGGAAGGTGTAGGTGGCCAGGCCCAGATGAATGGGCAAGCGCTTGCCAGAGGCTGGCTTGGGCTCGGCGAATGCGGGGACGGCGCCCGACGCGGCGCAGGCTGCTGCCGCACTTAGAAGAAAGATTCGCCGGTTAAGGTTTTCCATAGTGCTTATATTAGGTTAGTCCGGCGGCGGTTGTCCTCAACGCTGAATCGCGGAAAAATATTCGGCAACCTGTTGCCAGTTGTCCACACGCACAAAGCCAGTGTCGTCCAGGTTGTGTGGTGCGGAATAGAGCAGGCCCTGACCTTGAAAGCGGAGTAGGTTTTTGGGCAGATCGTCGATGAGATAGTCGGCGCGGAGAATTGACTTGTCTCCGCAGAAGACGTATTGGGTAGGCGGGATAAAGGGGAAGTGGCGCTGCAACCAGCGGTACTTGGGGCCGAGGGAGTTTGGGACGGCCATGGCCTGGGTGGCGATGTAGATCTCGAAACGCGTGGAAAGTTCCCGGAGCACATCTTGCGAGCCGGGCATGAGGGCGAGATCTTCGAAGAAGTCCTCCGCGTCGAGAAAGGCGCGAAGCTGCTGCTGGCGGTCGAGAGGAGTGATCTCCCAGAGGCCTTTGCCGACCAGGTCCTGAGGCGTGACGTCTTCATCGAAGGTCTGGTTGTAGCGGCGGATGTGCTCGGCGAGAGTGTCCGCTATGACCTCATCCATGTCCACACAGATGCGCAGCACGACTACTCCTCCACGGGGGGCTTGGAGATCTTGCGTTTTGTTTTGGCGGTATGTTGCGGGGGATCTGGAACAGGAGCAAAGGCGGGGTCCCAGTAAAGGAGGCGAGCGCAACTGTCGCAGGAGAGCAGTTCGCCATCGCGGAGCTGATTCCAGGTTTGGGGACGGACGCCCATGCGGCAGCCGGTGCACTGCATGTTATCGGCGCGGGCGATGCCGGTTCCGCGAGAGGTGCAGAGGCGGTCAAAGCGGGTGAGCCATTCAGGCTCGATGAGCGGGCGGAGGGCATCGCGCTGGGCAGCGAGGGCGGCTTGTTGGCGTTCCAACTCAGCTTGTTTCATGCGAACGCGCTCGCGGGTCTGGTCGAGGGCGGCGGCGAGCAACTCGACCTGAGCGCGGGCGGCGGCGAGCGCGGCTTCCTGAGCTTCGGTGCGCTCCAGGCTGGCGAAGGCTTCGTTTTCCAGGCGCTCTGCCTCAGCCTCGGCAAAGTGGAGCTCGTGCTCGCTGGCCTTGGCCTGATCGGTGGTGGTCAGAGTGTTCTGCTGGTCGCGATAGCGGGCGGCCTTTTTACGGTGGGTGGCGATCTCGCGCTCCATGTTGGCGCGGAGAGATTCTTCGCGAGTGAGTGCGGCGGAGGCCTCGGCGGCCAGACGCTGGGCGGCGGCGAGGGTGGCCTCAGCCTGGGTAATTTCAGCCGGCAGTGCGCGCGCGGCTTGCGCAAGGCTGGTGCGCTCCAGCTCCACCGCTTGCAGCTTTACGAGATTTTCAATGTGCGCTTGCATCCCTGATTGAAGTCTACGGCATGGGCCGTGAATTCATAAAGTGGATGCAAGCGCCCAACAAGAAACTAAGCCCATGTGCGGATGCCGATCACTCCCCAATAAGCCAGATAAACAGCGGCAATTAGCAGCGCCGAGGTAACGACAATCGAGAGCCAGCGGACGCTCGCGCGTATCTCCCGTTTCCGCGCCAGCCACAAAGCGACGGCGCTGGCCAGCGATGCTGCTGCAAAGATCAACGTAGTGAGAAATAGGCTGAAAGACCAGATAGTCAGGGTTCCCAGGCTCGCGAATCCGTAGTTGCCTGCAAAAATATAGAGCGTAAAAAACGCCAGAATGCTCAGCACCGCAATCAGTGGCCAGAGGCGCATCATGCGCTCGGCCGGACGACGGCGCTTCTTGAAGAAGCCGCCGATGATCCAGAAGGGCGCATAGAGAATGATGGAGACGAATGCCAGTAAAAAACAGATCGTCAAAGCGATGCGCATCAACGCCAACCATGCGGGGACGCGTTTGAAAGTAGTGCCAATATAAACAAACCGGCCATCGGTATTAGGCGCAAGCAGAGCCGCTGTAGCAATCGGTTCGGCCGTGCCCTGCTCCGGAAGCCTGCGAAACAAAAGGCCGCTGACCGGGACGAAAGTTTGCTTCGACAGCCCGAAGGCCGTAAGCTGTAACTCGCCGTCCTTGAAGCTCAAATGTTGTGAGAGTACCTCACCAAACTCCATTATCTTGGAGCGTATTGCAACGGGCTCGTACCAGCCCGTCCACTCCTGCGCATTAGCGGGTAACTGCCCTGCGGCAGGCACAGTCGGCCTGATCAGGTTCCGCGTAATGTAGGCGCGAATGGCGTCACCAATCTTGCTGAAGGCCTCGCCGTTAGCGGAGTTGATGCTATAGAAGTAGCCCACGCCATACTCCGGAAGATAGGACAGGTCCGTAATTCCGCCTGGCACGGATCCGTTGTGGCCGTGATATACGAATCCGTCGTGAATGGATGTGAAGTTGCTCAAGCCGTAACCAGATTTCAACCCGGCCTGCGCCTCCCAGGCGCGCGTAGGAATCTCCATTCGGTCAATGTAGACTGATGGCAGAATCTGCTTGCCGTCTACCATGCCTCGATTGAGATAAAGCTGGAGGTAAGCAGCCATGTCTTTAGCGGATGCATTTATAGCTCCGGAGGGGCGTTCAATCATATTCCGGTATGGATACGAAGTCTTTCCATCACCGTGATAAAGAGTCGTTAGCCAGGGAGATGGCAACTCGAAGTATGTGGCTGTCTTCATGCCAATCGGCAGGAAGAAATTCTGCGTTACATAATCTTCAAAACGTTGTCCGGTGATTTTCTCAACAATGTAACCGGCGACCAGAGGACCGGAGTTGCAATAGGACATACGCGTTCCGGGACGCCAGCGGGAGGTGCGCGAGTGGTGGTCGTAATCGAGGCCTTGGCGCAGGGTCATGTCCTTGGCGTCTTTGGCGTACTCTCGAAGGTGCATGTCGTCCCAGCCGGTGGTGTGTTCCAGCAAATCCACCACGCGCACCGGGTCGGTGGCTTCCCAGCGATTCTCAAACCATATCTCGGGGACGAGTTTATGCACCGGGTCCAGGAGTGACAACTTGCCTTCATCCACTAGCTTGAGGATGGAGAGCGATGCGAAACCCTTGGAAACGGAGCCGATGCGAAAGAGCGTCTCGTCGTTGGTGGCCTGATTTGCGGCTACATTGGATTTTCCCAGTCCCGCGACCCATTCAGGACCATCGCGATGCACAATGGCGACCGAGACTCCGGGGGTATGCGTGTCGGCGAGGATTTTTTCCAACTGCTGGCGCAACTCCGCGATAGACTGCGCGGGCTTGGGCGTATCGTCCTTCTTGGCCTGCGCAAAACAGGTGGATACTAGCAAGGAACCTACAAGCAATGGGACGCTGAACCTCATCTTATGATCCTTTCGATCTTCGCGCCGGTCCCGATGGTTAAGAAGCCAATCAAGTTTGTTCGCAATGCCCCCATTGGAAACGGATCTAACAGCAACCGCCAATGCATTTAAAGATATGCGCGCCACATTCTAGAAGTTTCCGCCCGGCACAAAAAATATCATAGCTCCGAGGGGGCGGAATTCATAGAAAGGAATTGAATGCCAAGTTATATGTGCAGGCGCTCTGCGACAATGGAAGCCAAACGGGAGGCGGGTGTGGCGGAAGATCGGCATTCGTTATGGCGCAGGCACAGGTGGATGAAGTGGGTTGCCGGCGGGTTGCTGGCAGCGCTGGGTGTGACGGCTGCGATGGTGGGCGTGGCGATGCATCGCGCGGAGCCGTACCTGCGAGCGCGCATCGTGGAGGGGCTGGAGGATCGATTTCACGCGCGAGTGGAGCTGGACAGCTTTCATGTCTCGCTGGTGAAAGGGCTGTGGGCTGAGGGCAAGGGACTGCGCATCTGGCCACCGGCGAAAGTGGCCGGTATAACCGTGCCGCAAGGGCAGGGCGAGCCGCTGACTCGCCTGGATGAGTTTCGCTTTCATGCGCCGTTGCAATTCAAGCCGGGCAAGCCGATTCACATATCCGTGGTGGAGCTGAAGGGGCTGAGCATCCATCTTCCGCCGAAGTCGCACTTTGAGCACGGAGTTACTGCTGATGCCAAGCCCAGAGGCGGAATGGCAACGTTGGTGCGATTTGAAGTGGACAAGATGGAATGCACCGGCGCGGAGTTGGTGATGGAAACCGACAAGCCGGGCAAGCTGCCGCTGGAATTTCAGATTGCGCACTTCAAAGCGACGGACATAGCCGCTGGAGGGGCGATAAACTTTGACGCGGAGTTGACCAACCCGAAGCCGGAAGGGACGGTTCAGACGAGGGGAAGCTTTGGGCCATGGCATGGAGCGGACCTGGGCGATAGTCCACTCAAAGGAGACTATCGCTTTGAGCACGCGGATCTTGCCAGCTTCAAGGGGATTGCGGGGATTCTCTCGTCGACCGGTCACTACGAGGGCACGCTGCGCGAGCTGGTCGTGGATGGGGAAACGGATACGCCGGATTTCCGGCTGACGCAATTTGGCGCCGCGCTGCCATTGACGACGCACTTCCACGCGCGGGTGGATGGGACCAACGGGGACACATGGCTGGAGCCGGTGGACGCGATGCTGGGCCACTCGCACTTTACCGCGCAGGGAGCAATTGTTCGTGTGCCGGGGGCGGTGGTTGCGGGCGCGCAGCAGTACGTCGGGCACGATATTGCGCTCACGGTCAATGTGGACAAGGCGCGGATCGAGGATTTTCTTCGCCTGGCCAGCCACACGGGCAATGTGCTGCTGACCGGGGATGTGACGATGAAGACTACTCTGCACATTCCGCCGGGGACGGCTGCGATACATGAACGGCTGATGCTGGACGGCAGCTTTGCGCTGGAGCAGGCGAGATTTACGAGTGACAAGATACAGGGGAAGATTGTGGAGCTAAGCCTGCGCGGGCAGGGGCGGCCGGATGAGGTGAAGAGCACCGATCCGGCAAGCGTTGTGTCGCAGATGCAAGGCAGCTTCCGGATGGCAAGTGGAGTGATCACGCTGCCGGCGCTGGAGTACACCGTGACGGGAGCGAAGATTCAGCTTGCGGGAAGATATGGGCTGGCGGACGGCACGCTGAAATTTGCGGGCACGGCGAAGATGGAGGCGCCGGTGTCGAAGATAGTGGGCGGCTGGAAGGGAATGCTGCTCAAGCCGGTCGACCGTCACTTCAAGAAGGACGGAGCGGGGACCGAGGTCCCCATTCACATCGAGGGAACGCGCGAGGCGCCAATGTTCGGCATCGGCATCGAGCGCTAGTGTCGGCGGGGAAGCGATAGGCGATTGCTGGCCGGGAAAACCATACTCTCGCTCCTGTAGAATCTGGCGTAGCTTACAGACGCCGCTGCTCCAGCCCCAGCCAGCGGAGTTGCACCATGGAGATCGCCATGTATCAGACTACTGCCACGCTTCGCATCATTCTGGCCCTGTTTCTCTGCGCCACGCTCACCTCAGTCGCGCAACAGGCTCCCGCCAAAGCCGCGCATCACGCCACCGCCGCCGAGCGCGACTGGTGGAAGAATGCGGTTATCTATGAGATCTATCCGCGCAGCTTTCAGGACTCGAATGGGGACGGCATCGGCGACCTGAACGGCATTACCGCGCGGCTGGACTACCTGAAAGAGCTGGGCATCGACGCCATCTGGCTGACGCCCTGCTACCCATCGCCGCAGGTGGACTTCGGTTATGACATCTCGGACTACGAAAACATTGACCCGCAGTACGGGACACTAGCGGATTTTGACCATCTTGTGGCCGAGGCCGGCAAGCGGCACATCCGGATCATCATGGACATGGTGATGAACCATACCTCCGACCAGCACAAGTGGTTCCTGGAGTCGCGCTCTTCGCGCACCAACCCTTATCGCGACTGGTACATGTGGCGTGAGGGCAAAGGCGAGACGGCCACTGGCAAAGGCCAGCCGCCCAATAACTGGCAGTCGGGCTTCGGCCACTCGGCGTGGCAATGGGACGAGACGACGCGACAGTATTACTACCACAGGTTCTATGCGCAGCAGCCGGACCTGAACTGGAACAATCCCAAGGTGCATGACGCCTTCAAGGAGATCATCGGCTTCTGGCTCAAGCGCGGTGTGGCAGGCTTCCGCTTCGATGCGATTACTTATCTTTTTGAAGACCCCAGCCTGGCCGACGAGAACGTCGTCAAGGACAAGGACGGCAAGCCGGTGATCAACGCCTACGGCGACCCGCAACTGGATAACTCCAGGACCGACAACCAGCCCGGCGTGCACGCGGTGATGCAGGAGATGCGCGCCTATGCGGATACGTTCAGCTCGGCGGACTTTCCCGGCACGCGCGTACTGATCGGCGAGACCTACCTGCCCAACATCACCGAGCTGGCCAAGATGTATGGGCCGGCCGGCAAGCCGGAGTTTCATCTGCCGATGGACACGCAGGTGGCCTTTATTAATCAGTTGGATGTAGCTGCCTTCCGCGACAAACTGAATGACGTGGAGACGCAGATCGGAGACAATACGCCGCTGCTGCTCTTTGATAACCACGATAACCCGCGCGTGCAGGCTCGCTACGGCGACGGCGTACACGACACCGATATTCAGCGTGCGCTGGCGGCGGTGCTGTTTTTGAGCCGGGGAGCGGCGCAGTTCTATTACGGCGACGAGCTGGGCATGATGACCACACTACCCACGCGCAAGGAAGACGTGAAGGACCCCATCGGCATCACCGGCTGGCCTCTGGAGAAGGGCCGCGACGGCGAGCGCACGCCGATGCAGTGGGACGCGAGCGCGAATGCCGGCTTCTCGAAGGTGACGCCCTGGCTACCCGTGCCCCCGAGTGCCGCGACCATTAACGTTGCGGCCGAGAGCCGTGATCCTGACTCGCTTCTGGCCTGGTATGAGAATGTGATCCGCCTGAAGAAGACGATTCCGGCCTTGGAGCACGGCCGCAACACCATGCTGGACACAAAGAACGAGAAGGTTTTGAGCTGGATGCGCAAGGCTCAAGACGGGCTGCCGGTGGTGGTCTTAGTGAACTTCACCTCCGAGCCGCAGACGGTCAGCTTGCGCGTTCCCGGCTTCAACGGCAAGCTCAAGACGCTGCTGAAGACTCCCGGAGCAGCCGATCCGGAGTCGCTGGGCCAGCTCCAACTGGGACCGTTCGGAGTTTACATCGGAGAAGTTCAGTAGCAGCCGTGGGCGTTTATGTCGAGTTCGACCGAGGCATGTAACCCGGCTGGAATCGCTACCCTGTATAATTCGCTGTTGCACCAAAAATGAATTGATGGAGGATTCAAATGGACGTATTGTTCATGATTCTGCTGGGGGTGCTGGGTCTCATTCTTCTTACCATGATTTTGGGAAGCTTTTTTACCGTGGAAACGGCTCAGGTGGCCGTGATCACGCGCTTTGGAAAGTTTCTCCGGGTGGCTGATCCGGGATTGAATTGGAAGATGCCATACTTTGATACCGTGGCGGGCGTCGTGAGTCTGCGCGTCAACCAGATTTCGCTGACCATGGAGACCAAGACCAAGGACAACGTTTTTGTCACCATTCCGATTTCGGTGCAGAATCGCGTGCGCCCGGAAAAAGTCTTTGACGCTTATTACAAGTTGTCCGACCCGACGGCGCAGATTAAATCTTACGTAGAACAGGTGATTTTGGGCCACGTGCCCGGGATGACGCTCGACGAGGTCTTTGCCTCGCAATCTTCGATTGCCGCGGCGGTGAAGCAGGAGTTGGACGCGGATATGGCAACCTTCGGCTTCGAGATTGTGAACGTGCTGGTGACGGACATTGTTCCCGATCAAAAAGTGAAGTCGGCGATGAACGACATCAACGCGGCGCAGCGCGAGCAGGTGGCGGCCAACGCGCGCGGCGAGGCGGAGAAGATTCTGGTGGTGAAGAAGGCGGAGGCCGAGGCGGAAAGCAAGGCGCTGCAAGGCCAGGGCATCGCCAACCAACGCAAAGCCATCATCGAAGGGCTGCAGGTTTCCATCGAGCAGTTCCAGAAGGTAGTGGACGGGGCGTCATCGCGCGACGTGATGCAGCTGGTGATGGTGACGCAGTACTTCGACACGCTGAAGTCGATTGGCGAGAGTGACAAAACCAACACGCTGTTTCTTTCGCACTCTCCTTCGTCGGTGAAGGAAGTCTCGGATCAGATAATGGAATCCATGCTGATAGCGGGGCAGGCGAAGAAGTAATGAAGACGTTGGGCTCCTCATCCTTTCAATGGTTTTTTATTGTTAAGCCGTCGAAAATGATGGGGAGCACACCCCTAGTTTGATCCCATACGGCTTGAATATGAGTAGTTGGGAAAGCTGACTTACATTTGGACAGGGTGGGTCGACGATGCCATCGACCGCGGAGTTTGCGGGAGAGTTGGCCAAGGAGGGAATCCCTATATTAGGATGCCGTTTTGTGGGAAGCCTTTTTGAGCAGTTCCTTTTCAGCGCGCAGCCAGTCCTGCTCCTCGAATCCATCCTGGCAACCACGCGCTTCCCAATAACTTTTTGCAAGACGCGCGATCTCCTCGCGAGAGGGCTTCGCCGGCTTAGATTGTTGAACGACTTTCTCTTTCTTTGTTACGGCCTTGTGTGGCTTAGCGGTTGTCTTCGTCTTCTTCTTTGCAACTGTCATTCGAATTCCCTCCATTGTGTTCGCCGCAAACGTACGGGGCATCCCCTACAGGGTACAAAACTCCTCCATGATAGCGATGCGCAATCCGGATTGGTGTACCTTTCTGCTCAACAAGCGGTATCAGGAACAACGGCGGTGTGGCTAGATTTCGTCTGCCTTGCCCGCGCACGGCTCCGCATGTTTGACTTGATTGCTAAGAGGGACCGGCACAATGGCTTACATTCTTGCATTGGACCAGGGGACAACCAGCTCCCGTGCGATTCTATTTGACCAGGCGGGCGTGATTGCCGCAGTGGCGCAGCATGAGTTCGAGCAGTTCTTTCCGCAGGCAGGCTGGGTGGAGCATGATCCGATGGAGATTTTGACCAGCCAGCTCTCTTGCGCAATCGAGGCGCTGGGCAAGGTTGCCGCGCGCCCGCGCGATGTGGCGGCCATCGGCATCACCAACCAGCGCGAGACGGTGATTGTGTGGGAGCGGGCGACGGGCAAGCCGATTCACCGGGCCATTGTCTGGCAGGACCGGCGAACTGCCGCGCGCTGCGCGGAGTTGAAGGAGAGCGGCGCGGAAGAGACGGTCTCCTCGAAGACTGGATTGGTGCTGGACCCGTATTTTTCCGCGACCAAGGTGGGTTGGATTCTGGACAATGTGCCTGGCGCGCGGGCGCGTGCCGAGCGCGGCGAGCTGGCCTTTGGCACTGTAGACAGTTGGCTGATTTGGCACCTGACCAGCGGCGGGCGCCACGTTACGGACGTGACGAATGCATCGCGAACACTGCTCTTCAATATCGTCAAGGGCGAGTGGGACTCGGAGCTTCTGAAGATCTTCAACATTCCCAGGAGCATGTTGCCAGAAGTCGCTTGGTCGAGCGAGACAGTGGGTGAGGTCACGACCACGCTCGGTCTGGGTGGCGTGACCATTGCGGGAATCGCCGGCGATCAGCAGGCGGCGCTCTTTGGCCAATTGTGCTGGAAGGCGGGCGAGGCCAAGAACACATACGGGACGGGCTGCTTTCTGTTGCAAAATATCGGCACGGGACGCAACGGCAACGGGACGGGATTTGTGCGCTCCAGGCACCGGCTGATTACCACGTTGGCGGCCAGCGCCGAGAAGCGCCTTGAATACGCGTTGGAAGGCAGCATCTTCATCGGCGGGGCCGTGGTGCAATGGCTGCGCGACAATTTAAAGCTGCTCGGCTCCTCGGCCGAAGTAGAGGTGCTGGCCGCCAGTGTGCCGGACTCCGGCGGCGTGGTATTTGTGCCGGCGTTTGTGGGGCTAGGAGCGCCGCACTGGGATTCGCACGCCTCAGGCTTGCTGATCGGGCTGAACCGAGGAACGCAAACGGGACACATTGCACGGGCGGCGCTGGAGAGCATCGCCTTCCAGGTAGCCGACGTGCTGGAAGCCGTCGAGAGCGAGACAGGCACACCGCTGGCGGCGCTGCGCGTGGATGGCGGCGCGGCGGTGAACAATCTGCTGATGCAGTTCCAGGCTGACATTCTGAATGTCCCGGTAGTGCGTCCGCAGGTGACGGAGACGACCGCGCTGGGCGCGGCATATCTCGCTGGGCTGGCCACGGGATTCTGGGCTGGGCCGGAGGATTTGCGCGCCAAGCGGCAGAATGACACGCGCTTTGAGCCGAAGATGGCGGCCAATGAGCGGGCCGAGCGGCGTGGGCGCTGGTCGCGGGCCGTGGAGCGGGCGAAAGGGTGGACTGAATAATATGACTCCCACATCTCAAAATCGAGATTTCGGAAACCCAGCTATTGGTCTTGATGTGCCGGCTAAGCTGGACCATGAGGTACCCCCACCCATATTTTGGGCGCAAAATCCTTGTTTTCATTGGTTTACAGGCAGGGTTGCGCTGTAAAATATAGAAAACAATGAAGTTCCCTGCAAAATATCCCCAGATAAGGAGTTACGGGAGGTTTCGGCCTCTGTAGGCGGCTTCCGGCTGGAAGACGGCGCGAAGAGGACGTGCCGGACGATGATTTGAAGGAAGACTTCTGAGATCATTTTGCAACAAAAGGGGGAAATAATCTGCAAAGGACTGGCCCCTTCGACTCCGCTCAGGGCAGGCTGTCCAGGCGGGCGCGCTTCACGCTTGAGTTTTTGGTCTCCCACGCTTTCGTAAAGTACACGAAAGGATGGGGCACCCGGTGTAAAGTTGGGTAATAAAGGAACGTATGAAAAGAGCACGGATTCTGTTATTGGCGATTTCTGTCCTGATGACAATTCCGATCCTTGCGCAGAGGCCAGCAGGATTTTCTTGGATCAACACTGAGTCCGATAAGGAGACGATAGACGTTGTTCGTCACGCCCTTAATCTAAATTCGAATACTTCAATCCACAAAGTGGGCATATTGGACGGTTACGCGATCGTAATGACTACTTCACGAGAGGACAATGATACTTATCAGTGGTCGATCTATAATCTTACGCTGGCTACCGGCAAATTTCGAATTCTTGTCAGCGGCTATCGTATAAAGTTGTTGGATTGGATCGGAACAAGCTCTCCTGAATTAGCAATTACATACTACGATTGCTGGGGATGCGAGGCTGCAACGCTCTTTACGACACTCCACTACACAAAAAGCCTCGGGTGGATGACTCGGTGGCCTAATAAAACTACTGACGCAAATTATCCGCAGCCGGGCGCAGTTGTTTCTTATGGAGATGCCGGTGAGCCATATGATGACAATGAAGTGGATCAGATATTTGCAGTCGTCTCGCAGCCCAACGGAGGATTTGCCGCAGGAAGATGGTTTCACTCACGCGACACCAAGACAGGAAAAGTCAGCAATGATGTTGAGAGATACATTATCGATCCAGCAACGGGAAAGGATCGTGTTGAACAACTAAGCGGCGCGCGATCTCTGGAATGGAGACGCATGATTTGCACTCCATCCAGTGCTCTTCTAAGTAAGGCAAGTATTGGCCAGAATTCGAGGTCTTGCAAGAGAGTCCTAAACAAATAAATCACTAACCTACGCCAGCTCCACCTCGATCTTCTTGGCTTCGGGGTCGAGCTTGGTGATTTTGAAGGTACGGATTTGGCCTTCGGCTAACGTCTCGGGTTTGGCGGAGGCGGCTGGGGAGTTGCCCTTCCAGCGGCTCTTCAGTTGCGAGGAGAGCGCGGAGAGATCGAGCGCCTGCGGTGAGGCAGGCACTGGCCGTGCGGGCGGAGCGCCTTCGGCGGCGGATATTGGAGTGCCGAGCTTGATACGGCATGTGGCCTTGATGCCGTCGCCGAGTTCAACGACGGTGAGGCTTGGTGTCGCTTCGACAATGCGGCCGGAGACTTGGTCGCCGACCTTGTGCTCGGCGATGTACTCATCGATGTCGCCGGGGACAAGCTGCTTCATGCTGAGCTTGATCTGGCGCTTTTCCGCATCGATGGCCAGGATTTGCGCCTTGACGATTTGGCCTTCGCGCAGCATTTCCGAGGGGTGGTTGAGGCGGCGCTCGGCGGTGATTTCGCTGATGTGGACGAGGCCTTCGACGCCGTCGGCGAGTTGCACGAAGGCTCCGAAGTTCATCAGTTTGGTTACGGGGCCGGTGATCGAGGAGCCGACGGGGAAGGTGCGCTCGACATCGGTCCACGGGTCGGCGAGGGTTTGCTTGAGTCCGAGAGAAATTCTGCGCTCCTCTGGCTTGATGGCGAGGATGACGACATCGACGCGGTCGCCCTGTTTGAGGATGTCGGAGGGGTGGCGGAGCTTTTTGCCGTAGGACATCTCCGAGATATGGATGAGGCCTTCGATGCCGGGTTCGATTTCAACAAAAGCCCCGAAGTCGGTCAGGCGGGTGACCGTGCCGGTGACGCGCTGGTTGACGGCGAGGCTGATGGTTTGCCAGGGTTCGGGCTGAAGCTGCTTGAGGCCGAGAGAGATTTTCTGGGTTGCGGGGTCGATTTTGAGGATTTTGAGTTGGAGTTCCTGGCCAACGGCGAGCACGTCTTCGGGGCGGGCGACGCGAGAGCGAGAGATGTCGGAGACGTGCAGCAGGCCGTCGAAGCCGCCGATGTTGATGAAGGCGCCGTAGGGCATGAGAGTGCTGACGGTGCCGGTGACGAGGTCGCCTTCTTTCAGCTCCTCGCGGCGGGCATCGCTGAGGCCGCGGGCCTGCTCTTCGAGGACGATGCGGCGGTCTACGACCACGTCTTCATCCATCACGTCGAGCTTGGTGATGCGGCAGGTGATCTCGGTGCCGACCAGCTTTTCCAACTCGACCGCGTCCTTGGTTCCGCTGCGGCTGGCGGGCATGAAGGCGCGTACGCCGACATCGACCGTGACGCCGCCCTTGCGGACTTCGATGACGGTGCCGACGATGGCCAGCTTCTCGGCAAAGGCAGCTTCGAGCGCTGACCAGTCGCGGGGTTGGGCCACTTTGAAGCGCGAAAGCTCGTAGTAGTGCTCGGTGTTGCGGCCGGTGACGGAGACGGGGAAGGTGTCGCCGGGCTTGACGGCTTCGGCGTTGTTGGCGAAGGCCGAACGGGGCAGGACGCCTTCGGTCTTGTAGCCGATGTCGAGGAAGACCTGGTCAGCGGAGAGGGAGACGACGACGCCCTGAAGCTGACGCTGGCCGGGCTGCTCGGATTTGTGCGAGTGGCTGCGCTCGAAGTCATTGAGCAGGTCGGCAAAGGATTCCTCTGGCTCCTGTGACTCGGAGGACTCGTCGGACTCGGAGGCGATGGATTCGGCTGAGGGCAGAGTTTCCCTGGTCCCCAATTGCGAGGGACCAGGGGCACCCGCAGATTCCGTGATGGGTTCGGCGGCTGGCTTGGGCGCGATTTCGGGGGTGGGCTGGGATTCTTCGGGATTTTCGTTGGTCATGATGGTCTACTGATTCATTTTCCCATGATTAGGCGGGGTGATGTGCGCGGAGCGCATTGGATACACTGAATAAGCTATGGAAAATCGCTTAAAGAACGAAATGACGGGGAACGAGATTCGCGAACGGTTTCTGCGCTTTTTTGAGTCGAAGGGGCACCGGCGGGTGCACTCTTCCTCGCTGGTGCCGGCCAACGACCCCACGCTGCTGTTTACCAACGCGGGTATGAACCAGTTCAAGGACCTGTTTCTGGGAGCGGAGCGGCGGGATTACTCGCGGGCGACGACTTCGCAAAAATGCGTGCGCGCCGGGGGCAAGCACAACGACCTGGAGAACGTGGGCTTCACGCGGCGGCATCATACGTTTTTTGAGATGCTGGGGAACTTTTCGTTCGGAGATTATTTCAAGCGGGAGGCGATTGGATTTGCCTGGGAGCTGATTACGGGCAAGCGCGAGAAGGGCTGCTTCGAGATTCCGG
>CAZFMB010000071.1:0-13366 GCA_964520005.1 uncultured Occallatibacter sp.
CGTGCTTCATGATGTGAAACTTGTCATAGATGATGCGGCACTTGGGCAACCACTGAGCGATGCTCTGGCGGAACGGTTCCCACATATCCACGCAGGCGGCCCGCACCGCGCCGCGCTGAAAGGGGCTCAGCTGCTTGGCGAAAAACTCGTCGAGCGTCTCTTTCTTCCGCTCCGCTCCAAACCATAGCGGCTCGGCTGTTTCAAGGTTGCTCACCACGGTGATGAACTTCTGCTTCTTGCCAACAAATATCTCGTCGACGCCCATCTGCCGCAATGCCGGCTTGCGCCGCGTCTCAGCCCAGCGCGAAAGATACCGCTGATCGATGGCACGCACCGTACTCGCCGCAGCCCAAACTGCCGCGCTACGCGACTGGCCGCAGAGCTCTCACAGGCCTGGCCCACGGCATCCTCGAATCGCTTGCTGAAGGGCGCTTTGCCGGGTAGTAGCGGAACCTTCTCTGCCTTGACGCCGCAGTCCGGGCAACGAACCCGATAGAGTTCGATCACCACTGTGGTTACGTACTCGAAACAGGGGAGATCGCGCACCTCCCGCTCATACGTCTGGGCTACGACGCCCACCAATCGCCCACATCCAGAGCACACCAATTGCCGATGCCCCCGCTTGCGCCGTACCCACAGCTTCAGCGTCTTGGCTTGCTCATCGATCTCGTGGCGGTAAACCTTATACCCAGGCCAGCCCAATACACGGGTCCAGTCGCTCTCCCTCATGCCAACCAGTGTAGACAAAAACGCAGGAATCCAAAATGCCCATCAGATCTGGACCCCTTACAGATTCCTGCGCAGAGCCTATTTATCAATAGTTTATAGAAGCCATTTTTGAATCGTACGAGATGGGTGTCCTCTTTACTCATCAGACCCCAGGGGGTTGTGTTTTTCCGGTTGGTTCATCGGTATCCGGATGAACGATTTGGTTGCAGGTCACCGGTTCAACGGCCACGGCATGTTGCTCCATGCGAAAGAATAGCTCTTTCCGGCCGCGCGCTCTGCACCGGTCGATGCGGAGTACACTCATCCCGATCGTAGTCCAGATGCCTACGGCTCACCGCACCCCGATGAGGTCCCATCAGCCATCGCTTCTGCACAGAGATTGCCAGGTGAACCCGCGGCAACAACTCCGAGGCGGCGTCCGGTTTCCTTTTAAGACAATTGATCTAGTGTAGGAATCTTTTGCCCTTCAGGGGCAAATACCCCAGTCAACCATCGGTATGAACCACACTGTCTGGAGCCAAGAAGTCTTCGATAAAGAAGATTAGGCTAGCTGGTGAGGCATCGGGAATCTGGCGCATGCGAATTCGGCCAATGCCACGACCATCTACCTGTACTGCGGCCACGACCAGCGTCTTGTGCGAATTCAGCCTGCCGGGAAGATCCTCTTCGGGTCCGCGGAATACAGACACCTCAACTTGAAGCAGATCTTAACGCTGGGCGAATTCTCTAGACACTTAGAAATAGCTCGCACGCATCCGGGACAACTGCGCCTCGACGCTGATCCAATGACCAATGCCTGTCCCTCCCATCAGCCTGAATCTATCTGGGTCCTGACTCTGACTGACCTCCAAGCGCTGCGGCCGTTTTTCGCTTTGGTTCCAGACCTCTTGTATTGCTCGCACAGCGTTTCGCGAGGACACTTCTGCGGCCCGTGACTTTGATGAAATCGAATTCTGGTTTTCCCAATCGATGCAAGATGAACTGCAGCCCGGCTTACAGATTCTGGTGCGATATCCTCCGTTGTGCAGCTGAATTCGCAGGCATCGTACACATGTACTATGTGCACTCGAGGATGCTCTCCGCTAATATTGGCATACTCTTGAAGCGCATTCAGCAAAGTGCCTGAATTGGGTGGAGTGAGCGCGTCGTATGTTAGGGGGATCGCCTTATCAGAGGATCCTGCGGCAGACAAGCAAATGATTGCCGGAGCCGCAGATCGCTCAGCGAGGTGCGGGGTATAGAGGTCGACTTGCCGGGCCTATCTGCCTCTGGCTATGTTGTCGATTTCCATTGATTGGGGAAAGGCCCGAACAGTGCGGCTTTTCGATGCGATGCGGTGAGTGGCCGGTGCACCGCTTCAATTTGAGCGGCCGAGTCGACTTGGTCCATGGTGACCAACGGATTGTTGCAATAAGAAATGCGTGAGCCGATGGAAGACGCTGAGGCAGCATCAAACAACTGGACGGAATATCGAGACCAATAAGGGGTTATCAGATGAGCGGAAACAAAAGCGCGAAGAGCCACAAAACCAGCACAGTGCAGACAGAGAACACCGGGCCAGGCATGACCTTCGACCGGCGCGGATTTCTGACAGGCCTTGCGGGAGCAGCCGTCCTTGCTGGCATTGAGAGCCCCTGGGCATTTCCGCAGTCCGGCCCGGCCGAGCTGAATCTGGCCAAAGTGGCGGTTGCTTCCAGCAACTGCGGCACCAGCTACAGCCGTATCTCCGCGCTGAATGACGGGGTTGTTCCTGCAGACTCGCAAGACCGAGCGGCTGGCTTCTACTCGGTTTCTCGCGATGCGTTCTACTCGACACCGAGCGAGTCCGGCACGGCGGAAAGTTTGCAGTGGGTTCAATACGAATGGAGCAAGCCAGTCGATCTCGACAAGATCGATATCTATTGGGCGATTGACCGTCCCCGGCCGAAGGGCTTTGCCGGCGCCGATAGAGGCAGGATGTCCGCTCCGGCGTCCTATCGCATTCTGTATTGGACGGGGAAGGACTTTGCCGAGGTTTCAGGGGCCCGAGGACTGGGAACCGCGCATGACACATTCAACACCACCACATTCAAAGAGGTCCGAACCAATATCCTGCGCCTGGAATTGATCCCTGAAGGCGAACATGCAATTGGCTTTCTCGAGTGGAAGGTCTACAACGCAGGAGCGGTGCCCTCGTTGCCTCCAATCGTTCACGCGGGTGTGGACCGTTCGGTGGTCATTGGCGGACAGACCTATCTTTCCGGCAATGGCGTCTGGCTGCAAGATCGCAAAGGAAACGCGGTGCGCTGGTCCAAGGTTTCCGGCCCTGGCGCGGTCCGCTTTGCGGATGAAGATGCGCCGGTAACCACAGCCACCTTCTCTGCGCCGGGGGACTATGTTCTTGCGCTGACAGGTTCGGGCATCGACGGCACCGAGAGCTCATCGCTCTCGGTGCATGCAGAGGCCGCGCCTCCAAAGGACCGTCTGGAAGTGGTGTACACCAGGAAGTACGCGATCGACAGCCCTCTCTGGAACGCGCGCGCCAAATCGCTCATCGTGAATTGGATTCCGCATTGCATCAGAAACTGCGAGCGCACGGATATTCCCGTTCACGGCGGCGATGGCGGAATCGACAACTTCATTGAGGCGGGCAAGGCCAACCGCGGCGAAGCCCATGCTCCGCATAAAGGGTTCGTATTTTCCAACGCCTGGGTTCACCAGACGGTTGAGTCCATGTGCATCGCGCTGATGGTCGATCCCCAGGGCGATGCGGAGATGATGGACGCGCAGAAGACAATGCGCGCGACTCTCGACAGATGGATTCCTCTTATCCTCGATGCGCAGATGCAGGACGGTTATCTGCAAACGGCCTATACGCTTGCGGATCGCAAGGACTGGCCGGAACGCTGGTCTCCCGATCATCGCGGCAACCATGAAGGCTATGTTGCCGGGTATTTCATCGAGTCGGCAATCAACCACTACACGCTGACAGACGGCAAGGATCTTCGACTCTACAACGCCGCAAAGAGGCTGGCGGACTGCTGGGTTGCCAACATCGGACCAGGCAAGAAGCGCTGGTACGACGGCCACCAAGAGATGGAGCAGGCATTGGTTCGCTTTGGCCGCTTCGTCAACGATCAGGAAGGCAATCGCCGCGGCGATGCTTACATCGCGCTGGCCAAGTTCCTTCTCGATTCCCGCGAGGGCGGCTCGGAATACGACCAAAGCCACCTGCCACCCGGCAAGCAGTACGAAGCAGTTGGCCATGCGGTACGCGCAACCTACTTTTACTCGGGGATGGCGGACATCGCCGCGGAAACTGGAGACCACGATTACCAGGGCGCGGTGATGTCGCTCTGGGACAACATGGTCAACAAGAAGTACTACCTGACCGGCGGCATCGGCAGCGGCGACACCGCCGAGGGATTTGGGCCAAACTATTCGCTGCGCAATAACGCTTACTGCGAATCCTGTTCCAGCTGCGGACTGATCTTCTTCCAGTACAAATTGAACATCGCATACCACGATGCGAAGTATGCCGATCTGTATGAACAGACGATGTATAACGCGCTGTTCGGCAGCGTGGCTCTCGACGGCAAGAGCTACTGCTATACCAATCCGCTGATCGATACGCAACGCGCGCTATGGCATAACTGCCCCTGTTGCGTGGGGAACATTCCACGCACGCTGCTCATGCTGCCGACATGGACCTATGTAAAGAGCAAGGCGGCCGTGTACGTCAATTTGTTTGTGGGCAGCCGTATTCAGGTTGGAGAGGTTGCCGGAACGAACGTTGAGATGGCGCAGAAGACCAACTACCCGTGGAGCGGCTCGATTGCGATCACCGTGAATCCGGAACAAGCGCGGACGTTCACGGTGTATGTTCGTATTCCGAACCGGGCGACCAGCAAGCTCTATGCCGAATCGCCGTCCGTGCGCGGATTGAAGCGCCTTGCCGTCAACGGCAAGACCATCGCGCCCGACATGCAAAAAGGATACGCGGTTGTGACGCGCGAGTGGAAAGCCGGCGACCGAATTGAACTGGAGTTACCGATGGAACCACAGCGCGTGGTGGCAGACCGCCGCATCAAGGCCGATGTTGGGTCGGAGGCGTTGAAGTACGGTCCGCTTGTGTACAACGTCGAGACGGCCGACAATCAAAACATCGATCAGAAACTCGGCAGCGATCCTCTTTCTGTCGAATGGAAGCCTGATCTGCTTGGCGGCGTCATGGCCATCACCGGCAAGTGGAAGGATGGTTCGGCGATGCTGGCCATACCAAACTACGCGCGCATGAATCGGGTGGGGCCTCCGCCGGAATACCCCGGATACGAAGGCATCGATTTCGCGCCGGGGGCAACGGTCAACGCTGGAAATACAACTGTAGCAGGAGCAGACAGAACCAAAGGCGCGAAAGGGGCGCAACCTGACAGAAAAGCGAATCGGCGCGCTGCGGGCGTTCAATCCAAGGTGTGGATATAGCTGATCAAGGGACTTCCCCGGAGTTATGAGCCGGGGGATTGCGACTTAGGGGACCTCGCCACAAGTGCCGATTCCCGAATCGCGTTCTTCCAGAGGCTAAAGCCCGCCTTCATTTTGTGCTACTTACTGCACGGCTAAAGTCGTGCCCTTCAAAGCGGCCACCTATTCGGAGGTTCCTTGTGGGACCTCTCAGCAAGTGCTCGCGCTGATGGGGCATTCTCTCAGGGGCTAAAGCCCTCGTTGATTTTGCGGCCAGCACCGGGAGTTACGGTCAGCGCAGAGAATGAGGACCGGGAAGCGATGGCCTTGGTTTGAAGCCGGCGGAGAATTCAAGCGGCAAGTCAAAGAGAGGCTCCTCAGTGAGTGTGGCTTCGACCACCTTAATGCTCAAGTATGGAAGCAGAGCCGCTTGGATCCGCGCAGTTGAGGGTGATTTGCAACGGCGAGTAGGCAAGGCAAGCGCAAAGGAATTCGCCAGCTCCCGCTTCTTTGAGAATTCCTACCTGCCTGAAGATGCCCTATTCCCTTTTCGACCCGCAGCGAGCAAGCGCATTGCTGACCTCGGTGTCGTCGGGCACGACGGCGAGAATCTCCTTGCCGTAGGTAACGGCCGCCTGGCAGTCGGAGCTCTCGATTGCTGCGTTGAATTGCTCCCGATAATTAAGTTCAATGCCCAGATCGATCTCCGCCTGGGCAGCGCCGGGATCGAGTTCGCGCCCCTGGCGCAGGTAATTCGCCGCTTCACCCGTCTTTCCCTGCCATAACAGCATTCCCCCAATATACATATAGGCTTTGGAATTTACAGGATCCAGTTGGAGGACTTTCTTCCATTCCGCGATTGCCGCGTCCGTCTGCCCTTTGGCAGTGAGTTCCGTGGCAGAGTCGGCCAAGCGGTAAGACTCGGCCGCGGGCACATCGATCTTCATCATTCCGTCAGGAGGAATGTTCACAAACTCCGGAATGTTGACCGCACGATTGGCCGCGGTTGAGTTGTCGATCAGGATTGCCGGGCTGGAGTTACCCTCAGCATCGATGTGGGTCAGAAACATCTGTGTGTAGGGAGTGCGGCTCTTCGACGAAAAGACCAGCCAGTGGCCGTTGGGAGAAAAGCTGTGCCAGGAGTTCATCAGCGGCGTATTGCAGCGCAGCCGCCTTGCCGCGCCGCCCTCAACGGGGACGATGTAGAGTTCGCTGTCAGGCCGCATGAGCTGGGCATTCCGGCTCTTCACAAAAACAATCCAGCGGCCGTCGGGGGAGACCTTGGGGAAGCTATTGCTCATGCCGTTGTGAGATGCGCCTTCGATCGGTACTGCCTCGCCGCCTTGGCCATCGTTAAAGGGAATCCGATAGAGGTCGTACTGGATTTGAGTTTCATCTGGCGAGTTGGCGTATTCGGGGAGTTTTTGTTCTGAAGAGATCGGCTCTCTGGCAGCGGCTCTGGCAAAGACCACGAATTTCCCATCGGGACTCCATACTGCGTTGGTATGCACGTAGCGTGGATCGTCCGCTCCGGGCAAGGGCTGCTTCTGGCCCGTGGCGCGGTTGTACCAGGCGAGGATTCCGCGCGTTGGATAGAAGACTTGCAGGAAGCGGTAGTCGGTGAAATTCACGACGAAGTAGCCATTTGCAAGTTCCGCCTTGAGGCCCCGCAACATCGTCAAGACGTACTTTCCGTCGGGCGAAACCTGGGACATGAAACCGATGCGCGAAGGCGAAGCCGTCTTGTCCTTGATGGAACTCCAGGAGATCACATCCTGATTACGAATCGAGGTCTCAGGCTTGACGGATGTCAGCGCATAGAGGCCCTTGTCATTGGAAGGGCCATCGAGATCCATTCCGAAAGTCTTGCCGTCCGCGGAGAACGAGTGGCAGTTGGCGCAGGTATGCAAGCCGGTCAGCAAGAGCCTGCTGCGCGGCTCGGCGATATTGCGCAGGCGCCAGGCAAGCAGCGGCAGATCTTGTTTGGCCAGCGGCTGAATCACGCCCTTCTGCGTTTTCGAGGGAATGAGAGGCACGTCTCGGTAGAAGATCGGCGCGCCCACTAAGTCCTTAGAAGTCTCGATCGTCACCGTACCGCGTGAAACGGGTTGGTTCGGATGGCCGAATTGAAATCCAACGATCGTGATGACGGCAGGGTGGGCCCTGGAGTGCAGCTTGATAGCCTCCCAGGTGGCCGCATCCGGTATCCAGGTGTGCGCCGAGGCTTGTTGGCGCGTCAGCTTGGGCAGTTCGTTACTCGCTGAAACACACCGGGCATCGATGTCACCGATGCGTAGTTGTTCGCCTGTTGATTTCGCATGAATCCCGGCCGAACCGTCGCTGAAAGCCACATCGATTGTCCAAAGAGAGACGTCTCTCGAAGCATCGCGCCAGAGAAACGTAGGCGGGGTGATCTCCGGCGGAAAGATCGATCCTTCCTCGGGATAGTCGACCGTGATTGGCGACATCTTTGGGCTGCCTTCGCCGGAGGACCCGGAGGAACTCCTCGCGGCCGAGCTTGCAGACGATTGTGCAAACACCAGGCCTGCCGCGCTTGAGCTTCGATGCAGGGCAACCCACAACACAACAGCGCCAATGCCCGCGGCCACGATCGATATGCCTAGCCCCCGAGCTTGAATCAGCATCATGACTCCCTCAAACTCAGCTGGTCACCTCGAACACGCCATGAGATTCCTGCCAGCGTTGCTTCAACCAGAATACTGAATCCGCTGCCGAGCGCTTACCAAACCCGAGCGCAACCGCGGAAGGGTGGCGAAGATCAGCCTCAGGGGCCTTCTACCAGTTGCCCGTAACGATTCTTCACGCTGTTTTCGGTCTGCTCTGCTTTGCGAAGATCGGTGAGAGTCTTCACCAGTCCCTTGAGTTCTTCTCGTGCACCAGTCTTTCGCAGCGCCAAAATGAGCGTGTACACCGCCTGCTGGTCTTTGGGCGCAATAGCAAGCACGGTGCGGCAGGCCTTGACGGCGCGCTCCGGCTGATCGGCTTGCAAGTAGAGCGATCCGAGAAGGTCATAAGCCTGCGCCAGGTGAGGATCGAGTTCGGTCGACTTGGTCGCCGCGGAAATGGCTTCGTTCAAGCTGTCTCTGGTGCCCTCCTGTTTTGCATCCGGAGGAGACCAGGACAGCGCCTCCGCGAGCAGATAGAACGCGAATGCATCCTTGGGATGCTCGCGGACTTGACGGCGAAAATTCTCCAGTGCCTCCTCGTGATTGTGGCGCTGAGACTGCGCAATCCCCTCGGCGGACGCGGCCATCGAAGAGGTTGGATCGAGCGCGTGCGCGTGCTCGAAATCGGCCATCGCCTTATCGAAATCCCCATTCTGTCCGTAGAGAACCCCGCGCGCCATGTAAAGGGTGGCGGCGTTCGGAAGCCTGGTCAAGCCGAGATTCACGATATCGATGCCGACAGCATAGGAGCCATGCGCAAAAGACAGAGTGGCGAATTCGACATAGTTGTCCGCGTCGTCAGGATTCGCGGCGATGGCCGAACGCAAAAGTTCGATCGCCTGCGGAGTTTCATTGTTTGCCTCGTGAATCGCTGCGGCAAGCCGCAGCACACGAGAATCCCTCGCCTCCGATTCCAGTGCGGGCTGAAGCGTGGCCAACGCATCGGCGCCTGCGCCCGCATGCCACTGGATCAGCGCGAGGTCCAATCGCGCGGCGGCATCCGACGGACGCAGCACGAGAATCTGCTGAAAGCGCGCGACGGCCTCGGGAACGCGGTTGAGATGTGCCAGGCAAATGCCGTACGCCATCAGCGCCGCAGGCTGGGAACCAAGCACACTTTCGGCGGCCTCGAAATCGTTTGCGGCAGGGGCAAAGGACAATTGGCGAAACTCGATAACCCCCAGCATGGCATGTGCGGTGGAGTTCGACGGCTGAAGCACGACGATGTGGCGCAGCAGCGGCAGGGCCTGAGCGGAATTCGCTTTGTATTGGAGTTGCGCGGCCCCTTCGAGCGCGGGCAGATAATCCGGCGAGAGTTTGAGTGCATGACGATAGGCCGCGAGCGCCTCTTCTGGTTTCCCCGATTGCTCCAGGGCAACCGCGCGCAGTGTCCACACCTTGTAGGATTGCGGATTGGCACGCAGCATCTCGCCGCAGATGCGGAGCGCGTCCGCGTTCTTGCCAATCCTCAGGGCCTCGACGATGGCCGCAGTCGACACAGATGCAGCCTGGGCGAACGCGGAGGGAGGCAGCAACTCAATGAGGCAAGCCGCAACGATGAGAATTGTGGCTTGCCTGCAAATACTACGCATAAACTGTTGCCTCCTGCTTCCATCGTTTCTGTGATGCCGCTTCAGCTTTGAATTCAGGCTATCACTTCGTGGTAGAGCCGGTATTGCTCCTCTCCAATCGCCTGAAAGGGCCTAAAGACCAGCTTTCCGGCCTCGATTGTGGCTTCCCAGTCGAGCGAGCCGGAGGATAGTTGGCGGGCGCTCAACAGGTTGCCGCGGTGCACAGTCGCCGCCGGCGGATTCACCGCGAACAGAGCCAGAGAACCGTGTTGCAGCGCTACAAGGTTGGGGTGTTGGGGGTCGACCTGTTGCAGTTCGAGCGGGATGTCGAATTCCAGCGCAATGCGATCGCCGTTTTTCCATGTTCTGGTTACGGTTGCAAAGCGTCCCGGAGTCAAGTCGGCGGTCGAGCGCTTGCCGTTGATGGTTAAGGCTGTCTTGGCGCCTGCCCATGCGGGGATGCGCAAACGCAGAGCAAATGCCATGTCGCGGTCCGACTTGAGCTCGAACTCAGTGTGCGCGGCGTGCGGATATTCGGTGCGCTGAGTCAATGTGAGATTGGCGCCATGCTGCCGCCAGGTGAGCCGCGACGGAACGTAGAGGTTGACGTAGATTCCCTGAGCATCCTGAAGATAGGAGCTGATGCCGTAGTCCGCGGTAATCTGCGGAAACGTTCCCGAGCAGCAAGGCCATTTGTCGGGATGGTAGGTCTTGCTGGCATGCATATTGTAGTCGGAATAGTAGAAGCTGGTGCCGTCCTCCTTGAGCGGCTTGGCGCCCAGGATGGTGTTGTAGAGCACGCTCTCCATGCTGTCGCCATAGCGGCTGTCGCCAGTGACTGCAAGCAAATAGCGAGCGATCTTGAAATGCCCGTACGCGCCGCATGGAGTCTCGAAGCTGGAATGAGTGTGGGTCAGACTGGCGCCAATCTCGCCGCTTCCCGGAACACTGAACAATTCATCCGGGCCCCACCCTCCGGTAACGAAACTCTGCGTCGAACGCAGAAAATCGAAGCCGTTCATCGCCGCGCGAAGATGCTTCCGGTTACCGAGCACGAGATACGCTTGCATGGCGGAACTGAAGGCGTTTACATGGCTGTATGCGTGTTCGCCAGGCAAGACGTTTTCGCCGCGAGAAAGAGGATCGAAGTAGAGATCGTCTTCAATGAAACGGATGGCAAGTTCGCGGTAGCGAGGGTTACCGCCGAGACGGTATGCGAGGAATAGATTCTCCGGCAAGGTGTAAGTCTCATCCCAGCAGTAGGCCTCGTCCTTGTGCGGGAGCGCGTATTGCTCCTTGCGGGAAAGCGCCTTTGCAGGAAGGTGCGGAACGACGGCCTCGGTGGCCGCGGCATGAACGCGCAGAGCATTCTCGTCGCCGGCAAAGCGGTACGCATCGATCAACCCACAGCTGGTCTTGTCGTAGGTATAGGCCGGCAGATGGTAGTCGTTGTAGAAATCTGAGGATACGGTCGGAGCGAATTGCTTGACAAGCCTCTGAACCTTTTCCTGAGTAGGTTTCGAGCCGGTTACCGCATAGGCGCGCGCCAGACCGGAAAGATACTGACCAAAGCTATGACCGGGAATAAAGCCGTGAAGATCCGGCGGGCCGTGGAATTCGGGATCGATGTCGTACCAGCCCCCCATATCGTCGCCAGGCGCGTTCAGCCCGGCGCTCTGCCGGAAGGGTTTAAGAAGACGGTCTTCGTCAAGATGAAGAAAGAATGCGTGGTTGGTGTCGAACTGTTGGCGCATGGGACCTTCCAGCAACTCGACCTGGTTGTAGTTGAAGGTGCGAATGGCTGGAGTAACGGCGACAGAGGGCGCAAGGTCGACGCCCGCCGTTGAAGCCAGGACTCCGCTGGACTTGGAGGCAAGAGCGACTACGCCCGCCGTAGCGGCGCCGGCGGCAAGAAATGTTCTGCGTGTGTAGGACTTCATGTGTTCCTTCATCGGAAATGCTTCATAGCTGTTTCGTCATCGCGATAAGAATTGGCGGGGTAGTTCGCTGGAATGCTGCCCCACCGATTGGGAACAAGAGACGCTGGAGCGGCCTGTGAAATTGGCCGCTCCAGCGTTGACAAGAAAGCATTGAGTTGCGATAGGATTCTGTCGGCTTTTAGAACTTGATGTTCGCGCCGAGTTGAATCCAGCGTTGCTCGTGTTGGCTGCCGGAAACGCCGAAGGCTGCGCCATCGGTGACTCCGGTATCGGGAGCATTGAGATTCGGATGGTTGAATACGTTGAAGATCTCAACGCGGAATTCCGCCGCGATCTTTTCGTGGATCGTCGTGAGTTTGTGCAAGGAAGCATTCGTCTCGAAGAATCCATAGCTGCGGAACAGGTTTTCTTTTTCGTTGCCCTCAGTCCCCACGGTTGGCTGCGTAAACTGAGTGGCCCCATTGGGAAAGATGCCACCGGTGCCGCCACGGTTCAAAGGCAGGAAGTTCTTTCTGCCTTTCAATTGGGTGTACGACGCCACGTCGGGATAGTCGTTGTTGTCGCCATCGGCGTTGTAGTCGCCGCATGCTGCTTCCGCACTTAGGCCCGCACCGCAAATAGCGGGAGTAGTGGGTGTGCTGATGTAACCGTTGACATTGAAAGAATTGCCGTTGCCCACAGTAAAGGGGTATCCGGATTGTCCGATCACCGTACCGCTCAGACCCCAGCCCCCGGTTGCGCGTCCCAACGCTCCCTCACCTCTGTTAAAGCCCCGTAGATCGTAGCTAAAGGTGGCGGAGAGGCGATTGGGAGCGTCCCAGTTGGACGGGCCGAAATACCGCTGCGGATCGCTATTCTCCGGATAGACCTGAGAGTTGTCCTTGGATGACGAGCGAGTGTACGAGACATCGACAAATCCTGTGCCGGCAAAGCGCCCGTGCACATCGGCGACAAATTCGTTGAACACTGAATGGGCAACGTTATTGGTGTAGCCGATGTTTCCAAAGCTCGGGTTGTACCGAACAGGAGTGGTGCCAGTGAGGACGCCCGGATCGTTCGGCATGGCGTTGATATCCACGCCGTAGCTTACGTTGCCAGGATTTCCGCCACCGGAGAGCAGTTTGTGCGAGATCGCTCCGGAGTAACCTACGCTGGCTACAAAGGAGCGAGTGAGCGGGTGTTCCACTTTCACAGATTCGATGTAAGTGACCGGGGTTTGCAAGTTGGGGTTGACGCCGTTGATTGGAACTACCAAGCTGGTGAATCCGCCTTGGCCGTTGAGCGCGAGGGCCGACAGCGTGGGATAGGTAAAGCCGAAGGGCGGTTTTTCTTCTGTGCCCAAACCGAAGATCGGCCGGTGTGCCAGGTTGGTATCGGAGCCATAGAAGTTCGGATAGATGCCTCCCGGTGGGTTGCCGCGCATCTCTTCCTGGACATTGGCCGGTGTAGGCCAGTTGTGGTAGACGCCGCCGCCGCCGTGGAGAATCCACTTGCTGTTTCCGAATACATCCCACGCAACGCCAGCACGCGGGCTGAGAATGTCGGTGATCGCGCGGTTAAGCGCATGGGTCTTTTGCAGAACGAAGCCACTGGCAACCTGCTGCGTCAATGACTGGCCAGGGCCCATGTAGAAGTTTCCAAAGACGGTCTCGGGCGAGCGTGAGTAGGGGTTGCCCATGTCGTCCCAACGGATGCCGTAGTTGAGGCTGAGGTTGTGGCGCACCTTCCAGGAGTCCTCGAAGAAGACTCCACCGGTGATGCTGGCGGCATTCCAGTCCCACTCCTGGTGCGCGCCAGTAAGGGGATTGTACGCCACGCCACCCTCGGAATAGGGCTGCACGGCAGTGGGGTTGCTGGTGTCTGTGGCAATCATGTCGCCAAGGTTGTTGAAATAGAAGGCAGGTTGGTCATGGGGGCCCTGGAATAGTTCGACATCGTCGCCCGTCCAGCCTTCATACCCAAGCTTCATGGTGTGAGCGCCCTTGATGTGGGTGAGCAC
>CAZFMB010000071.1:13466-19446 GCA_964520005.1 uncultured Occallatibacter sp.
TCCAGCCTTCATACCCAAGCTTCATGGTGTGAGCGCCCTTGATGTGGGTGAGCACGTCGCGCCAGTGATAGTTGTGCTGGATGAAATCACCCTGCGCGAAACCGTCGCCGAATGCACCGTTGCCACCGGTTCCGGTCAAAGAGCCGACGTTAATCGAAGGAACCTTGAACTCGCCGCCGGATTCCTGAATTCCCTCTACGCGCATGCCAGCAACACTTGCTTCGTTGATGGTATTGGCGGAGAAAGTGTGGGTTTCGTTGCCCTGCCATGCCAGGGTCCAAGTGTTGGCGTGCCAGCTAAACGCCGGCCGAGCTTCAGGAGTGCCGCTGAGGAGATTCCCTTTGTAGATGTCGCCATAGAGACGGTCATTGGCGAAGTTCTTGTCGAGGCGCACGTTCCATTGCGTGCCGTTGCGAGGGCTGGAGTTAGCCCAATTTCCAAAATCTACGGCAGTCGCGTCGCAAGCCAACTCGCCCGCTCCGCCGCAATACGCTCCCATTCCCGCCTGGGTCATGGTCAGCGAAGGTGAGGAAGTGGTAACTTTTACCGGATAGGCTGAGAGAATCTGCGTTCCAACCGTATTCGGAAATGCAGTTTTGGCCCAGGCAACAACCGCTGGATCCTCAAAGGAGACGGTGCCACTTGAAGCTGCGACCGATCGCAGCGGCTCGATGGAAGCGAAGAAGAAGGTCTGCTTAAGCGGCCAAACAGGTCCGCCAACGGTTCCCGACAGGTTGTTGGAGTGATACTTGGCAAAATCCGATTGCTTGGTAAAGTCGCTGCTCGTCCACAAAGACTGGTTGTTGAAGTAGTCGCTTGCGCTGCCGTGGAATTTGTCGCCGCCGCCCTTGGTGGTGATCACCATCTGCATGGAGCTGGCGCGTCCGTAATCGACAGTGTAGGTGTTGACCTGAATGCTGACTTCCTGGACGGAATCCGGATTCGGCTGCAAGTTGAGCACGCCGGGGCGGATGGCGCTGGTAATGTCCAAGCCATCCACAATGAACATATTGGCCATTGCACCCTGGCCATTGGCGCTGGAGTCTGTCTGTTGCTCGGTGGAGAAGTTATCGTTGGAAGATCCGGGAGTGCCGCCGGTCACAAGGCCGAGGCCAGTTACGCCCGGCGCCATGGTAATAAGGGTGGTTAAGTCGCGGGCCGCAAGAGGCATGCTGTCAACCGAATGCTGTTCGAGCGTCATCTCGTTGCGGGTTTCGGCAGTATCCAGAACGGGCGGTTCGCCGGTGACCGCGACGGTGATGTTCGCCGAGGCAATGGAAAGCGTGACCGGAATTGCCATTGTCTGGTCGGTTGTGAGAGTCAGAGCCACAGTGGTCTTCGAGAAACCTGCGGCTTGCGCCTCGAGCCGATAGTCACCTGGCGCGAGGCTGATGAAACGATAGCCGCCGGTTGCGTCCGATACCGTAGCGAGATTCTGGCCGGTGCTTGCATTGATGAGGTGCAGATGCGCCCCGCTTACGCCTGCTCCGCTTTGATCCTGGACCGTTCCTTGAATGTTGGCGCTATATTGCGCAAATCCAGAAAGGGGCAGGAACGCCAAAACGGCAAACAACAGACCGCAAAGGATCGATTGTTTCCCTCCCACATTCCTCTCGCTTGACACCCGGCGAAGCGCCGGGATGTTGAATCTGAACAGATTGCTCACTGTCTCCTCCTAGTGCTGAACGGCTGGAAGCATCTCGGCTAACACGGCAAAGTGTTGTCCGTGAGCCTTGATAGCGTGACCGCAATTTAGGAAATCGTTTTCCCGCCTAGCCATATCCGTCCCTTTGAGCTAACTCCCTCCGAATTCACCTCGGTCATCCCGGGGAAACTTCAGTTATGAATGGAACCCCGCTCGAAGGACATGCGAATACTAGCGTGGCCATATCAAGGTTGAACATGGTACAGGTGTACCATATTCTGAAGTGCAGCTCCCAAGCTGTTCCTGAAGGTTTTCGGCGCGTGATACGTTTCAGCAAGCTTGTGAAAAAATTAGGGTTAACGAGGCGGATGCTGATTAGGCTCCTGCTGACGCTTGGTGGGGCAACGGCAGCGCTTGGGGTGTGGTCGGGGACATTGCTTTTTCACCGGCCGGCTCAGCCTACCATTGCAGTGATCCCGCGAACCTGTGGCACGTGGCTCTGGGAGGCCGAACATACGGGAGTAGAGCGGACGGCGCGGGGCTATGGGTTATACGTTTACTGGAACGCCCCCATGCGCGAGGATGACGTGCAGGGCCAAATCGATATCCTGACCCGCGCCATAGGACGCCGGGTCAAAGGCATCATTGTTTCTCCCGTCGAAGCATTGCCTTTGCGGACTCCAATTCACGACGCTCTCGACAAGGGCATTCCTGTGGTCGTGGTCGGGACAGACCTTGGACTCGCGCCGAATGAGCACTTGGCTTATGTATTGAACGACGAGCGCGCCGGAAGCCAGATGGCCGCGCGACGCATCGCTGCTCTTCTTCATGGCCGGGGCTCGGTGGCGATTCTGGGAATCGGCAAACAACTCACCAGCACCGCCGACCGCGCTCGGTATCTGGAGACGACACTCGCCGACGAGTCGCCCGGAATCCATGTCGTGTTTCGCAGCCTCGCGCTGCCAACCGTCTCGCAGGAGCAACAGGGAGCCGAGAAGCTGCTCCTCGATGGACCGCACGTGGACGCTATTCTTGCCTTGACCGAAGCCTCCACCCGCGGCGCCTTCTACGCCCTCACCGAATTCAAGCAGACTCACACCAAGCCCCTGGTCGGATTCGACCAGAACATCCTGGTGCCCATCCGTACCGGTGAAATAGACTCGGTGGTTATCCAGAACACCTATCAGATGGGTCGCGAAGCGACAAAGCTTATGGCCGAAGAGATCCACGGAGGGGCTACACGGCAATTTGTGATCGTGCAGCCGGAATTGGTTACACGTGAGAACATCGATTCCGATGCCGTGAAGGAAACTCTCGATCTGGCCTGGTTCAAGAAGTAAGGTCGTGCTTTTGATGCGCATTCGTAACGCAAGATGGCTCTTCTGGCCGGGGATTTCCGTGCTCGCCCTGCTCGCGCTGGGAGCCGCGTCCAGATTGGCGCTCCTCGAATGGGCAAACCAGAAGCCCTTCTTCCACGACGATTTCAACCGCGGCCCGAACAGTCACGCATACCAGGGAGGCTGGCGGGCCTACGGCGGCACATGGCAGGTGGTCAACGGCACCATGCGCAACATCGCCGATGACCGCGGCGCCAAGTTGATGAATGGCAACACCCACTGGCATAACTACATGGTGGAGGCCGACATTCAACTGCTCAGCGAAACAGGCGACGCGGGATTTGTGATTCGCGCCACCCAGGAAGAAGTCGGCGTCGACTCCTATCACGGATACTTTGCCGGCCTGCGCGACCGCGACGATACCCTCACCCTGGGCCGGGCGGATTTCGGCTGGCACGAGTTCCGCGCAAATCCCGTACATCCCGGCGTCTACCCCGGCGTGTGGTACCACTTGAAGGTCATCGCGTTTGAATGCACACTTGCAGCCAGCGCCACCACCGACACGGGCGAAACAACCATCGCCTCCGTTTACGATCCGCAGTGCATCGAGAAAGGCAGATTTGGCCTGCAATCCTATTCAACTGGCGCAGTCTGGCGCAATGTCGAACTGCGGCCTGCGACGGAGAAGGATTTGCTCGCACTCCTGGGAGGCCAGGTCCCCACCGCGCCCGATCCACTCCCCTCCGTCCCTGAAATCACCAACGCGGAAGCCTATCAGCGCGACACCGCACCGATGCAGCGGGAACTCCTGGACCACCAGGCCGACCTGCACGCATTGTCCATCGCAAGTCTCAGGCTGCTGGCCCCCAATCAGCCTTCTCACGTGACGATCCATGGCGTCGTCACGCTGGTCTCGCCCGTTCTCTATGTGCAGGACTCCTCGGGTGGGATTGCCATTCCGCAGGCGCATACCGTAAAGCCCGTTCAGATTGGCGATGCCGTAGAAGCGACCGGCGATGCGGAGTTGCACGACTTCAGTTCCGCGCTTCGCAATGCAAGCGTGAGGCTGCTTTGGTCGCACACGCCGGTGCCGCCGGTCGCCGTCACCGCTTCGCAAGCTGCCACGGGCGCATTCGACGCCCAGTTTGTTGAGACCGAGGGAAGGTTGGTCTCCGAGCAGCACACAAGCGGAAATTCGGCGGTCCTCAAGTTGCTTGAGGGCAGTCAATCTTTTGTGGCGATTGCAGAGAGTCCGAGCCCGGCGGAGTCGCCGCACGGCTTCAAAATCGGAAGCCGCTTGCGCCTTCGCGGCATCTGCGTCACCGACCAGCTGTTTACGCAAAACGAGATTCCCTTCGCCCTGCTCATGCGCTCCGTGGAAGACGCCCAGATGGTGGAGTCTCCGCCATGGTGGAATGCGCAGCATGTCATCGAGTTGATCGTTGCAATTCTCACCTTGTCCTTCGGCCTGCAAATGGCCTATATGTCCGTCAAACGCTCGCGGTTGCACGCGGTCATCGAAGAGCGTGAGCGGCTGGCGCTGGAAATGCACGATACGCTGGCGCAGAGTTTTGCCGGATTGGGGTTCCAACTGGAAGCCCTTTGCGGCGAGGCGGCGCCGGGGAGCGCAATGCGAACGCAACTGGAATCAACCGTGTCCATGGTGCGATTTGGACACATGGAAGCGCGCCGAAATATTGCCGCCATGCGCCCCGGCAATCTTGAGCAGGCAGGCCTGGCAACCGCCCTGGAACAGGCGGCGCACACCATTGTGCAAGGCGGCGCCATCGCTATCTCCATGTCAGTGCGGGGGGAAATGAAACAGATTCCTCTGCGCATCGGCGACACCCTGTTTCGCATTGGACAGGAAGCGATCGCCAACGCGGTGCGCCATGCGCAGCCGCGGGCCATCCATCTGCGTTTGATTTACGGGAGACGATCGGTGAAGCTTACGGTGCGGGACGACGGCCATGGCTTCTCGACCAGCGGGGAAGGTGCTGGATTCGGCATTCGCGGCATGAAGCGGCGCGCGGACGGCATCGGTGCAATTCTTCGCATTCGCAGTTCCCCTGGACACGGAACCTCTGTTGCGGTCCGGGCCAAGTTGCAGCAAACGATGATCTCGTCCTGGTGGTCGCATGCGGCGCGCAAGGGACTTTTGAGGCGGTGGTGGAATGGAAAAGCATAATCTGCAGAATCAAATTCGCATCCTGATTGTCGACGATCACCCGATCGTGCGTGCCGGACTGGCGACGCTTCTTGGCAAGGAAAGCGGCATTCGACTGGAGGGCGGAGTGGATGGCGCCATGGAGGCGCTGGCATTTCTCAGAAGGCATCCAGTGGATATTGTGCTGCTGGATTTACGCATGCCGGGAACCAGCGGGCTGGATGTGCTGCCTGCGATTCTGGCCCTTGACTTTCCGCCAAAAGTGCTGATCCTCTCCAGTTTCGACTATGAAGAGGAGATCTATCGAGTCGCCAAGGCGGGAGCTCGAGGATACCTGCTGAAGGATTCGACCCGTGCGCAGATTGTGGAAGCAATCAACGCTGTCGCCAACGGACAATTGCATTTTCCCAAAGGGATTGCAGCACGCATCGCAGACCGGGAGGGTCGCGCCGGACTGAGTCCGCGTGAGCAGGACGTTTTGATCATGATCTCCAAGGGGCTAACCAACAAAGAGATTGCTCACGCGCTGCTCATCAGCCAGTTCACGGTGCGCAACCACATCAACCACATCCTGGAAAAACTGGGAGCAAGCGACCGGACAGAAGCGGTTTCCATTGCCATGCAGCAAGGCGTCATCACCATGGCCTGACGGTTGAATCTCCAACTTCCGCTTCAACCCAACCTTCCGGGTGGATCGAAATTTTACTTGCCCGAGTAAACCGCTATGCTGCCGGATAAGTCGGCTTGTTGCCGAGGTGACAGGTGAGGGCAGGCGGCAGATGAAGCTAATCTCAGTGAACACCGGGCTTCTCCGCGAAGTGACGTGGCACG
>CAZFMB010000071.1:19546-20937 GCA_964520005.1 uncultured Occallatibacter sp.
ACAAACTTGGCATCAGATTTGAATCCGACGACATGGTGAAGCGATTCTTCTTCAGTGGCAGAACGGGTTTCTCCCTTGCCGTGACTCGAGAGCGAGAGAACGCCATCAACGGAGATAGGCGGCATCATACGTGTAAGTGTGCCCATCTGGATTGATCAGCGTGAGCGTATGCATGCTGCTGACATCGGGAGGGCTCGACACCTGAAGGTGCTGGGAATCCGTAAACTGCACAGAGACCGGGGAGCCATCCACGGTTATCGCCGTTCCAGAAACGAAGCCTGTTCCGGCGATCGTCCACGCGCCACCGGATGTGGCGATGCTGCCGACTGCGAGTGGAAGGGTATCCATTTGTATGACAGTCAGGCCATTCCCGGTAACGACAAAAACCTGATCTCCGGTCTCGTTGACGAGAATCGATCCATTGAAAATGTCCTGCGAGGGAGAAGGGAGTACGATATCCTCCCGGAATTCTCCGGTGTGGGAGTCAAACAGTGCGATGTGGTTCACCAGCGGCAGATAAACGAGAGCGCCGGTGCTGTCGATGGCTATCCCATGGACGATCTGCAGGTCCGTGGCTAACTCGCCGGTCTGGTAATCCAGAAGGCTCGCAGTACTGACTTCCTGCATGGCCAGGTTGAACGCGGGTGCCAGGCCGCCACTGCCGCTGGATCCGCTGTTGCCGCTACCTGCGGCTACGGAGGCATTTGCGCCGCAACTCTCAGGCCCCTGCAATCCAGGTCCCGACGTCATGGCGCCGGTTGTGCTGTTATAGAGGCTGAGCGCGATGTAAAGCCCTGAGAAGCACACCTGAGATCCGTCCGGGCTGGCCGCCAGATAAGGCGACTCGGGCGAGACGAGAAGTGGGCTGAACGACGCGGCCGTCTTGGACTGCAAATCGAGCAGCCAGACCGAAGGCTCGGGCCCGTTTGAATCGGCCGGGATCGTGCGGACCTGCCGGCGGGTCACGGCCGTGCCGTTCTTCATGGCAGCCCAGGATATCGAGGCTGGCTCGCCACCGGCCGCCACAAATACCTGGCCGTTGTTGGTGGCTGCAAGTTGATTCGGGCCCTGTCCCCAGGCATTGGGAGGCGATCCGACCACAATCGCAACTGCTGAGGACGGCGTATCGGGATTGATCAGAGCGGCCGATCCGTCGAGCCAGTTGCCGGCCATGAGCCACTTCCCGTCAGGTGTAATGGCGACGCCGCCAAGTTGCGTCACCTCGTTCAATGTAGGTACCTGAATGGTAGAAAGGAATGCCTGGCTAGCGAGTGAGATGACATCAATGTGGCCTGTGACCGCGATGTATATCTGCTTGCGCGTTGCATCGTAGGCCATCGAATAGGGCGTTCCGTCCAGCGCATACGAGTGCATATCGACAGCGTGATAGG
>CAZFMB010000072.1:0-20933 GCA_964520005.1 uncultured Occallatibacter sp.
GGTTGCGGCCAGCCTACAACAGTGCCTTTTGAGCCGCGTGGCGACCGCCCGGTCTATTGCCGGGATTGCTACCAGGCGCGCAAGGGCAGCGGCGGCGGCGGTTCACGCGGCAACCGGTAACAGGCATTTGAGCGGGTCCGGCAAGCCAAGCTGCTTATCAGGCCCGTTTACATTCGGCGTTTTTACGCAAAGCTTATGGCAACAGCTGACTTGCCAGCGGTTGCTGTAAGCAAGCTTTGTAAGAAAATATTTTGCCTGGTTTCCACCCCACAAGCCCGGCTTCACGGTTTTCGAGGATCTATCCCTAAGTCATGGCCGGCACACTCTCCTTCACAGATTTTGCATGGAAGAATCTCAGACGCCGTCGTCTGCGCACGCTGCTGACGCTGGGCGGCATCGCGCTGGATAAGCCGGTGGGCGCGAAGCTCCGTGCGCTGCCCTTTGCCGATCAGGCGCTTCGCTCATCTTTCGCAGGTGGAGGATTTGGGTCATGATTAGTCCCCAGCTTGAAGTGCGCAACCTATGCAAAAGCTACGACGATGGGCACATTGAGGCACTGCGCGGTGTCGATCTATCCATCGCCCAAGGGGAGTTTCTCTCCATCAGCGGCCCCAGCGGCAGCGGCAAGTCCACCTTGCTACAACTGCTCGGTGGACTCGATATTCCCACCAGCGGCGAAGTCCTCTTTGAGAACGCTGCGCTCGACACCGCAATTGACCTCGACGACTACCGTTCCCACCGGGTGGGATTCATCTTCCAGGCATTCAATCTTCTGCCCACGCTGCGCTCCCTTGAAAACGTGCAGGTACCGATGCTCGCCGTCAAGCAGGATGCGCACAACCGCGCCGAACGAGCCGAGGCCCTGCTCTGCGAAATGGGCCTGCAACACCGCCTCAACCAGTATCCGAACGAACTCTCCGCGGGGGAACGCCAGCGCGTGGCCATTGCGCGGGCTCTGGCCAACAAGCCGGAGATATTGTTAGCCGACGAGCCTACCGGTAATCTGGACAGCGTCAATTCGGCGCGCATCATGGAACTCCTAACCGGGATTCAGAAGCAGCGGGGAATGACGCTGATTGTGGTAACGCACGAAAACGAAATCGCGCACTCGGCGACCAAGCAGATTCGCCTGCGCGACGGAAAGATCGAGGCATGAACCACCCGCGGTTGGACAGCCGCCTTCGGCTCGCAGCCGTGGGAGCACAAGCCGCGCTGGCCGCGTGCCTACTGATGTCCCTGGCCGCGCAGGCTGCCGATGCTCACTCTGTTCTGGTTGCCCCCCGACAACGCATCGAGACAGCAGATTATCGAGCCAGCGGCCATCTGATTTGGGTGCAAGCGAATGGCGTCCGCATCAGCTATCCAATCACCATCAAAGCGCACTGGTTTCCCGGCGTGCTGCGAGTGTATTTGGAACTGGGTACAGGCTCAAAGGCGGAGACGAATTCTGCGTCTAGTTCCTTGCATCTCCCCGCCCACATCCTGCTGGAGATGCGTCCCAATGGACCAGATGTGGTCAAAATTGCACACCCCGGCGATACAAATCCCGCTATTCTGCCCTTTGATAAATGGAGCGATGGTTTACTGGGCGCGGGATTCAGCTACGAGGATTTTCTGGAAGCGCAATACTTCTGGGAGGGGCAAACGGTATTGGAGAAAGCGAAGTTTGGCGCACGTGATTGCGACGTGGTGAAGAGCACTCCGGGCGCGACGGATAAGACGCACTACGTTGAGGTCAAGAGCTGGCTTGATCAAGTCATAGGATTTCCTGTATACGTTGAAAAATCGCTGAAAGACGGAAAGGTGAAGGAGTTTACCTACTACGGTCTGCGTAAAGAGGGCGGAGTCTGGTCGGCGCACCAAGTGGAAGCGAAAGTCCACGGCCAAGCCGGTTCAACCCTGCTGATCATCGATCGCGGCACGCCCAAGGCAAACCTCAGCCTGAAAGACTTCAATACCACGCAATTAACGCATTTCCAGGACGTTAAATGAACTTGCTTTACTCCTTTCTCGGAATGGTTGCAGCTCTGATTGCCTTGGGCTTTTTGTATCAAATTCTTGGTGCATCTTTCGACCGGAGGCGCTATGCCACAGAGGGCCGGTGGATCGACATCGGAGGCAGACGCAGGCTCTACTTTGTGGAAAAAGGATCGGGTTACCCGACGGTTCTGTTTGAAGCCGGGATTGCAGCCACCAATCTGAACTGGTTTCACATTCAGGAGCCGGTTTCACACTTTGCTTCGACATTTTCCTATGATCGCGGCGGACTGGGCTGGAGCAGCCCTTGCCGCACGCCACGGACGCCTGCCAACATCGCCGTCGAACTGCATCAACTGCTGGAGAGAGCAGCGATCAAGCCGCCCTACGTTCTTGTGGGACATTCCTTTGGCGGGCTGGTGATGCGCCGCTTTGCGCTCAATTATCCGGAAGAAGTGTCCAGCGTTGTGCTGGTGGACCCTATGCGCTGTGAAGAGTGGCCACCTTTGGACCCAAGCAAGCAATGCGAGATCGACCGCGGCAGGAAGCTCTTCCGTGTTGCGGTCCCCGCAGCGCGCATAGGCTTGGCCCGCCTCGCTGTCACCTCGCTTTTCCTGCGCTCAGGCCGCACCGCAACGCGACTGGCCGGCGCCGCCGGCAATGGCGGCCAGCATGTGCTGAACCGGATCAAGGACGAGGTGGGCAAGATGCCGCAGGAGGTCTGGCCCATTATCGCCGCGCATTGGTCACGGCCGGGCAACTTCGCCGGTATGCGCTGCCACATCGAGGCTGTGCCCGACATCGTCCGGGAGATGCAGAATGCCGGACCTATACTGAATATTCCCGTGCTGGTGCTGACCCCCGGAAAATCATCGCCGCTCTCTGACGAACGTCTTCACTGCATCGGCAACAACGTGCGGCAGGTAATTGCGCCAACCAGCGCACACTGGATCCATCTCGACCAACCCGACCTGGTGATCGACTCGATCCGGAAGATGGTGATGTCAGCCACCGCGGAGCCTGTGGCGGCAGCCGGTTGATGCGTGGTGAAGTCCACAGTCTCACAGTTTCACAGGAATAAAGCGAACATACAGTGAAGTCGCCCCTGGGGGGGGAGGGTATGCTTTTCGGTGGTATAAACCGGGCATATCCATGACACTGCTCCGCACGCTGTCTCTGTTCACATTCATTGTCTGCCCTAAGCTCCAATGGACATTGTGCGCCAGCGGGATGTAATTTTATGCAACCGGGTACAAAATTGACAGAAAACAGAAAACGGCCCTGACGAGGGCCGTTTCCAAACACAGCGTGTGGGAAAGCGACTAGCGCTTCTTAGCCTTCTTGGGCGCGGGCTTCTTAACTATGGGCTTAGCTGGCTTGCGGCTGGGAGCAGAAACAGGCTTCTTCTTGACAGGCGCGGATTTGGGAGCCTTAGCCGGGGGCTTGGCGGCAGCTTTAGCCTTAACCTGTGCCTTAGCCTTAACCGGCGGCTTTGCCTGGGCCTTTTTAGTTGCAGGCTTGCTCGGCGGTAGTGGCTTTTTGGCTTGCACAGGAGCAGCCTTGGTCGGCGCGGACTTGGATTCCTGCTTTGGTTGAGCCTTAGGCTGAGGAACCGGCTGAGGCTTTGCTGCCTTTTCCGGCTTGTGTTGGGCAGGCGCCTTGGGGAGGCCCTTGACCGGCTCCGATTTGTGAGCCGGCTTATCTGCCTGGTCCTCTTCGTCATCCTCGTCATCGTCGTCAGCCGTGTCGGGTTCCTCGGCGAGGTCGATATCTACATCAATCTTGGGCAACGCCAGACCCAAATCCAGGACATCGTCCTCAACACCGCCTATGTCGTCCAGATCTTCTTCGTCCTCCACGTGGACCTCGGAGTCTTCGTCGAAGGAGTCTCCTTTAAGCTTGGGATCCGCGCGCTTGACGCGTGGCCGCTTGATGGTGACCTGGGGCGGCGGAGCAGGCGGCGAATACGGCTCCAGGAAGGCACGTGCCTCCTCCGGAGTGGTGAGTTTACCGTCGATCAGTTGCAGGAATATTGTCTGTACAATCTCGTCGTAAGCAGGCAGAGCGGCGGTGATGCGCATCTCCTGCATCAGGGCATGAGGAATCTGCTGGCGCACCGCAGGCCAGACCTTGAGGAAGAGGTTATAGCGTTCCCGGACAACCGAATCCTTGCTGGTAAAGCCAAGCCAAAGAACAGCTTCCGGGTCGTAGCTCATGAAAAGCTTGTAGCATACCGAGGGTGTGGCATTCTGCTTGGCGAGCAGCACCTTGGCAAATCCCGCAGCCAGAGAATCCAGGTCGCTCCACTCATCGACAAAGCCGGGACGCAACATCAGCTTCTTCAGGGTGGAGACTTCCTTGCCTGACAGTTTGGCGGTCAGCAAGCGCATCTGTGCCGCCGACATATCGGCATGAACGCCTTGCACGAGCAGTTCGACGGCGAGATCGTGCAGGGCTGTCAGCGCGGCTTCGTCGGCCTTGTAGGAGGTCCAGACCTGGAACAATACCTTCATCCAGCCCTCGGCTTCGAGCGCCTGCAAGACCTTCAGCCCCTCTTCCTCGTGGCCAATCTGCTCTAGCTCCCGTTTACGGGCCTGGGCGGAAATCCGCTCAATCACGCCTTCTTCCTTGGCGTTCATGTAACGTGTGTGGGTCTTGGGGTCCATCTCCCAGCCCAGGCGCGACTTGTAGCGAGTGGCCCGAATCAGCAGAGATGGCTCTTCAAGGAAACCGTAATTGGAAACCAGGCGCAGCGTTCGGAATTCGATGTCCGCAGCGCCGTTCAGGGGGTCCATCAGCAGCCCGAATGAGCCTTCGTTGAGGGAGATGGCCATGGCGTTGGCGGTAAAGTCACGGCGGCGGAGATCCTCCTGGATAGAAGCAGGTTGATAGATGATTTTGCCCGGCTTGGGAATCTCGACGCGGTGCGTGCTGACCAGATCGACACGAACCGTGCCGGGAAAACACAGATACAACGTGCGGGAATCATCGTCTTCGCCCCACACCTTGGCGCCAAGCTTCACCATTGTTTTCTTTAGCTTGAGAGCATTTCCATGCACCGCTACTTCAAGGTCGCGGACGGCGTGGCCGCTGGTGAGATCGCGCACCGCATCCCCGGTAAGAAACAGAATCGTGCCTGCTTCGCGGGCTGCCTCGCGCACGTGGCGCAGGGCGCTCTGCTGGTCAGCCGACAGCCGGTTTTCCAGTAGATAAATGTAGTCGGGCATTCTGTTTCCTGTTTCCTCTCTGATTTCCACAGCCAAGTGTCTGATGTAGTTGCTCTTACAGCAGACTTCCGCATTGGTTGCAAGCAGTACCTTAACACAAGTTGGTCCCTTTGGCTATGCCCCAGTGCACCAAATTTGCGACTATTTCCCTTCCCGGCACAGCGCGCCATGCGACAATTCAAGGCAATGGCCTCTCAACGCAAACCTGTCATCGTACGCAAGTTCAGCCGCGACTGGTGTGCTGGCTATGCGGGGATCAGCTTTGGCCAGGACGCGGCGGAGTTGGAGATTCTGGATATCGGCGGCAAGGTGCTGCGCATTGGCTGGGAACAGGTGAAGTGGGTCTGCTATGTGCGCGATTTTCCCTCGGGAGAAACCGCTAATCCGGAGCGGCTTTTGCACAAGCGCTTCTCTATACGGCCACGAACTCCCGGCCTCTGGCTGCGCATGACACTGACCGATGGCGAAGAATTGGAGGGTCTGGCGTCCAACGACCGCGCGCTGGTGGATGGCGCCGGGCTGCTGCTCACCCCGCCCGATACGCGCTCCAACACGCAGAGGATATACGTGCCTCGGCAAGCGATTCAGACGCTTGAGGTGGTCAGCCTGATTGGCGCCGCAAGCCGCAAGCGGGCCGAGGCTGAGGGACGAAGGGGTGAGCAGCCGGAGCTGTTTCCGCGAGAGACGGGCGGGGAGTAGGTGTGACGGCTTTTGAGTGCACTGCGGCCACCGTTCGTATTCCGGTACAATTCTTGCCATGAAGCTAGGTGAGTTGGCAAAGAAGCTGGGCGCGGAGTTGCGCGGAGATGCGGAACTGGAAGTCACTGGCGTAAAAGGGATTGAGGCAGCAGGGCCGACGGAGGTAACCTTCGTGGCCAATCCCAAATACGGGGGACTGGCGCGCAAGACGCGGGCGGCAGCCGTGCTGGTCGAGCCGGAGTTTCCGGAGATTGAGGCGGCGACTCTGCGCATCAAGAACCCTTATCATGCCTTCTCGCGGACTCTGGGATTCTTCTATCAGCCTCCGGCTTACGCGCCGGGTATCCATCCGACGGCGGTGATCGACCGGACGGCGGTCATCGGTGAAGGAGCACATATTGGGGCGTATGTTGTCATCGGCCCACGCGTCAAGCTGGGCGACCACGCTACTTTGCTGTCCCATGTGGTGCTTTATTCCGGCGTTGAGGCGGGCAGCCATTTCTTTGCTCATGCTCACGCCGTGGTGCGGGAGAACTGCGTTCTGGGCGACCACGTGACCCTCGAAAATGGCGTCATCATCGGCGCGGACGGCTTTGGATTCGCCAAGAACGAGCTGGGCCATTGGGAAAAGATTCCGCAGTCAGGCCCCGTGCGGCTGGGTAGCCGGGTGGATGTGCAGGCCAACGCCTGCATTGACCGGGCGACGGTGGGCGAGACACGTATTGGCGACGGGACAAAAATTGATAATTTAGTCCAGATCGGACACGGTTCGCACGTGGGCGAGAACACGCTACTATGCGGACAGGTGGGGCTGGCAGGCTCGTCGGAAGTGGGCAACAACGTCATCCTGGCCGGGCAGGCGGGCGTAGCAGGCCATTGCACGGTGGGCGACGGGGTGATTCTGACCGCGCAGAGCGGCATCTCGCACGATATTCCGGCGGGTAAGGTCATCTCCGGCTCGCCGGGCTTTGACAACCGCATTTGGCTGAGGGCAGTGACCATCTTCCAGCGGTTGCCGGAGCTGCTGAAGCGGCTGGAGCGTGTGGAAAAGAAGCTGGCGGCTCAGGAGCCAACAGAAGAAACAGACGGAAGCGTGAAATGAAGGCTCATGCCGGAATTTTGGCAGTTGTCACGGTGGTGGCACTGGCGGCGACGACCGGGTGCCACTTGTATCACGTTGAAACTATCGTCGAGAATCAAACAGGTGGGCCGATTCAACTTCTGGAGGTTGATTATCCAAGCGCCAGCTTTGGTGTCAATAGCTTGGCGGCAGGTGCAGAGTACCACTATCGCATCCAGTTACGAGGCAGCGGACCACTCAAGGTGCAGTACACAGGAAGCGACGGGCGAAAAACCATGGCCGAAGGGCCAATACTGGCCGAGCTGCAAGAGGGCCGGATCGAGATTGTTCTGCTGCCCGGAGGGCATGCAGAGTTTCATCCCACTCTGTTGACGCCTTAATCAGGAAAAAGAAATTCTAATCTGCATAGATGCCATTGAATCCACAGTGCCTCTCGACTTTAAGGTCAATAGGAATCAACAGCAAAAAGACTCCTTTCGGCTGTTCCCTGCCCGAATCCCACCGATAATAAAGGAGAGAGGAGAAAGATGCGCGGGAGTAATGCATCCATCGCTGGCCGTCGCCAGCTTCCGTGGTTGCGGAAGCATGGGTTTGCTCTGCGCCTCGGGGCCTGCTTCCTCTCAGTAACAACTGTGACCGTGGTATTGGCGCTTGTCGAGTCGTGGAAGCCCGAAAATAACCCCTTGTGGATTGCCAACGGGCTCCTTCTCGCCTACCTGCTACTGGCGCCTCGCTGGCGCTGGCCTGCCTACTTGCTTACAGGATTTCTTGCTCTTTCTGTGCGCAGCGTACTCATCCATGTGCGGTGGAATGAATTCCTGCTCTATAACCTGCTGAACATCGTCGAGGTGATCACGGCGGCCTTCCTGATGCGCCAGCGATCAATGCAACTTCCGCGCTTCACCGTACGCTCCTACCTCATCCGGTTCATAGGCTTAGCCGTTTTGGCTAGCCCGGCGTTGCCTGCCGGCTTATTCGCGCTATCGTTTTCTTTTTGGGCGCACCCGAATTTGCAACATCCCTTTATGAGCTGGATGGTCTCCGACAGCCTGGGCATCGCCATTGCCACTCCTGCCTTTGTCGCTGTCTTGCAGACCCGCTTAAGAAACACGGTAATCTGGCGGCAGCAGTGGTTATACCCAGCTCTGCTTCTTGGGGTGGCTTGGGCTGCCTTCGCGCAGAATACAGTACCGCTGGTTTACTTTATCTATCCGCTGCTGGTTCTGGTCCTGGTGCGGCTCGGGCTGGGATATACGTCGCTGCTTACACTTATGGTAGCCGCCATCGCGGGAGGGTTCACCATATTTAATAGCGGCCCATTTGCGGCGGCGGGCGCCGTCAATCCTGTACTGCCCACTCTGCATCTACAGGCAGCAATTGCCTCTGCAATCGTATTGATTTATAGCATCTCGGTAGTCCTGGAGCGGCTGAGGGCCACTGAACGTAAGCACCAGGAAATCGTTACCCTGCATCGGCTGGTGAGTGAAAACTCCCGCGATGTAATCATCGTCACCAACTTTGACGGAAACCGCTCCTACGTTTCCTCGGCTGTAAAGGGCATGTTCGGCTGGAATCCGGAAGAAGCTGGGGGTCACACTGGCCTCCGACTGGTACATCCCGAGGATCTGTATAAAGCCGAGGCAGCGATGCACGAGATGCAATCTGGCAGAGAAGACGCCCTGGTTGAGTGCCGTGTCCGAAAGGCCAATGGAGAATATCTCTGGATAGAGGCTGCCCTGCGGCTGATACGCGATCCTGGTACTGGTCTGCCTTCAGGAATCCTGAATACGGTCCGCGACATCAGCGAGCGCAAACGCTCTGAGCAGCAACTCCGGGAGGCCTACCGCGCAGTGGAGGCGCTGGCCCTGACGGATGTGCTGACTAGCCTGGCCAACCGGCGGCGCTTCGACCAATACCTGGCCACCGAGTGGCGCCGCAGCATGCGCGACAGCCAGCCGCTCTCCCTGCTCATGCTGGATGTGGACCTGTTCAAGGCCTACAACGACACCTATGGGCACCAGCGCGGCGATAGTTGCCTCAAACAGATTGCCGAGGCCTGCATGGATGTGGTCTCGCGTCCCGGTGACCTGGTGGCGCGTTTTGGCGGAGAGGAGTTTGTGGTTGTGTTGCCGAATACGGAGAGCGAAGGCGCCCTGCAGGTTGCCAACGAAATATGCGAATCCGTGCGTGGCCGCCGGCTGCCGCATAGCAACAGCCCCTTCGGAATCGTCACCATCTCCATAGGCTGTGCCACGCTGGTTCCCCAAGCAGGAAGATACGCCACAGACCTGATTGCGATAGCCGACCACGCGCTTTACAACGCCAAGCACAACGGACGGAATCAGGTTTGCCTGGGTAACGCTTTAGAAAAACGCGGCGAATTGACGGTAGCCTTCTCGCGGCGCGAAGCTGCCGACAGCACTACGTCCTGAGCGCGTTCATTTTCACAATGCAGAGACCGGAGGCGGCGCGATTCCTGGGTGGAATCTTGCGCCTGCCCGCCGGATGGAATCTACAAAACACTGCTCTAGCGCACCATGCCTTTGAAGAGCGGAGATTGCAATAGGCTGCTGAACTCCGCGTCGGAGGTGGCGAAGTGAATCGACAGACGCCCAGAATCGGAGGAGATGGAAGTGGCGCTCAACGCCTGTTTTTCGGCGTCGGAGCCGCTCATCTTGCGCAGTGTCAGCGCGGCAGACAGGAGCGAAGAGAGCGTTGCCGCGGCAAAGGAGTCACCGGTGGAAATGGTAAGGTCGAACTTGACGCCGTGCTGGAAGTTCATTGAGTACCATGATGCCTGCAAACGTTTCTGCACGCTATCAAAGTCAGTCAGCGAACCTGCCTCGCCCAGCACCTGCTTCATCATGGTCTGCGTACCCTTCTGGTCGAGAATGCTCCACAAGGGCTCTGAATCCACAGCTTTCATGGCATCCATCATGGTCGCGTTGGTGAGCAGGCTGGGAGCAAGCCCGTCACGTGCGTCCAGCGCTTTGTTCACCGCATCCGCGTCGCCAAAGACCATGGTGGAGGGGTCAACGAAGCAAACTACCATGCCGGTTTTTGCCAGCGGCCAAACCTTGTTGGCGCGCACCAGTTTGGCTTTCAGTTGCTGTTTGCGGAAATTGGCCACAATGTCCTGCACGGAGAACTGTCCCTGAGCTACGCCAACTGTCTCAAGTAGGTCACCGTCAGGCTTGGGACGGAAGAGTGCAAAGGCCAACTGCTCAACATCGTGGTTCTCGTTCAGTCCGGATTTGTGCAGCGCATCCTCAAATCGTTTCAGCTCGGGCGGCATGACGCGGTCGCGCAAATCCATGGCTGAAGATGAATTCTCCATGGCGTGGTAATCGATGGCCACCAGTTGCTGCACATCATGCGGAATAGCGGTGCGGGCATCGTTGGATAACTGCGCCGCGGGCGCCGAGGCAGCCGCGGCTAAAAAGATAGCCGGAATTAAAACTCTCAGAATAGCTTTCAAGAAATCATCCTCCACAGTTGCGGCTGTTCATGAACCCATGGGCGGAAGCCGGCTTCATAGCCCGTGCTTACCGTCACTCAATGGCCTACAAAGCCGTTTCTGTACTAACTTCATTTTACCCGTCGGGCATACTCCGATGCGCATGCAAGCCCAGTTTGGCCGTTCACGCTCCATTCCCGGCCAGGCCATGGGGGCCGCAAGGCGGCGCTATCGAATACTGGTTTGCGCATCGGACCCAATTAGATAGACGCATCCCATCGCGATTCCGCTCAGATGTATATAGCAAATTGGACTCGTCCAAGACCAGAATTCCCAGGCTTCACAAAATCATTTCCAGAACGTGTAGCCTACCTGGAACTGAAGGCTGGCATTGACGCCTGGGTTGCGGTCTCCGAGAGAGGCAGAAGAGATATGCACGGCATTTACCCCCAGGTCGATGGAGCGTTTGTCACGAGTGAAGTAGTGGAGGCCAACGCCGCCCTGAGGCGTAAAGTTCCACACGCTGGTCGAACCATCAACGGGGTACCCCGGCGCACTCGAATAGCTCGGCGGAAACTGGCGGGTGGTGTAGATCAGCCCGCCCGCGCCTTGAAACCATGGCTGAACGCGCCGTGACTGGGTCAGGAAGTTCCAGCGGAAGATTACCGGGGTGAGGCTGACGCCGCGATATGTTCCACCGCTTACCGGCAGTACGCAACTGACGGGCGACCCCGCTTCGATACAGATATAGTCCGCCGTGTGCGGGGCCGGAGTGTATGCCTGCCAGAGGGGCATGATGTTGCCGCCAAGTTCAAACTGGCCGCTGAATATGCCCGCATGAAGGACCGGCGTGAGAGGCTTGGCCAACTGAAAACCGGCGGAGAGAAACTTGTAATCTGAACGGTCGCCGACGCCTATGCCCCCATTGACGAAGGGGCCGTACTCCCAACTCCGTGCATCGCGAACCTGGGCTACGGGGTTGGTGACGGGAAAAATATGGCTTATCGGGCCTTTATAAACCTGTCCATCCGCCGTTGCGGGCTTGGGGTCTGATGAAGTTTGGGCAGCGGCAATCATCGTTCCTGCGATCAAGGCAAACGCGCAAAGTCTTGCGATTCGAGTCAACGTACATCCCTCCCCTGAATGGGTTTTCTGAATCTCCATAAAAAGGCCGCCACAACAGGGCGGCCCTGCGAACGTCATCTTGCGTCCGCTTAACCGGCTGCAGCTTCCATCTGTTCGGCGTCCATGTCAAAGTTTGAGTAGACGTTCTGCGTGTCGTCCAGTTCTTCCAGTATTTCGAGCAGTCGCATCATCTGGCCGGCTGTATTGCCTTCCAACTTGGTGTAGGTGGAGGCAACCATAGTCACCTCGCACATCACCGTGGGAATACCGGCGGCTTTGACGGCTGCGGCAACAGCTTCGTGGTCAGCCGGATCGGAGATAATCTCCCAGGTGTCGCCTTCGTCATTCAGGTCTTCGCCGCCATTTTCCAGCACTATGCCCATCAGCTTATCTTCGCTGGCCGCAGATTTTTCGACGGCGATCAGGCCTTTCTTATGGAACATGAAGCGCACCGAGCCGCTCTCGCCCAGGTTTCCGCCATTCTTCGTAAAGGCGTGGCGAATCTCGCTCACTGCGCGGTTGCGATTGTCGGTCATCACCTCGACGATGATGGCTACACCACCTGGGCCGTAGCCCTCGAAGGTGATCTCCTCGTAGCTGACGCCTTCCAATTCGCCAGTGCCGCGCTGGATGGCGCGTTTGATGTTATCGGCCGGCATATTTTCGGCCTTGGCTGCGGCAACTGCGGTTCGCAACCTGGCGTTGGTGTCCGGGTTGCCACCGCCCTTGGCTGCGACCGCAATTTCCTTGAGTAGGCGAGTGAAAATCTTGCCGCGCTTGGCATCCAGCGCGCCCTTCTTGTGCTTGATAGTGGCCCACTTTGAATGGCCGGACATAGGAACCTCAGAGAGAGTGAAATAATGGCGGCGCAGACACGCGCCTGACCTTGTGAGTATACCACCGGGAACTTTGGGAAAGATTTGTCAGTTGCTGCCAAGACGTTTGTCAGGAATCTCTTGCGGAAGACTCCTTTCTTAGCTAATATATTAGTTAGCTAAGTTTCGAGGTGAATCGCCATGGAAGCGACTATGCACCAAGCCAAGACACAGCTCTCCAAACTCGTGAAGATGGCGATTGCAGGTGAAGAGGTGATCCTGACGCACGGACGCAAGCGCGTGCCAGCTGTGAGACTGGTGCCTGTGGGAACGGCGCTGCCGGTCAGCGAGATTACTTCATTTCCCGCGTTCAAAGATGGAAAGCGCCCCATTGGCCTGTACAAAGGCCTGATCGATATAGGACCCGAATTTTTCGAGCCTTTGCCCGATGAAGAACTTGCGCTATGGGAAGGCAACGACAGTGATTCCTCTCTCTTGAACACTAAATGAGACTGCTGCTCGATACGCATACCCTGATTTGGGTGATGAACGACCACCGCCGCCTCGGACATGCCGCCCGCAACGCGATTGCCTCTTCTACAAACCAGATATTCGTTTCGGTTGCGTCGATATGGGAAGCAAGCATCAAGCACCGTCTCGGAAAATTCCCTCTGGCTGCTGTTCTGCTAGACAATCCTCGCAAAGTTCTTGACTCGATGTCGATGGAGCACCTGCCCATCACGCTGGAACACGCACGGATGGCAGGTTCACTGGTTCACCCACACAAGGACCCCTTTGACCGGATGCTGGCTGCACAGGCGCTCTTGGAAGATCTGACCCTGGTCAGTGTGGACTCGGTTTTCGACGATCTGTCCGTAGCGCGGCTGTGGTAATCGAATTCCTAAGCTGAGGTTGACTTGTCACGGCACTAAGCAATCGACGGCTGAAGTTCGACCTTTTTGGTGACGATCACCAGCTTTGCCGGGGTCAGTTCGGGGCCGTCCCAGCCTTCCTTCACCGCCTCGATATGGATCTCGCCTGACTTCTTTGTGGACTGCACAATCAACTGCGCCAATCCGTTGAAAAGAGAGCGTTTAGGTTCCTTGTCGCTCTCCTGGCAGTTGGGGTCGCCGTTGCCTACGCCGAGCAGCGCGCCATCGCCAGAAATCTTGAAAGCGATGAGGTTCGAGGCCGTTGGAACGGGCCGGCCTTCCTTGTCCAGCGCCTCGACGGTCACCATGGCAACGTCCTGACCGTCGGCATTGATCTCGGTCCGGTCCGTGGTAAGCCGGATGGCCACAGTTGCTCCGGTGGTCTCGCGCTTCTCGGTGAGCACTACCTTGCCGTCTTTGCTGCCCCGCGCCTCAATCACGCCCGGCTGGTAGCTGACCTTCCACTCCACGTGGCCCAGGTTAGGAACCTTCTGGGAGCCTAGGCTCTTGCCGTTCAAAAACAGCTCAACCTCGTCCAGATTCGAGTGCACCCAGACGGGAATTGTTTCGCCTTCTTTGCCCTCGAAATTCCAGTGCGGGAACAAGTGCAGCACCGGCTCCTTCCCCCACCAGGCCTTGTAGTAATAAAAGGTGTCCTTGGGGAATCCACACATGTCTATGATGCCAAACTGCGAGTTGATGGACGGCCAACCGTAGGGCGTTGGCTCACCGCGATAGTCGAAGCCGGTCCAGGCAAAGCCGCCCGCCTCCCACTCGCGTGTCGCGTAGAACTTCCACCACTCCTCGGCTGTTTCGCCCCAGCGCGCCTTGGAATCATATGCATTGACTGTATTGCGCAGCGGGTCGGTCGTATAGACGCCGCGCGTGGAGAGAGCGCTGGAGGTCTCCGAGCCATAGATCGGCCGCTTGGGATTGTTTTTATGAAAGTCATCGGGATACTGCAATTGGTAGTTAAAGCCGATGATGTCGAAGGCATCGGAGACACCCTTATTATTGGGGCCGTTCACCGCCGCGGAGACCACGCGCGTGGGGTCGAGTTCATGGCAGCGCCGCACCATGGTTGCCGCAATCTTCGCGCCCTCTTCGGCCATAGCGTCCTGCAACAGCCACTCCTCGTTACCGACTGACCAGATAATGATGGAGGGCGAGTTGCGATAGCGCTTGATCATGGTCTCCAGTTGCGCCATGCCTTCGGGGTTGGAGCTCATCTGCCGCGTCTCGCACATCATCATCATGCCCATGCGGTCGCAGGCCTCCACCCACTCCGGAGTTGGCATATTGTGCGAGGTGCGCACGGCGTTCGATCCCATCTCACGCAGCACGCCAAGCCGGAAATACTGCAGGCGATCGGGCAAGGCTGCGCCAACACAGGCGTGGTCCTGGTGGTTGCAGGTGCCCTGAATCTTGAGCGGCTTTCCGTTGAGGAAGAAGCCCTTGTCCGCGTCGAAGATCGCGGTGCGTACGCCAAAGCGCACTCGCTCGGCGTCGCGCGTCTTGCCGTTTGTTTCCACGGTAACAATGGCGGAGTAGAGATTCGGCTCATCCACCGACCACAACGCCGGGTTGGCAAGCTTGGCGGTAGTGGTAAAGTTTGCGGTCCCATCCACCGAAATCGATTGCCCTGGCGCCTCTGCCGTAGCCACTGTCTTGCCCGCGGCGTCGAGAATCCGCCAGCTAACTTTGGCGTTCTCCACCTGCTTGGCTTCATTCACCACCAGAGAGCTCAGCATCAGCGATGCTGCGTTTCCCTTCAATTCCGTGCGCACCGTGCTCTCCCACTGGCCGAGGCGCAGCGCGTCAGTCTTGGTGAGCCACACATGGCGGTAGATGCCGGCGCCCTCATAGAACCAGCCGTCGCCGAAGCTTGAGTCAACGCGAACCACGATGTAGTTCTTTTGGCCGTAGCTTAGAAAATCCGTCAGATCAAAACTGAAGGGCGCGTAACCATTGTTGTTGCGGCCGATGAAGCAGCCATTGACGAAGACCAGCACGTCACGGAAGGCTCCATCGAACTCGACTGTGATGCGCCGGCCCGCGTCGCTGGCTGGAATCTCGAACTCGCGCCGGTACCAGCCCACACTGGTCTCCGGATAGCGGCGGCCGAGGGGCTTGTATCCATGCGAGTTGAGCTCGTTGTCGCGCACAAAAGGCAGTTCGACGGCCCAATCGTGAGGCAGGTTCAGGGCGCGCCATTTGGAGTCGTCAAACCCCGCCTTGGCGAATTTGAAATCGCCGGTCTTGGCAAAGTCTCCCTGTCCCATCCCGAAGCCCAGATCGCGGGCCGGGTCGGAGCCGTGGCCAAATTGAAACTTCCATCCAAAGTCAAAGAGCAGCCGTTCGCGCGGCGCTATTACGGCCTGCGACTCGCCCGATGTTGTGCCGGCTATCATTGCGGCTGTGCGCCCCCACGCCGAGCGGGCCACAAGGGAAGAAACCGACAGAGCGAGTCCAGATGAGAGCAGTTCTCGACGAGAGATACCAGCCATAAAAAACCTCTTCTCCTTAAAGCATCAAATTAGACGACCTGAAAAGGCCGGGCGCCATGCAAAGATAAATTCTAAACCCGGCGGCGCGGATAGTAGACGGCTTCAAAGCTATGGAGACATTAAATATGCATCGCATTGGCATCGGCTAGCTTGCGGGACCACGCTGGGCACGTTTCTCATCATGACGACGGGAAACTGATACTCTAAGAGCATGAAATCAGGGGCCTTGGTCATTACTGCAATTCATGGCATTTACAACCAATACGATTGTCATAGCGACCTTTCCCTGCGTCTCTCTCTTGCGCAACTCCGAGGATTAGACACAGAATGATCGACATCCACCATCATCTGATCTACGGAATCGACGACGGCTCGCCCGATCTGGAGACCTCGCTAGCCATGGCGCAGGAGTCGGCGGAAAACGGCGTGACCCACATCGTTTGCACGCCGCACGCCAGTGAGCACTATCCCTATGAAGCTCCGATCATCGAAGCGCGTTTCGCCGAACTGCGCAATCTGCTAGCGGGCCAGATGGAGCTGAGCCTGGCCTGCGACTTCCACATGAACGCGGAGAATATCGAAGAGGCGGCGGCGAATCCACTGCGCTTCTCCATCGACGGCAAAGGCTACCTGCTGATCGAATTTTCCTTCAATTCGATTCCTCCTCAGATGAACGACGCCATGCTCCTGCTGCAATCAGCGGGCTACCGGCTGATTGTTACCCATCCTGAACGTTACCCAGCCGTGCTGGGCCGGCCGGAGATGCTGGCGGAATGGCTGCGCATGGGGTGCATGGTCCAGGTGACCTCTGGCTCATTGTATGGGCGCTTCGGCAGGATGGCCGAGGCCTTCTCCAACGAGTTGTTGGAGCGCAACTGGGTTCACTTTATCGCCAGCGATGCACACAACATGACCGGACGGCCGCCTCATCTGAGGAAAGGATATGATTACGTGGCGGAGCACGCCGGCGAGGAGACAGCGCACCGGCTGTGCGAGAGCAATCCGAGGGCCGCTGTCGATGGGGCGCAGTGGCCCGCGCAGCCTGAGCCTGTGGGACTTTGGGAGTATGTGCCCATGAAGTTCAACGCGAAGAAGTTTGCCGGCCCGCATAGGAAGAGCGCCATCAAAGAGCTCGACAACGATACTTCCACGACTGGCATATCCGGCTTTTTCAAGACCCTATTCGGCGGGCGATAGAGGCGCGTACGAATCCCATTCAATCTTAGTTTCCGCTGACTCCTCTACAGCCCCAACCCGCCATCCACAGTCAGAATTTGGCCGGTGATAAAGTGCGGACCTGTGGCAAAGAAGAGAACTGCTTGAGCTACGTCATCCACGCTGCCGTTGCGCCGCATGGGCGTTTTGGCGGCAAAATGCACGGCCGATTCGGTTGACTTCTCGTCCAACTCGATCCAACCCGGCGCGACACAGTTGACGCTGACCTCGGGGGCAAAGGCCTTGGACATGGCCTGGGTGAGGATGTGCAACGCGGCTTTTGATGCGCAATAGTGAGCATGGCCGACCCAGGCTTTCATCCCGCCTAAAGAGCCGATGTTCACGATCCGGCCTTCGACCGCGCGCAGTGCGGTGAGAGCCTCACGCGCGACCAGAAACGGTCCGCGTGTGTTGGTCTCGAAGACCGCATCCCATTGTTCGATGGTGAGCGAGTGGAGCGGAGCTGTTTCAAAGACGGCGGCATTGTTGACTACCAGATCAAGCCGTCCGAAGCGGCCGACTGTGGCGGCAATTGCGGCTCTAACGGAAGCCTCGAAGCGAACATCGCACTCCACCGCCAAAGCGCGCCGGCCAAGGTTCTCAATCGCGCGGGCGGTCTCGATTGCTTCGGCTTGGGAGGTGCGAAAAGTGAGGGCGACATCCGCGCCAGCCTCAGCCAGTGCCAGTGCAATGCCGCGGCCAACGCGTCGCGCGCCGCCGGTGACCAGTGCCGATTTGCCGCCGAGGGGTTGGTTGGTCATCTCGTTACTCAACCTGACGATGAAATCTTGAACGATATCTCGACTGTTACTTTGAAAAACGCCTGCGCCGAAACTTCTCAAAGAGAGTAGCGAGCAGATACAAAATGCCCGCATTCGCAATAAACCCAAAAATTAAGAGAGTTAGAAATCCAAATCCTGGGAGAGATACGTTGTCGCCCATCAATGACCACGGCATGGCGAGGTCGATAAGAGGTATCCACTCGTAACCAAGGCCACTTGGTTTGCTGGAGGCAATAATTGCATATATGCCGATAACAAGGAAGAGGTAGAGTACGGCAACAATGATGCCAAGGAGACTCGGGTGGCCTTTGAGTGCGGCTTTCAATCCATCTCCTCCACTCATCCGGGTATCGGTGATCTACGCGTCTCGATCTTGGAGCCTTGAGAAATACTTTACTTCGGTTGCGACGGACTCGGGTTGGGTTTCATATCAGTGGCGCTTGGCGACGGTGCCGGGGGAGCGGCAGAGCGCACAGGCAGCACCTTGTAGAGCTTGCCGATAGTCGATGTGCTTTTGCCATCTCTAAAACAGAAGATGGGTGTCCCTACAAAGCCAGCCGTAGCTGTCCCTTGCACGGAATTGGCGTGATAACAGTCATCGTCAATCCTTATCAACTCTGTGGCAATATGAAGGGGTTTGCCCCCACCGCTCGCCGTCTGAATTGATTTGTCAGGATTATACAACCCCAACATTTCATCCTGGGTTGGCACTCGCCAGTCCGCGTAGCCGGCTGCGTGATAATTCTCTACAAATGAATTGGCGCCATACATGGTGCTGCTTGTGGCTTCTGCTTCCGAAGCCCACATCAGGTTGGTTTTCGTATCCAATACTGTTCCGTCATCATAAGCAATGAAACGGCCGTCCCTGCCAGTCTCCTTTTTCTCCGGGTGAGCACCGTATATGGAGTACTGCTCGCCTGGGCGCTTCATACGGATGTCGATCGCGACCTGGGCTTTGTCGATGACGAAGTCGTCTCCATAGGTCTGGAAGCCCTTGGCTATGATCTGCATGCGCACCGTGTCGCCGATGGGAAGCACGTCGATGACGGCCTTGCCTTCCTCGTTGGTCTTCAGCTCCATGTTGCCCGTTTCCTTCTCGCCCTTCACGGGGTGGAAGATGACTGCGGCATTCTCGATGGGCTTGCCGTTTACGTCGCGCACCACGGTGACCTCAATGCGCGAGGAGGGCGGGGGCGACTTGTACTTGCGGCCGCGATTGGAGGGTTGCTGCTGTGCAACGGCGGTGAGCGACACGAGGACCAGGCCGAGCGCGGCCACGACAATACTGAGACGAAAAAGAGAACTGCGCATCATAGGCATCATTGTAAATGGTGACCGCCCCGGCTACGAAGTGTGCCCAAGAGCGCTGGCGAAGGAAAGAAAGATCAGCGCCGTGGGAGAATATCCGCCGGGGTCCGGCTGGGTGAACTCGCCGGTCTGCGGGTCCACTTGCTGGCGAAACTCCCCATGCCTCATTATGGCCTCGCACCATTGCCGCATCAGCACTTCAAGCTCCGCCTGCTTTCCGTAGTGCGCCATCCAGCGCGGCGCGCGCAGTGCGGTAAGCGCCTGCGAGGCTCCTCCCCAGGAGTTGCGCTGAATGGGCCGAACAAAAGCGGGATCGTCCTGGGCAATGCTGGACAGTGGATACGGCGCCCAGAAGGCGTGTGGGTTGTGAAGCTGGCGGGACCAGAGAGCTTCAAAGATCGCCCGGTCGCGCGTTTGCGCGAGATCAAGAACATGTTCGCCCAGAACCCGGCTGATCACATCCGAACGCACCCGGACAAAGTTACCCTGCGCGTCTAAATCATAAAAAGCGGCGTCTTCCGGCGAGTAAAGCTTTTCGATAATCAGCCGTCGAATGGACTCGGCTTCGCTCTGCCAGCGAGTTGCTTCGGCCTTCTTTCCCAGCGCGTTGGCCATTGCGGCTAGCGCCACGCGACCACCATAAACGGTCGCAGAAAGGTCCGGGCAAAGCCGCGGCATGGAGGGCAGAGGCGGGCACTTGCGCGCATCGGCATCGGGACAACGGTTGGGAATCCCCCGCCAGCGAGGGCTGTTATCGTGGCCGGTGTCGTAGGTGCAAAAGCCCTCCACCAGGCCTGTCTTGCGCGTATCGCGATATTGCCGCAGCCAGGCATCCCAGCGGCTGCACGAAGCGTAAGCCGTCGCCAGGAAAGCTTCATCCTTGTTGATCTGGGCCAGCTCCCACGCCGTGGCGGCAATCGGCACCACCATCTGAATCTGTCCGTAACCGTTCTCCGTCGTCTTAATGCTGGCGGGGAGTTGGCCGTCGAGCCGCTGCAACTCGAAGAAGGCCATGTGGTTGTTGCGAGCAGCCTCCAGGGGAGTCGCACGCGCCTTACCTGCGGGAACATATTTGGCCAGAGTGGCGTAGACCAGCCCCTCATGCGGTCCGCACTCCTGCCATATGCCCTGGTAGGTGCTGCCTTCGAAGAGCAATGGACGCGCGTAGCCCGGCACCGTGCGGAGATTGCCATCGAGAACCGCGAGTGCCGCATCCCAGGTACTTTTCCAGGCGCATTTCTGGTTCGCATCGTTCGCCGCTGTCATCGGCCACTGTGCTACCGTTCGCAGAGCCGGCGCGGCCAACAATGCTCCGGCCGTATAAGCGGCACCGGCCAGAAATCTTCTTCGGCTTTCAGAAGAACGATCAGAATGCTCCATGAAACCCCTGATGAGAGGCCCGAAACGCTGGCCCTTGTGGCCAGAGTATCAAAAGGCCCCTCCCAGCAGGAAAAACTAGATATATGAAGCATTTACTGGATATTCAAACTATATGAGTGTATTTCGCTCATATTTCTGAAAATCCTCTTGACAAACTTTCCCTCGTTGCTTATCGTTAGCAATTGGAAGGCGAGAGTGCTAGCACACAGCTAGTGAAACTGCTCGCTGGGTATGCCTTTCCCGATTTTAAGGCGTAACCATTTCATTCCAAAGAGTTTTTCTAATTCCACCAAACCCCGCGGCGGGGTTCAACCCTGTCCGCGTGTGAAGGAGAAGCGAAGCAATGGCATCAACATCCGCAACTACGACGTTTACCCCGCTTCATGATCGCATCCTCGTCCGCCGTCTGGAAGAGGGCGAAACCATTC
>CAZFMB010000073.1:0-20922 GCA_964520005.1 uncultured Occallatibacter sp.
CGCTGCTGACATAAAAAGGCGTGCTTGCGAAATCGATGCGGGGATTCGGCTGGCGGAAGTTGGCCAGCGGAGGAATCGTCTTGTGCTTCATGGCAAGCACCGTCTTGATCAGTCCACTGACTCCCGCGGCGGCATCCAGATGGCCGATATTCGCCTTGGTGCTGCCCAGAGCGCAGAAGCCGTTGCGTCCCGTGCTCAGACGGAAGGCGCGAGTCAGAGCAGTAACCTCGACCGGATCGCCGAGCGGTGTTGCGGTGCCGTGCGCTTCCACATAGGTGATGGCATCCGCATTGATTCCCGCCATGGCCTGGGCCGCAGAGATTGCCGCAGCCTGACCATCCACGCCTGGAGCCATGTAACTGACCTTCGCCGCGCCATCATTTGTTACCGCAAAGCCGCGTATCACGGCATCTATCCGGTCGCCGTCAGCTAGCGCGTCTTCCAGCCGCTTTAGCAGCACCACTCCTACGCCGTGGCCAAAAACAGTACCGGTCGCTTCGGCGTCGAAGGGCCGGCAATGTCCGTCGCGCGACCCCATGCTGCCTTCCTGATAGACGTGGCCGCGATGCTGCGGAAAGGTAACCGAGACGCCTCCGGCCAACGCCATATCGCATTGATAGGTAAGCAGGCTCTGGCTCGCCTGGCAGATCGCGACCAGCGACGTTGCGCATGCGCCTTGCACCGTAACGCTCGGACCTCGCAGGTTCAACTTGTACGCCACACGCGAGCAGAGAAAATCCTTGTCATTGCCCAGCGTTGCCTGGAGCTCGCCAACCTGATAATTGCCGGTGAGTTCGTCGATGAACTCACGGCTTGCGCTCAGATTTGCCAGCAAATATGTGTTCAGGCTGCATCCGCCATAGACGCCGATCTGGCCGGAAAATTGCGCCGCATCGTAGCCGCCGTCTTCGAGCGCATTCCTGCACGTTTCCAGAAATAGCCGGTGCTGCGGGTCAAGAAAATCTGCTTCGCGGGGTGGAATTCCGAAAAAGCCGGCATCAAATAACTCGGCGCCCTCCAGAACGCCGTGGGCGGCCACGTAGTCGGGACCGAATTCCAGCGACGAGCGGTCTTTCGCTTCCAATTCCGCGCGTGAAAAATGCTTGATCGTGTCCTTGCCTGCTGCGATATTTGCCCAGAACGTATCCAGATCAGGCGCGCCGGGAAACTTGCCCGACATACCAATGATCGCAATGCCTTCCAGACGATTCACATTTTCCGGATGACTCATGAAACCGCCTTTCTCGCCACGCGGGCGCGCGCAAATGCCGCACGCTGCTTCTCAGCCTGATTCTGCGCCGCAAGCCACGATCCGGAATCCGGGACAGATCCGCCCAGCCTTTCCGAGAGTGCGCGCACCGTTGTGTAGGCAAATAGTTCCGCGACCGGAATCTTTCTGTTGAATCGCTCTTGCAGCTTGGTGTGTACCGATACCAGCAACAGCGAGTTCCCGCCGATGTCGAAGAAGTTGTCGTCCAGGCCGACATGTTCCGCACCTAAGACTTGCCTCCACGCGCCGGCCACTTCCTGTTCCAGATCAGTACCCGCGGCTGCAACGCCGGTGCGGGCCGATCCTGCCATCGGCGCCGGTAACGCGGCGTAATCCACTTTGCCGTGGGGAGTCAAAGGAAAGGCCGGGATAGGCAGATAGACAGAGGGCATCATCCACGGCGGCAGCTTGGCGCTCAGATACCCGCTCAGTTCGCGTACGGATAGCGGCGCACCCTCCAGCGCGACGTAGTACGCCGCCAGCCGCTTAGTTCCCGCCTCATCTGTATGCGCGACCACCCGCGCCTCGCGTATCCGCTCGTGACCCGCGATAGCGGCTTCGATCTCACCGAGTTCGATACGAAAGCCTTGAATCTTTACTTGAGCGTCGCCGCGACCAAGATATTCCACTTCGCCATCCGGCAGCAGACGGGCCAGATCGCCGGATCTGTACATCCGCGCGCCTGCAATCTCAGAAAACGGGTCGGGTACAAAACGCTCGGCGTTGAGCTCGGGACGATTCAAGTATCCGCGCGCCACGCCCTCGCCACCCACACAGATCTCGCCCACTTCTCCGGCTGGCACTGGCCGCCTGCCGTCCTCCAGCAGGTAGAGCCGCATATCAGGAATCGGGACGCCAATCAGACTGCGCGCGCCATCAGCGGCATCGGCAGCGATAACTTCCCGATAAGTTACATGCACTGTAGTCTCTGTTATGCCGTACATATTGATTAGTTGCGGCTGTATGTCGCCATGCGTTGCGATCCATGGCCGCAGCGTCTTGAAGTTCAGTGCCTCGCCGCCAAAGATGACTAGCCGCAGAGCCAGTTCCGGCGAGCGGCGAGCCTGGTCTACCGTGATGAGCTGATAGAACGCGGACGGTGTCTGGTTTAGAACCGTTACCCGCTCTTTCACTAATAGCTCATGGAAATCCTCCGGCGAACGCGAGACAGAGAAAGGAACAATCACCAGTCTTCCGCCGTGCAGCAAGCAGCCCCAAATTTCCCAGACCGAGAAGTCGAAGGCCAGGGAATGGAAGAGCGTCCATACATCGTTCTCGTCAAAGTGAAACCAATCCGTTGTTGCGCTTAACAGGCGCGCAACATTGCCATGCGTTACCATCACGCCCTTGGGTTTTCCTGTCGATCCCGAAGTGTAGATGACATACGCCAGGTTCTCCGGGCTTGCGTCCGGCTCGAATGCGGCGTCCTGTAAAAAGGAGTTCGCCTCACGCTCGCGGTCGAGGCAAATCGTATGACCACCATGCGGCGGAAGCTGGTCTCGAAGATGCTCCTCGGTCAGTAGAACGGTTGGCCGGGCATCGTCGAGAATTGTGGCCACGCGCTCGCTCGGATAGGCTGGATCAAGAGGCAGATACGCGCCCCCAGCTTTAAGAACGGCCAGCAGAGCTACGATCGCCAGGGCCGAGCGCTCCATATATACGCCCACCAGCGTATCCGTGCCTACGCCCAACCGGTGCAGACGATGCGCTAGCTGGCTGGCCTGAGCATGAAGCTCGCGGTATGGAAGCTGCTGGTCGCCAAAGGTCACCGCCGTGCGGCTGGAGTGCCGCGCCGCGACTTCATCGAAGATTTGCCACAAAGGCTTCCGTGCAGGAGAATCCCCGCCCTCGACCAGCCTCTCCGTTGTCACCGAGGCCGTCTCTCGTCTGCTTGGCGTTGCTTCAAAAGTGGTGGTCATCACAAGGCTCCGAATGAGTAAGTGGTCCAGAGGTAAGTAAGGCTAAATGTGGTTGAAGCGTCTCCGCTCCCATGAGCCGTATCAGCCAACGATAGATATCCGCAACGCGAGACCCGCGCCCAGAAGAGCCAAAAAGATTCCTGTTGCCAGTAGATCTTGTCGCCATGTTGAGATGCCCTCACGGCTGGCTCCCGTCACTGTCACGAAATATAACGGTAAATCTCCCGCAGCCACGGCAATCACAGCTCCGAAAATGCCGAAGAAATGAAAGGCAGTTGGAATGGCCGTTATCACTGCGATGCAGTACAGTGCGTTGCCGAAGGCCGAGTACTGCGACTTGCCAAGCGAGAACAGCGCCGGCATGGTGGTTGCATACATCAGCGTGTGCCACAATCCAAGGGCCAGAATCGGAACCATCCACGACGCGGCATGGTATCGGCGGTCATACATTCTTGTTACAAGAAAGCCGCCCAGATGTACCATAAGGCACAGCATGGACGCGCCTGCAAGCAGAGTGCGAAGCCGATACTGTAAGAACACTCTGCGGAATTCAGTAATCGGCAAATGGACTAATCTGGCGATGAAAGGGTAGCCTACTTTTTGCGCAAATGCGTTAATAACCGCCCGTGGAATATCCGAGACCGAATACGCGATGCCGTAGACTCCCAACATACTGAAACTTATCAGTCTTCCCAGAATCAGCCGGTCCGCCTGCGATGCAAAGAAGTAGAATGCCGTGGAGAGCAAAATCCATTTGCCAAAGTGAACCAGTCCATGAAGGCTCTCGCGGTCCCAGCAGAAGGAATTTCGAATGCCGGGGATCAGGCGGCGATAAAAACTGAGCGAAAGCCGGAAGATCGTGCTCAGAATAGCTCCAATAACCAGCGCCCACACCGACCGGTACAGCAATGCGCAACCGGCCGTAACCAGCAGCGTAAATATCTGCGTTGTGAAGTCGAGCACAAATAGTCTGCGCACGCCCATGTGCCGCGACATCGAATACAAATTGGTGCTGTTGAAGGAGCTGATGACAATATTGACGCCCAGCGCTGGCAGCAGCGCCAGCAGCCGTGGCTCATGATAAATCAGCGACATCGGCCAAGCGAGCATCAGGGAGACTGCGAAGATACCCAGGCCGCGAAGCACTTGCAAGGTCCAGATTGTATTCAGAAGCGCGGGTTCGTCCCCGCGCGGACTTTGAATGACGCTGGGCCCCAAGCCAATATCGGAAATCAGACTGATTCCCACGATGAGTGTCGTGACCAGCGTCATCAGGCCGAAAGATTCCGGCATCAGCAGACGGGTAAGAACGAGACTGTTGACGACGCGCAGCGCCATCGAACAACCGTAGTCCATCACGGTCCAGAACGTGGCCCGCATGGCCTTCGTTTCCAGCACTTTCCTGGCCAGTGAATCCGCTCTAGCGCGGTCTTTTTCCACCGCTTCCACTTCGGAAAAGTTCATCGTCGATAAAGTCGCGTCTGTTGACAAATTAATCTCGGAGTATTGGTATGTATTTCGTTTGTGTAAATCGCATTGATGCTGCGGTGGACGATGGAAGAATGTGCATGAATATCAATCCCGCGCCAGTAATCGGAAAATACGGAATGGCCACACGCACTGGTGTTCGCAAATCACTCCGCGGTTTGAGAAACTATTTCCGGCTGCCTGTCTATATGCGCATCCCGGTCAGTGGAAATTCCCGACCCGGCGCTGAACAATTTCTTTCTTGTGTTCCATATTGCAGCCAATGAGATGGCTACGCGATGAGCGAGAGTAGTCTTGGGGTTCATCGATGCACTCCAGGATAAGAAATGCCGCTCGACAAGAAACCAGGAAAGAGCGCCAACTCCCACAGAGAGCGGAGCAGACAGCAGAAAGAGCTTCACCGGAGCCATTGTTCCCCCTCCGTAGCTCACAATCAACTGCTGAACCGGAAAGGCATACAGATAGGTGCCATAGGAGAAATCTCCGTATCGCCCCAGATTCAGCGGGCGCAGCAAGGGAAGATAGGCGAGACCCAGGAGAAGATATGCGCCACAAACCGGAAGCGTAACTATAAATGCATGCGGGATGAAATTTGATGCGATCAGAATCACAAGAGCAGCAATCATCAGACGCTTGCGAAGCAGCACCACGCCGCCAAAGAGATGAAATAGAGACCCGGCAAGAAAGAATGGGAGAACAATCGCCCAGAATAGCGGAAAGCCAAAAATGATCCCCAGTATCTTTCCTCCTGGAACCCAACCTGTAATGGACAAATAAAGATGCCATGCAATCACCGCCACAAACAGTGCTGCCACCAACCAGCGGCGTCGGAAAATTCCGGCCACTCCGAGAAACAGAATTCCGATATAGCACCAAAACTCAAAGGGCACCGACCACAGAGATCCGTTCAGCGTATTGGGCCATGCGTTATGGATGAATACCGGAGGAGCGTCGAAGACCTGCAATCTCAGCGTTTGCAATAGGAAGCTTCCGATTGCGACCGGATGGCGCGTGGCCGGATCCGCCGCAATGGGAACCACAACCAGCGCTGAAAGCAATGCTGCAACGATGAACCCTGGGTAAATGCGCGCCACTCTCCGCTTGAGAAACTTCTGCGGATTCGGAGAGCGCGTCCAGCTCTGCGCAATAAGAAATCCACTAATTACAAAGAAGGCCCACACGCTTAAATTGCCAAGCGTTATCTGCCCGCGAGTCAGCAGAAAGAGAGGTTCGCTATTGTCGGAGCCGCGGCCCAGTGCAAAGCTGTGCGAAAAGATCACCAGCACCGCGAAAAACAGACGCAGCGTGTCGAAGCTATTGTCGGCGTGGCGGCTTCCATTTTTCATGGCTAACATTACAGCACCTCATGCCTAAGTAAGTATCTCTGCAGCGTAGGGGCTCGTTGACTGAACGCTCAAGGTCAAACAGTTTGGATTTCAACTGGATGGCTATTTAAATACCGAAGCGCGTCCGGAGCGCGTTTCGCGCCGCGTAGGCTCCTTCGTACAGCTTGCCAAAGGTCAGATTCTTCATGCGATCAATGGCGGGCCTTCGCCCAGGCATGGTAGGGTGCAAGCCAATCTTACGCGCATAATAATTCGCCCTAAATGCCCCAATCTCGTCGTTGCGCACGCGCTTGAAATTAATGCTAACGGATACCGAAACATTGTTAGAATTTTTTACCCAGTGCGGGAAAGTAGCAGGATTGAAGACGCCAAGACCTGGGGATATATCGTAACGCCAATGCCCCTCAGACAATTCGTCGTGCCATCTGGGCGCCAGCAAATGCCCGGTCCAATAACTTTCCATTTCCTCTGTAGTAAGAATGTGAGGATCGCGCGCATTGTAAAGAAACACAGACTTGCTACCCTGCACCTGTGCCAGAAAATTGGCTTCACCGTCCAGATGGTAAGGTGTAATGCGGTTGGGAGAAGTGATGAAGATAGTCAAAATCGGATCGCGATACCGACGGCGCAAATCCGTTCCCGAAAGTACCGATAGTTCCGAGATGATTAGCTCCAGTGCAGCACGGTACTCCGGTTCTTCGTGAATGCGCTTGAGAATGATCCAGTTGCCGCCTTCCCCGATCTGCTCCAGCGCCTGCACCAATGTCATATCCGCAGGCTTGCTGCCGAAGTAGCCATTCACCGCGGGCTTGCCGGTTTCGTAGTGGCTCTTAAATTGGCGTTTACGCATACAGCGCTCAGCTAGCTTCAGCAGCGCCGGCATCTGAAAGATTTCCATCGAATCGAGTGAATGGCGAAACTGAAATGGCCGGTGGTCGAAGTTAGCAGCAAACAAGTTGCCGGTCTCGGCATCGCTGGGGAAGACTGCCGACGCTGTTACGGGATGAATCGCAGTAGCCATGGAACCTCCTATGTTCTTACTATGATGGAGTTAATTCTGGATGACCGGGAAAGCAACACTGCAACATGCCTCTGTCGCATTGGATGGTGATGAGGATGCTTGCGCTATAGCGGCACACTACTTAGTAAACACTGCGGAAGGTCAAACTGATTTCTGTCGAATTAAACTATTTTTTGACGAGCGGGATGTTGTTGCCTCGCCGTGCGGGCTTCGCCCATGTTACTCCCACTAGCCTAAGTGAAGAGAGATGTTTTCATTTATCAATTGGATGCTAGACTCATACGAAGGTTGCAAGATATTGTCACTCTCATGTTAGGTTGATAATGGTGCCGCTGAATGGTTACTTCCGTATCGTATGCCGGGGTAACTCGCGATCCGTTCCCGGGACGCGTATGAATTGATGATCTCCTCTAGACGCCTCAGTTAAAGCCTCCAGTTGCGGCAAGAACTGGAGAAAAACTCAAGAGCCAGTTCCAGCTAGAACCACACCGATGGTGCGCAGAATGATCTTGATATCCAGCCATACGCTCCAATTCTCGATATAGGTCACATCCTGTGAAATATAACTGTCAAAAGAAGGATCTTGGCGTGACTGCACCTGCCACAGGCCTGTGATGCCGGGATTTACATCGAGACGGCGCAGGTGGCTAAGCTTGTACTCCTGCACTTCGCTGGCCAGCGGAGGACGAGGACCTACGATGCTCATGTCGCCGTGCAGCACATTGAGGAACTGGGGCAGTTCATCGAGGGAATACTTGCGCAGGAAACGGCCCAGCCTGGTGATGCGGGGGTCGTTAGTGACCTTGAACAGCACACCGTCGCGCTCGTTCATGTGCATGATGTCGGCGAGGCGCTTCTCCGCATCGCTCACCATGGTACGGAACTTGATGCAGCCGAAGACACGGCCCTTCTTCCCGATGCGTTCCGATAGATAGAAGACCGGGCCAGGCGAATCCATCTTGACGGCGAAGGCGATAGCCAGCAATAACGGCGAAAGGGCGAGCAATATAGTGCCGGAGAGCACTATATCGACTAGCCGTTTAAGCACCAGAGCTGCCTCGGGTATGTGCCGGTACTGAAGCGGAATGGTAGGAAACTGTCCAATGTACTCGATGGGACTATTCCATGCCAGTCCATCGTACATATCGGGAACCACGCGCATATCCATTCCATGTGCGCGCGCCTGCTCCAAGATGCCCTTCACCACACCGCGTTGCTCGCAGGACGCAGTGAAGAATACCTCATCCACAAAATGCTTGCGGGTATACTGGAAAAGCGTATCGAGCGTTCCTACCACATCTTTGGACGTGTCGGCAAATTGGGGGCAGGTGCCAGGGAAAGCAATGAAGCCTTTGAATGTGAAGCCAAGATGGCGGATGCTCTCCAAGTGATTGCGGAGCGCATGGGCCTCTGCTCCGGTGCCAACTATGAGTACGTTGCGAGTACCTATGCCGCGTTCGAAATTATGGTAGAGCAGAAGGCGGTAACCAAGCCGGCGCAAACTAAGCCCGATGGTGACCATTCCGATGGTGATCACCACGATGCCGCGGGGAATGTCTTCGGCATGAAGCAGAAACAGCGCGCCGGTGAGCAGCAGCCCGGATGTCAAGCAGGCCTGTACGCTAAGTCTCTGCTCATGCAGTATGTTGCTCAAATGAGCAGGCGAATATAAATTCAAGCGCCGGCTTGTGATCAGGAGTGAGACTGTAAATCCGCAAAGCACCGACAGCAAGAACCCCAGCGTGTGGCTTTGAGATAACATACTATGCCATATTTGCCTTGCGCCTGCGACCGGTCCAATGTGCTTCACGAGTAACGTGACTAGAATTGCGGAGAACAGGATCGTGGCCCCATCCATAACCATCCACAGAGTAGTCATGCCGCGCGAACTTCGCGATGAGCCCGCAGCAGGACTTTCCGTCCATTGCTGCGAGGATGAGATGTTCGTCGTAACTGTTTGCCAAAACTCTGATGTAGCCATGGTTGTTTCGATGACCTCCAACTCCTAAATTTTTCAATGGACAATGTGTATTATGACTTTCAGTAAAAATATCCGAAGTAAAAATGTAACAACTGTCTCGAATTACCGATAAGACTTGCGCATTGATTCAAACTAATTCCTAGTGGATGCCATGATACCCAGACTATTTCTCATCACTTATCCGCTAACACAGAGGTTGTGCATATTTCAGTTAGAATCGAATCTGGAGGAATTCCACTTTGGATAGAAGCACACAGTGGCTCCAGTCGCGCCCAACTGCCGTGAATCCGCGTGTGCGCCTGTTCTGCCTGCCGCATGCGGGAGGCGGCGCCACCGCATATCACCCCTGGACCACTGAACTGTCTCCGGTTGTGCATGTATGCCCAGTTCTTCTGCCCGGGCGGGAAATGCGTCTCTCCGAATCTCTATACACCCATATAGAACCGCTGGTGGAAGCCTTGGATCGGGAACTGCGACCCTGGTTGGACATGCCCTACGCAATCTTCGGACATAGCATGGGTGCTTTACTCGCCTTCGAGTGGACTCGCAGACTGCAGCGCGAGGGACAGCCCATGCCAGACTGGATATTTCTTTCCGGCCGTCGCGCGCCGGACATGCCTGACGATACCAGCCTTCTGCACTTGCTTCCGGACCATGACTTTGTTGAACAATTGACTCGCCGTTACAACGGAATCCCGCAGGAGTTTCTGGAAAATAGCGCGCTCATGGAAGTTTTTCTGCCTATTCTACGGGCCGATATCGCGGTGGTAGAGAGTTATATCTTCCAGGAGGACGAACCGTTGGACTGCCCGATTACAGCCTTCGCTGGAGCCAATGATCAAAGCGTAAGCTGGAATCAATTGTTCGCATGGAAGCGTCATACACGCCGCCGTTTCCAAATGCAGATTTTTCCAGGCGGCCACTTTTATCCCCAGCGCCCCCTTCTTCAAACGATCTCTGCTACTCTGGCCGAATTGCATCCCTGAATGCTTGGGTGAATTGCCTTCCAGCTTCAGTAGCGCCCTGCAAGTTGGGCGATCCTTCGGTTTTGCTCACGCGCTTCCGGGGGGATATGCGGCCGCCCTTTCACTGCCTGCTTTGCCCGTTGCATGACTGTAAAAACCGTACTCTTCAGGCGATCAGATACTGGATGCGCACCGGGCGGTTGCGGTGAGATACCCGCGCGGCGGAGATAATAGTTTGCCCGATACAAGTTAGCCCAATGGCGGTCATGAAATTGAAAATTTACATTCAGCGTGACGGAAATATTGTTTTTGTTGCGTAGCCAGTGCGGGGAATTGATGGGAATATGTACGCCGCTACCGGGGTGCATTTGATAAATGATTGCCCTGGATTCGTACTCCGGCTTATAGCGCGCCGCACGATTGTCGGCTGTCCAGTAGACCTCGAGTTCCTCGTCGGGGACAACCTGCTTGTCAGCGCGGTCAAAGAGGTGTATCTCCTTGTCGCCCTGGAGCTGAAGAATCCACGATACCTCGCGGTCGAGGTGATACTCTGTTACGCGATTCGGCGAGGTTATGAAAAGAATCGCTTCGAACCATTTGATCTGACGCAGAAGCTCCGGCCCTGAAAGTTGTAGAATGTCGCGAATGCAGTTTTCCAGCACTTCGCGATAACCCGGCTCGCGCTCCACATGCTTAAGAATGATCCATGCCTGCGCGGTATCGATCTTGCGAATTAAATCGGAAGCAGTCGTTGGAGGCAAATCAGGACGTACCGGCTTCTCGCCCGGCTCAATGCGCCCATCATTGAAATACACGTCTCCCCCAACCAGATGTGGAGTACGGCGAGTTGCTACTCTTTCCGCCAGATCCACCAGCCGGGAAAGCTCAAAGATTGGATTGCCGGCGAGAGTATGAGTAAATTCGTAAGGCAATCGGTTGAGATTATCCTCGAATATATCGGTTGCGCAATGGATAACGCGATCAGAAGATGCGAGCATGGAACCTTCCCTTACCTAAAAAAGTCTGGAGAATCGGTTAGAAGAGTGCGATTTTACTCTCGGATTGGTTATGGTTGCTGGAAGATGCAATTGATACAGAGAAGCAATCCAACCAATTAGCCGCCGGACTCAGCATGAGCGGGAGAATGGTGGCAAGCGGTATTGATTCTCGCCGCCCTTCAGAACTAATCAACGGATGAATCGCACTATTATTTACCTGCCACGCTTCGAGAGAAGCCTCGGTATACGGAGCAGAGCGCGGATGAAAAACCGCGGGATCTTCCCCGCGAAGCGTCATATCGAAGAAAGCCAGCACATACGTTCGTGTAATCTCCTGAATCCGGCTCGCGGGAAGCGCGCCGCGATGCGACAACATTCGCAAGGGTGAGATGAGAGGCTGGTCCGTGAAGTCCTCGTGCTCAGCTCCCTTTACTGATAGCAGGTAGCCTCCGAAATTGCGAAGCGAAGTTTTCACATCAACAAGATCTGCCGCGTCAAGGGCTGCGCCCACTTTCGCGTTCGGATCGGATGTTTCGCCCCCCTGGGCCGTGGTTGCAATGATGACTAATAACGGCTGGTTTGGGCCTCGCGCGCGGATAGCGCCGAAGAACCATCCGTCCATGTTTACCGATGCATGTATTCGCGGGTCCGCGGCGCAAACCGCCGTGGCTGAAGCTCCTCCAAACGAATGTCCCAGGGCTCCAGCATTGTTTGTATCCAGGCGTCCAAACCAGGGTGACCCTGCTGAACGGTTCATCTGCGCCAGGCGATCAAGAACGAATCGCTGATCCGCAACCCACTTCACTAACTCCTTGTCCCAAATTGCCCGTACGCGCTCTGTGGTACTTGTATCAGGAGCATCGATCTCGTTCGAAGCCACTCCATGCACGACGCGCCCGTCCGGGAATGCGACCTGGCTCGCGTTGTAGGTGTGATCGATACTGGCGACGATATAACCGTGGCTTGCCAGTTCTTCGATCAAGAAGGTGTCATTAGTCCGCCTGCCACGCCAGGCATGATTGAAGATGATAACCGGAAACGGAGCGCCGGTAATTGCAATTGGCGCATCCCGCCGCGAATTCGTAAGGATCACGCTCTGGTAAGAGCTGAAGGCGTTGGTCTCTTGCGGTTCGCGGTAACGGGCGAAGCGGTTAAGCGATGGCTGCGCTGGATACCAAAGCTGAACCAGCAGCTCTCGCGCAGAACCACCCGCGGGTGCAGCATCCTCAGTGCGTGCCGAGTCTTTGAAGTAAAGAATCGACGTGCCGACCGGATAGGGACCAGTAGGTTCGGGCAAATGAAACATCGGCAGCAAGAAAGAAAACAAGATACTCACAGAGGCGAGCAGCAGTGCCGGCCAGGCTGTGATTCCCTGAAGACGCCTCTGATCTCCGCCCGATTTCCATGCAGCGAGACATAATATTCCAGTGGCCGCGTATGCTGGGATCATCTGCCAGTGCGCGCCCTCGATAATCGCGTGCGCTATCGCGGTCAGCAGGGCGAAGGACACCAACAGACGGGTGATTCGCGGCCAGCGACCCATGAGCAGGCATATCGCTGCGCCAACGATCAGAAAAACTAGGATTATTTCAAGGGTACGCATAGCTTAACCGCGAACTCATCGCCGAGGTATTGTCTTTCTCTCGATATTCTTAGTGGTGAAGCGGAAGTTCCTTCCGTCACGCACTGGCTCTTTCCCGCCGCACCGGATCATTTATAGACGTGGAACGACGTTTCCTGAACGACTGCTCATACCCATAAAGTTCTTTTTTCAGGGCGCGATCCGTTCGCTCCTGACTAATCTTGTTCAAAACCACCGCTACGCCAGCTACATCCAGACGTTCCAGCAGCCGCGCGGCGCGATCCAGTTCCTGCTTGGTCGTCGCGCTGGACTTAACAACAAGAACAGTTACATCGGAAACCCTCGCCAGGTACTCGGTATTCGCGGATATCGGCAGTGGACTTGCATCGATCAGGACGACATCGCACTCTTCGCTCGCGTGATGCATACTGCGAACAACTGGATTAAGGGTCAGCGCATCTTGTCCCATGCCGTATTCCGCTCGGCCGTGAACCGCTGAGACCGGCGCAAGGGCGCGAACATCATCGGCATTGTTCCGTCTTTGCAGAAGTAGTTGAGATCGCCATAAAATATCTCCGGGGGGAATATCCAGCCCTTCGGATGCAGAGGCCATGATCGTATGTGTCCTCAGATCAAGGCTGCGCAGTTTATCGCTTAACTCTCTCACAACAGTACTGGTTCCGCTGCCATGAGAAGGTGATGTAAACAGAAATATTCGCGCCCCCGAGCTCCTGACAGCATGATCGATGCCTGCGGCCAAACGCAAATAGTATTCGCTCGCAATCTCTCGACGGAACTCGCGTGTGTCAAGCAGCACACCTAGCGGATGGAAGCCCATTACATTCTCAACATCCTGAGCGGTGAATATTCTGCTGTCCATCAAGTCAATCCCAACCGGAGCGGCAATGGCACAGGTAAGACTCAACAGGATCAGAGCAAGCAGATAAAGTCGCAGTTTACTCGGTTCCGGGTTGAGCGCGGTAAGCGCTCTTGAGGATACGTGGATTGCCCCAGGCGAGCTGCTTTCAAGCTCAAGGTCACGGATGCGGTCGTCGATTGCGCTATATGCTTTTTGCAGGCTGTCGATCTCCGGCCCAAGCGCCGTGGCTTTTTGGAATTTGGGTGCTGCCGAAGCTGCCGAGTGCGTCCTTTGCGCCATTTCCTGGGTTAACTGGAGCTCAATCATGCGCGTGCGCGCTACGTCCGCACGCAGCTTGTCCTGCAAGTGATCGCCAGCCTTGCGCTTCAGATCGCCCATCAGCCCATCGATCGAATCCAACTCTTCCTTGTCTTTCTGGTAGACCGGATGGTCCGGCTTCAGGCCGTTCATTTCTTCCAGCAGAGCGTTTCTCCGGCTGTTCAGCGAGCTTCTCACTCCAGATAGCCCTGAGTCCGTGGCGACCGCTTCGTCCGCGGCGGAGTCCATCACGGCTGATCCTCCCGTGCCTCCTCCTTTCACTACGGTGGCCAGCTGAGCTTCGGCCGCCTGGCGCTGCATGCGCGCGGTTACTTGCTCGTCGCTCAGTTTCTGTAGCGATGAGTCATAGATATTAGACCCGCCCTCTTTGGTTGAAAGCGTGGCCACGCCAATTTCCTGCATGAGCTGCGCCTGCTCGGACATTTCGTCGTCCATCTGTTTCTGAAGACGGACCTTCTCTTGCCGGAGGGTATTCAAGCGATCATCCAACCCGTAAAACTGCTCGTTCTTCATGCGATCTACATAGGTGTCGGTAACCGTGTTCACGATCTCGGCAAGATCTTTCGGCGTTTCTCCATGTAGCGCAATCGTCATTTCATATGTTGATCCGACTCTCTTGACTTCAAGCGCCTTTTGCAGGACCTCAATCTCATAAGGCAACGCAGGGCCCACATATGAAGACGACAAGCCTCTTCCATAGCGCACTGCGTAGGGTAGCTTCGAGATGGAATCCGCGATGATGTCGTGCCGCGTCACCGTTTGGATTTGATCCTGGACGTAAGAATCGTAAGGAAGCTCAACCTCAGAGTCGTTGGCCAACAGCTTGGGAAATTTCGGCGACAGGTAGATTACGCTGTGAGATTCGTAGTCCGGTTTGGCCTTCTTCCAGACGGCAAAAGCACCGCAGCCAGCAAAGACAAGAAACACTGTCAAGCCAACATACCAGTGGCGGCGCAGACTGCCAACTACATCTATAGTCGGACGCGCCCCTTCAGATGCACTTCCGGTCCGGCGCAGCGGCGCCGATGGCACGCTCTTGGAGTTTCCAGAAAACGAATTGTCAGAAATTGAATGATTCATTGCTAACCTTTCCGACTGCGTGAACTGCCGGTCACTGAATGGCGATTGCCGCAAACGTCGCCATGGTCATAAATGGCGTCACATTCTGTATCACAACGCTCGCCTTGTTCCATCCGCTTTGGGGCACGAAGACTATGTCGCCGGGATACAGCGGAACTTCATTGCCGCTCTCTGGCTTGAGTAGATCCTTGAAGTGAACAAATTGGTTCTTTTCTCCGGAGGTTCGGTGAACGACCAGAATCTCTGGATTCTTGCCGGCCGCATCGGCCAACCCGCCTGCCTCTCCCAGAACCGTAACGACCGTCGAATCGCGCTTAAGGATAATCTGACCCGGATGCTGCACGCGACCAATGACAGTAACGGCTTTTGACGCCAGGGCAGGTACAAATACTACATCATTGCGACGTAACCGAAGATCGGCCATCGGACTGCTCGTCGCAAGCATATCGTGCAGTTTTACCCAATAAACCTGATCTCCACGGTAGATGATGCATTGCTCAGGGAAGGTGCCGTCAGGGCGCGGCTGCATGCCGCCTCTGGAGAGCAAACCCAGCAGGGTTGGCGTTTGATCAAAACTTACGATTCCAGGACTCTTCACATCTCCAAGCAAAGTGACAAAATTGGAGCTATATTTTTCTACCCTTACGGTCGCTGTAAGCTTTGTATAGTAAGGTGACAACGCATCGATGATCTTCGCCCCCGCATCCTCGCGAGTCAGGCCGGCAAGTTTGATCGGCCCCACCAGCGGCAGCGTCACCCGTCCGTCTGGGCCAACGATATCCTTGCTGGACAAATCGGGCCGGCCTGGATATTGAATGGATATTTCATCCCCATCACCCAGCGTGTATTCCTCATCCACGGAAGGCTCGAACTTACGCAATGAGTTCATGTCGCTAGTCTGCTGCTCGGCTCGGGGTGTATCGCCGGCCGAAGGCTGGCCGTTCGCTTTCTCAGCGCCGTTGGGCAAAGCATTAGCTATGCCCAATGCAAGAAATACGAAGCCGCATAGGACAAGAATGAAACGTTGATTCAGTAGATTCATAGAAAACTCCTTGCTATTGCGAATCGTTAAGGTTCGAGAAGCGGATGGCTTGAGCCACCGCACGGTCTGGGCATTAAATAGATGGCATGTTGCGCAACTCATGCTGATTCATTGGCTGTCTCCCGGAGTATCGCGAGCCGTGCGCACCCATAGGGAATCTGCGCGGGATGCGCGCCATACGTCAGGAAGCATCCACAATTTCCAAAAGATATAGGCCGGAACCGTTGCCAAAACTCTTAGGGTTCCCTGCAAGCCGGAGCTGCCAACGGCGGCCGCTGTAACATGTAAAGCGAGTACTAGAAACCCTACCAGGGCATACAGCCTGAGCCAGGCAACCGGCAGGCAGGCGGCAACCATCAGCAGACATGCCTCGAAGGCGATCGGCGCGGCCAGCAGATCGAGCAGTGGTTCGATTAGACGCGCCCGTCCGCGCAGCACGTCTCCCATCAGCCTGGGAGCCCACCGTCTCATCATCCGCTGCCGGCCGCCTTCCCATCGAGCGCGCTGTGTTTGCGCGCCCAGATCTGATTGCGGCATCTCGCCGCTGACCATCGCCCTGTCGACAAACTCTACGCGAATTCCTGCTCGAACCAGTGCGAGATGATACTCCAGGTCTTCGACAAGGGAATGGGCTCCGTATGGAATCTGCGACAGCACATCCCGATGAAGCGCAAATCCATTGCCCAGGATTCCTACCGATAGACCCAAGCGTCCACGCCCACGCGGACGAATCACATTGAATCCTTGAAAAGCAAGCGACATCAGTCTGGTGCGGTGGTTCTCCTCGGAGTTGAGGACTTCATAACCGCATTGCACCGCTTGCGCGCCCGCCTGAAAACTCCGCCTCACCGCCGCGATCAGACTGGGGCTGACGATTGAGTCCGCGTCGATGACCAGCACTGCCCTTGAAGCTCCAGCCAGAGCCGCATCGAAGCCATAACTCAACGCACTGCCCTTGCCCTTCTGATCCGGGTCGTTCAGCACCATAACCCTCGCTCCGGCAGCCTCGGCCTCCGCTGCCGTCGCATCCGTGCAGTTATGTGCGATCACCATCAGGTCCACGCCTGGGTCTGCGGAAAACAAAATGCTGCGGATGCAACGCCCGACCAGAACTTCCTCGTTGTGAGCCGGAACCAAAACAGTGATCGGAAAATCCTCCATAGCGCCTGCTTGTTCTATCTCTATTGTGGAAGGCAAAAAAGATGCAACGGTGAGCACCAGGAGTTCTGCCAGCAAAGGCAGCGTTGCCAGCACCAGCGCTATCCCAACTATCTCGAGCACTTGCGATAAGATCATGCAATTAGTCTCCGAATCGGTTAACTGTAATGGGCTCCCTTTGTCAGCAAGCCAGTATCTGGAATTCCACCTCAGTAACCACGATTGGGCGTCGTGAATATCCGAGCAAAGTGCAGTGGTCCGGTTTTACATGGCATCTGCGGGAGCCGGTTCCCGAATCAATCCATCCCTTTTCCGGCCGTTTGGCGGCAATCCGGAATTAAGCTCTACGGTAAGTTTACGGCTCAGTAATCGCTGCACCTGGCGGTAAACGTTAGGCACCTCCTGAGCGTGAATTGGAATCAGTTTGCCGCCAATTTGACAGAACGCCCAGTCCTCCCCGAATTGCGGAACCGGGATCAATTCCGGCTGAATGCGTCGCAATGCTTCGGCAACTTTTGGGGCCATGCGGAAGAAGAGACGCAGCCTGGAAGCTCCCACAACTTTGACCAACAGGCGATCCAGCCCAGCCAGCCACAATTCACGCTTCCAGCAGCGAGCTACATTCATTACGTAAATCAGCGAGGCAAGTGCGTCCGCACCGATATATGCGGTATTGCTCATATCGAGTACGACGTGAGAACCGGAAAGAACCGCATTGCGAACATCGGATTCAAATCGCGGCAGCAGTTTGCCAGTGAAATCGCCGTCAATGCGCAATACTATCGCTGTACCAACCATCTCTTTGGTGATCTGCGTTTGTTGGCGCCGCTTCCCCTGCATTGCCATGGCCGCCAGTTGCACCGGGAGATAGCGAGCGAGACCTAGCGCATTGCTGAAATACCTCTTTGCCAGCCGCGATGGTTCTTGCATTGCCCGGTAGAACCATTCCATACCGCAACTCTGCATCCATCCAGGTGCGCGGGAAATCTTGCCGCTCAGAAAATCAAACGTTCCGCCTACTCCGATGCAGACAGGCACTTCAAGCCGCTGCCGGTGCATGGCCAGCCATTTTTCCTGCTTGGGGTTTCCAAAAGCCACCAGAAGAATGTCTGGCTTAGCCATTTCGATCCTTGATAGTATCTCCTCGTGATCCATATCTTCCAGTGGCAGATATTTCGGGCAGTACCGGCCAGCAATGCGGACGCCGGAAAAATTCTTTTTCATCCAGGCCGCTGCACCAGAGGAACTCTCTTCATCCGCTCCCAACAAGAAGATTCGATAACCGCGCTGGGCCGACAATCTTGCCAGTTGCGGAACCAGATCAGATCCGGCTACGCGCTCCTTCAATCCTGTTCCGAGCAGGCGGGATGCCCATACCAGCGGCATGCCGTCAGCCAGAACGAGATCGCAGTTGGCAAGCGTCTCGTAGAGTTCTTCGTCATGGATTGACTTCATCAGGAAATCTACGTTTGCCGTCGCAATTTGATGGAACCCTCCCTCTGCGATACTGGCATCCACGGCATCTAGAACTTCTTTCATCGTCAAGTTATCAACTGCCACACCCAGGATGGCAACACGGGGATCTTTAGATTTTTTCATGGTGATCGCTCCATCATGCGCCGTTTAGTTATGGGGACTCTTCTCAACTTGACGGGAAATGCATCATACCCTCGCTTAGGAGGGAAACAAAGTTATATCGTCCTTATGACTGTTTCATACAAAAAATGTTTGAGCAGTGCTTACCCGAGAAGGGCACCACATTGCGCGAGGACTGTAAATCTGCAGAAATTATGGAAACATCTCTGGGGAAAAGGTATGTGTGCCACACTCTCGCCGCATACTCGCAGGACAGCCTCGGTTGCTCTGCTCGTCATGGTTTGTCCGCAATCGATCTTGGACGGCCTCTACGTCGCTCAGGTTCAGTTCAGCCGATATGGCTTGAGAGAATACTGAGATCGTGACGATCAGACGAAGGTTGTTCTTGATCCGCGCCAGACGCCCCTGCACGCCCGCCAGAGGGCCTCGCGTAACCTTGACCAGAGTACCTGGCGTCAGCGCGTCGCAGCGGTCGCAAGGCACGCTGCTGCCGAGAGTTCGGCGGACAGCGTCGATTTCGACATCGGAGATAGGGCATGGTGCATGGTTTCCACCCAGGAAGCGAACGATGCCGCTCGTCTCCAGCACGTTTACCCGATTGCGCAAACTGGGCTCATAATGCAAAAACAGGTAGCCACTGAATGCAGGAACCTCAACGAGCTTCCGGCGATCTGTCCATTGATGAACCTCACGCAGCAAGGGAAGATAGGTCCTGAATCCTTTCATGACCAGATCCGAGGACACCCGCTGCTCACAGCGATAACCGGTTTGTACCGCGTACCAGGCTTGATTGGGATTTTCCACAAATGGCTTCTCCCCAATCTTAATATCGGTGTTAAAGTAGGCTTCGCCCATATCACTCCCATCTGAGTGCTGTTAAAAATAGACTAGTTGTGTCCAAAATGAAATGGCAAGGAGCCGGAGCGTATTTGCTCATGGCGCCTACGCAAAAAAAACCAGCGTTGCCAATTGATCAATCAGTTGCGAAGAAGGTTACTGCCGAGCCCCATGTTTGCCGAAATCTTGTCGGTTTCCTTCATTGTCCGTTCAAATAACCACTCTGCATCGCACCCCAGCACCGTTGCGATCTCCTGTCGCATTTGCTGCTTGGGCACACGAACCCCGTTGACGATTCGGCTCAGATTGGCCTCATCGATTCCCACCAGCTTGGCCAGACGATTCTGGCGCATCCCGGTCGTATACATTCGCAGTTTGAGATTGGGGTAGATAACGCGCTCCTTTTCTGACTTGGTAATTGGATGTGAGATTCAAACGAAAGTTACAAGAAATTGGCAATCTCCCTTTATTGCCCAACTACGCAGGGTGCCTCTCTCTCCAATACCCCGCAATTCACATTAGTGACAGTCGTCACAGAAACGTTTCAATCTTGGTCTTAGACTGATGTTAGGTAACGTATATTATATTGCAATAAATTGCTACATGTCATTAGTACCCGCAGTGGGTGCCGCAGGTGACTATTTCTTTGATTACTTTGCTCTAATAAGTGACCGTAAAACGCAGATTATAAATACTTTATAGACATCGATATCCACTTGATGTCAACCAGCTATGGTATGTAATTCTTCACCAATTTGCTAAATTTCCCTACCAGTCATGGCTTCAAAATTGCATCACTGTCTCCGACTCGCTATTCGGGCTATGCAGCCATCTTGCGGTCCATTCTTCAACCGTACGCGATTGGCCGTACCGGAAACTCACTCCACACCAAAAATTCTCCCCAGCGAACCATGAATTACGTCTTCGTATCGAACTGGCCTCTGCAAAACCGACCAATTTCCCGTCGGCGCGGCAACCGCTCCGGCAAATCCTTCAATCCGTTCCAGATCCTGCACGCGCCAGAACGACTCGGGTATGTCTTCCGCCGCGCTGCAAAACCTAACCTGGTCCAAAGGCTCCTGGGAGACGTCTACTCCATCCATTCCGCCCAGCAATCCGCAACCGGTTGCTTTCAATACGGCCTCTTTCCGCGTCCAGAGACGCAGAAAGGTGTTGGCCTGTTCCAGGGGTGTAGCTGCCGCCTCAATTTCAGCAGCTTCGGTCCGTGTGAAATGCGCGGAAGCGATCTCTTCTGCATCGACATCGCATCGAATTGCCTCCACATCGATGCCGACTTCTCCAACTGTTGTAAAGGCGATTACTGCCAGCCCGCCAGAATGAGATACATTGAAATTCAGCGTGGAGCATTCGGGAATACATGGCTTTCCGTGGCGATTAGTTGCCAGTGCGATCTTCTGCGGAGTTGTCTCCAGATACCATG
>CAZFMB010000074.1:0-20882 GCA_964520005.1 uncultured Occallatibacter sp.
GTGCTGGACCTGGTTCCCCAGCCTTTTTTCCGCAAGCTGTAAAGTCATGCCCTGACACTTCTCGCAACTTCAAATGAATTTTCGCAAGCTGTAAAGTCGTGCCCTTTCAAAACTATGAAATCTCTTTCACGAGGTTGAAGTCCTCTGCTCCCTCCGGGAAAATCTTCCCTCAGGGGCTAAAGCCCGAATTATATTTATTGCTCTATCGGCACGACTGAAGTCGTGCCCTGACGCTTCTCGCAACTCCAAATGATTTTTCCGCAAGCTGGGAAGTCATGCCCTGACGCTTCTCGCAACTCCAAATGAATTTTCTGCAAGCTGAAAGTCGTGCCCTTTCAAAACTATGAGATCTCTTTCACGAGGTTGAAGTCCTCTGCTCCCTCCGTACAGGAACTAAAGCCCGGCATATGTTTGTTGCTCTATCGGCAGTCAGGGTTAAAACCCTGACCTACCAGTCGTGCCCTGATACAAAGCCAGGGTTGCATGTGCAGCATCTTTCATCTAACGATGCTTGCTACTCGTAGCGGAGGGCCTCGATGGGGTCGAGGTTGGCGGCGCGAATGGCGGGAATCATTCCGCTGATGAGGCCGGTGAGGGCGAGGATAACGGTGGCGATGATGACTGAGGCGGGGGAGATGATGAGGCGGATGTCGGCGGCTTCGGCGTTTTTGGCTACGGCACTGTAAAAGGTGATGCGGCCCACCATGGCGGAGATGAGGTAGGCGAGAGCGATTCCGGCCACTCCGCCGACAGCGGTGATGGCGAAGGCCTCGGCGAGAAATTGGGTGAGGATGTGCCATTTACGCGCGCCTAGAGCTTTTTCGACACCGATTTCGCGGGTGCGCTGCTGCACGGAGACCAGCATGATGTTCATGAGTCCGATGCCGGCGATGCCCAGGGTGAGCGCACCGACGAGTGAGAGCAGCACCTGCAAGGCGATGGAGAGCATTTGAAACTGCTTGAGCTGGGTGAGCAGATTGGCGACGTAGATGGCGCGCTTGTCGGTGGGGCGGAAGTGGTGGGCGGCGGCCAGAGTTTGGCGCAGATTCTTCTCGGCGAGCTCGTTGTCTCCGGAATAGTTGAACCAGATGCCGTCGATGTAATGCGTGTCCTTGAGATCGCTCATGGTGCTGAAGGGCACATAGATCTGGCGGTTGATGTTGTCGTCGCCCTCCTGCATTTTGGGGGTAAGCACGCCGATGATGGTGAAGATGACGCCGTTGAGGCGGATGGTTTCTCCCAGCGCATAACCGCCACTGAAGAGCTTGGTTTTGGCCTCGGAGCCGATGACGCAGACGTGGGCGCGCTGCTGCTCCTCGGCGCCATTGAAGAATCGGCCCTGATCGAGGTCGAGCTTGAGGATGTCGGAGTAGGCGTTGCGAACGCCGGTAGCTTGCCAGGTGTACGTATGCAGTTCGTTCTGCACGGCCACGTCCTGGTAGGCGGCGGGGGAGATATGGTTGATGCCGGGGACACTGTTGTAGAGGCGGTCCACGTCGTCGAGGGTGAAGCGGACTTTGACGCCGGCTTTGTCGCCGCCGGCCTGCTCGCTGGTGCGCCCGGGAAAGACGCCGATCATGTTGGTTCCCCACTGGGCAAAGATATTCACGATGGCGCGGCTGAATCCCGCGCCGTAAGCCAGCAGCAGCACGACGGTGGCGATTCCCCAGGCCATGCCGACCAGGGTGATGGCGGTGCGGCGGCGATTGTAAAGCATCGCCTCCCAGGCTTGGGCGAGAATGTCTTTCAACATGTCGCTACGCTCCAGTTCACAGTTCACAGTTCATAGTTCATAGTTCACAGTTCATAGTTCATAGTTCATAGTTCATAGTTCACAGTTCATAGTTCACAGTTCTCAGCTGCCGGTTTTCAGTGAGGTTGATTCATGGAGAGATTCCAGCATTGCGTAGATCATTTTCCCAACTTCGTGCGACAGATTTTCTGCTTCATCAATTAAATTTGAATCGCCAAACTTGAGCGACCGTGCGATTTCCAGTTGGGTTTGCAATTCATGATTTGAACCGCGGGCATTACCTAAAAACTGCCGGAATTCGCCAACGGAGAGTCTTCCCTGTCCTTCCGCGATGTTGCTAGGAACTGAAACTGCCGAGCGTCTGATCTGGCTAGAAAGTCCATAGACTTCCTCGCGCGGAAAGCTCTGGGTTAGGCGGTAGATTACCACCGTCAACTGGATTGCTCTTTGCCAAACCTGCAAATCACGAAATGTCTGCCCCACATCTCACCTCCAAGCACAGACAACTAATTTCTGACAACTGACAACTCAGAACTGAGAACTGAGAACTGAGAACTGTCTTACTCACTCTCTCCGCAGGGCTTCGATGGGGTCCATGGCGGCGGCTTTGCTGGCTGGGTAGAGGCCGGCGGCTACTCCGCATAGAACCAGCGATCCCAGAGCCAGCGCGGCTGACCATGGAACCAGACGGGGCGGATCCCAGCCGGGCATCTTGCCGGTGAGCACCTGTTGCAATAACCACATGAAGACTCCGGAAACGATAATGCCAATGATGCCGCTGATGCCGGTCAGCAGCAGGCCCTCCCAGAAAAACTGCCACAGGATGCTGCGCTTGGTGGCGCCGATGGCCTTCAAGACGCCGATTTCGCGGGTGCGCTCGGTGACCGAGACCAGCATGATGTTGATGATGCCCACCGCGCCCAGACCGAGGGTGACGATGCCCACGCCGCCCAGAAAAATGTCCATGGCGCTGAAGATGGCCCCGATCATTTTTTCTTCTTCGATAGTGTCCCACTCGTTGAAGGCGTCTTTGAGCGCGGGGTCAAAGCTGTGCCGCTCGCCGATCACTTTATGCACGGCAAGTTTGGCCGCGGTGGCGTCACCCTTGATTGACGGCTGATACTGGATGGAAGTCAGCGCGTCGCGGGCAATGTTGTCGCCTTTCATGGCGAAGAGTTCCTGCATGATGGTGATGGGGATGTAGATTCTCTGATTGTCGCCGTCGTTGTTGCCGTGGCTGATGGGTTGCACACGGCCCACCACGGTAAAGGCCACGTCGTTGATGGTGATGGTTTCGCCCAGCATGGGCCGGCCGGGGAATAGGATCTGGGAGCTTTTAGAGCCCAGCACCACCACGCGGCGTCGATTGATCATGTCCTGGTCATCGATGAAGCGGCCCTCTGCGAGAGGCACAAAGCGCACGGCGGAGTAATTAGGCTCGACGCCAAAGACCGCGCCGGAGGTGTTGGCGTATTGGCTGACCTCGTAGAGATCGTTGCGGCTCAGGAAACCGGTAATTGCGCGGATCTCGGGCAGGGCGCGCATGGCGGCTTCGTCACCCAGAGTGAACTGGTAAGGGCGCATTCCCGTATGCTGGTTGGCAAGGGCGGGGATGGTGCCGTTCCACATCATGACCAGATCGTTGCCGAAGGTGGACAACTGGCGATGCTGACCGGAGCGGAAGCCCTCGCCGAGTCCGACGAGGACAAGCAGCGAGCCGACACCCCAGGCGATCCCGAACATGGTCAGAAAGCTGCGCAGCTTGTTGGCCAAGATGGCGCGAAAGACCTGGCCGAGGGTATCGGAGAAGCTCTGCATAGTGTTTAGACACCGCGAACGGGTGTTGGTGTGTGATACGCAACGGCCGGCCTTGCGGTTCCACAATAATATAAGATCAGATGGAACCAACGGGCGGGCGCTTGCGTAGGATTCTATGTGAGGTGACAGCGTTGAGCTGCCGCCGTCTAAATTGAAGTTCCTGGCGACAAAAAAAGTCTACACGCATCAGGGAAAACGACGGCTTACTTAATCTTGGGGAGGAATTGTGGCTGCATCGCGAAAGAGCAAACGTTTCTGGATCTGGCTGGGTAGCGGGGTGGCCGTGGTGTTACTGGTGCTGGGCTTTGCCCTGGTGCGGCTCGTCCGGAATCCCTCCATTGATCCCAACAGGCTGGCCAAAGTTACGCGCGGCGATGTGGCGCGTTCGGTGGTGGCCACGGGGAAGATTCAACCGATCACCAAGGTTGAGGTCAAGAGCAAGGCATCGGGCATTGTGGAAAAGCTGTACGTTGACATCAACGCCCGGGTGAAGAAGGGCCAGCAACTGGCGCAGTTGGACCAGGTGGAGATTCTAGCGCAGGTGAACGCGCAGCGCGCGCAACTGTCCGCGGCCCAGGCCAATGTGGCCACCTACGAGGCCAATGTCGAGCAGGACAAGGTGAACGCGGCGGCTCCGGACCTGCCCATGTACAAGGCCACGCTGGACCGCAATACGCAAATGCAAAAGGCGGGCATCGTGAGCCATCAGGCGCTGGATGACGCCAACAAGGACTACCTTGCGGCGCTCACCCGTCGCGATTCGGCGCAGGCTCAGATCGGCGTGGACTTGGCGCGGTTGAAGCAGGCGCGAGCGCAGGTTTTGCAGGCGGACGCCAGCCTGAAGCAATTGGAGGAGCAGCTCAGTTATACGACGATCGTGGCGCCCATGGACGGCGAAATACTCTCCCGCGATGTGGAGGTTGGCGCAGCGGTCAGCTCCATTCTGGTGCTTGGCTCGACGGCGACGCTGGTGATGACCGAGGGCGACACCAGCGAAGTTTATGTACAGGGCAAGGTGGACGAGGCGGATATTGCCCACGTTTACATGGGCCAGCCGGCGCGCATCAAGGTGGAGAGCTTCCGCGACCGCATGTTCAACGGCAAGGTGACCAAGATTTCGCCCATGGGCGTGGAGAAGGACAACGTAACCACATTCGAGGTGCGCGTCTCCATCAACAATGCCGCCGGCGAGTTGAAGGCGCAGATGACGGCCAATGCTGAGATTATGCTTGACGAGCACAAAGGCGTGCTGACGGTTCCGGAAAACGCAGTGAGTTACGACAAAGAGAAGAATGCTTCGGTCGATGTTCCGGATAAACACCAGAAGGACGGCACGCGCAAGGTGGCGGTGAAGGTGGGGCTTTCCAATGGCTCGGTGACGGAGATTCTGAGCGGGCTGAAGGAAGGCGACCAGGTGGTGTTGCAGCAGTAACCACCTGCGGTGGGGCAGACGCTCGCTATTCGCTCGCACTAGCCTTTAACTGGAATTTGGAAGTTGCAAGGTGGGGACTGGCCGTCCAGCGGAGGGTGCTTGCGCGCCATGTGAGTTGAGGTATCCCCGGTCCCCAACTGCGAGGGACCGGGGGCACCCGGGAAGTTGCACGGTGGGGACTGGCTGTCCAGCGGAGGGCGCTTGCGTGTCATGTGAGTCGAGGTATCCCCGGTCCCCAAATGCGAGGGACCGGGGGCACCCGGCCAATCGTCACCCGCCCGCTCATCGCGATAAAACCGCTATAGACGGGGCACAGCTACCCGCGGCTCATGGGTGCTTCACATGCCACCTGTGATGGGACCAGCCGCTCGCTAATCGCTCACATGAACGTCTATCTTTGAAACCTGGAGTCCATCGGGTACTCCTGTGAAACATAAAACGAGTAAATTGCGTAGACAGAAGAATGATGAATAGAGCCATATGCTTGTTGGTGTGCCTGGCGGCGATTGCCGTTCCAATTGCGGCTGCGTCGCGCAATAAGCAGGAGGGGATGCGGGCAGAGGCGGCGCAGCTGGCAAAACCAGCCAACAATCTTAAGGTTCCGTTAATTGACAAGGGATTGCATCTATCGGACTTTGCGGGCATGGCGCCGCGGCTGGATTTGAAAGACAAGCTGCTCAGGATCTCCGGATTTATTCAGAATGTACCGCATGACGGGCAGCCGGCGACGGAAGAGACCGAAGTCTGGATGGGATATACCAAGAGCGATATATATTTTGTGTTCATATGCCGCGACCGCCATCACGAGCTGATTCGCGGACACCTGGCGCGGCGGGAGAACATTCTGAAGGACGACTACGTGGCGGTGTTTCTAGACCCATTTCAGGATCGCCGCAAGGGTGTACTATTCGCGGTGAATTCAGTTGGGGTGCAGGCCGACGCGTCGTGGGACGAGAATAACGGTCCGGATTACAGCTATGACCAGGTTTGGGATTCGGAAGGGCAAGTGACGCGCGATGGATGGATGGCGTTGATTGAGATTCCCTTTCGCAGTTTGCGATTTCGGCCCAATGGCTCGGACTGGGGCGTAGTCTTCGAGCGCAACTTTCCGCGCAACAGCGAACAAGATTACTGGCCGCACATTTCCACCAACATCACCGGCGTGCTGAGCCAGGAGGGAACGCTGAAGGGCATTCAGGGCGTGACCGGCTCGCATAATGTACAGATCAATCCATATGTGCTGGCGCAGAACGAGCGCACGCTGAACACCATAGACCCGTTGAATCCTTACTTCAGTTCGCGGCACATGGAAGGCACGGCGGGCGGCGAGGTGAAGGCGATTCTGAAAGACCGAATTGTTTTCGACGCGACCATCAATCCGGACTTCAGCAATATCGAGTCGGACCAGCCGCAGTTTACGGTCGATCAGCGCTACCCGGTTTATTTTCCGGAGCTGCGGCCATTTTTTCTGGAGAACGCGAATTACTTTGCCACGCCGATCAATCTGGTTTATACGCGCAACATCGTTCATCCGGAATACGGCGGGCGTATGACGGGAAAGACAGGCCATACGAATTTGGGCTTGTTTCTTATTGACGACCGGGAGCCGGGGCAGACGGTGGCTCCGGGCGATGCGCTCTATAACAAGCACGCCACCATCGCCGTGGGGCGCGTTTCGCGGGATCTGGGCAAAGGCTCGAGCATCGGCGTTATTTATACCGATTACGAGTTTGGCCAGGGATGGAACCGCATCGGGGGCGTGGATTTTACCTGGCGGATGAACAACAAATGGCTGGCGCTGGGGCAGATGGTTGAAAGCTCGACCAAAGGCATTGTGGATAGCGGAACGCCGCCGAGTTGCTCCAGTGGAACTCCGCTGGATTGCTCAACGACGCCAACCTACTCGGCGGGGCCAGCGAGCAACTTTCAGTTGCAGCATAACGGGCACGCCTTCAACCTTCAGTCGCAGTACCAGGATATGAGCGTTGGCTTTCAGACGCTGCTGGGATTTATTCAGGCACGGAACTTCCGCAACGGCCAGACGCACATGACCTATCAGTGGTATCCCAAGCACAGGATGATTCAGAGCTATGGGCTGGAGACGAACCAGAACATCGCCTTCGATCATTCAGGCAACCGCGTCTTTCATTACTCGTCCTTCGACCCGTTTATTCTTTTGCCGCGCAACTTTGTGCTGGCGCCTGTGGTCAACACTAACTCCGACACGGTGGGTCCGCAGAATAACTATCAGCTCACGCAGAACAGAAACTTCACGGAGAATAGTGGCGGACTTGTCTTCCGGGGAGCGCCCTACGCGCAGCTAAATTTCAATGTGCAGGCCTTTCGCAGCGGCAACGTGAACTACAACCCGGTGAGTTGCACCGGGACGCCTCCGCTTGCTCCACCGTGCGTGCCGTTTTTGATGAACCAGGAAACCGTTCAGGCGCTTTTTACTTTGCAGCCGCTGCGGCAACTGACCGCGGACAATACCTATCTGCTGGATCGCGACCACGCGGTGTCTAATGGCGCGCTGGTTTACGAAAGCCAGGTCTTCCGCACCAAGGTCAACTATCAGTTCACGCGGGCGATTTCAGCGCGCGTGATTGTGGAGTACGACTCGACGCTAGCCAATCCGGCGGAGACATCGTTGTTGCGGACCAAGGGGGTTGGCACCGAGGCGCTGTTTACGTGGCTACCGCATCCGGGCACGGCGGTTTATGTCGGCTATAACAACGATATGCAAAATCTGGACCGGTCGCTGTGCAATCGCCTGCCGGGCGGCGCCTGCGATCCTAACAATACGGTAGCGCCGCGGACGACGAATTTTTTGAACGATGGGCGGCAGATTTTCATCAAGGCATCGTATTTATTGCGCTTCTAGTAAAGCAAGCCCTCAACTCTCCTTGCGGTAGAGCATGTCGCGGATGGTTCGTTTGCGGGCTTCGTTGAGTTCTTTATCTGTTGTGGGGCTGATATTGGCGGCGGGCTCGGCGGCCTCGGGCTCGCTGCACGCGGGGCAGCGGTTGGCGAAGCCGGGCTTGCCGGGGTAGAGTTCGAACTCTTCCCCGCAGACGACGCAGGTTTTGATGGGAAAAGCCATAGATATCCATGATAACGCGGAGGAATTTGTTGCGGTTCACAATGCGCAATGATCGACTTGCGAAATTATCACAAGAATGCAACAGAATATTCCGCGAAATTAGGTAATACTGGTTAACATGTGTGCGGAATCGCACAGCGGGCAAAATCTCAGAATATGTTCAATATTGACCAGCGCGGCCCGGATGGTTGAAAATAAGGATTAAATCACTCCTATTCAACCAAGGGGGGAGAGCTGTCTTTATGATCGAGGAATTGACGACGCCGAAACAGAGTCTGTTTCCGATTCAGCCGAACCCTGATGACGCAGAGGCCTTCGAAAATATGAAGGCGATCTTCGAGCAGGTTGCATCCGGACTTTACAGCCTGGCTTCGATGCTGGTGGGCGAAGGCGAGGATAGCGCGCGACTGGTGGAGGAGGCGATTGAGTCAGCACAGGTGTCGCCTTGCGCCGACCCGCAAAATGCACGCCATTGCAGCCGGAGGGCTCTGGCCATTGCTGCACTGAAGTTGCTGGCGGGGCGCTGTCCTGGCTGCCTGGACGCGCCGCGGGGACTGACTCCAGCCACAACCTGCATCGAGGGCGACGACCTGGCCTCGTCAGGCATTTCATCCGGGGAACTGGAAGGCATGATCAGCGGGCGGGATCGCGAGCGGGTGCGGGAGTGGCTGGAAAGCCTGCCTAAGTGGATGCGGACGGTTTTTGCGTTGCGCGCGGTGGCTGGCTTCAATGCCGCTGAAACTGCCTCGCTGCTGAAGATACACGGTGGGCCGCAAGCCGCTACATGGACTCCGCAGATAGTGAGCGAGGTCTTCCGGCAGGGGTTGTGCTCGCTGGCTTCGCAAGTGCTGAGAAACCAGTGAAGAAGTGAATTAGTGAAGAAGTGAAGAGCTATAAAGAACTGTAAAGAGCTATAGATATCCCACCTTCAATCACCCCAGCGAACAAACATCGCTCGCTGGGGATCCCGATAGGCGCAATAACAAAAACGCACCGAAGTTGGGGTACTCATTTTGTTGGGACACCCATATTTGTTGGGGCATCCGCGCTTTTCCGCGACCCCTTTCCTCTCCGTATTTATAAATAGGCCGGAACTTCATGTTTTCAAGGCTGCTTCATGCAATGCCTCTGGCGACCTCCTTTCTTCTCCGTATTCGGAAATGGGCGAGAATTGCGTTCCGGTTCGACCATTAAAATCAGTTGTATGCGGCGGAATGCAGCCATCTTCCCAACTAGTTCGATACACTATAGATACGAATCCCGCTGGCGGCTTATCGCGTCTATTGAGGAGCGAGTGTTTTGGGCCGCGGCACTTCGCTGAGAGTCGAACGAATTTGATTTCTGCTATTTCTTCAAGCAACAACTCGATCCGGCTCAGTGCCTGCGTCCTTGCGCTGGGCCTGGCGGGGATGTTTTCCCACGGGCTGGCGGCGCAGACGTTGCCCGGCCTATCCAGTACTTCGTCCGCACAGAGCGCATCCAGCTTTCAGGGCAGCGTGGCCTCGGGCGAGGTTTCTGCGCAGCCGGTTTCACTTACGCTGGACGAGGCCATCCAGAGAGGCCTGAAGGCCAATTTGGGCGTGATCCTGAGCGGCGCGCAGACGGCGGCGGCGCGCGGGGAGAGGCTCAGCCAGTTGCAGGCCCTGTTGCCTTCGGTGGACGCCAGCGTCAAGGAAAACGTAGTGCAGCTGGACCTGCCCGCCGAGGGGCTGCGTATTCCCGGCTTTCCCAAGATTATCGGGCCGTTTGGATTTACCGATCTGCGGGCTACACTGACGTGGTCGCTGATCGATGTGACTTCGCTGCGCAACTACCTGGCCGCGCGACACAACTTTGCCGCCGCGCAATTATCAGCCCAGGACGCGCGCGATCTGGTGGTGCTGGTGGTGGGCAACGCCTACCTGCTGGCGCTGGCCGATGAGAGCCGCGTGGCCAGCGTGGAAGCACAGGTGGCTACGGCCAAAATTTCGCTGGACCAGGCAGTTGCCCGGCATGAGGCGGGTACCGCGCCCTTGCTGGATGAATTGCGCGCGCGGGTGGATTACCAATCTCTGGAGCAGCAGTTGATTGTGGCGCGGAACGCACTGGAAAAAGACAAGCTGTCGCTGGCGCGGGTGATTGGGCTGCCGCTGGAGCAGAGCTTTACGCTGGCCGACAAGGCGCCCTACGCGGCCTTTGACCAGATCGACGTGGAGGCGGCGATTCACGAGGCGCACGCCAACCGCAAGGATTTGGCGGCGATGGTGGAGCAGATCAAGGCGGCCGAGCAGCAACGCAAGGCGGCTACGGCTGACCGGCTGCCGACGTTTACGTTCAATGGCGACTACGGCGACATCGGCATCAATCCCAAGAGTTCGCATGGCACGGGCGGCGCCGCCGGCACGCTGAGCGTTCCATTGTTCAGGGAGTACGGATTGCGCGGCGAGGCGCAAGTGGCACAGGCGCAACTGGACACGACGCAGGCCCGGTTGAGCGACAAAAGCGCGCAGGTGGACGCCGATGTGCGCGACGCGCTGCTAGACATTGCCTCAGCACAGAAGATGGTCGAGGTGGCTCGGTCATCAGTTGCATTGGCGAGCGAGGCGCTCAGCGAGGCGCAGCAGCGTTACGCCAACGGGGTCAGCGACAATTTGGCAGTGAGCCAGGCGCAACAGTCGGTTGCCCAGGCCAACGATCAATACGTGACCAGCCTCTACCGGCACAATGTGGCCAAGCTCAGTTTGGCGCGCGCCCTGGGAGCAGGCGAGGATTACAGGAAATTTTTAGGAGGAAGGTAGACGTGGCGGATTATATTCCAGGACCGGAGCCAATCGGGGAGAACGCAGAGATGGAGAGCGCGCAGCCGCCGCAATCCCGCCGCAGAGGCATTGTTATTGTGGTGGTGGTAATTCTGGCGCTGGTGACTGGCGGAATCTGGTGGCGCTCCACTTATAGCGAAAGCACAGACGACGCGCAGGTCAATGGGCACCTGCTTCAGGTGAGCTCGCGCGTAGCGGGCCAGGTGGCCAAGGTCTACGTAGATGAAAATCAAGTAGTCAAGGCGGGCGATGTGATCGCGGAGCTGGACCCCAGCGACTACAAGGTTGCGGTGGAGAATGCGGAAGCGGCTCTGGCCAGCGCCCAGGCCAACGCTGCCGCGGCCAATGTGAATGTGCCTATCACCACGGTCAACACGGGCAGCAATCTGAGCGCAGCCGACGCCAATGTTACCGGCGCGCATGCCGCCGTGGTGCAGGCACAGGAGCAGTTAGAGGCCGCGCAGGCCAACAACACCAAGGCTCAGGCCGATCTGGCGCGCTACAAACCGCTGGTGGAAAAAGATGTGATCAGTAAACAGCAGTTTGACGCCGCCGTGGCCGCCGCCGATGCCGCACGGCACTCCGAGGAGGCTGCCAGAGAAGGCGTACGCGTGGCCCGCGAGCGGGAGACGCAGGCCAAGTCGCAGTTGAAGTTCGCCGAGACGGCACCCGAGCAGGTGGCCGCGCAATCTGCGCGCGCTCGTCAGGCTCAGGCCATGGTGGCGCAGGCGCAGGCGCAGTTGGACATGGCCCGGCTCAACCTGAGTTACACAAAAATAGTGGCTCCGGCGGCGGGCATCATCACCCGCAAGAGCGTGGAAATCAACCAGAACGTTGCGCCGGGTCAAAACCTGATGATGCTGGTTTCGCTGGAGGGTTTGTGGGTGACGGCTAACTTCAAGGAGACGCAACTGCGGCATATGTCCGCCGGACAGGCTGTGGAGATTGAAGTGGATTCGACAGGGAAAACTTATCACGGCAAGGTGACGCAGATAGGCGGCGCGACGGGCTCGGTGTTGAGCTTGTTTCCGCCGGAAAACGCGACGGGCAATTACGTCAAAGTCGTGCAGCGGGTTCCGGTGCGCATCGATTTCACTAACCTGGCTAAAGAAGATCCGAATCACGAATTGCGGCCAGGGCTGTCGGTAGAGCCGAGCGTGAAGGTGAAGTGAGAAAGCAGTGAAGAAGTGAAGCAGTGAAGAGAAACTTCGAGTTTTAGCTTCTCCCGGCCACCTCACGGACGAAGAGCTGTCCCTTCACCCCTCTGAGCAAAGATCGCTTGCGTCACCCCAACGAGCAAAAATCGTTACTTATCTGGACTCGTGCCACCCGCCGTCCAAAAAAACAATCGGAGTCTGTCTCATGCCCTCCCCGGTCCCCAAAAGCGAGAGACCGGGGGCACCCTGATTGTGGTGGGGATTGCATTCACTTCGGACCATGCGCGTTCAGCTTGCTGACCGAAATGTCATTCGCATAGAAATTCTCAATTCTCCTATTCCTCGATGTCTTGATGTGCGAGAGCGGAATCGCGACCGCGACTGAGAATTCATGATAGGGGCTGAAGAACAACGTTGCCTTGGCGTCGGAGGTGCGGGAGGAATTTTGCAATAGAGCGAGATCACTCTCCGAAAGATACCCAACAACATAGATGTCGCCTGAATAGAGCTTGTGAATTTCCATGACAGCCGTCCCGCGAGAGGAGCGGTTAAGGCCTAACTTATTTATTCCAGTCCCGCCTACTATCCCAGAAGAGTTTGTGTTGATTATCCAGGGAACTGTAAAACCATACACTCCACTCGGGAGACTGCTGATAAACTGATCGTCCTCTAACGGCTGAAGTGGCCGAACAGCATTCATCGTACGGAGCGCCTCAATGGATTCGGCGCTTACGATTGCGCCCCGTGCTCTCGTTGCCGGGTTGGTTCCAATGAGTCTGGCAGCGTTCGCTGTCGTTGCCTGTTCCTCTTGCTTCCTCTCCTGCATCTCGCGCGCGGCCTTGTCACGCACCTGCTGCGCAGCCTTGTCTCTCGCGTCTCGATCTGCTTTATCTTTTGCATCCTGCGCGGCCTTGTCTCTTGCCTCTCGATCTGCTTTATCTTTTGCGTCCTGCGCAGCCTTGTCTCTTGCCTCTCGATCTGCTTTATCTTTTGCATCCTGCGCAGCTTTAAGCCGCGCGTCGCGGATGGGCTGGAGCTCGATGCGCACGATGGTTTGGCCTGTGGTCTTGATCTCGATATTGTTTTCCGTCTTATCGACGGCGTCTTCGGTCAGGGCAACCACCACATGCTGGCCTTGCTCGACCTTAGCCTTGGCCGAACCACCGGCCTCAATGCGCCCTTTCGCCTCACCATCCAGCTTCCAGTTGCAAGCTAGGTCGCAGATAACAAGCAGTGTCGCGCTTGCCGGTTTGGTTATCGGGCTCTTGGGGCGCAGGATTGGCACATCGTCCTGTTGCGCCAGGGCAGGAAGTGCCGCAATCGTTAAAGCCGCGGCCAACGCCCATCCAACTAATATCCGTCTACTCATCTCGTTCTCCCGTGATTTTCCATTGCGCCTTTCGGCTTACTGCACGTCACGCAGCAGTTCGCAAGCTTCTGCCACCCCGCCATTGCACGCTTTTTGGAAATACTTGATGGCCTCTTCGCTGTTCCCGGCGTCCTGGTAGAGCGAGCCGAGACTGGCGCAACTGGAAAGCGTTCCATGATCGCAGGCTTTCTGGTAGACCACACGAGCTTTTTGCAGGTCGTGTTCACCACCTAGACCCTTGGCGCATAGATAGCCAAGGTAGCTACAGGCCTTCATTTCCCCGTCTGTGCAGGCCTTTTCAAAAAGAGATCTTGCATCAGAGTAATGCATCTGTTTGTAAAGCGCCTCGGCTTGATACTCAGTTTCGATGGGATCAATAGGCGTTTGTCCTTCCGTCATCTTGGGCTTCACTGCCTCCACCGGTTGAGGGTTTTCCGCCAGCTGCGGGATTGCGGACGTTTCGTGCTTTGTTGAATCCTGTGTATCGCCTATCCTCCGCGGACTTGAGAGGTACCAGACTATGATGGCCGCCAGGAGAATCGTTGAGGCCATCAGTCCAATCCAAACTCCCCAACGGGGTGGCCGTTTGTCTCTTCTGACAACAAGTTGAGTGGCCGGATATGGCGCAATTTCGTTCCTCACGGTCTTCCGTTGCACGCCTAACGCAACATAGCCTATAGCGTCGATCAACCCGATTAGTTCGGTGACGTCTTTGGGGCGTTGCTCGCGATCCTTGGCCAGAAGACTCAGGACGAGCGCGTCAAGGCCTTGCCAGTTGGCGAGTTCGGGGCGGAGGGAGCTGGGCGGCTGGGGCGGGGCGGTTTGGTGTTGGCGCGCCCAACCTTCGTAGTTTTCGGCGTGGAAGGCGGTTTGCCCGGTGAGCATCTCGTAGAGAAGTCCGCCGAGGGCGTAGAGGTCAGTGCGTCCGTCGAGCTCGGCGGCGGGGGTTCCGCGCCATTGCTCAGGAGCGGCGTAGGCCATGGTGAGCAGAGTTCCGCCGGTGCGTGTGTAGGCGGTGCTGGATTCTTTGGTGGCCACGATGCCGAAATCGGCGATCTTGGGAAGCCATGAATCGGCGTCGCGGGCCATGAGAATGTTTTCCGGCTTGATGTCGCGGTGGACCATGCCTTTGGAGTGGGCCGCGCCGAGGCCTTCGGCGATTTGGCGGGTGATAGATAGGGCGAGGGGGATGGGAAGAGAGCCTGAAGGGGATAAAGGTGGCATCCCCGGTCCCCAACTGCGAGGGACCGGGGGCACCCGCGATTCTGCGACTTGGTCAGAGTGCCGAGGGACCGGGGGCACCCATGATGCTGCGGATTGGTCAGGTTGATAGTCGCGGAGGAAGGCTCTGAGGTCGGGGCCGTCGACGAATTCCATGGAAAAGAAAAGGCTGTCGTCCTCGGCGGCTTCCAGATCGCCGCAGTCCACCACATTGCGATTGCGAATCTGGCGCAGAGTTCGCACTTCACGCAGGAAGCGGCCTGTAAGAGCTTGGTCGCGACTCAGTTCAGGAGAGAGAAATTTAAGGGCGCGCGGCTCTCCCATGTGAATGTGCTGGGCGAGATACACGGTTCCCATGCCGCCCTGACCGAGCTTGCGGACAATGCGGTAGGTCTTGTGGATGACCATGCCCGGTCGCAGCTCACGAATCTCGTTGAGCAGATGGCCGTGAATGGGGCAGGCACTCTGACTGTCTGGATAGCCGGTGTCGCACTGCGGGCAGGTTTTCATTCGTTCACGCTTCTGATTTGGGAGATTTCGCGGTGCATCCATTGTTTCAGTCCCTGGCGAGGAGTGCAACGGGACTAGCCGTCCAAGCAGACGGCGCTTGCGCGCCATTGGATTCGAGGATTCCCACCCTAGATCACCCCAGCGAGCAAGATCACTCGCCGGGAACCCCATAGCCGCAAAAACAAATGCACAGCGTGGGTGGGTCACCGGCCGGGTTGCCGGCTATAAGCTAGTAGCAGCACCGCCATGAAAGATTCCATCCACGTATCGAAGGAAAATTACCTCAAGGCCATTCTGGAGGCTGAGGCCGAGGGGCGCGAGGTGATTCCGGCGCTGCTGGCCCATTGGCTTGAGGTCTCGGCGCCGGCGGTGACCATGGCTCTCAAGCGGCTCAAGCGCGATGGCTTTGTCGAAGTGGGCGCCGACGGCATTGTGCGGCTGACGGCGACGGGCAAGGAGACCGCCTATCGCACCGCTTTGCGCCACCACCTCATTGAACGCATGTTGACCGAGATCTTCGGCATGGAGTGGCATGAGATTCACGAGGAGGCCGAGCGGCTGGAGCACGCCGTCTCCACGGCCTTCGAGACCAAACTCAGGGAAAAGCTGGGCGAGGGCGGCGCCTGTCCGCACGGCAACCAGGTGCTGCCGGAGAGCCCGACTGAGCGCAAGAAGCGGGGCGAGATGCCTCTTTCAGAGGCTACCGAGGGCCGGCGCTACAGGGTGGTCAGCCTCCAGGAGCGCGATCCGAAGTTGCTGCTTTTTTTGCACAGCAACGGCATCGGCCCCGGCCAAAGCCTGCGCGTGATCAGTAAGAATTACGACCAAACCATTTCGATTGAGCTACCTACGGGGATTAATGTGTTGGGTAGGCCGGCTGCGGAAGCGGTGTGGCTGCGACCGGAACCGTCGTGATAATTAAAAATAAGATAAAATGTTAACCATAGTTAACCAGGTGTGGCATACTCTTTTTATATGGGCTTGGCTGAATTCACTCCGTTGCCGGTAATCCCTGGTCTTGCGCCGGGACCGGAGCACCGTGTGCCCTCGCTGCCCGAGGTTCATGCGACGGTGGGGGTTTCGCGCTCGCCGCAATACTGGCGGCGGCTGTTGGGCTTTCTTGGGCCCGGATTCCTGATCTCCGTGGGCTACATGGACCCCGGCAACTGGGCCACGGATATCGCCGGCGGATCGCGCTTTGGCTACACGCTGCTGTTCGTCATCATGGCCTCGAACCTGATGGCCATTCTGCTGCAAAGCCTCTCGCTCAAGCTGGGCATTGCCACGGAGCGCGATCTGGCGCAGATGTGCCACCAGAGCTACGGTCCCAAGGTGAGTTATGCGCTGTGGATCGGCGCGGAGATCGCCATTGCCGCCTGCGATCTGGCAGAAGTGATCGGTTCGGCTATCGCGCTGAACCTGCTCTTCCACATTCCGCTTTTCTATGGCGTGCTCATCACCGGGACGGACGTGCTGCTGATTCTTCTGTTGCAGCGCTGGGGCTTCCGCTATATCGAGGCACTGGTGATTGCGCTGATCGGCACCATTACCGTGATGTTCCTGGTGCAGGTGATGCTCTCTCACCCCAATCATTGGCTGGCGATGAAAGATCTTTTTGTGCCCTCGCCTTCCATCGTCACCAATCCCGAGATGCTTTACATCGCGATTGGGATTTTGGGCGCGACCGTGATGCCGCACAATTTGTACCTGCACTCCTCGATTGTGCAGAGCCGCAAATACGAGCGCACGCCGGAGGGCAAGCGCGAGGCCATCACCATGGCTAACATCGACTCCGCGCTGGCGCTGACCGTGGCGCTGTTTGTGAACGCGGCGATTTTGATTGTGGCGGCGGCGGTTTTTAATCGCCGCGGACTCTACGATGTGGCTGCTATTCAGGACGCCTACAAGCTGCTCAGCCCTCTGCTGGGCGCGGCGGGGGCGAGTACGCTGTTTGCCATTGCGCTGCTGGCCTCGGGGCAGAACTCCTCGATTACCGGTACGCTGGCGGGGCAGGTGGTGATGGAAGGCTTCATCCATCTCAAACTGTCGCCCTGGCTGCGGCGGCTGATTACGCGCTCGCTGGCGATTATCCCTACCATCATTGTGGTCGCAGTCACCGGCGAGCAAGGTACAGAAAAACTGCTCATCCTCAGCCAGGTGATTCTGTCGCTGCAACTGAGCTTTGCCGTGGTGCCGCTGGTGATGTTTACCAGCAGCCGCAAGAAGATGGGCGAGTTTGTGAACGCTCCGTGGCTGCAAGGGCTGGCGTGGGTCGTGGCCGTGGCGATTGCGGGGTTGAACGGCTGGCTGCTGGTGCTGATGGCGAAATAAAGCAAGTTCTCAGTTCTCAACCCCCGGGCATTTTACTGAGAACTAAAAAACTGAAAACTATCGTACACTGTCGCCATGCACATTCTTTCCGCTGCCGAGATGCAGGCTTGCGACCGGGTGACGACAGAGCGGTTCGGGGTGGCGTCGATTGAGTTGATGTGGGCGGCCTCGGGGGCGGTGGCGGCCTTTGCGCGCCAGCAGTTTCCGCGCGCGCGACGAGTGACGGTACTCTGCGGGCGGGGCAACAACGGCGGCGACGGCATGATGGCGGCGCGGCTGATGGCTGAGGCCGGGCTGGAGGTGACCACGCTGCTGTTGGGCTCACAGGATGAGTTTAAGGGCGACGCGGCTGTGGCGTGGCGCGAGTTGAACGGCCTGGAAGGCGGTCCGAAGCACGGAGTCATTCACGTTATTGATACAGCCGAAGAGTTGGTCCGGCACAACAGCGCGCTGGAAGCCGATTTGATTGTCGATGCCGTTGTGGGAACCGGATTCAAGCCGCCGCTGAAAGGGCTGGCGCTGGCGGCGCTGGAATGGGTTAAGGCGAGCAACGCGCCGATTCTGGCTGTCGATCTTCCTTCAGGCTGGCCGGCGGACGAGACTGCTGCAACAATTACAGGACCGGTTTTTCCCGCCGATGCGGTGATTACATTTACCGCGCCCAAGCAGGCGCATGTCTTTGGGCAGTTGACGCGGCACTGGTCGCAGCCCATTGTGGTGGCGCAGATCGGCTCGCCTGAGGAGGCGATGGTCTCGGAGTTGATGCTACACTGGGCCGGATCGGCGTTGGCGCTTGTGCAGAGACAGCGCGCGGCTGCGGCCAACAAGGGCAACTTCGGCCATGTGCTGGTGGTGGGCGGGACGATGGGGACGGCGGGCGGCAAATCGGGCGCGCCGGCGCTGGCGGCTCTGGGCGCGTTGCGGGCTGGAGCCGGTCTCGTGACGGCGGCTGTTCCCGCACCAGCGCTGCCGTTGGTGGCGGCTGTTGCGCCGGAGTTGATGACCTGGCCGCTGTCGGCGAGCCCTTCGGGCTGTATTGGAGCTGAGAATCTATCACCAGATGTAATATCCGCACTCATGGCTGGAAAAACCGTGCTGGCCATCGGTCCAGGCATGGGGCAGAGTCCGGAGACGGCCAAATTCGTGACCGGGCTGCTTTCGGCGACGACGATTCCCGCGGTGATTGACGCCGATGCGCTGAACATTTTAGCGGCGGAGCCTGCTTTGCTGAACAAGCTGGCGAAGGGACGCACGCTGGTGCTGACGCCGCATCCGGGCGAGATGGCTCGGCTGGCGGGCATCACTGTAGCCGAGGTCCAGGCCAAGCGGCTGGCAGTAGCGCGCGGCTTTGCCCAGCGCTACGGGGTCACGTTGGTGCTGAAGGGCTGGCGAACGCTCATTGCCCACCCTGATGGCAGCGTGGCTATGAACACCAGTGGAAATCCCGGCATGGCCAAAGGCGGCAGCGGCGATCTGTTGACCGGGCTGATTGCCGGATTGCTGGCGCAGTACCCTGATGAAGCGGCGCGGGCAGTGGAGGCGGCGGTTTATTTGCACGGATTCGCGGCAGATTTGGCCGTTCGACGTGACGACGAACACACATTGTTGGTCACGGACAGTCTTTCTTTTCTTGCACAGGCTTTTCGCTTTGATTCCAGTGGTCAGACCGGGTATCTTTGGTTGCAGGGGGCATGTCATGCAGCGGCCCCTCATGAGGTTCGGAGATGACCAGCGCCGCACTGCCCGCCACGGGCCAAATTCACGAGTTCACCAGCGCGAGTGGCGCGGAGACCATCGAAGTGGGACGCAAGCTGGCCGGGCTGCTCGTGCCGCCGCAATTGCTGATTCTGCACGGCGACCTGGGCACTGGCAAAACCACGCTGGTGAAGGGCCTTGCCGAGGCTCTGAATGCCGCCGAGGCCGACGAGGTGACCAGCCCGACCTTCACGCTGATTCACGAGTACGACGGCGCGCGCGATGGGCAGCCGGTGAAGCTCTTTCACCTGGACGTTTATCGGCTGGAAGGCGAGCGGCAATTGGAATCACTTGGCCTGGACGAACTGCTCACGCCGAATGCGCTGGTGCTGGTGGAGTGGGGAGAAAAGTTCAAGAGCATCCGCAAGAAATCTACCGGCGAGATAGTGATTGCATCGGCAGGCGGCGACGCGCGCAAGATTACGGTGACATTAAAGGAGTAATCGACAACTGATTTATGGCAGCCGAAGGATTCACAGGTGTGCAAGTTCGTAGAGCAATGAAATAAACTTTGTCTTTCTTACCCACATGCACCCGAATGGAGGATCATTCTTCTCAGGTGGAAAGGCATAAATCCCTTTGGGAAGAACAATATAATCCGTGCATATTCTTACTCCGTCATCGCAAGATTGCGAAGGAATCGTCCCATCGAAGACACACTCGTATGAACTTTCCATTGAGCTATAACCTTGATTGAAGACCTCAAGGTATTTCACAGTTCCGTAAGCAGGATTCTTCGCATCTATTGGCACGGCTGGCTCTTTCGCATTGCGAAGAAATACAATGTATTCCCAGCCAAGCCTATCTCCGATAAACGGCCCGAAATAGAGCATCTGCCCTTCGGCTGTTCCTTTAAAGTTTTTCACGACAACGGCCTTCGAAATAGCGATATTGTAACTCTCTGTATCTCCCGCTATAACGCGAACTTCCGCAACCACATCGGCGATTTTGTAAAGCTGTTCCAGCTTGATCCTTGCGGGTTCGGTGATGGTGACCGTTTCCGCTCCAGATGTGACGGTTATAGATGCTGACTGGCCAAGAGCAGCTTGTAGTGGCAAAACTCCGAGGATCAATAGAGCAAATGAAACTAATGCGTTTTTCATTGCCACTAGTATATGCGCAAACTCAGTGCGGCCGTCCGGGCAGGATGAAATGCTCGGCGCAGCGCGGCTCGTAGGAATCGCCGGGCATTTTGATGGGGCTGTCATAGGCGGCGGGCTGGCCTTCGATCAGACGCTGCGAGTAAAAGGCGCGGTTGCCGCAGTTGCAGTAGGCGATACATTCGGTGATGTTGCCGCCATAGGCATTCACAAACCACGATAGGTTGAGCATCTCTCCGAAGGGCAGGGCGCGAAAGTCGAGATCGAGGCCTGCGACCAGAACGTCATGGTTGGCGTCGAGAAGATAGCGCGCGAAGGCGAAGAGATCCGCGACGAATTGACCCTCGTCGATGGCGATGCACTCCACCCGCTTGCCGATCTCCTTTTCCGTGGCGGCGATGACCTGTAGAACTTCCCAGGGATTGGCGGAGTTGAATTCGACAGCGTTCATCTTACCGTGGCCGAGGGGATTGCGGCTCTCCACCACGCCTGGGCCGCCCTTGGTGTCGTCGCTGGGCTTGAGGACCATGACATATTG
>CAZFMB010000075.1:0-20810 GCA_964520005.1 uncultured Occallatibacter sp.
GCTCCTCCCATCAGCCGGTCCGGCTTGACGAGGAACAACCTGTTGATACACCACAGCTAGTCCCTGCGCCGCAGCCAGCCGGCCAGCACCACCGAGGCCAGCAGCGCAGCGCTCAGGAAGAAGATCATCAAGCTCATCTGGCCCAGCTCGCCGGTCAGGTGCTCCTCTTCAATCAGAATATCGGCGATCCACCACGCCAGCGGCCCTAGCACAAAAAATATCACCAGAGTAGCCGCCAGCGCCACGGCGCGGCACCGTTGTCTGCCCGCCTCCTGTTCCTTCATCACGCCCTGCGATGCGCACACCACGCGCCGGGTGCGCCAGGCCACGGCGCACTCCCGATCCGCCTGCTTGCCGGCCAACGCCGAAACCAAATCGCGATCCGAGTTGGCGCCCTCAGCTGACTTCATTCCGCCCTCACACGCTCGCCCAATAAGTCGGATTTTGCGCCGAAGGCGCGGATGGCCCCGCCGCAGGTAGCCGCCGCTGCGGAAAGCTTGGGCTTGATTGCGTACAATCCTCTATAAAGTCTTGATTTTACGGTAGATAACGGCGCCCGCGTCACCTTGGCAATCTCTTCCAGCGACATCTCTTCGTAGAACCGAAGCACCAGCACCTCGCGATAAATAGTATCCATCCTGAGCAGTCCCGCCGCCAGCCGTTCCCGGTCTTCGAGGTTGGCAAAGCGCTCAAAAGGGGTCGGTTCGCCGTCGGCAATCTCAAAGCTCATCGGCCGGTCGTCGTCGCCCTTGCCTTCAATCATCTCGTCCAGGCTGGACATCATTCGCTTGCGCTTCTGGTCAATCACCAGGTTGCGCGCAATGGTAAACAGCCAGGTATCAAACCGCGCCTTGCCGTTAAACTGCGCCCCCCGCACCAGTACCCGCATCCAGACCTCCTGAAAAAGGTCCTCGGCCTGCTCGCGATTACTGGTCAGATAGAGCAGATAACGCATCAGCCTATGCTGGTAGCGGACAATCAGCTCATCCAGCAGCCCGGCATCCTGCCGCTTCAACCCCGCGGAGACAGCAAGGTTCTCCTCCCGCACCTGCTCGTTGGCAATACTGGTGGAACTCAAACCGAAAAATGGGCGAATGGACGCAGCTGTACTCATCTCATCTAATTAGACGCGATTTCACCTGACAAGTTCCAGCCGTAAGCTGATTTCGCTGGAAAAAATGATCCAATATGGAATCAGATTGTGCTGTTGTACCGTATCTCGACAGGAAATGAGGCTTTGAATAAGTGCCGCACATTTCGGACAGAGGTGCAGTCTCCGGTTAGCCGATTATTCACCGGAACTCAGAATTTTGCTTTCCTGGCGCTCGATTCACTCCACTGTGATATCAACATATTGGCGTAGTCACTCAGATTGGGACGTCATTTGTTGTTTCTTCGTTTTAATTCGTGCGGGAATGCCCCACACTTCGTGTCGGGGACAGTGATTTTCAGCTCTGAGGGAGTGCTCCCACCGAGAAATGTGAGAGGCGGGCTCACAGTCTCGGGGTTACAGAAATTTGTGTGCGCAGTGATCGTGTACTCGCTGTCTAGCAGCGCGTTTAACTCATAGAGATTCTCTTTTAGCGGAGAAGGAAATGCGTACTCACCTTTCGACCCCTTGACAGACAAATAGCTACTCGTCGGCTCGCCTCCTCCTGCAAAAAGGACATGTATCCTGATTTTTCGTGTGACTGTACCTCCATTCAGCTGGATGTCTGTTTGTAGCAGTTGATCACCCGGGCTTACGCGAATACGTTTTGCCTGCAGCAGGTCCGACGCATCTGGGAAGTAAGTGCGGGGATAAGGAACATCTGTATCGAGACGGTTGTTCCTATTGAAAACGAGAAGGTATTCTCCGGGTGCCACATGGTCAAACTCGAAGTACTTTTTCTTGTCCCCCACGAACTCCCACCACCCCGGCGTATCTTCTTTGTATCGGTCCACGGAGAACAATTCCACTGGGGCGTTCCAAAGCGGTTTACCGTCACTCCCAAGTAATCGGCCGCGAATTCGACCGGCCGGTAAGACGTCAACGTCCTGTTCGACACACGAATCAGCATCAAGCCGAAGAGGTGGAGGCGGATCACTCAGAATGGTTTGAGCAATCTCCAGATCGGCTGGTAAATCAGCGGTGATCTTGTAGGTGCCTGAGGGCAGGTTATATAGAGCAAAGCTCCCGTCATCTGCGGTCTTCGTCGTTATCATTTTCTTCGATGACTCAAAATGAAGTACGACCTGAGGAAGAGGCTTGTCGAAATTCGGCTGGTATGTGCCCCCGTATGGCTGTTGTAATTGCCGCGCTGTGCCATAAACCCGAGCAACGGGCTGATCACTGCGCATTGCCCGTAGCTGAGTGAGCAACGGGCCTGCGTCCACTACTCGTCGCGTGTTACTGCAGACACTCGCCCATAGCTCACCGTTGTCGCGCCGATATGCAAAAACCAGGTAGGGTATCCCTTTCTCAAACCAGAAACTACAATCCGCTCCGCCACGACCTGATAGTACGTCCACATCTGTACGATCATGCGGTGACAACCACTCTTCCACACGAAAATGGTAGCGCGCCGTGCCGCCACCCTCGTCGCCTTCCTTCGGTGGGTTTTCGACACTGACCACCGTACCTACGAATATAGATACATTGCGGTTCATCAAGAGATTGCACGAGCGTGGCGTTACATCTGAACAGCTGCAGGCGATAGCGGCGCCTGTAGAAAATAACACTGATAGCAGCGCGAGACTGAGGAACCTCATTGACGCCTCCATCGTAATTAGACACCGTCGTGTGATGTCAACTCAACTAGCAATCTACCCGCCGCTCCCCGACTTTCGCTTGGCCACGCGTAGCGCCTCTTCCACCGCCTTGGCCGCCCGACGCTCCCTCGCATCCGCGCTCTGGTTGTAGAAAATGCCCAGCAAATGTCCGCGCCGCTGCACTGGAGTCATCGCCTCCCATCCCTTCAGCGCCAGCGGCTGACGCAGAAAAGCCGCTTTCAAAATCGGCGGCGTTTCAATCTCGCCCTCCAGGGTCAGCAACAGCCGCTCCGCCATCCCTTCAGCGCGCTTCCGGCGTGACTCGGCGCTCTTCGGCTCATCCACCCACTTGCCAATCTCCCGGCGCATTGAGTCAGACAACCCCGCAAACCACTTGGGCAATCTCCGGTCGCCTTTCAGTGCTCGCTCCAGCTCCGGCGGCGTCACCACCGCGCGCTCCTCCAAGTCAGGCTCCAGCCGAATCCGCACCCGCTCGCCAACCTTAGCCCTCGCACCCGCCTGCATCTTTTTGTTCACCAGCAGAAAGTGTCCTGTGCCGCCCGAAGAAGCAAACAGCGAGGTACGAAACGCGAATCCCTCAATCTCCCCGCGCACTCGCAACCGTCTCCGCTTCGGCCACGCCTTCTCCACATCAAACGGAACTCGCGCAATCACCCACCCCAGGCCATTCCGCAACGGCTCCAGCACAGCAGTATAGGACTTGATCATGAGTGCGCTCACCCCGCCAACATGGGTCCAGTATCAAATGGATTCTCAACCTGGCGAGGATTGAGTGTGGATTGCGGTTGTGCCATTGAATCCTTCGCATCTTCCACCTGCTCGCTCCACTGCCTTCCGCACGATTCGCAGCGCCACGAATTGACCGGATCTGCGCTTTCCAGGATCGGGTCTTCGGTGCCGCAGCTCGGGCAAACAGGCGGCACGTACTCCTCAATGGGCGCTTTGGATTGCTCCACAATCTCCTGCGATATCGGCTGTGAAATGATCTCGTGAGCTTTTTCCAGCTGATCTGCCGCAACCACGATCCGGGGGCAGCTTAACTCATGCCCAATTTGATAGCCCGGACCCTCAATCCAGCTCTCGATACCCGCCTGCCGCAGCACTTCTTGAAGCTCCCAAGCCTCTTCCCGACCCTTGCAATCGCAAAGCGGCGTCTTCCAGGTGTACTCCACCAGCTCGTCGCCTTCCTCGGTTGCCTCTCCGCCCGTCGCCGAATCGCCGTGACTATTCCATATGGGAGATGCAAAGCGCTTTGAGGCATCGGCCTCAGTGTTTGGCCCGCTAGGCTTGTCCCGTATCTCCAGTTTGTCCAGCCCGCGCTTACGCATCTCGTCGCGCAACACCTGCTGCGCAACTTCGGTCAGGTCACCTTTGCCGGCATCCAGCGCCTCTAATTCGCCGTCGCCCATCTCCCGGTAGAGCTGTGTAAGCCTCTGCCACTCCGCCATTGCGTCTGCTTGCATGGAAATCAGTATAACGGTCACACACCATCTATCTTCTACACTAAAACTATGGAAGTTCTCTACGGGTTGCATCCGGTCGAAGAAGCCCTTAAGGCCGGACGCCGCCGCTTTGATCACGTTCTCGTGGCCCGCGAGCGTGAAGATGCCCGCATCGCCAGCCTCGTCGCTCTCTGCCGCGCTTTCGGCGTCCGCGTTCGCCAGGAATCGCGCGAGCAGTTGACCCAGCTCGCCCAGACTCCCGCTCACCAGGGCGTTGTGGCCTTGGTCCGCCCGCAGGAGTTTCTCACCATCGAAGACCTCTTCGCGCCGCAGCAACCCGATGCCCCTCGCCTGCTCCTCGCCCTCGACGGCGTTGAAGACCCGCAAAACCTGGGCGCTCTTTTGCGTGTAGCCGACGGAGCCGGAGTCGACGGCATCGTCCTTACCGAACGTCGCGCGGCCCCGCTCAGCCCCGTCGCCGTCAAGGCCAGCGCCGGCGCAGCCGAGCACCTGCGCATCGCTCGCGTCGTCAATCTCGTCCGCGCACTCGAAGAACTGAAGAAGCAGAACATCTGGGTCATTGGTCTCGACGAGCGCGGCTCATCCGACTACGACCAATTCGATCTCACCTGCAACTGCGTCCTCGTTCTCGGCCGCGAGGGCGCTGGCCTCCACGACCTCGTCCGCCGCACCTGCGACCATCTGCTGCGCATTCCTATGGCTGGCGGCGTCAGCTCCCTCAACGTCTCCGCCGCCGGAGCAGTCGTGCTCTTCGAAGCCTTCCGCCAGCGCCGCAACGCTGCTTACCGCGTCCAACAATCAGGAGCCCCCACCGCAGGTGGAAAACCAAAGAAACAGAAAGGCCTGGGTTCATGAAGTTTTTTCATCTTCCGATCATCACAACAAAGCCGGGTGCCCCATCCATGCCGCGCTTTTGTTTTTGCGGCATGGGTGGGAAACCACAGATCTCATCCCGCCATGCTCTTGTTTTATGCCTCGCAATCTTCCCCTGCCTCGCGCAATCCACCCTACCAGCCCAGCAGCCAGCGTCCGCCCAGCCAACCCAGCCAGCTCAGCCCCACCACGGAACAGTCATCTTCTCCCGTTCCACCGACGACTCCGGTCAGACAACCACCCAAACCAGCCCCGCCGTCGTCCCACCGCAGGTGGCGCCGAAGGCGCAATCACCCGCACCGGAGGTGCCCGAAGGCGCACTGCCCCCACCGCAGGTGGCCTTCACCGCCCTCGATCTCGATGTCCATCTTCTCCCCGCTGATCAGCAAATTGCCGTCCGCGCCCTCATCACCATCCGCAACGACGGCCAAACCGCGCTCACCCGCATCCCGCTTCAAATCTCCTCATCGCTTAACTGGGATCGCATTCGCGGCGGCGCACAAAACATCCCCCTCCAGGTCGCCACCATCAACTCCGACGCCGACCACACCGGCCAATTGCACCAAGCTATCGTCCCCCTCGCCGCCCCACTCCCGCCCGGCCAATCCCTCCAACTCGATGTCACCTACTCCGGCGTCATCGCCCTATCCGCCCAGCGCCTGCAATCCATCGGCGCGCCCGATGCCCTCGCCCTCCACTCCGATTGGGACCAAATCAGTCTCCCCTTCACCGGCCTGCGCGGCTTTGGCAACGTGGTCTGGTACCCCGTCGTGAGTGCCCCTGTTCTGCTCGGCGACGGTGCGCGTCTCTTTGACGAAATCGGCGCCCACAAGCTCCACCTCTTCGGCGCGCGTTTCCGCCTCCGACTCACCGTCGAATTCCCCCATGGCCAGGCCCCCACCGTCGAGCTCATCAACGGCCGCTCCGTCCCGCTTGCCATCACCGAACCATCTGGTGCCCTCGACCAGACTCAGGAAGTCGCCTCCATCGCCACCGCCGACTCCGGCCTCATCACTCTCGGCTTCGAAGCCCCCAGCCTCTTTGTTGCTAATCGCACTTCTCACACCGGCCCCAACCTCACAGCCTGGGCCCTCCCCGAAGACAACGTCGCCGTCGACTTCTGGACCACCGCCGCCACCGCCGTCACCCCTTTCCTCGAGCGCTGGCTCGGCCCGCAGCCCCGCTCGCAACTCACCCTCCTCGACCTGCCCGACCCCGACGACGCGCCCTTCGAAACCGGATCCCTTCTAGCCGCGCCCCTCCGCGAACCCAACTCCAAATCCGCCGCGCTCAACGGCGTCCTCGTTCACGCCCTCACCCACGCCTGGATAATTTCTCCAACTTCGTCTACATCGCATGTATTGCCAAATACGCCTATATTGCATAGCTTCCCAAATTTTTATCTTGCGCCCCATTCGCCCCCGCCCCCCGCCTGGCTCAACGAGGGCTTAGCCCAATTCATCAGCACTCTCTGGGAAGAGAAGCAGCACGGCCGCGACTCAGCCCTGCGCATGTTAGAAGCCGACCGCCCCGCCCTCGCCCTCGTCGAGCCTGCCAGCCCCGGCCAAAGTCCCGGCCAGCCCCTGGCCCAGGCCATCTCGCACGTCTACTACCGCACCAAAGCCGCCTACGTTCTCTGGATGCTCCGCGACCTCGTCGGCGATCCCGCTCTCTCCGCCGCCCTGCGCACTTACTACGACTCCGCCGCCAATCCAAATCCCGCATCCAATCCCGTCGCCCCCACTCACGCCGAAGGCGTCTCTGCCCGGACGGCCAGTCCCTTCGAAAAACTCCTCGAAGCCTCCGAATCCCATCCCGACCTCGCCTGGTTCTTCGCCGACTGGGTCGATGCCGACAAGGGCCTTCCCGACCTCACCATCGAGGGAGTCTTCCCCACCTCCGCCGCTTCCGGCAACTACCTGGTCGCCGTCAATATCGACAACGCCGGCTATGCCGCCGCCGAAGTCCCCATCACCGTCCGCTCCGGCTCTGGCGACGACGCCCGCTCCGTCACACAGCGCGCCCGCATCCCCGCCCACGGCAAAACCACCGCGCGCATCCTCATCTTCGGCAAGCCCACCGAGGTCCAGGTCAACGACGGCACAGTCCCAGAAACCCAGGCCACCATCCACATCACCAAATTCGAAGACCCTGCCCAAGCCCCGCCCGGCTCCAGCCAATCCAACCCGCCGAATTAGTAATTTATTGGTGCCCACCTTCGGCCCCGTACCCCATCCATATCACGTTCTTTGTGGTATCGGGCTCCCAACGACAGGTCTTCGTCGTAGGGATGATTAAATGGGTGGGAAACCACAATCGCCCTGGCCGCGGTTTTCTGTCTGCGTGCCAGCACTGCGTCGATTCCGCTGGTGGCAAAGTCGGACCGTCTTCAGCGTACAGTGTTTTTTCGCCGCCGCTGCTCGCTCTCCTTCTTCAGTTCGTCCAGATCCGCCACCGGTCGTATCTCAGTCGGTCCAAGTCCGTACTTGAAACCTGGAAGCTGTGAGACAAGCTGAATGGCATCATTGAGGTCGCGTGCCTCAAGGATTTGAATGCCGCCGAGTTGTTCTTTGGTTTCCGCATAGGGGCCATCGACCGTCACAACTTTGCCGTTTTTACAGTACACGGTCAACGCGGTCTCCGGAGGCTGAAGAGCTATTTCGGCTACAAGATGTCCGTTGGCGCGCAGATGGTCATTGTGCTCAAAGCACTCGTCGAGCACTGCATTTCGCTCGTCATCGGTAATCCCTTCAAATTTTCCTGCCCCGAGGTATCCCAAACAAATGTATTTCATCGCCCGTCTCCTCTAGCTAGGGACCAACAGCGGAATCTTGCTGCTTCGTTCATACGGATTCGCCGGCGCAATGCAGTTCCATATAGGAGGCCTGCCATGGGGCGTTTGGTGGATCGGTAGCGAATACTGCTACCGATCACACCAGCTGTCGATCCATGGATGCAATTGTGGCTATTTGTTGGCGGTCTGATTGGGTAGATCAGCGCGTTTCGCTACTTTGTGCTGGATCTGTTCTTCGGTCAAGACGGGTGCGAAGTCCTCCATCTCAAAGACCTGGCGGATTTCGACTTCGGACTCGCCGCCGGGGTTGCAGTTGGGAGCACGCTTCACCCACTCGATGGCCTCTTCGAGAGACTTGACCTGCAAAATCGAGAAGCCTGCAATGAGCTCCTTGGCCTCGGTGAATGGCCCGTCGATGACGGTACAAGACTTGCCGGAAAATTTGACGCGTGCGCCTTTGGAGCTGGGATGGAGACCATCGAGGGCCAGCAGGACGCCAGCCTTGACGAGTTCTTCGTTGTACTTGCCCATCTCGAGCAGCAGCTGGGGATCGGGAAGGGCGCTTACTTTTTCTGCCTCTGGGGTCGATTTGACGATAACCATGAATCGCATAGCGAAATCTCCTTCGGGTTGTGTAGCTGGTTGGGTAGCTTGTTTCCGAGGCCTCGTTTCCCGTTCACTCAGAAAACGTACCTCATGGTTCTGATGACTTATAGTCGTTCGGGAGACCGAAATTCGACAAATCGTCAAAGAAATTTTTGCTTCTTCCGCGCTTTGCCGCTCTTAACGAGATGCGCCAGCCGGATGTTACCGAGTCGTTACTGACGGTTTGGCGACCACACGCCCCGCATCGGTTCGCAGAACATCAAGACAGAGGCACAAACCTCTGACCTGGACTGCTGTTTCGAAGAGAAGTTTCGCCATGATTGACATAAGCAAACGTATGTTGATATCAACTTGTCATGCCGAATAGAGCGTAGGAGGATTCATGAAGAAGAATTCTTGGAATAACATCGGGACGGTCACAAGAAGAAATCTCATGGCCGTCATTTTGCTTGGATTGGCGTGGCAGGCGCGAGCGCAGGGCGCAAAAGCCTCGTATCCAGGCATGGCGCCCATTGAGCAATACCTTATGGCGGACCGGACTGCCGAGATTGCATTGGCCCGCAGCGCGGCTCCGCCGTCCATTGCGCAGGATGCCGATGTCATGGTGCTTGAACGGCACGGTTACGAGACCGCCGTCAAAGGCAAGAACGGTTTTGTATGCCTTGTGGAACGATCGTGGACTGCCGGATTTGACTTTCCTGAGTTCTGGAATCCAAAGCTGCGGGGCCCAATCTGTTTCAACCCGGCGGCGGCGCGAACCTATCTTCCTTTGACCATCAAGAAGACAGAGTGGGCGTTGGCTGGGCAGTCGAAAACTCAAATCGCCGGCAACCTGAAAACCGCTTTCGACAAGAAGGAATTACCTTTGCAGGAATCTGGCGCGATGTGTTACATGCTGTCCAAACAAGGGTATCTAAACGATCACGTTGGGCATTGGCATCCCCACCTGATGTTTTTCATTCCACAGGTCGGCGCTGAAACCTGGGGGGCGAATCGGCCGGACTCTCCGATTTTGGCAGATGAGGTTGGGACCGATCGATTGACAATTTTTATGGTTCCGGTCAGCAAGTGGTCGGATGGTACGGATGATTCCCCGCATGACCATTGACCTGGACAGGCGAGTGCCCCCGGTCCCTCGCTTTTGGGGACCGGGGATGGAAGCTGCCCCGGACATTCCTTATTTCAACTGCCGAATCCGCTCCTGCAGGAATTGCCGCTCTGGTTCCTGTTGGGTCAGCGCCAGAGCTTTCTCATAAGAAGCCCGGGCCTCAGCGGTCCTGCCCAGCCTGCGGCACATATCCGCACGGGCTGAATACGCCAAGTAGTAATTCGCCAATTCGCCATCTTCCAACACTGCGTCGATATGCGCCAGACCGGCCTCCAGACCATCGCGCAGGCCAATGGCCACGGCACGATTCAGCTGCACCACCGGCGAAGGCTGAATTCGCACTAATTGATCGTAAAGCGCAACAATCTGCCGCCAGTCGGTCCGAGCCACCGATTCCGCCTCCGCATGAACGGCCGCAATCGCAGCCTGCAGTGTGTAAGCGCCGAAGCGCCGTGACTCCAGCGCCTTCTCCAGCAATGCCACTCCCTCCGCAATCTGCTCCCGGTTCCAAAGCGAGCGGTCCTGATTCTCCAGCAAAATCAGTTCTCCCGTCGGAGAGCTTCTCGCGGCATGTCGCGATTCCTGCAACAACATCAGCGCAAGCAGCCCCCGTATTTCCGGTTCTGAAACTTCCGGCTCCAGCTGGAGTTCGGTCAGCAACCGGCCCAGCCGAATCGCCTCGCCGGTTAGCTCGGCCCGCGTTACCTCCGCTCCCGCGGCAGCCGAGTAACCCTCGTTAAAGACGAGATAAATGACCTGAAGCACTGCGTCCAGTCGCTCCGGCAACTCCTGCGGCGTCGGCACCTCGTACGGAATCGCTGTCTCTCGAATCTTTGCCTTGGCGCGCACAATGCGTTGTGCCAGTGTCGCCGGCGTAACCAGAAATGCCCGCGCAATCTCCTCTGTGGTCAAGCCGCAAACTTCGCGCAGTGTCAGCGCCACCTGTCCTTCCGGCGCCAGAGCAGGATGGCAGCATGTGAAAATCAGACGTAGGCGATCATCCTCAATCTCCTCATCCTCGATGGGCACGTCGCTCACGCGCGATTCCATAAGCGCGACAAGATCTTTCTGCGCTCCATCGAAGCGCGCCCGCCGGCGCATTGCGTCGATGGCCTTGAAGCGTGCCGTTGAAATCAGCCACGGTCGCGGCTTCTCCGGAATGCCCGACTTCGGCCACGACTCCAGAGCAGCAGCAAACGCCTCGTGCATCGACTCTTCGGCCAGGTCCAGGTCTCCCAGCAGGCGCACCAGCGTCGCCAGAACCCGGCCCGATTCGGCCCGGTAAAGACTCTCAATGGTCCTGCCGAGTTGTTCGGGCACAGGCGGCATCTACGCCAAATTAGCAAACAGGAGTCGCTCGACACAACTGCGCTTGAGATTCCCCTACCCACAATTCAGTGGTCCGTCACTGACCTGATCGAGGGTTTACAAACCTTGAGTCTGCCTCTCCGCTCTGCCGAAAGGGCAAGTGCCCACACCGCAGGTGGCCGGGCACTGGGAACTGGGAACTGACAACTGTCTTAGTCAGTTCCCTGACTAGACTAAGTCAAGACTAGGTCTATTCGCCTTTTTATCCCTAAAAAACCGCCCGTATATACTGGTTTTTCGCAGATTTCAACCTGTTCATGACAGATTTTCATGTATCTATATGCGCACGTAATTCCGTCCAAACAGCCCGAAAAGTGTGCGTATAAAGCCACTTTTCCCGCCCTACTCGCCCTTCTTCCCGTTGCGCGCCTTCATCTTGAACCAGATCGTCGTGCCCTTGAATCCGAAGGCCTCGCGTAGCTTTCATCGTCTCCCGGGGAGAAGTTTAACGCTCAGCTTCCGCATCATCTCACCGAATTGGCCCGACTCCAGCAGATTCTGGAAGATTACGTATGGATCGTTGGCGACGCCTTCCTTGCGCAGGATATGCGCAATGAAGAGAATGCAAATTTTCCGCATCTGCGACGACGCAATCCAGTAGATGCGCAGCCTTCCATTGCGCAGCCTGAATATATACGAAAGCTTCCCTCTGAGCCAACGTCTTCCTCACACGTCAGCGAAGACACGAAGGGCGCTCTCGGTAGCCGGGAGCGCCCTTCGCAACAGAGCAGGAAGCGCGTCGATTACTTAGGCGCCTTGACGCCCGCAGCTTGGGCAAGAATGCTCTTCACTTCCGCGGCAAACTGGCCTGTGGGGGCTAGTTGCAGGTACATCTGGTAGGACTCGGCGCAGCCGGGTGGCAGATTATACTTTCCCGTCTTGGCGTCGAAGGTAGCACTCTGAAGGAGTCCTTGACCCTTGAGATAGTAGAGAATCGGCGTACCCTTGGGATCAATTTTTATGCCTTCATCGGCAGCAGCCACCTGAGCGTCCGCATTGCCCGATTGGAAGAAGATGATGGCTTCATTCTTGAGGTAGAAGCCAGCCTGTGGAGGATTGATCTTGACGGCAGCATCATAGGCAGCCTGCGCATCAGGAACTTTGCCGGTGCGGGCATAGATTTCACCCAGGCCGGAATTAGCGGCGCCCTGAGCCTGAGGATCCGGCTTTTTGGCCGCAGCCTCCACCTCCAGCACCTTCTTGTATGTTGCTTCCGCCTGGGCATATTTCGCCGGGCGTTCATCCACCGGGCTAATCTGCGCGAGGCCGAGTTGTGCCTGGCCTAACTGCGCCCATAGAACGGAAGCGTCGGGCTTGGCCGCAGAGTCCTTGAGCATGAGGGTTTCGACCTCATTGAACTTTGCAGTTTTGATTTCGAGTTCCTTGGCTTCGATATCCGGCTTGGAGGCGGAGGCGCCGAGGGCCTCAACTGCCAATGCATGAGCATTGTTGGCGTCTTTGAAGTCCTGGCTGACCGTCTTCAGGTCGTCATTGATGTGCTTGATAACGTCGTTGGCCTTAAAGGCCTCGGCGTTGTGCTTCCTGAGCTCCACCAACTGCTTTTGCTGGTCGGCTGGCAGCTTGTCCACGAATTCCTTGCGGGACATATCATCGTCCTGCAGCACATCCTGATTCGCGACGATCTTGATGTTATCGATGGAGTCGACGAACTTTTCGGGCGGCGTATCGGCGGCGCGATAGACCATGGTGTAAGTACCGGGCGTTGCCACGCCTTCATAGTCGCCGTTGGAATTGATCGTGAAGGTGAACTTATTGGTTCTGCCGCCGTCGGATGATAGACCTATTGTTCCCGCGGTTCTTGGGGCTCCTTCAGGTCCGGTAACGCGGCCGTGAATCTTGCCCGTGGGTCCCTTGATTGCGGGCGCGGCGGGCGCCGAGGTCGTATCTTGGGCGAACGCAGGCAACAGGGCAAAAGCCAGCAGGCCTAACCAAAGCGGAATGGTGCGTTTCATCTGCTTCTCCTTGGGAGCGGCGCGGACCCTAGAGTTCACGCGCTCAAAAAATCAAATTTTACCGGCTCATGATTGATAGAACCCTGAGCCCAGCCACAATTTGCGTCTGTCTACCGTTTAACATCCTACGCTGACTCACTCTATTGTGTCATGGTAGACCTTGCAGCAAAGTTCTGGGTGTGGCCTGTATCACACTCTAGAATATGAGAATGGCAATCACAATTCGCCCCGCAACCCGCGCGGACATTGCGCAAATTCTGACATTCATTCGGGCGCTGGCGGCTTACGAACGCGCGCCAGAGGCAGTGTTTGCGTCCGAAGCCGACCTAGAGCGGGACGGGTTCGGAGCTAACCCATTTTATTTCTGTCTGATGGCTGAACATGACGGCAAGGCGGCCGGTTTCGCGCTGTATTTTTTCAACTACTCCACCTGGCTGGGGAGGCCCGGGATCTACCTGGAGGACTTGTTTGTAGAGCCGGAATTGCGCGGATTGGGGATTGGCAAGGCTCTGCTGGAGCGAGTGGCAGCCATCGCTGTGGAAAAGGGCTGCCAGCGCTTTGAATGGGCAGTTCTGGATTGGAATACGCCGGCCATTGAGTTCTATCGGGCGATGGGTGCGGAGTTTATGGACGAGTGGCGGATCGTGCGGGTGACGGGCGCGGCGCTGAAGAGGCTGGCGGGGCCAGAAGGACAGCAACTATGAACTTGCGGCAAGCTAACCGCGAGAGTGAGCCACTGACTGCATTCTCCGAGCCGAAGGCGGCTGCCCCACCGCAGGTGGTTCGCGTGATCGGGGGCGGGCTGGCGGGGCCGGAAGCGGCGCTGACGGCGGCGCGGCTGGGCTGCGCGGTGGAGCTCTACGAGATGCGGAGAATGGTGGACGGCAAGCCGCGTCTGACGGCGGCGCATGAAACGACGGAGTTTGGCGAATTGGTTTGTTCCAATTCACTGAAAAGCGAATCGCCCAACACCGCGCCGTGGCTGCTGAAGCAGGAGATGCGACATGCGGGCTCCGCGCTGATGCGCATAGCAGACGAGAGCGCTGTGCCGGCTGGTCATGCGCTGGCTGTGGATCGCGTGGAGTTTTCGCGGCGGATTGCGGAGGCGATTGCCGCCGAGCCGCGGATTGAAGTCTTCCGCGAGGAAGTCACAACTCTCGACGAGGACGACACGAAGTGCACAATTGTGGCGACTGGGCCACTGACCTCGGATGCGCTGTGCCGGGAGATCGAACGCATTACCGGAAAAGGACATCTGGCGTTTTATGATTCGATCTCGCCGATTGTCGAAGCTGACTCCATCGATATGGAGCGCGTTTACATGGCGGCGCGGTGGGATAAAGGGACGGCCGACTACATCAACTGCCCCATGGACCGCGCGGAGTTTGACCGGTTTCTGGATGCGCTGCTCACAGCCGAGGCGGCGGAGACCAAAGAGTGGGAGACGGCTGATTACTTCGAGGGGTGCCTGCCGATTGAAGTGCTGGCGCGAAGGGGGCGCGATACGCTGCGCTATGGGCCGATGAAACCGGTTGGATTGCGCGATCCGCGTACAGGCAAAACACCCTGGGCGGTGGTGCAGTTGCGCAAGGAAAATCTGCGCGCCGACAGTTATAACCTGGTGGGCTTTCAGAATCATTTGAAGTTTGGCGAACAGGCGCGCGTGCTGCGGCTGATTCCCGGCCTGGAGAATGCGCGCTTCCTGCGCTATGGGCAGATTCATCGCAATACATATATTTGCGCGCCGGTGTTGCTGGATGAAACGCTGCGGCTGAAATGCGCGCCGGGGATTCTGATTGCGGGGCAGTTGTCGGGAGTGGAGGGATACACGGAGTCTATTGCGACGGGATTGCTGGCGGGGATTTATGCGGCTTCACTGGCGCATGGAGAAGAACCGACGCCCGCGCCGCGCGCAAGCGCCCTGGGTTCGCTGGCGCATTACATTACACATGCCGACGCGAAGAACTTTCAGCCGGCGAATATGACCTTTGACCTACTGGAGCCGCTGGAAGAAGAAGTGCGCAAGAAGGTGCGGGACAAGAAGGAGCGGCACCGGTTGCAGTGCGAGCGGGCGTTCGAGGCGTTTGAAGCGTGGCTGGCGGGCGCGAATCGCCCGGCTTATTCGAAATAAACCTCAGGATTTTGGCAAGAGATCACTTCGGGTATTGCAATCTATCTCATTCGCGAAACAAACTCCATGGATTCGGGGCAGAAAATGGAAATTTCTGGTTAGGACACTACCCTCCCATCGAGGCTGTTTCGCGTTCCTGAAAAAGCGTAAAAAAAGAATTTGCATGTGTTTATTGGAAAAGTCATAATTATTCCATTGATGCTTCAGGATAGGAGGTGCTTTCTATGATCGATAGGAGATTGTTCTTTATTCTTGCGCGGAGGGCGTTGCTTGTGATCTTCCTTCCGATCGCCTTGAGCGTAGTGGTTTTGGCACAACGCAACGGCGTGGGCATGAAGAGCGCGAGCACGACCGATAGCACGGGCATAAACATTGTCGGCGATGCACAGCAGCCGAGCGCGGTGGAAATCGAGATGCCGCAAATCACCAAGGTCGATCACGACCTAAAACAATTGGATAAGTTGCTGGCTTTGACCGCGGATCAGCAGGCGCAAGTGAAGAATATTCTGACCGACCAGAACCAGAAGATTGAAGATCTGGTCAGACAGTTCAAAGCCGAGCAAAAAAAGCAAGCCGATGAGCAGAAATCCAAGCCCGCTTCCAACCAGAAACAGAATGGCATTCCACCCGGCAATTTGTCCGACCCGCGAATATTGGAAAACGCGAGGGCAATATTAAAGAATATTCGCAGCGAGGCTCAAACCAAGATCGTTGCGCAGCTCACTGATAGCCAGAAGACGGCTTATGATGCCTGGAAAGCGAAGCGCGCCAAGTCTGAAGCACAGCGTGCGGCCGAGGAGTTTCGGCCCGTCAACAGCACCGGCAGACCGGTCTTTGATGCGGCAGATCCAGGCAGCGGCAGCCGGGGCGGCGTTCCGGGCGGCAGACCGGGTGGTGGCGGACCGGGCGGTGTATGAAGCGAAGGCCGGCGCGAAATCGAGCAATTTAAGTCGAGTAGAAGGCGCCCGAATAGACGGCGGACGATTTATCAGGAGCACTAGCGGGCGCCGGAAATTTTTAATGTGTGGCGGGAAGCGGTGTGATACGCTGTGCGGGTAGGAGTATGCCCGATGAACGTCTACTCTGCCACGCAAGCCATATCGCCAGCCATTGAACGGACCAAGAACTATCTGTTTCGACCGTTTAAATGGCGCACCTATTTGAAGCTATCATTAGTTGCCTGCCTGACCGAAGGGGGCTCCGCGGGCTTCAACGCCAACATACCGTCGGGTAATAACACATCGCCGAGTTTTAGCTCGTTTCCGTCATTCGATCTGTCCAGCGAGATCATTGCACTGATAGTGATTGGCGTTTTGGTTTGCATCGCCATCGGCATCTATCTTTCCTACTTGATCTGCCGGCTGCGCTTTGCCTACTTTCATTGCCTGGCTCACCAGATCAAGGAAATTCGGCCGGGGTGGAGACTCTATCGCACACAGGGAATGCGCTACTTTATCGCCAGCCTGATTATCGGGCTGATTACTCTCTTCGTTTTGGTTTTGGTGGCGCTACCGTTTGTCCTCGGCTTTTACATGCTTTATCAGTCGTCCCAGGCCGGCGAGTCTTACAATGTCGGCGGATTTGTTCTCCTGATTCTTCTTTGCATTTTTACTGTTATATGTTTTGGCCTCGCAGCCTATGCGGTGAATGCGGGGATGCGCGACTTTATCCTGCCGCATATGGCGCTGGAGAATAAGAGCTTCCTGGAAGCCTGGGAGGCGGTCAAGCCTCGAATCAAAGCGGACAAAGGATCGTTCGCAATGTACTTGTTGATGCGCCTGCTTGTTCCGATGGCCGCCTATATCGCCCAAATCATCGCCATGATTATTCCGCTGCTGATTGTTATCGGCATTCTGGTGCTCATCGGGGTCGGCATCTATTCCTTGTTCGAGGGCGCGACCGGCGTGATCGAGTTTATCGGCATATTCATGGAAGTTGTGCTTGGCCTCATAGGCCTCGCCTTCGTGCTTCTTCTAGGCGTTGGCCTTGGCGGGCCGATTGCAACCTGGATTCGCAACTATGCCCTGCTCTTTTATGGAGGGCGATACCAAGCATTAGGCGATTTACTTTATCCACCGTCTCCATTGCCACCCACCCCGGGAACTTATTAGGTCTTGTCAGTGTCCAAGTAGAGAGGGGATGCTTTCCGCGCCAGCGGCCCCAGGAACGTACACTAAAGGCTGGAGACTGTGGATGCGTTGGACTGCAATTCTGGTTGGATCGGCGGTGCTGGCGGGATGCGCGATCGCTAGTCATGCGCAAACTGCGCCGGCTCATAAGCCTGCAAAGCAGGGCGTGACGCACCTGGCGCTGCCTCCTGTGCCCAAGGAGCTGTTGCCGGATTCGTTTGCCGGATGGGTGGAAACAGGCGCGCCGAAGAAGATCACCGATGCGGCGCTGGCTGATCCTGTGAACGCAGCGGCTCTTAAGGAGTACGAGTTTACGGATACCGTGGTGGCCGGGTACAAGCGGAGCGGGGAGACGCTAAGCGTACACGCGCTGCGCTTTCACGACACCAGCGGGGCGTATGGAGCTTATTCGTTCTATCGGCAGAATGGATGGCCCAAGGAACAGATCGGCGCGGGCGCTACATCCAACAACAACCGGGTGATCTTCTGGGTGGGAGACATTGTGGTCGATGCGAATTATTCACGCATCGGGCCGATGAGCGGCGCGGAGATGCGCGAGCTGGCGGGGCTATTGCCGCAACCGGAGGGCGGCAAGGCGCTGACGCCTCCTATTCTTGCGAACCTGCCGAAGGCCCAACTGGATGGGCAAACGACACACTACGCCGTGGGACCGGCAGGCTATGCCGGAGCGGGTGGCGTGCTGCCGCCGGAGCTGGTGGGCTTTGATCGCGGCGCGGAGGCTGTGACCGCCAGCTACACATTGCGCACGGGGCCGGCCACGCTGACCATCATCGACTACCCTACGCCGCAACTAGCCGCAGCGCAGGAAAAGACGATTCGCGATTACATTCAAGCCGGCATACGCGGAGGCCAGCAGGCACAGGCTGCCTGGCCCAAGCCGCTGCAGGATTCGGGCCTGGCGGCGCTGGAGGTGCGGCGCAGCGGGCCGCTGGTGGCTCTGGTGAGCGGGAACGCCTTCACCGACGATAGCCACAAGCTGTTGGCCGCGGTGCACTACGAGACGGAACTGACGCCGCTACAGCAGCAGGGCGAGTCGGAAATATTGAAGACCGGAAAGCTGCTGTGGGGGATCACTGTTCTGGTGCTGATCGGCTGCAGCGTATCGCTTTTGCTGGGGTTTTTTCTGGGCGGCTTCCGTATACTTTACCGCCTGGCGCGCGGCAAACCGATTTCCTCGATGTACGACATCGAGTTCATCAGCCTGAATTTGCGGGAGTAAGCGGGGGAGAAGATCGGGCGAAAAACAGGAGGCAGCATCCGAAGGGTAAATACAGAGGGAAACCAGGGGATAACCCGCACGAAACCCTAGAAAACGCATGGAAAAGGCGGTATATAGCTGAATTGAAAAGGCGAAGAAGCGTCGAAGATGGTATCTGTGCATTTCCCAAAAAATATTTATTAAGTTATTGATGTATAAGCACTTATTTCTTTCTAGATTTGCTCTTGACACTCCCATCCCCCGCACCTAGTATGCAGCCAGAAAGTTCTGATGGTTTTGCCTCCGTTGGAACTATTCTCCCTGAGGAGAGAGCTGCCCTGTTGCCGGGCGGCTCTTTCCGTTTTTGGACTGACCGTCCAGGCGGACGCGCTTCGCGCCATGAGGTACGTAAATTCTCAGGTTCCAAATGCGGGACCTGGGGCTCCCGTAGCCGTTTGTGGATTCACAGGCGTAAATAGGCCCACAGCTTCCACAAAATGCACAAAGACCCACGTGAACTGTGGGTCTTTGTAGAGGGAACGCCAGACTCTACACAGCGGGTTTACCTCGGCTTGCTTTCCGGAGCGGTATGCTGCTCCTGCCGCGGAGCAGGATGCGACTGCTGTTGTGGGGCAGGGTGGGACTGCTGCTGTGGAGCTGGGTGTGACTGCTGCTGCGGCGCAGGACGCGATTGCTGCTGTGGTGCAGAGCGTGATTGCTGCTGCGGAGCAGGATGCGATTGCTGCTGCGGGGCAGGATGCGATTGCTGCTGCGGAGCGGGATGCGATTGCTGCTGCGGAGCGGGATGCGATTGCTGTTGCGGAGCAGGGCGGGACTCCTGGTGCGGGGCAGGATGCTGCGCAGGCATGGCGTGTTGAGCCGGAGCATTGTGTTGAACGGGAGCATTGTGCTGCGCGGGGGTGGCGTGTTGCACCGGAGCCTTGTGCTGAGCGGGCGCAGCGTGCGATTGAGGCCCTGTCTTTGCTTCAGCCTTCGAACCAGGAACTGGAGTGCTCTTTACCGGGGCCAACGGCTTGGCGACTGCTACGTTCTGGGGGTGGCCGCCATTGGTCTTGGCAAATGAAGTTTTGTCGGTTCTGGCCGCTGCTGCGTGTTGCGTCTGTACGCTGGTTGGAGCCGTATGCTTGTCGCGCGCGGCTACCAGTTCAGAAGGCTGGGCTTTGTGCTGAATGCCGTGGGGACCGCCGCTATAGGCGACGCGGCCGCTGTTAGCAATGGTGTTATTCTCCACGATCGTCCGGTCACTGTAGGTGGAGTGGATTCTGTTTTCATCAACGCGCGTGATCGCGGTGTTATAGCGGAAGTTGTTGCCTTGCCACTCGCCGCCGGAGTAGCCGATGCCCCCGTAGCCGTAGCCGTAGTTCACGCCGCCATAATAGCCGACGTGACGGCCCCAGTAGCCGCGATGGAATCTGTAATGGCCGCCGTACCATCCCCAGTATGGAGGCGTCCAAAGCGCGCCGTCATAGGGAGCTTGTACCCAGGAGCCGGGCACCCAATAGTAGTCGCCCTGATCCTGATCGTAGGCCCAGTAGCCGGGCATCCACATGAGGTTGGGTTCAGGGCAGTACGGCTGCTCGTAGCTGGGCATTTCCGGCGGAGCGAATCCGACAGAGATGGCGACTTGCGCGTGGGATGATGCGGGAATCAGAGCGAGAAACAGCGTCAGCAAAAGCCAACGCGCGGAGCGGAAGATTTGCATGAGAAGAACCTCCTGGTTCTTTCGCGCCTGCTCCGCGGAGAGAATCGATTTTCACTGCGCGGGGCGAGGGCATGGGTGCTATGTAGCAAGCGTACTCATGCCCTCTTCCCCGTTCTGGTCAATACCGTACAGGAAGCCTTCTGTGCTCCAATCCTCTTGAATACAACTATCAGTAGCGGTAGCTGAGGCCCATGCCGACGACGTGGCGCGCCTGTAGATTGACGGGCGTCGTGACAACCGGTGGCCCCACCGCGGGGTAATAGGGGTTCGGAACATAGATGGATCCGATGTTACCCGCCACCTGGCCGATACCGATATCGAAGGCGAAGTGCGGATGCTCGCGCTGTGTGACGCGCACCGCGTAGTCCAGTGTTGTGGGTATATGGCCGCTCATCAGCGGGTACGATGCGGGATTGCAGAGGGTTGCTAACTCGCAGGCATCGAGTGCAGCATTCAGCATGTTGTTCAGGTTCACCGCAGTCTTGGGCTCCTGCGTGAATCCCGCCGAGGGTACGGCCACGATGCTTTTGCCGATGGGCAGCGGAATGCCGAGTCCGCCGAAGAGCCGTCCACCAAAACGCGTGCTCTGTCCGCCAATGCCGAAGATGGTGGCATTGGTGGCCTTCCAGCCGATGTTCGCCAGGAAGGGAA
>CAZFMB010000076.1:0-20612 GCA_964520005.1 uncultured Occallatibacter sp.
CAACCTCCCAAGCATAAAACTCGAATCAAATGTGCGAAAAATATCGTACGTTATCGATTCTCGATTTCGCCGCGCGGGCAGTAGACATTTTCGTAGATCCACTGCGGGCTCTGTCCCATATTGGTGACCACGAAGCGCGGATTATCTTTGGGTGCCCCGTCGCCTTCCTGCACCACCTCCGCCTTGATGATCACGCGCCGCTCGCGCTTCCAACTGCTGGCCGCATAGCGCGTCTCGTCATACACATGCTCGGTCTCGTCGGTCAACCCGCTCATCAGGCGAGCCACCTGAATCGCTTCTTCCGCCTTGCGCTTCAAGACTGCATTGGAGGCCATCGCCACCACGTACTCAACCTTGGGTTCACTGTCAAGAAAATCGAACAACGCCAGCGAGGCAAAGTTCGACTTCAAAGTGAAGGATTATGAAGAACGCGACATCCCGATTCCGCTCGATTTCCTCGAGGAACTGACTAATTGGAAGGAGCAGCACCCAAACCAGAACCTGATCGTTCCGACCTCCACGGGAAAACCGAATACCAAGTTGTTGCCCATGGTAAAGGGAATGGCAAGGCGCGCTGACATCGAATGCGGATGGTGCGCAAACTGTATCGCAGGAACCAGGGGAGACCGCGGATGCGAGGACTTTGAACTGCACAAGTTCCGCCGTACCTGCATCGCGACCTGGCTCCGCAACAACATCGGTCCATGGACGGTAATGGAATACGCTGGCCACGCTAATTTTGAAACAACCCTTCGGTATCTCCGCCCGGCCGCAGCCCATGAACGGATCGCAGAAGTGGGCGGGATCAAGTGGTACTGAGAGCTGCCAGGCTTTCCCCAAGGTGGTCAGTAATGTGAAGCGCCGAGCCTCCAGGAGGCTCCCCTGTCGCCAACCTGGCGGTTGGGCATGGGATTCCAGTCGCCATGGCGACTTGACATTCCCCATTCCGCTTCCATGAGTACATTCGAGCGAAGGTTCCGATTCAGGATCCGTAGAATCGCAGGCAGGGTTATGGGAATTTCGCTTTCAATTCGCGTTGCATGCACTGTTAAATCAATCGTTTACATGTAAAAACGCCCTCCGCAAGCTGGCTTCTCCGCCAACAGGAACCAGCTACACCGAGGAATGGGAATTTACAGAAGATTTAGGACTTGGCTGCCGATAGGACAGAAGAGACAAGAACCAAAAACAGCTCATTGTTCTTGACTGGGAGCACCATGCGATCTTTGAACTCGCTTGTAATCACCACGTTTTTTGTTGCGTTATTGAATATTTCTCCTGGCGAAACCTGGGCACAAGCGGCCAGGAATCCGATTGCCCGGGAAACGAGAACCCGGCAATCGCTCGCCACCCATTTGGCCGCCCCAAGCGGAATAAGAGCGATCGGCAAGCTGCCAGCCAATCAGCCGATGGATCTGACACTTACGCTGAAACTGCGCAATCCGGAGCAACTCAGGAATCTGCTTCAGGATCTCTATAACCCGGCGAGTCCCGAGTACCGGCATTTTCTGTCCGTGGAGGAATTCACGGAACGATTTGGCCCCACCGAGGACGATCTGGGACAGGTGCAGGCATTTGCCCGCGCGCATGGACTGACAGTCAAGAAGAGTTCCGCCAATCGACTGGTGGTGCATGTGAGCGGCTCAGTGGAAGCCGTGGAACGCACCTTTGGCGTAAAAATGCAGGTCTATCGCCATCCCACGGAAGCGCGCACTTTTTATGCTCCCGATGTCGAGCCTTCCGTAGATACCGCGATTCCGCTCCAGGGCATCATGGGGCTGAGCACGCAAAACTTGCCCCGCCGGGCGAGTGCTGTCCGGCCACTCGCTTCTGCCTCCAATGCGGCGGCTAACTTGGGTTCCGGTGTGAATGGAAGCTTTCTCTCGAGCGATCTGAGAAATGCGTATGTTCCCGGAGTGACCCTGGATGGCAGCGGTCAAACCATTGGCATCTTTTCCATGGAAAGTTACAAATTGAGCGATGTTCAGAGCTATTTCAGCAGCCAGGGACAATCCCTGAACGTGCCGGTCGTCAATGTCTTGCTGGATGGCATGAGCGGGAATTGCGGAACTTCCTGTGACGACAGTGAAGCCGCGCTCGATATCGAGATGGCGCTTTCTCTTGCGCCTCATCTTTCCGCTGTGGTTGTTTATGAAGGGTCCACGCCGCTCGATATATTGATTCAGATGGCGGAAGATGACAACGCCCGACAGCTCAGTTGCTCGTATGTGTTTTCTCCGGAGACGGATTTGGTCTCCTATGAGGCGGTCTTTCAGGAGTTTGCAGTACAGGGGCAAAGCTTCTTTGCTTCCTCCGGAGATGGGGGCGCCTTTTCACTGCCCGGTTGCACTGGAAGCTGCTGGAATAGCCTCTTTCCGGCAGACGATCCATACGTAACCGCCGTTGGCGGCACCGTTCTTGCAACCAGTACGCCCGGAGGCGCCTGGGCGTCCGAGACGGCGTGGCCCATGAGCGGCGGTGGAATCAACGATTCCGGCTATCCCATTGCCAGCTACCAGGCTCCGTTGATCAATGGTTCCAATCAGGGTTCAGCCACGCTGCGGAACATTCCCGATGTGGCAGCCGTGGCAACCAACGTTTATGCGGAGGTCAATGGCGATCAGGGGAGTTCTGGAGGAACCAGCGCAGCCTCTCCGATATGGGCCAGCTTCATGGCGCTGGTCAACCAGCAGGCCAATGGACAGCCCATCGGATTCTTGAACCCGCAGATTTATGCGCTGGCGCAGACCAACGGGTACAACAATGCTTTTCACGATATAGCCGGCGGCAACAACTTCAACAGCTATAGCCCGGACCTCTTCTCCGCGGTTTCAGGCTACGATCTCGCGACCGGGCTGGGGTCTCCAAACGGGCAGGGCCTGATCGATGCTCTCAGTCCGGTTACAACAACGCCGAACTTCTCGCTCCTCTCCTCTTCCAACTCAATGACCATTCTTCAGGGCGCGCAGGGGACCGTCGAGATTTCACTGCACCCAACGAACGGATTCACGGGAACCGCAATTCTGCGCGCCTATGTTCTCGGCTCGGCGCCAGGAGCATCGGTCTCGCTGAGCCAGTCTTCGATCAGCGGTTCGGGCACCTCGACCCTGACCGTTTCAACCACCGGCGCAGTGGCCAGCCCATCCATCCTGGTCGGAGTGACCGGGACCAGCGGCAACCTGACGCAAAGCCTCCACCTGCCGGTTACCGTGCAACTCCCGGGTCTCATGGCGACGGAGGTCAGTACGCCACCCGGAGCAATTTATCCAGGCGCAACCTTTTCGGTTACCGATACAACGGCCAACCTGGGACAGGCGCCGGCCGGCTCCTCTTTCACGCAGTATTATCTTTCCGATGCAACCAGCCGGAATGGATTCGTGTTTCCATTGGGGGCTCGCTCCGTGGAGGCACTTGTGGCCGGTGCGTCGTCATCGGGCGCCATCACGGCCACAGTACCGTCCGGCATATGGCCGAATACGCCTTATTACCTGCTGGCCTGTGCCAACAGCACGAACAGCGTAATCCAGGCCACCAGCGAATACTGCATTGCATCCGCAACGACAGCACTCTACAGCGTAGCCTCTGCGCAGACTGCGACAGCACTGGCCGTGACCTCCTCTGGCGCAGCGGCTACGCAGGTTTCGGTGGGAACCGCGGTGAGTCTGACGGCAAGCGTGACTGCGGGCTCAACTCCCGTTACTCCAGGCATAGTCAAATTCTGCGACGCAACCGCGGCCTACTGCACGGACAGCCATTTGCTGGGAACCGCGCAGCTCAAAAAGGACGGCACGGCGACGCTGCGCTTCATGCCGGGAATCGGAGCTCACTCCTACAAGGCCGTTTTTGCCGGCACGAGCACGTATGCGTCCAGTTCCTCTTCCACTTCATCGCTTACGGTGAATGGGACCCATTCTTCAACAACCTCTGTTGCGGAAAGTGGCAGCACAGGAAGCTACAGCCTGACAGCAACCGTTTCAGGGACGGGCGGAGCCTCTGCGCCGGGCGGGTCCGTCTCATTTCTCGATACCAGCAACGGCAATGCAATTCTGGGTACGGCAAGCCTCGTTGCAGGCACACCCTTGTTGAACTGGAAGAATTCGCTGGATCTGGCGGCCGGGGCCGATCCGCAGGGCGTTGCCACGGGCGATTTCAACGGTGATGGCATTGCTGATCTGGCGGTAGCCAATCGCAATGATGGAACCGTAACCATCCTGCTGGGCAATGGAGATGGGACCTTTCAGGCCGGAATCACTGTGAAGAATGTGCCTTCGGCGCAGGCCATTGCCGTCGGCGATTTCAACGGCGACGGAAAACTCGACCTTGCTGTAACCAACTCCGGCTATAACTCGGTCACGATCCTGCTGGGCAACGGCGACGGCACTTTCACTCCAGCCGCTTCTGTACTTTCAGCCGGGGTTTTGCCTGCGGGGATTGCAGTAGGCGACCTGAATGGTGATGGGCTTCCCGACCTGGCCGTCTCCAATTACGCCAATAACACGATTTCCATTTTCCTGAGCAATGGCGACGGCACTTTCACTATAGCTCCGGCAATTACCCTGCAGGGCGCTCCGCAGAGCATTACCGTGGCGGACTTCAATGGGGATGGAAAAGCCGACCTGGCCGTGGCCGTGGCGCGGCCCAACAATGAAAGCATCGCAATTCTTCTGGGTAATGGTGACGGCACTTTCACCGTTTCCAGCGAAAGCCACGCGGTGGGCGAATATCCCTCCTCCATTGTCGCGGCGGACTTCAATGGCGACGGGAAAACCGACCTCGCCGTGACCATTGCCGAGGAGAAATCCGTAGCTGTCTTTTTAGGCAATGGCGACGGCACCTTTCATGCTGCCGGATCTTCGCCATCCACCGGCAACTATCCCCTCTCACTGGTCACAGCGGACTTTAACGGGGACGGGCAGCCGGATCTGGCGGTTGCCAATTCCGGCGACAGCACCATCACCATTCTTCTGGGCCAGGGCGATGGCACTTTCACTGCCGCCAGCGTCAGTCTGCCTTCCTCTGTTTCGCCGGTTTCGATCGCCGCTGCCGACTTCAACGGGGATGGTTATCCGGATCTGGGCACAGCAAACGAGCTTGGCAACACGGCATCCGTCTTCGTGGCACAGTGGCAACAGACCGCCGCAGCCACTTTGAACCATGCTGATCCGGTGGGCGCGGGCAATCACCTGGTTGAAGCCAGCTATCCGGGCGATTCCAGCTTTTCCGGCAGCACATCCGCAACCGTGACTCTGGCCGGCGTGACAGCCCCCGCTGTTACCGTCACACCCTCTTCGTCCAGCATTTCAACTGCGCAAGCGCTGAATGTCACCATCAAGGTGAACGGCAGCCCGACCCCAACCGGCACGGTGGTTCTCACCGGTGGTGGTTATACCTCAGCGGCAACTGCACTTGCCAATGGAAGCGCGACTCTCGCAATTTCTGCCGGTTCACTGGCTATAGGCAGTGACACTCTGACAGTTACTTACACTCCCGATACGGCGAGCTCCGCAAATTACAGCAGCGCCACGGGCTCTGCCCCGATTGCAGTCGCCAGTCCGGCGAAGACGACACCCACGGTTTCTGTCACGCCCTCTTCGTCCAGCATTTCGACGGCGCAAGCGCTGAATGTCACTGTCACGGTGAACGGCAGCCCAACCCCAACCGGCACGGTGGTTCTCACCGGTGGGGGTTATACTTCAGCGGCAACTGCACTTGCCAATGGAAGCGCGACTCTCGCAATTTCTGCCGGTTCACTGGCTATAGGCAGTGACACTCTGACAGTTACTTACACTCCCGATACGGCGAGCTCCGCAAATTACAGCGGCGCCACGGGTTCTGCCCCGATTGCAGTTACCAGTCCGGCGAAGGCGACACCCACGGTTTCTGTTACGCCATCAGCTTTCAACATCACGACGGCGCAAGCGTTGACGGTCGCAGTTGCCGTCAGTGGTGGAACCGGCAGCCCGGCGCCCACTGGAGCAGTGATACTGACAGGCGGCGGCTATACCTCCGCAACGACAGTCCTCAGTGGCGGCAGCGCATCAATCGGCATTCCCGCGGGATCGCTGGCCGTTGGAAGCGACACCCTGGCCGCTAGTTACACGCCTGACTCGTCCAGCTCGTCCACATACAACGGCGCTGCAGGATCTAGCTCTGCGGTGACGGTGACACAAGCTGCAACCACTCCCGCAATTTCCTGGACAGCGCCGGCAGCCATCACATACGGCACGGCACTGTCGGCAGCCCAGCTGAATGCGAGTTCGGGCGGCATCGCTGGAAGCTTTGCCTATACGCCGGCGTCAGGGGCAGTGTTGGGCGCCGGCAAGCAGACGCTTTCGGTGACCTTTACCCCCACCGACACCACGCATTACAACACGGCCACGGCGACGGTCTCACTGACAGTAAACCAGGCAACGCCGAGCATTTCCTGGGCAACACCAGCAGCGATCACTTACGGTACTGCATTGTCTGCAACGCAACTCGATGCGACCGCTTCCGTTCCCGGAACCTTCGTCTACAATCCGGCCGCAGGCGTCACGCCTGCTGTGGGCAATGACACGCTCTCGGTTACGTTCACCGCGGCCGACACAACCGACTACACCACGGCAACAGCAACCGCCAAGCTGGAGGTCGACAGCCCGCCGAATCCCGCACCCTCCTTCAGCAGCATGTCTCCGGCATTTGGCAGTGCCGGCGGATCAGCCTTCACGCTTACGTTGACCGGAACCGGATTTGTCTCTGGTTCTACGGTTTATTGGGGAACAACCGCTCTTGCCACGCAGTTTACGAGTTCAAGTCAATTGACGGCGCAGGTGACCGCTGCCGAGATTTCCAGCGCCGGAATCACCGCTGTTTCCGTGCAATCTCCCACCCCGGGAGGAGGCACATCCAATGCGCTGCAATTTGAAGTCGATAGTGCGGAAACCGGGTCAGGCCCAGCGCCAGTATTTACAACATCAGCGGCTTCGGTGACGGCCGGGGTGCCTGCCAGCTATCCAGTAACACTTTCGTCCCCAGCGGCAAGTGTCTCGGTAACATGCCTGAACCTTCCCACCGGCGCCACCTGCAGCTACGCCTCAACCACCGGCGCTGTGACGGTCGCGACTTCGCCAACAACGCCCAAGGGAACCTACCAAATTACGGTGGTGTTTACTGAGACGATGGCGGGATCGGCTTCGGCGTTTGTCGTGTTGCCCCTGCTCTTGCTGCCGCTTCTGTTCATGCGCAGGAAGTTAGTGGGACGCAACAACTGGTTCGCGGCTTCGCTGGCGCTGGCGATTCTGGCAGGGGTTGCAACTGCTGTGGGTTGTGGCGGTTCCTCTTCTGTGTCACTGACGAGTCCCACGCATCAGGTCACCAGTTCCGGAGGTGTGACACTCACGATCCAGTGAGATCAAAAGGACATGGCTGTTGCGCCTGATTTTGCGCCTGATTCGACTGGTTGCGATGGCGCGCCAATGGCGGCAAGCGACATTTCCAAAACAGAAGGCACATGCCTCAAGAACTTCGCTTTTCACTTGCAATGTCTGGAGTAATCCATAAGATGATTGCAGAAAAATAAGCGCAGTTCATGGATATCCCTAGCCATGCCGTGCCAGGTCATGAGGTGTAGTGTCATGTTTGCTAACTTGGAAGTCTTGCGCCTGCGAGTTCTGCTCGCTACGGGACTTATCGCGCTGATATCGTTTTCAGTCATTCCGTTTGCGACCGCGCAAAGCACGGTTCCAAATGAATGGACCTGGATGGCCGGAAGCAGCCAGAATAGCCAACCGGCCGGCGTGTATGGGCAACGGGGCGTACCAGCCTCCGGAAACACTCCCGGCGGCCGCGGCTCGGCGATCAGCTGGACAGACACGAATGGAAATCTCTGGCTCTTTGGCAGCGGAGGAACCGGATTCGACGCAAATGGAACCGATGCTATTCTCGACGACGTTTGGGAGTACAACTCCTCCACGCAGGAATGGGCTTGGATGGCAGGAAGCAGCACCGTCCCGGCCCATGGTTCAAATGGATGCATCACCTGCGCCGTATCGCCTGTGTTCGGCACATATCAGACGCCAGCCGAAACAAACACTCCCGGCAGTCTCCAGTTCCCGATCCAGTGGGTCGACAAGGAAGGCAATCTGTGGCTGTTCGGCGGTTTTGATTACAAGATTGTCGGCAGCACGTACAACCAGGAAACAGTGAACGCGCTTTGGGAGTTCAATGTTTCCAGTCACGAATGGGCGTGGATGGGTGGAAGCAATGCGGTCAACGGCAGCGCTCCCGGCGTCTACGGCACACTGGGTCAGCCGGCCGCGGGCAATACTCCTGGCGGACGCACGGGCGCGGCCAGTTGGATCGACAGCAGCGGCAATTTCTGGTTGTTTGGGGGATACGGACAGGATTCCGCAGGGAACACAGGTTATTTGAATGACCTGTGGATGTTCAACTCATCCATCAACCAGTGGACATGGATGGGCGGGAGCAGCACCTTTCCAACAGCCTGCCTATATGGAAGCGCGGCTTGCAGCGGACCCGCCGTGCCCGGCACACTTCAGACGCCCGCTGCCGGAAACATCCCGCAGGGCCGCAGTGGAGCGTTCACCTGGACTGACAAGACCGGCAATGTCTGGTTATTTGGAGGGAATACCCAGGTATCCTACAACATCGGTAGCTCCTTCAGTCTTGAAGGTACCTCGATCAACGACCTGTGGGAGTTTAATTCCTCCACTCACGAATGGGCATGGATGAGCGGGAACAGTACGCCCACTGGCAACGCACCGGATTATGGGAGTTACCCGGGGGTGTACGGCACTCTGGGTACGCCTTCTGCAACCAGCAGTCCGGGCGGCCGCACTCCTCCTGTCTCCGCGATTGGAGGCGCCTCTCCTGGTTTCACCTGGACTGACAGCAACGGCAATCTATGGCTGTTTGGCGGGTTTGGCTTTGATTCCACATCCAAGACGGGAAATCTCAATGACCTGTGGATGTTCGACACCTCGCTGAATGAATGGACCTGGATGGGAGGGAGCAGCACTTTTGTACCCGGCTGCATAACCGGGAGCCTAACCTGCAGCCGATCGGGCGTGTACGGCACGTTGGGGACTGCTGCCGCGCGGAATATTCCTGGCGCGCGCTCCGGTGCGGTTCAATGGACCGACCAGAGCGGAAATATCTGGCTCTTTGGAGGATGGGGCGTAGATTCGGCTGGAACCTGGGGCCTGCTCAATGATATCTGGAAGTTCACCCCTGTGACGAATCTGTGGACCTGGATGGGTGGGAGCAGCACGGTCCCCAATAATGGCGGCAATTCCGGAGGCCAGCTTGGAGTGTACGGCTCATTGGGCGTGCAAGCGGCAACGAATATGCCTGGCGGCCGGCAAGCCGCGGCCAGTTGGACCGACAGCAGCGGCAATTTCTGGATCTTTGGCGGTTCTGGCTGCAACAGCGGCAGCTACTGTCCAGCCTGGCTCAACGATCTGTGGGAGTATGGGCCCACTGCATCGGAAGTCGCGCCATCCTTCTTCCTTACTGCCGCTCCCAGTCCGGTCTCCGTGCCGACGAGCGGCGCCGGCGGTAGCGGCACATCGACGATCACCTCCACGATCCGGGGCGGGTTCCATTCCGCCATTTCCCTGTCGGCCAGTGGACAGCCAGCCGGCGTCTCCGTCAGCTTCAACCCAACTTCGATCACCGGCGCCGGCACATCCACGATGACGATCACTGCCGGTTCCGCAGTCGCCTTCGGCACGTATCCAATGATCGTCACCGGAACCAGTGGCAGTACCTCGGAAACCACGACGGTTACCCTGAACGTTTCCAGCGCCACGCCGGTCGCTACGCCAACCTTCAGCCCGCCGGGGGGAACCTACACCTCGGCGCAGTCGGTCACCATCGGCGACACGACACCCGGCGCGACGATCTATTACACCACGGACAATACAACGCCTACGGTCAGTTCCAATGTCTATAGCGGTCCCATCGCCGTTTCCTCGTCAGAAACCATCCGGGCCATCGCCGTGGCCAGTGAATACCCGCAGAGCGCCCTGGCGACGGCCACTTATACGGTGAATATTCCGGTCGCCGCCGCTCCCACTTTCAGCCTGGCCTCAGGAACATATGCCACGGCACAGACGGTTGCAATGAGTGACGCTACCCCCGGAGCGAAAATCTATTACACCACCGATGGAACGGCGCCAACGGCCAATTCGGCGGTGTACGGAACTCCGATCACCCTCTCCTCATCGGCAATCATCCAGGCGTTTGCGGTCGCCGGCAACTACCTGAACAGCGCCAAGGCCACCGCGGATTACATCATCTGGCAGGCATCGGCAACACAAGATTGGGCCTGGATGGGCGGGCCGCAGACCCCTCAACTCGCCGTTTACGGCACGCTGGGAACACCCGCATTGGGAAACATGCCATCGAACCGCGATAGCGCCACCACCTGGACGGACAATTCGGGAAATCTTTGGCTCTTTGGCGGCAATGGCTTCGATTCGGCCGGCAAATCCGGCTATATGAATGATCTTTGGAAGTACAATCCCTCCACCAATGTTTGGGCGTGGATGGGCGGAATCAGCACGCTGAATGGGCTGTCGATTGCTCCCGGCACAACAGGCACACTGGGCACGCCAGCCGCCGGGAACATTCCGGAAGGCCGCCAGGGCGCAGCCAGTTGGACCGATGCAAAGGGAAACCTGTGGCTCTTCGGGGGCAACAACTACGGTTCCTGCATGAAGTACTTCAACGATCTCTGGGAGTTCAATCCGTCCACCAACGAATGGACGTGGATGAGCGGGAGCAGCCAGAGTTCCAGCCAGTTGATCAGCGGCTCTTGCGCCCAACCCGGAGTCTACGGCCAACTGGGCACGCCGGCCGCTGGAAACGCCCCCGGCTCGCGAATGCATGCAGTCAGTTGGACAGACAGCAAGGGCAATTTCTGGCTGTTCGGCGGCAGAGGATACGATTCGGCAGGATCTTTTGGCAACCTCAACGACCTGTGGGAGTTCAACCCTTCCACCAGCGAATGGACCTGGATGGGTGGCAGCAATCTAACCGGAGCGTCGGGCGTATACGGCGTGGAGGGCACACCAGCCGCCGGGAACATTCCCGGAGCCCGCTCTTCGTCCTCCGGCTTGACAGACAGCAAGGGCAATTTCTGGCTCTTTGGGGGCCTCGGACTCGACTCGGCTGGAAATTCCGGGTTGCTTGATGACCTTTGGCAGTTCAGTCCTTCCACCAACCAGTGGACGTGGATGGGCGGCAACAGCACCTACCCTTCCACCTGCACCACTCCGCTGACAGAAGAGTGCGGCGCGCCCGGCATCTACGGCGCATTGCAGGCGCCCTCCTCCGGCAACTTCCCAGGCGCCCGGCAGGGCGCAGCCGGCTGGACCGACGGCAACGGCAATCTTTGGCTGTTTGGCGGCGACGGCATGGATTCAGGCGGTAAATGGGGCTATCTCGACGACCTGTGGGAGTTCAATCCTTCCAGCCACGCATGGACGTGGATGAGCGGGAGCAGCACGGTGCTCTGCGCGTCCACCTACTGCGGCCAGCTCGGAGTCTACGGCACATATCAGACGCCGGCCTTTGAAAATACCCCCGGCGGCCGCGCGAATGCGGCCAGTTGGAGCGATGGCAAGGGAAACCTCTGGCTGTTTGGCGGCGCAGGCGTCAACCTGGCCAGCGTATGGGGCGACTTTGAAGATCTCTGGGAATTCCAGTTCAGATCGGCCAGTTTGCCGGTGACCGCTGCGCCGGTCATTTCGCCGGCCGCCGGAACTTACGCAACCGAGCAATTCGTGACCATCTCCGACCCAACTCCAGGAGCCGCCATTTACTACCTCATCGACGGAGTCACAACGGCCGCCCCGTACACGGCGCCGATTCCCGTTACCTCGTCGGAGACCATCGAAGCCTATGCCGTGGCCAGCGGTTCCTCGAACAGCACAGTGACGACAGCAACTTATACCATGAACATTCCGGCCGCTGCCGCGCCTGCTTTCAGCGTGGTCTCGGGAACCTATGCCGCGCCCCAGACCGTCACAATCAGCGACACGATCCCCGGCGCGACGATCTATTACACCAAAGATGGAACGGCCCCAACGGCCAATTCGGCTGTCTACACAACTCCGCTTACCGTCTCATCGTCAACAGTCGTTCAGGCGATTGCGGTCGCCAACAACTATCTCGGCAGTCCCATTGCATCGGCCGTTTACTCCATCGGTTCAACGTCAACCCTGGGAGAATGGGCGTGGATGGGCGGGAACGATGTAGTGTCCGGAACCGGACGATATGGCACGCAGGGCGTTCCTGCGACTGGAAATGGCCCTGGAGCGCGCAGTGGCTCTGTGCGCTGGATTGACAAGAACGGCAATGTCTGGCTCTTCGGGGGCACTTCGAGCCTCTTATCGGCGGAACAGTATGAAGATTTATGGGAGTTCACTCCTTCCACCAACGAATGGACGTGGATAGGCGGAAGTGCAGGATCAGTTTCAGGAGCGTATGTGTTACGCGTGTACGGCACCCTGGGAACGCCTGCGGCCGGAAACCTCCCGGGAGCCCGCTCGGGATCCGCGAGCTGGATTGACAGCAACGGAGACCTCTGGCTCTTCGGGGGCTACGGATACGACTCAAACGGAGTGCTTGGCGAACTCAACGACCTATGGAGATACGATCCACCGACGAACCTATGGACGTGGATGGGCGGAAGCAACCAGGAAGTGCTTTCGTTTTACAGCTCCTACGGACAGCCAGGAGTCTATGGCACGCTGGGCGAATTTGCGCCGGGAAACATTCCCGGGAGCCGCTATAACGCGGCGAGCTGGATCGATACCAGCGGCAACTTCTGGCTCTTCGGGGGCACCGGTCAGGATGCCGCTGGCGACAGTGTCGCACTCAACGACATGTGGGAGTTCAATCCTTCCCGGAACCAATGGGCCTGGATGGGCGGAAGCAATTTTCTGGATCCCATCGTTGGGAGCGAGTTGGGAGTGTACGGCACCCCGGGTATACCTGCCCTGGAAAACATCCCCAGCAGCCGTGAACAGGCTGCAACCTGGACCGACAGCAGCGGTAACTTCTGGCTCTTTGGCGGCGTGGATGTGAATTACATGCTGAACGACCTCTGGAAGTTCAATCCTTCCACGAAGGAATGGACCTGGATGGGTGGAAATGGACCAAGCACGATTACCTGCAAGGACTATGCTGCCGGGACGGGCTTGTTCGGTGGCTATTTCTGCGGCCAGTTGAGTGTAAATGGCACACTGGGCGTCCCTGCCTCCGGAAATATCCCCGGGGGCCGTACACCGGCTGCACAATGGATCGACAGCAAGGGCAATCTGTGGCTCTTCGGGGGCACTGGGCTGGATCACGCTGGCGAATCGATCGCTGGTCGCGGCGTGGATCCCGACGGGGACTTTATCGGCCCCATCAACGATCTGTGGTACTACAGCCCATCCACAAACCTGTGGACGTGGATGGGAGGAAACATCTCGACAAGCGGCTGTATCTTTGTCTCGCCTGGAGGTGTTGGTGGTGTGCAATGCGGTGGTCAGACGGGAGTGTATGGAACTCCGGGAACTCCAGCCGGCGGAAACGTCCCCGGGAGCCGCACGAGGGCAATGAGCTGGACCGATAAAAGCGGCAATTTATGGCTCTTCTCCGGCTGGGGGCAGGGTGACAGCTTCTTCAGCGATATCGAGACCGATCCTCTGAACGACGTTTGGGAGTATCAGCCATCCGCGGCCGCGTTGCCGGCAACGCCCAATCCGGTTTTCGGCACCACGCCTGGAACCTACGTCAGCGGCGGCCCGGTGACAATCTTCGATGCGATGCCAAACGCCAGCATCTACTACACAACGGACGGAACAACGCCGAGCACAGCCTCGACTTTGTATAGTGGACCGGTCGCGGTCTCGTCGTCTGTAACCATCCAGGCAATCGCAACGGCTCCCAGGTATGGCATCAGCGGCGTGACATCCAGCGCCTACGTCATTACGCCGCCGGCGGCTACTCCTGTCTTTTCTGTTCCCGCTGGTACCTATTTCGCGCCGCAGACAGTCACCATCACTGACGCCACGCCCGGCGCGACGATTGAGTATACAGCCGACGGTGGAACGACGGTGTCTCAATACACGGCTCCCATTGTTGTCTCGTCGACGGAAACGCTGCAAGCGGTTGCAATCGCGTCGGGTTACGTCAACAGCGCTATCGCTACCGCCGCTTACACGATCAGCAGTCCACCCGCGCCTGCGATCAGCGGCATTTCGCCGGCGTTTACCAACGCAGGTGGCGCGACATTCACACTGACGGTCACCGGATCCGGATTCACGACAGGCTCGACGGCCTACTGGGGCACATACGCTCTCACGACAGCGTACGTGAGCGCGACCCAGCTCACGGCGCAAGTTCCAGCAGCCGACATTGGCGCGAGTGGAAATACTGTCGGAATTACAGTGCAAACGCCATCTCCAGGCGGTTTTACTTCCAATGTGTTTCTGTTTGAAGTGGATTCCGCGTCGGGAACGACAACCGGGCCGACATTTACTTCAACGGCAGCGACCGTATCAGCCGGCTCCCCGGCCAGCTATCCGGTCACTTTCCCTTCCAGCGTGAATAGCGTTTCGATAACTTGTCTGAATCTTCCAGCGGGAGCGGCGTGCAGCTATTCAGCAACAGCCAACACCCTGACGATCACAACTTCCTCGACAACGCCCAAAGGAACCTATCAAGTCACAACGGTCTTTTCTGAGACTGTCTCCGGCGCTGCCACTTCGTGGATTCTGTTTCCTGTTCTTCTGCTTCCTCTTGTGTTTTTGAGGAGAAAGCTGGCAGTTCGAGGCATTTGGATGACTGCTGGCATGGGGCTGGTTCTGATAGCTGCGGCGGCTTACACAGCCGGCTGTGGCGGAGGAGGGGGAGGGGCCACAACCACACCGGTTACTCAGACTCACCAAGTGGTGAGTTCTGGCTCTGTCAGCATCACGATCCAATAGGAACACCTCAAGAAGTCGAGCCTGGAAACGGAATGGCAAATCCGCCATTCCGTTTCTGTGTTGGCGGTCTATAGTGACAGCTTGTTTTTGATACTTATATGTTGCTAGAGAATTTTCAAGGTTAGTGTAAGCTCTGGGTGCCCCATCCTTGCGGCGTACTTGTTTTTGCCGCAAGGGTGGGATCGCACGACGCCTACATTACAGCAACAGGCTACGTCGACGTGCTCATAGTCGAGGATGAAGGGGATGGTCGGCGGGAGCTTGGGGACCACGTCGCGGATATTGACGATGCGCCAGGAAGTGAGCGGCAGGGCGGCGAAGACGTGCTTGAACTCAAGGTTGCCGACTTTGGGCGAGGCCAGGGTGCTGATCAGCGAGATGTCCAATTTGTGTTTGACGCTGTTCTCGAGGACAAAGAGCGTGGCGAGCGCGGAGCCGAGGCTGTGGGCTGTGACGATGGTGGGACGGTCGCGGCGGGTCCTGCCGGCGGCGAATTGGCGCACAACGCCGCGTTCCGCCTCGCGCCGGAGGACGAGCTGCTCGATCTGGTCGCCGAAGGAGCCGGTGAGATCGGGCTCAGCGACAGCGGCGGCCATCTTTCCGGGCGCAGTGTGCGGCACGGGCACAACCTTCATGGTGGAGTAGATGTTGTCGAAGCCAAAGGCCACGCGGCCAGCGGAGGGCACCTGCTTGAACGGCACCATCACGATGGACGCGGCGTCGTCGAGCCACTCAATGATGCCCTCGGTGCCGCGGATGGCGATGATGCGGTTGTCGGGGTTGGCGATCTCGTGTACCACGATGCCGTAGAACTTCGGATCCTCGATCTGGAAGAGGAAGTCCGACATATTAATCCAGGCGGAAAGCTCCCAGCCGGAAGGAATGCTTTTCGGGACGGGACGAAGATCATTCTCGTTGGCCTTGAACATTTCGTAGGCGGCAGCAACGAACTGGCCGTAGAAGGCTGCCTGATTGGGGGCGAGTGGAGTGGCCATGCCTGCCTCCCTGCTACGTTGTATCCAGAAATGGTAACGGCGAGCGCGGCAAGGCTCAAGTCAATTTTCCGCGACAGACGAAGGACCACCTGGTGTAATGTCGGCGATCCGGAAAGAGCGCCAAGTTTATGCCCAGCGGGCAGCACCGCTCCCCGGAACCAGATTGTAGGTGTTGGTCATCCACTCAGACCCGGAGATAGCGGGAAACTGTCGGGAAGGCGACTTTCGAGGACCTAGCTGCCTTCGTTGAGTGTATCGGCAATTATGCAACAACCGAGAATGATCGGCGCTACCAAACCGCTGTTTTCTAGCGTGAATTCATCCATCCGGGCGAAAAGGGCGTTCGTTACCGATCTATCCTGCTGGCCCAATTGGCGAGGCGGGAGTGGTGGAGTTCATGCTGTGCATAGAAGGCACCATCCTACACGCCACCTTGGTGACAAGAAGCAGGAAGCGTCCAAGCCGGTTCCGCAGGGGCAATAAGCTGCAAATATATCCATCTAACGCACACAGGCCGCCCGCGCGGGCGGTCTATGTGCCGATGCGGTCCGCCACCCGCATGACCGCAACTCGGCAGGATGCAGAGTTCCCTCGGACGGAAAGCGGCCGAAGTTTCTGCGTGGATACGTGATTGGAATCACAATAGGCGAAGGCTTTTGGGGGCTTCGCGCCCGTGGTTTTTCAGTAATTTACACTCCGGATGAGTTTGGCTCAAATCAAATTGACAGATTCTTTTGGGCGGCATAGAATGGCTGAGCAAACAAGGCTGGACCTCCGAGATCCCAGCCAAAACTCAGAGGTAGGCCAAGACAGCAGGGCAGGAACAGGGTAGGAGACAACGAGTATTTCTTCATCCTGCTTCATCGCCACTCGCAGTTATAGAGACTTTCCGTCAAGCAATCCACTGCGCGATTTGCAATCAAGGTTTTGCAAATGTCATTTTTTGCGACTCATCCCCTTATCCACAGGCTGAATTGAAAGAGGATTTGCGATGGGTATTGAACTTTCAGAGCAAACTAAGCGCAAGATCGACCTTTTGCATGCGGCAGTTGAGTCGGCGCGTTCTAGCGGCGTACGAATGCATCCCGAGTCGCTCAGCGGCGGCATTGGTGCGGGAGCCGCAGAGAACGTCAAGCAGCTAGGGCGCGACATCATGGGCGAGGTGCTAAACGTAGACGCCAGTGGCGCTCCAAAAGGGACAATCGAAGCAGCAGCTATGAAGGTTGCCAGCGCGAACGCCGGGGAGGTGCGGGATCGCATCGCGTCTTTGATGGCGAAAGGAACACCTACCCCAGCCGACTACTACGACGTATTGCACAAGGTGCTCTCGGATTCTGGATCAGTCATGCTCACTGACCCGAGGGTGGTGCGCGGGGGCCTGGCCGCGGCAAAAGACAATTGCGGAGTGTGCCATGCATGCTCAGCCTGTGCAGCGTGCTCAGGATGTGCGGCTTCGGTTGTCGAGGGGCTGGTCGTAGCCGGCGTGGCGGGATTGGCTGCCGGCACATATGCCTAGTTCAAACGGGCTCATCTGACACAAAAGATGCAAAAAAAGTCGCTGTGGAGGAGTACCGGTGCTCGAAGGCAGTGCAACGGTGCAACAGAATTCAAGCGAAGAGGGGTGCGGGCAGGCTGTTTTTCAGTCAAGCGGGCCGGTGAGCCAGCATGCCCACGCCCTTACGTTTTCATCTCTTAACGGTACGCGTTATTTGTTCGACTCCGCCACATCCACACTTCATCCCTGGCCATGGGGCGTCGAGGGAGAGGTCCTTGACCGCCTTTACGAGGTTTCTGACGAAGACCTATGCGCCAGAGCCGACTTTTCTCCGGCTTTGGCGCGGTATGTCCGGCTCTGGAGGAAGCAGGCTGGTGCATTTGGTCAGTACAAGGCAGACAGCACGCTCAACAATACCGCTAAGAAAGCGCCTGCGGTTCAAGGCGTGTGGCCTTCGCTGATGGCCAATCTGATTCTCGTGGTTACCGACGCCTGTAATCTGCGCTGTCGCTATTGCATCCTAGGCGGCACCTACGAAGGATTCAAGCCGCTCCGTGAGCAACATATGTCATGGGAGACCGCAAAAGCAGCGGTCGATCATTTTATCGCTCTCAATAGCAGGCCGGCTTTTCAAGCGATGCATGATCGGAAGATCAATATCTCGTTTTTTGGCGGCGAGCCGCTACTTAGAGGCGATCTTATCCAACGGGTAGTTGAATACGCCGAATCGAAAGAAAGCCCGCACAGCGGTTATTGGATCGATTTTGGTCTTACCACTAATCTGACATATCTTCCTGACAAACTAGCGGCCTTTCTAGCGGAGCATGAGGTCGGTGTTCTGGTCAGCATGGATGGACCGGAAAGGACTCACGATGCGTGCAGGGTTGACGCCGCCGGGCATGGATCTTTTAAACGCATGCGCCAGAACCTCGAAAAATTTCGCGCCATTGCTCCAGCGTATTACGCGCGTCACGTGCAGTCAGTGATTACTATAAATGGCAACAGCGATCTGCGCGCGATATATGAATTCTTCGAGTCCGGGGATCCGCTTGTTCCAAAGATCGGATTTCTGGGCTTCGTGCGCGATCTCGAGAATTCGGAATTTCATCGTCTGAACCCGATCGACCGAGGCCGGCTCTGGGAGCAATACGAAGAACTGAGGGAGGAATACCGCCAACGCAAGCGGAAGGGACTTAGGCTGGCGAAAGGCGAGTTTCTGTATCGCCTTTTCGAGGAGGGATTGCGAATACTGCACCAGCGGCTCATGCTCGGCGGAGAGACGCGCAGAATGGCCTACACGGGGACCTGCCAGCCCGGGCGTCGGCTGGCGGTCTCCACCGACGGGCAGTTTCATATGTGCGAGCGCATCAATGAGCATTTCCCCATCGGAGATGTGCAAAGTGGTGTGGACTGGGCGCGTACTGCCGCTATTCTTCAGCGCTATTACGACGCGCTGCCCGATTGTGACAACTGCTGGGCCCGGCCAATTTGCGGAACGTGCATGGCCAACAACTGTCGGGGAGATCAATTTGACTTCGGCACGAGGTGCGATCATTTGCGCTTTGAACTGGCCCACCGTCTGCGGTTGTTATGCACAATTCTCGAAGAGAATCCGACCGCGTTCGACGAAGGAGACGGATTTGTCGAGGAAGCGCGCTTCCTGGAGCCGATCCTATGAAGTCGTCCGCTGCTGAGAGTATCTATTTTGCATTTTTCCCACATGTCCAGTTCGTCCGAGGACAAGTGGGAGCGGCTATTCACGACTTGTTTTTGGAGCGTGTTTACTGGTTTTGCGAGCCCGCGGTCGCCGAGGCATTGGCGCGCATGGCAGCTGGCGCAGGAGCAGACGAGGCTGCGTGCGCAGTAGGGCTTTCACGAGAAATACTCGATCGATATCTGGCAGCACTTGCGGCACTCGACCTTGGGACGACGGTTCCGCAGCGCACCATACACCAGCGCTTTCGCCCCTTGTTGAGTCCGATGCAGGCTCAGGAGAAGGGCATCTTCCGTCCGGATGGACAACTTACCATCGAAATTTCCAACCAGTGCGGGTTTGGATGCCCCTGGTGCGCAAGCGTGAATGCGATTACGCCGCTCGCCTGCCAGTGCGGCGTATGGCCACCCAGAGGGCCGCGACTGCATTCCGCTGAGCGCGCAATCATTATCACCCGCATGGCGGAGCAGGGCATGACGCATATTGTTGTGCGAGGTGGTGAGCCGCTTCTGCATTGGGAGGACCTTCTAGGAGTTCTCCAAACTGCGTCCTCGTTGCATCTGCATTGTGAGATTCACTCAACCGGCATAGGACTTACTGAAACGAAGGTGGCGGCGCTGAAGGAACATGGCGCGCGCATGGTTCTGTTGTTTGTCTCTCCAAACGACATCGACTTCGATCAACTGGTTGGCTACAACGGTGCCGGCGCAGCCCTCCGCGGTGCGACCCTCATGCTGCGCCATGCCGGCGTCCCGTTCTCGGCCAAAATCCCCGTGTCGATTCGCGCCCAAGAGCGAGGCAAGGCGCTGGCGGAGTGGGCACTCGCAAGCGGCGCTGAACGGGTCCTGCAGTTGGATTATGGCTTGGAGCGGGACGGTTGCACCGTGAGTGAACTGCGAGCGAGAACCGGCCCGACCTCGCCTCAGTCCATGGGCGTTGGCATTGGGGACTTTTTTGCCAATGTAGAGTGCCAAAATTGTTTCGCCAATGCTTGTTGCGTTACAGCTGACGGATACTTGCAGTTGTGCATAGCCGCACGCGATGCGCTGGCGGAGTTGACGCGCGAGCCGATTACGCAGATTCTCCGAGAGGATCGAATCGCTCAGGCAAGGGCCGGAACTGCTCGCGCCGAAATCCGGGCTTGCCGCGGTTGTGAGTTCCGTTATGGCTGTAAGGCATGCATAGTGCGGAGCAAAATGTATGCGAGCGATGAATCCAGCCGCTACTGGAATTGCAGGTACGACCCAGCAGCAGGCATCTGGGAGCATGACGCGCCATAGCAATGAACTGTCGAAATCAGGTTGCGGGTGTTGTAGCCGGAATCAGGTTTTTCAGTCATTGCCAACAACACAATGCGCTCATTGAACAATGGTTAGAGCAATTCCCGAAAAGATGTAGACTAGTTATGGCGAGACTCTGCGGCGACG
>CAZFMB010000077.1:0-19963 GCA_964520005.1 uncultured Occallatibacter sp.
TCGATCTGGACCTGTTTCTGCGCATCGCGCCGGAGCTTTATTTGAAGCGGCTGGTGGTCGGCGGCTTCGATCGCGTCTACGAGATCAATCGCAACTTCCGCAACGAGGGTGTCAGCACGCAGCACAATCCCGAGTTCACGATGCTGGAGTTCTACCAGGCCTATGCGAATTATCACGACCTGATGGACCTGACCGAAGAGTTGATTGCGTTTGTGGCGAAGGAAGTGAACGGAACCACGATCACGAACTTCGGCGGTGTGGAGATCGATTTGGGTAAGTGGACGCGGCTGACGATGCGGGAGGCAATTATCAAGTGGTGGGACGATGAAAGATCGCGTCCAACTATTGAAGATCTTTCCAACGAAACGAGTTTTCGTATGTGGTTTAAACGAGCACTAGACTATCTACAGAGTGTTATCGACGACATAAGTCACGAACATTTCGAATTCCGTGCGTCTAAAGCCATCTATATGAATACCGCGGTGAAAGATAATACGTTCGATACCGAACCGTGGGGAAAACACATAGCAAACTTCTTTGAAATCGTCGCCGAAGAGCACCTCATTCAACCAACGATCATTTATGAGTTCCCGACAGCTATTTCGCCGCTTTCGAAGCAGAATCCAGACAACCCAGACTGGGTGGAGCGGTTTGAGATTTATTGTGGCGGCTTCGAGCTGGGCAATGCCTTCAGCGAATTGAACGATCCTGTCGAACAGCACAAGCGCTTTGCCCAGCAGCTTGAGGAACGCGCCCACGGCGACGAAGAGGCTCACCAGATGGACGAGGATTACGTGCGCGCGCTGGCTTACGGACTACCTCCGACCGGCGGCGAGGGCATCGGCATCGACCGGCTGGTGATGCTGCTGACCGGCTCCAAATCGATTCGCGATGTGATTCTGTTTCCGCTGATGAGGAACAGAGAACAGAAATCAGAGATCAGAGATCAGGACGCACAGTGAATATCCTTTTCGTCGGCGACATCTTCGGCAGCACGGGGCGCAAGATCGTGCGCGAGCACATCGGTCATCTGCGCGAGGCGCATGAGGTGGAGCTGACCATCATCAATGCGGAAAACGCCGCCGGCGGCTTTGGCCTGACGCCGCAACTTGCCGAAGAGCTCTTCGATCTGGGCGCGGATGTTCTGACCACCGGCAACCATGTCTGGGACAAGCGCGAGCTGATCGATTACATGAACGCGGCCCCTGACGACAGCCAGGAGCGCGGACGCCGCGTGCTGCGGCCCATCAATTTGCAACCGGACCTGCCCGGTCACGGCGTCTACGAAGGGCGCACCGAGAGCGGCGTGGAGTACGCGGTCGTCGACCTGCAAGGCTGCGTCTTCATGAACACCACGAACGATCCCTTCCACGCCATGAACGCGCTGCTCGGCGGCATCCGGGCCAAGGTCATCGTGGTGGACTTTCACGCTGAGGCCACCAGCGAGAAGGTGGCCATGGGCTGGCATCTGGATGGAAAGGTGACGGCGGTGCTGGGCACGCATACGCACATTCCCACAGCCGACGAGCGCGTGTTGCCGAATGGCACCGCCTACCAGACCGATGTGGGCATGAGCGGCCCCTACGACAGCGTGATCGGCGTCGAAAAAGATCTGGTGCTGAAGAAGTTTCTCACCGGAATGCCAGGCAAATTCGAGGCCGCCAAGGGAAATCCCAAGATGTGCGCCGCGCTGATTGCCTGCGATCCTAAGACGGGGCGCGCTACGCGCATTCAGCGCATCATGCTGGGAGAGTAGCGGCCATACTATAATCGCGGGGAGATTGAGGACAGGCCGCTCATTGCGCCTGTACTTGAGTAGAGAATCGAACGTGTAAGGAGAAAGATAATGCGGCAGCGAATTCATCCGGACATCTTTTTTATGGCATTAGCTATCCTGCTTGGGTTAAATCTGGCGCATGCGCAAGGCATCCAACCGACGTTCACTCCTGCAAACGATCAGAAGCTCGATGCGCGTGCCTCTGCTCAGGCCACAAGCGATGACGAAAAAGAATTGAAAAGCAAGGGTTATGTACAGATCGGGACGATTCGTGCCTCGCTACCGGGGAAGAAGGAGACCCCAGAGATAACCAGCCAACTCCAATCGGCCATTCTCAAGAAGGCAGCCGAGGCCGGTGGCGATGTTGTCCGTTTCTATCAAGATGGTGCATTAGAGACTGCGGAGGTCGCTACCGGAAAGACGAAGAAAGAGTGCACCGAACATGGAAACGCTCCATCTACAGGATGGACCGGTGGCACGACGACATACAGCAACAGTTGTTCAACGGACATTCACGGTTTCCAACATTGCTATTCGACCCCTAGTACGAGTCCGGGGCATCCCACCGGGGGCGGCATTCGTTGCACGAAGTGGGAGCAAGTCCCAATTACCAGCAAGGAAAAGTCCCTTGTAAGCGAGGGCGCGGTCTGGCGCTACGCCCCCAACCTGGCCGCCGACATCGCGGTACGCACAGAGACTTCAGCGCGGGCATTTGCTCCTCTGTTTTCGTCGCTGGGCAAAGATATCAACTCTCCGGAAATGAAGACATGGCTCTTAAGCCTCGGTACTCCAGAGATTTCTTCCGGAAGCTTTTACAACTATAAGTCCGAAGGAATCTCTCTGCTCGTCGACAATGAACATAAGCTGAGTGCCATATTCTTCTACTCCGAAGGCGCGGACGGTTACCGGCAGTACCAGGGTGATTTGCCTTTTGGATTATCCTTTCAGAGTACCCGGAAAGAGATTGAAAGTGTCCTTGGCCGGCCGGACGCGTCTGGCGGTAAAGGTGTAATCAATTACTGGACATCCTACCGTTCAAAGGGCATCGGAATCGTGTACAACACAATGCGGACTAATGAAATGAATGCGCGGATATACCATATATCCATCCAAACTGTTCCCTGATACGCTGTGGGCGAAGCTCCTCTTCGCGGGCAAGCTTGGTGCGTTGGATCTTATATGGCGAGATTGAGGACAGGTTGCTTATTATGACAATTATTATGTGATAGATCGAACTCGAAAGGAGAAAGGTTATGCGGCTTCTAATTGATCGGGTCATCTTTTTCTTGGCAATAACTATCCTTCTTGAGATGAATCTGGCGCATGCGCAAGGCAGCGTCCAGGCAACATTCACCTCTGACATTACCTGGACCTGGCAGACATTTGACCCGCGTTCCTTTCCCGCCAAAGTAACGAACGACGATGACAGCGCCCTGGCCAGCAAGGGCTATGTCAAGATAGGGACGATTCGCGCCTCAGTGAATGCAAAAAAGAAAACAAAAAAGACGGACTCAGGGATAACCATGCAACTCCAATCGGCCATCCTCAAGAAGGCAGCCGAGGCCGGCGGCGACGTAGTCCGCTTTACCAAAATGGATGCGATGGATTTCGAATATGAAACCGACGTGTCAAGAATTGGCAAGTCTGATCAGGCGCAATGCCGGAGCTATGGTGGCCTTATTGTTGGAACTAGCATCCAAGTGGAGAAGTCGGGCACCTACACCACGCCCAGATACATGTGCGAGGAGTGGACGGTCTGGATCATGGTCGACGAGGGCACTGTCTGGCGCTACGGTTCCAAGCTGCCTGCTGCTGACATCGCTGCGCGCGCACCAGTGGTGGCACCCATAGCCGCAGAGGCAGACGCAGAACAAGCAACTTTGATAAAGACGATAAAAGCAGCGGGCTTACCAGAGCTGGGCGCGGATATCAACTCTTCGAAAATGAAGACATGGCTGTCAAGCCAGGGTACTCCGGAGTTTTCAAACGGCTATTACAACTTCAAATCTGATGGAGTCTCTTTGGTCTTCAACGACGCTCATATTCTGACTGCCATGTTCCTTTATGCCGAAGGAGCGGACGGTTTCCGGCAGTACCAAGGTAATTTGCCGTATGGATTATCTTTTCAGAGTTCCCGGAAAGAGATAGAAAGTATCCTTGGCGCGCCTGACAGGTCTGGCGGTGAAGGTGTAATCAATTACTGGACACACTACAATTCGAAGGGCATCGGTATTGAGTACAACACAAAGCAGACTGATGACATGAATGCGCGGATGTACTACATATCCATCAGCATAGTTCGCTAACACGTGGCGAGGGCACTCCTCTCCGCAGGCAAGCATGGTCGGTTGAACCTTCTGTGTTGCCGGAGAGGAAGAATCGAACTCGAAAGGAGAAAGGTTATGCGGCTTCTAATTGATCGGGGCATCTCTTTCTTGGCAATAGCTATCCTTCTTGGGTTGAATATGGCGCATGCGCAAGGCGGCGTCCAGGCATCATTCACGCCTAACATCGATCAGAAACTCGATGCGCGTCCTTCTGCTCAGGTAACCAGCGACGATGAGAACGTCCTGGCCAGCAAGGGCTACGTCCAGATAGGGACGATTAGCGCCTCAAAGGTAGGTAAGAAGGCGAACTCAAAGATTACCGAACAGCTCCAATCGGGCATTCTCCAGAAGGCCGCCGAAGCTGGCGGCGACGTAGTCCACCTCACTAAAGTGGGCGCGTTGGATACCAAAGAGGAAGAAGGTTATGGGAGGGGGGAGTGTACGGTCTGGAGCCAGACCACCTATAGGAATGTGTACGGCAACCTCGATACAAGATTTGGTCCGTGCATCCAATGGGGACACACGACAGAAATGAAATTAATGACGGTCAGTGTCCTGGTCAGCGAGGGCACGGTCTGGCGCTACGCACCCAATTGGTCCGCCGACATCGCAGCGCGCGCGGCGGAGGCTACACGCAAAGCCGCGGAGGCAGACGCAGAACAAGCAACTTTGATAAAGACGATAAAAGCAGCAGGCTTACCAGAGCTGGGAGCGGATATCAACTCTGCGAAAATGAAGACATGGATGTCAAGCCTGGGGACTCCGGAGATTGACAGATATTCTACCGGCAACTATTACAACTTCAAATCCGATGGAGTCTCTTTGCTCTTCGATGACGCTCATAAGCTGAGTGCCATATTCCTTTACTCTGAATACGCGGACGGTTTCCGGCAGTACAAGAGTTATTTGCCATATGGATTATCCTTTCAAAATACCCGCAGAGAGATTGAACGTGTTCTTGGCCCACCGGAAAAGTCTGGTGGCGAAGGTGTAATCAATTACTGGGCATCCTACAGTTCGAAGGGCATTCAAATTACGTACGATACATTGCGAACTGATGACCTGTATGCGCGGATATACCATATATCCATCAGCGCAGTTCGCTAACACGTGGCGAGGGCACTCCTCTCCGCAGGCACGCTTGGTGCGTTGGACCTTATGTGTTAGCAGAGACGTGATTAACACCGGCTGCTATTGCGCCGTGCGAAATCTGCGAACGGCAAGTCGGCGTCGAACTGATTCGGCTTATTGGATGAGGATCGCCTTCGAACTAGGATCAGCTGCCTGAACGGGTTTCCCCTGCACGTCGGATGGTTTTCGCTCGACAACTTTCCCTCCCGGCTTCGGTGCGGCTGAATGAGTGGCCTTGAGCAGCTTTCCCTTGCCGTTGAAGGTCATGGTCCATTCCATCGGCCGTGTAGCCGCGGCGATATCGGTAAATTGGATGACCGCGCCGCCGTGCATGGGAATTGTTTCTCTGCCTGTTGGAGCAGCCGGAAGTTTTTTGATGTTAGTCTCCTCCGGCGGCGCGATCTGGGGATGCGCGCCGGCCAGGGCGGCGTAGCACATGCCGGTGGCGAGCCATTCAGGGGTCGTGGCCACATGCTCCTCGGCGCGGATGTGGTTGAAGGCCGAGATGGTGAGCGCGTTGATGGGCGCGGGCGAAAAAAGCGAATAGCCTCGACGCACAATGGGGATGATGCGCACCCGGCCGTCGCCAGAGCATGGAATCGATGCGGAAAAAACGCTCACGTCGCCTTTCCCGTTGTTACGCGTAAATTGCAGGAAGAGGTGATGGGGCAGCACGGGACAGACAATCTGCTGATAACTCCATTTGCCCTGATTGAATTCCAGGCCCACAAATCCAGCGCGCTCGCCGATAGCGGACTCCGCGTCTGCCGCCAAGTCACGATCCTGAGGACTCATTTGTGCATAAGGACGAAACTCAAGCGGTGCGGCAAGCGCCTGCGCATCGCTGCCGGGAGGAAACGGCATGGGACGCCGTTCCGCCTTGCGCACATGGTGAGGCCAGTGAGTGGAAGTGTCCTGGTCTGTCTGAGCATCAACCGTGGCGCAGACCAAGGCAGTAAGGATCAGGACGATGGGGAGGGTTCGGAGTCGTTCCATGCTGCACCCAGCCTACCACCACTGTACGCGGCGGGCTTGTAGTCGAGAGGAGCGGAATAAACAAGAAGGGACAGCCGGATGCAGGCTGCCCCTTAATGGCCCAGGAGGAGGGTAGGTCGCGCCGGAACCTTGCTGACTCCGGCGCAATTAACAAATCATGCGATCAATCGGTTACTACACTTACGGCTTGTGCGCGGCAGACGGCTTAGCGGTGGTGTGCGCTGGAACTGGCTTCTTCTTCTCCAGTTGGACTTCTCCGTCGCGCAACACGATCAGGGCGGCCGCAGGCGCTGTATCCGTGGCTGGAACCACCGTGTAAGAATCGTAGGTTCCCACCAACGCGGTTGCCGGAGGAATCTTGTAGGCGAAGCCAACCGCCGGGATTTCCTTCTCTGTCAGAGGCTTCTTCATGTTGACGATAAAGTCGGCCACCTTGGCATCCTTGGCATCCTGAGTTACGGCTACCTTGAGCACCGAGTCCGTCGCTTCGATAACAATGCCCGGGACAGGTGTGACCTGATCCTTCAGCACCGCCCAGAGCTTGTCGGCGTCTTCCTTGACGCCGTTGGCCAGAATGAACTCCTTGTCGCCCAGATTCAACTTCGCCGGGTCGCCACCCACCAATGCGTCGTGGGCGAACTCAGCAGGAGTCTTTGCCGGCTTGATAATCAGGGTTCCTGGAGGAAATGTAGTGAGGGCAGACTGAGCCTTGATGTCGTCCAGGCCATCCAAGCCGCCGTGGAACTTTCTGTAGTAGTATTCCAGCGACTTTTCAATTGTGGGCTTGTAACTGGCGGGCGCGAAGTTCCATGCGCGGGCATAGAACCAGATCGACTTCGCCAAATCCACGGCGCCAGGCTGCGAATACGCCTTGGCAAGAAGTAGCGTGTCCTGCAATGCAGGCCCGGACTGGGTTTGAGCATCTGTATACAGCATCAATTCCGCTGTATATTCAGCAATTGCTCCCTTGAAATCCTTTTTGGAGACCGCGAGGTCAAACGCGATAGCTGAGTGAAAAGCGGGATAGGTTCCAGTAGTCAGCTTCTTCCATTCGTCGGCGGACATGCCGGCCGGCTTGGGTGCAAGTAGACCCTTGCGGGCAAGCGCCGCGGCATCGTCGCAGGTCTGCGCATCGCTGGTCTTGCCGCACTGGGCTTTCTTGAGGAAGACCGAAATGAAGATGGCCTTCATGTTGTTGGGATCCACCTGAAGCAGGCGGCTGGCCGCGCCGAGCGTATTGTCGGCGTCTTGCAGCCCCTGGTAGGTGTCAATCAGCACATCGAGGACCGCTGCCTTGACGACGCTATTCGGATAAGCCTTCAAAAAGCTTTCCAGGGACGATGCCTTTGCCTTGGGATCGCTCTGCCCCATGGCGCTGGTATAGTTGTTGTACTCTGCCGGATCCTTAATGGTGATTGTCGAATCCTGGGCACGCAGCATGGGCGCGGAAAACAGACTCAGGCTCGCCAATGCCATCACAAACGCTAAGATTAACTTCTTCTTCATCATTCAGTGCTCCTGGGAAATGCCAAAATAGAGATCAATGCTAAAACACTTGCGCATGGAATGTAAAACTGCTCTTGGGGCGGTTTTGCACCGGGGGGATGGGTATCCCATGCCTCCTCGGTTTCCTATGCGGTCTTTGATGGATTATAGAAAGACCTGCCCCTTGTGACAAGCGGAGATATGCGGGATTGGCAATTTTTCCCATGTCAAGGCAGGCTACAGGACTCAGCGGCCCGGTTTTGAGAGCCCCGTCTGGTAGCCCGGCTCGCCCAGACGGCCAGCACACCTGGAAGAGGGCGTTGAACACGGCCGCCCCTGCCTCAGACCCCACTCGTCGTTTTTTCGTGTGCATACGGGATTAGACACCTAAACCGGGAAAACTGTTCCCTGGGCCTCATTGGAGCAGGCGCACCAATTCGGCCTGTTCGGCCAGAAAGGCGTCATGGCCATGGGCGCTGATCATCTCCCGGTAGTCGGCGGGCACCCCTGCCGCGCGGACGGTATCGGCAAAATCGCGCACTGCCTGGGCAGGAAAGAGCCAATCGGATTGGATGCCGACAAAGCTGAGGCGGGCGCGAATCCCGCCGAAGGCCTCCGCCGGCGAAATACCTCCACGCAACGGATCCCAGGTATCCATGGTGCGCAGAATGGCCAGGTAGGAGTTGGCGTCAAAGCGCTCGATGAACCGCTCTCCCTGGTGGTCCAGGTAACCGGCGATGTCGAAGCGCCCTCCAATGAGTCCGAGGCCGCCTGACTGCCCGCCCTCCCTGTTGTCCAGCCCCCAAGGATCCTCTCCGTTTCGATTCGGCTTGCGGCCATAACGCTCGTCGAACAACTCCGCGGACTTGTAGCTGAGCATGGCGATCTGCCGCGCCAGGGAAAGCCCCTGACGCGGAGGGCGCTGCGGCAGGTAGTGGCCGCCCGCCCATTCCGGGTCGTGCAGGATGGCCTGGCGCTGTAAGTGGTTGAGCGCCAGCCCCATAGCCGAAAGCGGCGCAACGCCGATGACCAGCGCCCGCTCCACGCGCTCCGGTGCATGGATAGCCCAATCCAGGGCCTGCATGCCTCCGATGGAGCCCCCCAGAATCAGCCGCAACCGCCGAATGCCCATCGAATCCAAAAGCCGAGCCTGCGCCCGGACATTGTCGCGGATCGAAACCAGCGGGAAATTCGGCCCGTAGACGTGGTTTGTTTCTGGGTCCACCGAACCGGGGCCCGTGGAGCCGTAGCAGGAGCCCAGCATATTGATGCAGATGACGAAATCGTGATCCAGGGAGAGCACCGCGCCAGGCGCGAAGATCTCCGGCCACCAGGAACCCACCTGCGCCGAACCGGACAGAGCATGACAAACCAGTACGGCGTTGTCGCGGGCCGCGTTCAGCCGGCCATACACCGCGTAATGCAGCGTTACGCCGGCCAACACGCGACCGCACTCCAGCAACAGAGGCTCGTCGAGCACAAAGTCGCCTTCGTAAGTAGGGGTCAGAGTGGCCCCTTTGTTCCCCCGTGGTACCGGCCAGGCTTCAGCCCCGGCGCTCGATTCAGTCATACATTTAATTGTGCAACACGCACCGTCTGATTCGCTCGTCATGGCGCACTATGTCCGTTGGCAACCTTGATCGCCTGGTCGAGATCGGAAAGAATATCGCGAATATCTTCGATGCCCACCGAGAGCCGCACCAGCTCGGGAGTGACGCCCGTCGTCGCCTGCTCTTCAACGGAAAGCTGCGCATGGGTCGTCGAGGCCGGATGAATCACCAGCGATTTGGCGTCGCCGATATTAGCCAGCAGCGTAAAAAGCTTCAGCCCGTTGATCAGCTTCTTGCCCGCCTCGTAGCCGCCCTTAATGCCGAAGGTAACCAGCCCGCCCTTGCCGTTGGGCAGGTATTTTTGCGCCCGTTTGTAATACTGGCTGGATTCCAGGCCGGGATAGTTGACCCACGCTACGCCGGGATGCTTTTCCAGGTGCTTGGCCACCGCCAGCGCGTTCTGGCTGTGGCGCTCCAGTCGCAAGTGCAGCGTCTCGATGCCTTGCAGGATCAGAAATGCGTTGAATGGCGAAAGTGCCGCGCCGGTGTCGCGCAGCCCTTGCACCCGCGCCTTGAGGATAAAGGCCAGCGGGCCGAAGGCCTCGGTGTAGACAATGCCGTGGTAGGAGGGGTCCGGCGTGGTGAAGTCCTTGAAACGCCCCGATGCTGCCCAGTCGAATTTGCCCGCGTCCACGATAACGCCGCCGATGCTGGTGCCATGGCCGCCTAAAAACTTTGTAGCCGAATTGACCACGATGTCCGCGCCCCACTCGATGGGCCGCACCAGCGCCGGCGAGGCAGAGGTGTTGTCGATCACCAGCGGCAGCTTATGCTCATGGGCAATGGCCACCAGCTTCTCAATGTCCACCACATCCAGCTTGGGATTGCCCAGCGTCTCTGTATAAATGGCGCGAGTCTTTGCATTAATCAGCTTGCGCAGGCCGTCAAAGTCGTCGGCGTCCACGAACTTGACCGTAATGCCCAGTTTGGGCAGCGTGTAGTGAAACAGATTGTATGTCCCGCCGTAAAGCGAAGTCGTCGAGATAATCTCGTCTCCGGCCGAGGCCAGCGTCGTGGCCACCAGCGTCTCCGCCGCCTGGCCAGAGGCCACGGCCAGCGCCGCCGCGCCACCCTCTAGCGCCGCTACGCGCTTCTCCAGTACGTCGGTGGTGGGGTTCATAATGCGTGTATAGATGTTGCCGAACTCCTTGAGCGCAAAGAGCCGCCCGGCATGGTCCGCGTCCTGAAAGACGTAAGAAGTGGTCTGGTATATGGGCACAGCGCGCGCGCCGGTCGTTGGGTCGGGCACTTGGCCGGCATGAACGGCAAGGGTGGCAAACTGCTGCTTCGCTTCGGACATTATGGTCTCCTTTAGGTTCCTGTTGGGTTTGGCATATGGATGCGAACCGGAGAGTTTGCGGGCCGCGCCAAATACAAAACAGCCCGAATCCTCTACGGACCCGGGCCGCCTGGCTTCAAGATCGGTTGCGCTTAGCGCATTTACCTCTCAAGGGCCGCACGGACGGGTCCGTAAGCCATGTGCATACACATACACAGGTCCATGACCGCGATTCCGTGATTGCTTGAGTACGGCATTATTGAAAGTATCAAGGGAAGCCCGCGCGAATGTCAAATTCATTATCAAGCCGCGATTTGGTCAGCGCCACGTTCAACTCGCATCACTCTTCGCCAGTGAATCGCGCGTCCGTTTGGGCAACTTGGCAAAGGTAAGAGCCCTGGCATGGCGCAGCAGCTCTTTCAGTTCAGAATCTCCGATTGCATCCCAGCGCATCAGCGCCACCCAATGCAGGCGTGCGCGGTAAGGGGCCGGTATCACGCCATCCCTCTCTACAAGTTCATCGAACCGCTCTGGATCGGCAGCGAAAGAGAGAACCGCTCGTCCGTCCTCTTCAAAGTCTATCTGCGAAAACATCTTTCCGCCCACGGCCTGATCGCCGGCCCGAAAGACCAACTTGTCGCCCCACCGGGTTGTATCGGTGGCTGTCTCAACCACATGCGGAAGAGAGCGGAGAAACAAGCGTGTACGCTCGGCATCCATCTACTCATCCGCCTTCCACACATAAGCTCCCGCCTGGGGCAAGCCGATGTGGTCCAGCACGCGGCAAACAAACTGGCGGGCCATCTCGGTGGAGTCTACCGGGTGGTTATAAAAGGCGGGAATGCAGGGGTAGATGACCGCGCCGGCTTCGGCAGCCAAGGTCATATTTCTGAGATGAATGCGATTGAAGGGCGTTTCGCGCACACATAAAATCAATGGTCGCCGCTCCTTGAGGGTGACATCGGCGGCGCGGGCAATCAGTGAGTTGGCCAGGCCGTTGGCGATGGCCGCCAGCGTTCCCATAGAGCAGGGCAAGACGATCATTCCACTGGAGGGATGACTGCCCGATGCGATGGCCGCGCCTATGTCGGAGTCTGAGAGCTGGACGATCTTTGCAGGTATCGCCCCGAGGAGTTTCTCAAGTAAATCATTGCGGCCGCTGACGCCCAGCTCTTCAGCAATCACCCGCAGCGAGTTCTCCGATGCCACAAAGTGGACGCGAGTCACGCGCTCATCGGCCTCCAGCGCGCGCAGTATCTCGCGGCCAAAGACCGCGCCCGATGCGCCGGTGAGTGCTAGAGTAAGATTCATTGATGAACACCGTCCCTACGGGACTCCCCGTCAATTTTTTTGCGTTCCCTCACCCCACCGTTGAAACGGTGGGCTAATAACCAATGCGCCTACGGCGCGAAGAATGAAACACCTATCTAGCCAAATCGTAATCCTACTATTTAAGACGAGGTAGAAGTTCAACAGATTCAGCCAATATAAGGCAACTGGCTCCGTATGACGGATTGATTTCTAGGACGATAAGATTCATACGGCGCGACTCTTCGAACTTTTTGAGCGCTTTAGCCTCATCTTTGAACCCAAATAAATTTATGATGTCGTGGATCGTAATGTTATCGCCATCCCGAATGATGACATCAAAGATGATGTTTCCTTGTCTGAATCCGTCAACTTTCAGAGACAATACACCGCCCACTTCTAACACAAACTCTTGCCTGTCCTCCGCGCTAAGAAAGATACTCACGCTAGTGCCCTGTATTAACAGTCCATCTAGGTACCCATCATGAAACTGGTCAAACTTCTCCATTTAGCTTTACCTCACTCTGGCTTCCGGGTTCTCCGCCCCTTCCGATGCCCTTTTATTTTGCGCAATATTGCGTAGGGTTGGGGCACCCGCGCCGTAGGCGCAATGGTTATTAGCCCCGCGCTTCAGCGTGGGGTTGCTGGCCCCACCACAAAGGTTGGAGTCCCGTAGGGACGGCGCAACTACCGCTCACCCAAACACAAAACGTTCGTCATATTCAATTCCACAATTCCGCAGAAGCGCGACAAATTCCTGCTCATAATCGCGTTTGCGGTGATGCTCTTCCTGGTTCTGAATATATTCCTTTACGACGTCAATCTGCGAGGGGCTAACGCTGAATGCTCCGTATCCTTCCTGCCAGGAAAAGCCATCACCCATCCACCGGGAAGAGCTTCCTTTGAGCTTCTGAATGGCATGAGCGAGGGAACAAGGCGCTGGCAAGTCAAATAACAGATGAACATGATTGGCCGTTCCACCCGCTGCGATGAGCGAGTAGCCTTCGCTACGCGCAATGCCGCCCAGGTAGGCATAAAGATCGGTGGTACGGGCGGCGGGGATGAGCGAGCGGCGCTCTTTGGTGCTGAAGACGCAGTGAATGAAATTACACGCGTACGTGTGGGCCATGGTGCACCGTCCCTACGGGACTCCTATACTATAACGTCTATCTCCTACCCCACGCTGAAGCGCGGGGCTAATAACCGCTGCACCTACGGCGCGGCTTACTGCCGACACCCCCACTTTAACCGATATGCGTTCTTTGCGTATTTGATTAGGCGGGAAACCTGCACGATAGCGAGTAAAAAAACGGGCCGGAGAGAGACCGGCCCTTAGGCACATGAGTTTTACGGCTTGGGCATGGCTCCCGGCTCGCTGGTTGGAGGAACAATGTTCTTCAGACGCATATAAGTGACCAGGTTGCCGTAGTGCTCCATACCGTGGATCAGGTTGACCTCCAGTACGCCAATTTTGGGCGTGGGGCCTCCAAACAGCGTCACTGTTTGAGTGGCGGAGGCGTCCGTCATGCCGTCGTAGGCCTTATCGCAGTAGGCGAAGGCGCCTTTGAGCCCGGCGATCAGATCGGCCTTTGAGGTTTTGGTCTTTTCGATCTGCGGGGCAGGATTCGTCTCGCCCAGCGCGAGGGAACAGAAATAATACTGTGAATCGGCTATATGTCCAATGATCTGGCCATAACTTCGTACCGCATCCGTGGGCTTGAAGGCGTAATTCTCTTCGGGCATTTTTTCCGCGGAGCGAAGCAGGATGCCCTTCACGCCGTTATATACCATTTTGTTGAATGTGCTGAGCGGATCGGCCGGAGAAGCAGCGGGGGCTGTGGCGGCAGGCGGCTTGTCCTGAGACAAGGCGATGGCGGCGGGAACAAGCAGGCAGAGCAAAAGTGCGCGCAGAAATGTACGCATGGGGTTTCCTCCTGAACAGCTATACGCAACCGGGAGAGATAAGTTCCCATATGTGGAGTTAACCCAGCGGCCGAAGACCGCGCCGGATGCGCCGGTGCGTACATATCTTTGCATCATAAAAAAAGGTCCGGCCAGGGTACACCTTCCCAGCCAGACCAAAATAATCAAAGCGTTGTGATTAAACAGAGGCCTGCAACTTGCGCTTTACGAAACCAATCAGGCCACTTCCGGTAAGGAAAAGAAGCATGGTGCTTGGTTCGGGCGTGAGTTGCGCATTAAGCTGAGCGCCTGGGTCTGCCAGCGGCGCCGCAATGTAGACAAACGACGTCGTAACTGGATCGCCAGCGCCCACGCCGCTGGGAACGGTGAGTGTCAGTTGGTCCGGGGTTTCCGTGCTGTCGAATTCAAAGCCGCTCAGAGAATCGCCCGCGGGGAGAAGATTGGTGGTAGTTACCCATCGAACGGCTTTGCCAGAGTTCGTCACCGTGTCGGTCCAGCCAGTGGGTGATACGACACTGCTTGGCGCAGTTGTCAGGAAACCGGCGCCTGGAACCCATGCGAACCAAAAGGTGCCTATGGTGGTAGTGCCTGTATTGTTCAGGGTTAACGAGTAGTCGTACATGCCAGCAGTGGGTTCTGTGTAGGAGATGGTTGCTGTAGCAGCGATTCCGTCAGCATAGGCAGTTGCGGCCAAAGCCGTCACTACCACTAATAGAATCAGAAGCTTCAGAGGTGGGGAAGTAAGGGACATAGAGTCCTCCTTATTTAGAGGAATCTTATCTTAATATAGGCAGAATGCATGCAAATACTATGTAATTAAAATGTAATTTCACGCAAAGAATTGTATTGCCAGCAGCTTTCGCGGGATGCGTTCCTGCTCAAGGTTGCCATGAAAGATTCGGCCTGATTGATTACCTTATTCCCCCAGCACCCTCTTGAAGATCGCATCCACATTGCCGAGTTGCCGCGTGTAGTCGAAGGTTTTCGCCAGCTTTTCCGGGCTGAGCAGCTTGTTGATCGATGCATCCCGCGCTACCTCGTCGCGAAAGACCAGGTCTTCCTTCCAAGCGCGCATGGCGTGGGACTGGACAAGCTTATAAGCATCCTCGCGCAACATTCCGGCTTCGGCCAAATCCAGCAGCAACTGGCCGCTGAAGATCAGCCCTCCTGTCAGTTCCAGGTTCTTCTTCATCCGCGCAGGGTAAACCAGAAGCCGGTCGATGAGGTCGGTCGTTTTGGCCAGCAAGTAGTCCACCAGAATCGTCGAGTCGGGAAAGATGATGCGCTCGACGGATGAATGCGAGATATCTCGCTCGTGCCACAGCGGAATATTTTCAAAGGCCGCCTGCGCATTGCCGCGAAGAACGCGCGCCAGTCCGCTGATTTGTTCGCTGGTGATGGGGTTCTTTTTGTGCGGCATGGACGAGGAGCCCTTCTGGTTTTCGCTGAAGTACTCCTGCGCCTCGCGCACCTCGGTGCGTTGCAGGTGACGGACCTCGACGGCAATTTTGTCGAGCGTACTGCCAATAATCGCCAGTGTCGAAATATACGCTGCGTGACGGTCGCGCTGAATCACCTGCGTCGCCACTGGCGCGGGCTTGAGCCCCAACAGTGCGCAGATTTTTTCTTCGTGTTCCGGTTTCAAGTGGCCAAATGTCCCCACCGCTCCCGATAGCTTGCCTACGCGCATATCCTCGGCTGCCGCGGCAAATCGATTAAGATTGCGCTCCATCTCGGCGTACCAGTTGAGCAGCTTGAGGCCGAAGGTCGTCGGCTCGGCGTGAATGCCATGCGTGCGGCCGATGGTAGGCGTGTGTTTGAACTCGACGGCCCGCCGCTTGAGCACCTCCAACAGCTCCACCAGGCCCGCGCGAATCAGCACCGAAGCTTCCTTGATTTGCAGGGCTTGGGCGGTATCCACGATGTCGTTGGAGGTCAGCCCGTAGTGCAGCCAGCGGGACTGGTCGTCTAGCCCTTGGTTTTTTAGAGACTCGGCAACACATGTAGTGAAAGCGATGACATCGTGCTTCACCTCCGCCTCAATCTCCTGAATGCGGGCGACAGTGAAGCCGGCCTTGGTGGCAATGGCATGGGCGGCCGACGCGGGAATCACGCCGTCTTCGGCCAGCACAGCGCTTGCCGCCGACTCTACTTCAAGCCAGCAGTGGTACTTTTTCTCATCGCTCCAAATGCGGCCCATCGCCGGGCGTGTATATCTGTCGATCAAGTCAGACTCCTTGCTAAAGCTGCAATCCGCAGCCCGCTCTAACCTTATATTGTACGGGGAAATAATACCGTACGCGAATATGCTCCGTGCCCCTTCCTTCCGATTTCTTACTGTCGAAAGGGTGTGGGATACCAAGAATCCTGACCGGGTTCACTCGCGCGGAATTCCCAGATGCTGGTGCAACTCATCGATCAGCAGGCCGCGTCCCGGTATGTAGGGCTGGAACCACTCGCCGTCGATCACCAGTTGCGGGATGGCGCGCTTGCCGACATGACGCACCAGTTCGGCCGAAGCGGCTGGATCGCGGTCGATGTCTATTTCGGTGTACTCGATGCCGTGGGATTCGAGAAAGCGCCTGGCCGAGCGGCAATCTCCGCACCAGGTAACCGCATACAGTACTACATTCATGCGAGTAGTTTACCCTTATCGCCGCTCACGGAAGAAATTGCGCAGCAGTTCTGAGGCCTCATCGGCCAGAATTCCCTGCTCCACTTCCATTTGATGGTTGAGTTGCGGGTGATTAAGCACCGCGAGTACGGAGCCGGCCGCGCCCGCCTTGGGATCAGCGGCGGCAAAGACCAAGCGGTCAATCCGGGCATGAATCATGGCTCCGGCGCACATGGAGCAAGGCTCCAGCGTCACATAGAGCGTGCAACCGATCAGACGATAGTTGCCAATGACCGCTGCCGCAGCGCGCAGAGCGACAATCTCCGCATGGGCCGTGGGATCCTGGTCGCGCAGCACACGATTCTGCCCGCGCGCGATGATAGCGCCATCAACGACCACGACCGCGCCAATCGGCACCTCGCCGGCCTCTCCGGCCAGGCGGGCTTCGGCGAGCGCGGCTTGCATGGCTTCCTGATCGTCGATCATGGCTTTGATGTTAGCGCGTCTGGCTGCTGCTGAGTCATGCAGTGCAGAGTGCCCAGGCCCCAGACCAAGTCAACTGAGTGAATGCCGATGACTTCGCGATCTGGAAAGATCTCAGCAAGCGTGTTCAGAGCGACGCGGTCATGAGGATCATGGAAGGTGGGAACCAGCACCAGTTCATTCGCTATATAAAAGTTGGCGTAGCTGGCAGGAAGGCGCTGACCGCGAAAGATAACCGGTCGCGGCATAGGCAGCTCAACTATGTCGAATGGTTTGCCGTCAAGAGTGCACGCTTCCTTGAGCCGTTTTAGATTTTCAGCCAGCGGCGCGTGGTTGGGGTCGCTTACGTTGCGCTCGACGGCGGCGACTATCGTCGTCGGCCCAACGAAGCGCGCGATGTCGTCGATGTGGCCGTGGGTATCGTCGCCAACAATGCCGCGATTGAGCCATATGGTCTGATCGATGCCGAGATAATCGTGAAAGGCCTGCTCCAGTTTCGCGCGGCTGACGCCGGGATTGCGCTGCTGAACATCGCTCAGTTGGCACTCCTCGGTCGTGAGCAGAATGCCCGCGCCGTTCACGTCGATGGAGCCGCCTTCGAGCACTAGACGCTGCTTGAAACCATCTACTAGATCTATCGCCGGCTGCCACTCCGGCAAGCCGAGCTGCTTTGCCACGCGCCTCGGCAGTTTATCGTCGAGCTTCCAGTCGTCGTACTTGGCCCATGCGTTGAAGCGCCAGTTGGTGATGCCGACACTGCCTTCCGAGTTGCGAATAAAAATCGGCCCTGAGTCACGAGTCCAACTGCGGTCCGTGGGCCATAAGTGAAAGCTCACGCGGTCGAGATTCGCTCCGGCGCGCTCCAGAATGCTGTGCACGCGCTGCTCGGCCTTAGCGTCTTCGACAAGAATATGTACTCGCTCATGCGCGGCAAGCAAGCGCACAATCTCCGCGTAGAGCCATGGAATGGCCTGAAACTTTCCCGGCCAGTCCTCGGGGTTGTGCGGCCAAGCGAGCCATGTTGCCTCGTGCGGCTCCCACTCGGCGGGCATACGGTAACCGAGTTTGCGCGGCGTTTTTTCTGTTAAAGAGGAAGGCATTTCTACTTGGCATCTCCGTCCGCAGGCCGCGCGTTCACCGGATCAGTAAAGCGATTGGTAATCGGCGCATAGGCGTCGATTCGGCGGTCGCGCAGAAAAGGCCAGTTGCGTCGCGTCTCCTCAATCAGGCCCAAGTCTATCTCGCCAATCAAAATCTCCTCCGCATCATGCGAGGCCTTGGCAATGACGCGTCCAAAGGGATCGGCCAAAAAGCTGCCGCCCCAGAACTCGATTCCCTTCCCCTCAACGCGATTGCCCAGAACATCACCGTGCTCCATTCCCACGCGATTCACGCCAGCCACATATACACCATTGGCAATGGCGTGTGCGCGCTGAATAGTCTGCCACGCGTCATATTGCGCCGCGCCAAACTCCGCCTTCTCGGCCGGATGCCAGCCAATCGCCGTCGGATAAAAGATCACCTCAGCCCCTTGCAGAGCCGTGAGCCGCGCGGCCTCGGGATACCACTGATCCCAACAGACCAGCGTACCCACGCGGCCAAATGCCGTATCCACTGCCTGAAAACCCAAATCGCCGGGCGCGAAATAATATTTCTCGTGGTAGAGCGGATCGTCGGGTATGTGCATCTTGCGATAGACGCCAACGATGGCCCCATCGGCGTTCAACGTGACGGCGGTGTTGTGATAAAGTCCCGGCGCGCGACGCTCAAAGAGCGATGCAATAATCGCGACCTTCAACTCGCGTGCCACCTCGGCCAGCCGCTCCGTCGATGGACCCGGAACCGGCTCGGCCAAATCAAAAAGCTGCAAATCTTCGCGCTGGCAAAAATACTGCGTGCGGAAAAGCTCCGGCAGGCAAACGATATTGGCGCCCAGCCGCGTCGCCTCGCGAATGTGGCCGACAGCCGAGGCGAAGTTCGCCTCCGGCTCCGCGCCCATGCGCATCTGCACCAGCCCCACTTTGTATTTGCGCGCCTTTGCCATGACTCTCTGAACATTCCTCCGCAACCATACAACAAGGCCAACCCCATCACGAGATTGGCCTCATAACTCCGCCGGATGCAATCCCTACTCTTCGAGAATCAGGACGGCGGCGGCAATGGTGGTGGTCCACTTTTCGCGCTTGTCGCCCACGGCCGATTGCGTCACATTGCTGGTGCGGACAATCTTGTTGGAGATGCGATAAATCTCCTTTTTCTCGTCCCAGCTCTTGTCCGGATCGAACTCCACGTCAAGGGTAGTGGCCAGCATCTCCGCCGCCAGCTCCTCGGCGTACTCGCCGGCCTGATCCTCGGTCTCGCCGAAACTGTGATGCTCGCTCAGGTAGCCGTAGGCATTCCTATCCGCGGGAATGGCTACGCCAATGCTCGATACCAGCAGCCGGTGCGGCTCGCGCGTCGAGTTCTCCGCAATCACCGCAAAAACCACCTCGCCGGGACTCAGGTATTTGAGCCCTTCCTTGCGCGGTATCAGCTTGCAGTTAGGCGGAAAAATGGAGGAGACGCGCACCAAATTCTGCGAGGCTATCCCCGCATCCCGGAGGGCTAGCTCAAAGGATGTCAATCGCTCCTTGTGTTTGCCTACGCCCTTGGTAAAAAACAGTTTCTTCGGGACCATGCTTTTTCCCAATTTCTATGTGTCCTCCCTGAGGTTTGAAGATGTGGCGCTTGGAAAGGGTTACCGCATGAGTTTATCTCATTCTGACGGGCGTCAACAGAAAAAGTCGTGAATTTGTCAATCGTTGGTGCGGATCGGCTTGGCTCGCAGTGTCTGCGACGGCCAGGATCGTTTCGGGCCAATGCAATTCGGAGGCAAATTTCAGGATTCCTGCAGCGGATTGACCCACCGCAACCCCGGAAATCGTGCAAAGCCGCGGTCGGTGGTGTGCAAAACGCCGCCGTATTCAACGGTCAGCGCCGCCAGTTGCGCATCGGTGGTCATTGGACCTCGCACCTGTCCCTCGATCAGCA
>CAZFMB010000078.1:0-19821 GCA_964520005.1 uncultured Occallatibacter sp.
TCCTCCCATCAGCCGGTCCGGCTTGACGAGGAACAACCTGTTGATACACCACAACCCTATTTTTTGCGCACATTCTACTGAGTCGGGTTTACACCGCCATGGACCACAAAGCGGCTGAGGTAATCGTGCAGTAATTGCCTATGATTCTTGCGATAGGCGTCATAGTCCTGGGCGATTCCCTCATCGGCTGCGCTGATCAGAATCCAGCAATCCAACATTCCGGCGTTGTTTAACTCGACCAGGTTGCGCAGGCTTTCGTCGAGTTTCTCCGGTTTTGTCTTCTTGCCTTTCATGTTTGTCGCCACTTTGCCCTGGACAGTTGAGGCCACCATGCTCAAAGCCGCATCCTCTTCCTTGAGCGTATGGCGGTACTCTTTTTCGTTGGGAAAGTTCTTCTTGAAGAGATCGCCGTGGTAACTGCCCCGGATCATTGAGTACATCATCCAGGCAAAGCCACCCGGGTTCTTCTTTTCATCGAGATCACCAATATTCAGCTGAATCTCAGTCGTGTTGGGATTCTTTGGGTCCACCTTCGGTGGAGCCGGGCGGTCGATCTTGGGAGCCAGAATCACGGCTTTCTCGATCTCCGCCCATTGTTTGATGCCCTGCCAGGCCAGCCTGTTATAGGGCTCGGCGACAATGGCGTCGATAAACTTGTCTTTAGCGGAGTATGGATCGCCGCTATACTTCTTGATCGCGTCGCCCCAGTAACGGTAGGCGGTCTCGCGGTCCGGATCGATGGCAATGGCCCGCGCAAACCACAGGGAAGCGGTCTTCAGATCCCCCTGCACAAATGCGGTGTCGCCGGCATAGAGCGCTGCTTGATACAGCTTTGGGTCGGCCTCATATGCAGCAGTGTATTTGGCCAAAGCCTTGGGATAATCTCCCGCGCCATAGGCATTTTCCGCCTCAATCAGCAAGGATTTGCCGGGACTGTTAATTCCACCATAAAGCGGCGCTTCCGGATCGATATTGGCCATTTGTTTTATATATTCGGGCACATCGCCCAGCTCGGCAGCACGCCTGGCTGCATCCCGCATTCGTGTGAGAACCGCCTTCACTGCGGCGGGGTCGCTATCCTGTCCTGCCTGCGCTCCATAACAGTCGGCCAGCCGTTTGATGTACAACTGCTCATTCGGGTACTTTTTGGACAAATCCTCGTAGAGGGGCAGAGCATCGAGCCGCTTGCCCGCCGTAAAAAGCTCGTTCGCTTTGGCCGCCTCATCGTCCTGGGCAAAGCCAACATTTGCCAGGCTCAAAACAGCCAGGCCAAGAAAAACTCCCACAATCCATCTCCGCATTGACGTTCCCCTTTCACGCAGAATTTCTGCGCCCCATAAATCCTTAGACAGCGCCGGGCTTGATTATGTTCCCGGCGTTATCCGCCTCTCGGAGGCGTGAATCTGTACGCCCCTCCATGCTAACCTGAGATTTCAGCTTGTGGGGAGTTCCTTTGCAATCCAGCGCCATTGTCATCGCGGTTTTCGAGTTCATTCTGATTCTGTTTTCGCTTAGCGTGCATGAGTCAGCGCACGCCTGGATGGCCTCGCGGCTGGGCGACCAGACGGCCTTGATGCTGGGGCGCGTCTCGCTTAACCCCCTGGACCACGTGGACCCCATCGGCACACTGCTCATTCCCGCGCTGGCGATCTTTGGACCTTTCATCGGATTAGGATTTCTCAGCGGTTATATCATCGGATGGGCTAAGCCCGTGCCGATTATCAGCCGCAACTTTCGCAACTTCAAGCGCGACGACATGCTGGTCAGCCTGGCTGGCCCGGCCTCGAACCTGTTGCTGGCTCTGCTGGCCTTTGCCGGTCTGGCGATTTTAGAAGTTACAGTCCCCGACGGACATAATGTTGTTCCGGCAACCTTGCTGGCCACAATCTATCGGAGTGGGGATGTGGTAACGAGCCCATTCGTACTTCTCTGCGCAACCGCGCTTGTCGTCAATCTCTGCCTATGCATCTTCAACCTGATTCCCATCCCACCACTCGACGGCAGCCACATTCTCAGGAATGTATTGCCTTATGGCGCGGTGCGGGTCTTCGACAGCATTACCGGGCTGCTCAGCTATGTGTTGCTCATCGTCGTGGGCGGGGCAGTGATGCGCGTGCTATTTACACAGGCGCTGGCAATCGTGTTTTGGGGCCTGATTCATCTTTGAGCGCATCGGTCTCCATATCCCCCTGCCGTTACAGTGGACCGCTACAATAGAAGGAGCCGTTTATTCGGGATTAACCGGAGGGGCGGCGACATTCTCCTGGCATTATTCCGGAATCGATCAACACCATGGCTGAATCCGCAATCCCATCTTCCCCTCCCCGTGATTTGAGCGCCGCAGGCGCAGTTGGCCCCACCGCAGGTGGCCGTCCTCGCGTTTTGAGCGGCATGCGCCCCACGGGCAAGCTGCACCTGGGCAACTACATGGGCGCACTGGCCAACTGGGTCAAGCTGCAAGACAAGTACGAGTGCTACTTTTTTATCGCCGACTGGCACGCGTTGACCACGGACTATGCGGACACGTCGAAGATTGCACCCAACACTAAGGATGTAGCGCTGGACTTTCTGGCTGCCGGACTCGATCCGGCACGGTGCGTGATCTTTTTGCAGAGCAAGGTCTTGGAGCACGCCGAACTGAACCTGCTGCTGGGGATGATTACGCCGCTGGGATGGCTGGAGCGTGTACCCAGCTATAAGGAGATGCAAGAAAACCTCGCCAGCAAGGACCTGACCACCTACGGTTTTTTGGGTTATCCGGTGCTGATGGCGTCGGACATTTTGCTCTATCAGCCGGATTTTGTGCCGGTGGGACAGGATCAGCAGGCACATGTGGAGCTGACGCGCGAGGTGGCGCGTAGATTCAATCAGTTCTATAAGCTGGACGACCGTGAGGTTCTTCCCGAGCCGAAGGTGCTGCTGACGCCCTCGCCCAAGTTGCCCGGAACCGATGGGCGGAAGATGTCGAAGAGCTACGGTAATACGATTCAGATGACGGACCCAGAGGATGTGGTGCGGCAGAAGCTGAAGACCATGGTGACCGACCCGGCGCGCGTACGCCGCACCGACAAAGGCGACCCGGACAAGTGCCCGGTGGGCGACCTGCACAAAGTCTTCTCGACGCTCGAGACCATGGCCAAAGTGGAGCAGGGTTGCCGCTCGGCGGGAATCGGCTGCATTGAGTGCAAAGGCTGGGTGGCCGACAATCTGATTCGGGTCTTGCAGCCCATTCAAGATCGACGCGCAAGTTTTACAGATGCGCAGGTGCAGGAGATTTTGGAAGCGGGTTCAAACAAGGCTCGTCATCGCGCGGAAGCTACGATGCGACAGGTGCACGCCGCCATGCAGATGACCCTGAGCGGCCCCGCCAAATCATAGAATGATCTGTGCGCCTCAAGAAATTCGCGCAGCGTGAAGAGCAGATGACGGCGAACTCAAAGGCAGAATCGCTCCATTGGGGAGCGAAGGAAGGACAGAATGTCCGTGAGCGACGGAGCGATCAAATCCGATGACAGCAGTATGACCCACCCCGAGCCTGGACTGCGGCGGCAGGTGATGTCCTATAGCAAGGAGATTATGCTGGTGCGGCACAAAATGGAGCCGGGATGGATCGGCGCCGCGCATAGCCATCCGCATGAGCAGGTGGTTTACGTGGTCTCCGGCGCGATTCAGCTCACTGTTGCTGGCGTTACGCACGCGCTCTCAGCCGGGGACAGCATCCTGGTGGCCGGCGGCATTCTGCACCAGGCATGCACGGATCGGGCTTCGGAGGTTCTTGATGTTTTTACGCCTTGCCGCGCCGAATACGCCTCAAGTTAGCCGCCGCCTTAGGAGATGCAGATGGGTGAAAAGAAAATTCCGTGGTGGCGAAAGGCGCTGGAGTTTGCGTTGGGCGGCCTTCGCTCCGGATTTGGATTTTTCCCGCGTCCCGCAAGGCTGGCGCCTGTTGCAGCGACCATGATTTCGGATAGTTCCAGAGAAAACCAGAAAGAAGATAGAGTTTTGAAAGAACCCTCCCACAAGGCGAAAATCGAGGTTGCCGCACCGGCGAATGCGGCCGAAACATCCACTGTCGCTCAACCGGCGAAGGCTGCGGGAAAAAGCCGGAAGGAGAGCAACAGGGAAGAAATACATCCCTCAGGGGCTAAAGCCCCCTTTGATTCAGATGCTTCAATGTACGGGCTAAAGCCCGTACCCTTCAAGGACGCGAGCATTTCCGTTGACGGGGAGACACAACCGGAATCTGAGGCTGAAGCCGCTTCGCTTCCGGCTGCTGGTTCCGCAGTTGAAGCAGCAGAACCCGAGCGGGAAGCCAAGCCAGTGGTCGAACCGGTACCCGTAGCCAACACAGAAGATACAGAAGTGATGGTTGAGGCCCTCCCAGAGCTGGTTATAAAACCAGAATCAGCGGTCAAGGCCGAGACGGAGTCTGCCGCCGACAGAGAAGATACAGAAGATATGGTTGAGACCCTCCCTGAGCCGTTCATAGAACCAGAAGCTGTGATCGCGGCTGAGCCGGAACCTGCCGCAGACACTGTCACTGATGCGGCGATTGAGCCGGTAGTCACTGCCGTCACGCCGCCGCTGGAAGACTCACATGAGCCTGCCACTGAACTCTCGCTTGCAGCCGCCGTTGCCGGCCCACGGCGGTTAATCAAACCGCAGCCCAGCGAAGAAGAAAAGGCCGCCGCGCGGAAGGCTGCGCGACAGAAAAAGCTGGACGAGGGTTCAGAGGAGTCTCCTTTTTCGGTGATTGTGGGGCAGGTTTATGACGGCCCCATGGACCTGCTGCTGGACCTGATCCGCAAGCAGGACATCGACATCTACGACATTCCCATCGCCACCATCACCAGCCAGTTTCTGGCATATGTGAACCAGCTCAGGGCCAGCGATGTGGACGTGGCGGGCGATTTTATTTACACCGCCTCGATGCTGATCCATATCAAGAGCAAGATGCTGCTGCCGCACACCGATACTGGCCCGGAGCAGGCGGCCGAGGACCCGCGGCGCGAGCTGGTGGAGCGGCTGCTGGAGCACGAGCGCTTCAAGAACGCCGCCCAGATGCTGCTGGAGAAGCAAATGCTGGAGGCGGCCAGCTGGTCCAATCCCGGCGCGCGCGAGTTCAAAGACGATGAGGCCGCCGAGCCGGAGATCGCCGCCGACACCGTGGACCTGGTGCGCATCTTCCGCGAGATTCTGGAGCGCGCCCGCAATCGCCCGGTGATCGATGTGGAGGAGGATTCGGTCACGGTGGGCCAGATGATTCAGTTTCTTGCCCGCCGCCTGACCCTGGAAGAGAAGCCTGTGGCCCTGCGCCGATTGTTGAGCCACACGCACAGCGAGCGGGCGCTGATCGCCATGTTTCTGGCGCTTCTGGAGATGGTCCGCTTGCAGGCTATTTTGCTTCGTCAGGACCGCCAGTTCAGCGAGATCTTCATCAAGAAGCACAGCAACTTCGAAACGGTGATGAACGAAGGGCTGGCGGCGGCTCGGGACGACTGGCGATAGGTAATGTTATAACTTATGTTATAATATAGCTTATAAGGAGGCCGAAAATGGCCACTACTGCAAAGATCATCGCCATCGGCAACTCCGCCGGGATCATCCTGCCCAAGGAGACTCTGGCGCGGCTGAAAGTTGAAAAGGGCGATACGCTCTACATTACCGAGGGTTCTCAGGGCATTCATCTCGTGCCGTTCGACCAGGAATTCGCTACGCAGATGGAAGCAGCGCGCGAGGTGATGCGCGAGAACCGGGATGTCTTGCAGAGGCTTGCCGAATGAACGAGCCTGTATGGATCAGGCAAGATGTGGTCCTCAGGATGCACGATGAGGCTCTGATGCTCCATGGTGGCGCGGAAGGCGTGCGCGACCTTGGACTGCTGGAATCTGCTTTGGCGCGTCCGGAAAACCTCTTTGCATACACAGAGCAAGGCCTCTCACTTGCGCGGCTTGCGGCTTCATACGCCAAAGGAATTGTCGCCAATCATCCTTTTGTGGATGGCAATAAGCGGACAGCGTTTACTGTTTCTCTCACATTTCTGAAGTTGAACAGGCTGGAACTGACAGCGACAAAAGAAGACCGTGTTCTCACGTTTTGGAACCTCGCCGCCGGCGAAATTACCGAGGACCAACTCACGTTATGGTTTGAACGCAATACAGCTCCTCGCTAACCCGTTGCCGGTCGCGTTTTTCACTGTCTTCAGCAGGCCTTCCCACTGCCGGTGTAAAATGGTCTTAGTTAGCCTGCTTCCCGGCTGGCAACGCGAATAACTGCGCGCAAATGCGGTTGTTGGGGTACTATGGACGCCAATTTATACGGCTCTGCACTCTCCCGCCTCAAGCGATTCCCTATGTATTTGTATTGTTATCCTATTGAATCTTCTCGACTTTGGAGGCCCAGGCGAGTCCGGAATCTCTCCGGCCGCGTTGGTGAACTCTGATGGCCGAGCACGCAGCCGCCGTAGAAGCATTGCCCATACCTATAAAAGGGTCGCGGCTTGACAGCCACATGTCCACGAGGCCCGGCCGCGCCAACATCGCGCTGTTTCTGCTGGCTCTGGCTGGCGGCCTGTGTTTCATCACATTGCAAGTAGCCGGGGACATGAAATCGGTTGCCGTCTCCAGCACTTGGCCGATGCTTCTTCTGGCCGTGGCGTTGCTCATTGCCCTGGGCTTCGAGTTTGTCAACGGCTTTCACGATACGGCCAACGCCGTGGCCACGGTCATTTACACCCATTCGATGGAACCCATCCCCGCAGTGGTCTTGTCGGGCTTCTGCAATCTGCTCGGAGTGCTGTTCTCCTCGGGCGCGGTGGCCTTTGCCATCATTACGCTGCTGCCGGTCGACCTGATTCTTCAGGTCAGTTCGGGTTCCGGATATGCCATGGTCTTTGCGCTGCTGGTCGCGGCCATCCTCTGGAATCTGGGCACATGGTGGTTTGGGTTGCCGGCCTCCAGCTCGCACACCATGGTGGGTTCCATCATTGGCGTGGGCATCGCCAGCCAAATCTTCAACCCCCACATCGGCACCTCCGGCGTGGATTGGGAGCAGGCCATCAAGGTTTTGAAGGCGCTGCTGTTTTCGCCGCTGATTGGTTTTTTCCTGGCTGCGCTGCTCATGCTGCTCTCCAAGGCGCTCTTCCGATACCCAGCCCTTTACAAAGCGCCTAAAAGCAACCAGCCTCCACCGTGGCCCATTCGCGCCCTGATGGTGCTGACGTGCACGGGCGTCAGCTTCTTCCACGGCTCCAATGACGGACAAAAAGGCATGGGCCTGATTATGCTGATTCTCATTGGCACGTTGCCCACTGCATACGCCCTCAATCACGCGGCCACGGCTAACGATATTCAACAATTCATTGCCGCCAGCGAGCAGGCCTGCCACATTCTCGACCGGCACGTGGGGCAGAATGGCAGTCACGTTTCAGACGCGCGCGCCGAAGTCACCAACTACATTCGCACCAGGCAATCGCAGCCGGAAACGGTGCCGGCGCTGCGCGAGCTGGTTGGGGATGTAAACCGCAAAGTGGGGCAGTACAAGGTCATCAAGGCTATCCCGGCGCAGGAACAAACGAAAATCCGCAACGATATGTATGTGGCCGGCGAAGCTATTCGCCTGATGCAGAAGCACGACCTCAGCCTTGTGAAAGAGAAAAAACAGCCGGTCTTCAACAACGATGAAAGCGCCGCACTCGCCGATTACGAGAAGGAACTGGATAAGGCCACCCGGTTCATCCCTAACTGGGTCAAGGTGGCCGTGGCTCTGGCTCTTGGGCTGGGGACGATGGTGGGGTGGAAGCGCGTGGTGATCACGGTGGGCGAAAAGATCGGCAAGGAACACCTGACCTATGCTCAGGGCGCCTGTGCGGGACTGGTGACCATGGGCACCATATTCGCCGCCGACACCTTCGGCATGCCGGTTTCGACCACGCACATTCTCAGTTCCGGTGTGGCGGGCACCATGGCGGCCAATGACAGCGGGCTGCGCATGTCGACGATCCGCAACATTGCAGCGGTCTGGGTCTTCACGCTGCCGGCAGCGGCGTTGCTCTCCGGCCTGCTCTACGCGCTCTTCCGCATGATTCACTGAGTCCGCCTTCAACCATTTGCCTGGTCATGCCGATCGCGGCGCATGAACGGGCGGCCTCCTGTGGAAATGCCCTGAAAGAGACCAGATCAGGGAAGGCTTTGTGGAATTTACAGATCTTTCTATGTATATATGCCTGATCATGAGAGTCATTTACCTTCTATTCACACATTTTCTGTAGCCTAAACTCTTGGTGGAAGTTTACGTGCCAGAGATACTCCTTAAGAAATTACAGTTTCAGACCGAACCGGCTCTCGAAGATGGCGTGAGCCAGGTCGCAGCCGTTTCACCTGAAGCCGCGCAGATTCGCAATTACCTGCTGTCGCGCGGCAACTCGGCGAAGGCCGATCGCGGATTCCGCTGGCTGATGGTGCTGTGCGCGCTGAGCATCTTCGGCATCGTGGTGCTGATTGCCACCGAGTTGGTGGTGCGGTCGAAGCTGGCCTGGGGTCAGTTTGGTCTGGACTTTTTTTATAAAGCCTTCATCGATACCTATACACATAAGCCGATGTACTGGGACCCGGTCAACGGTCATTTCAGCGCCCTGCCATTCCTGTATGGAACGCTGGTTTCGTCATTTCTGGCGCTGCTTTTGGCCGTGCCGTTGGCTATTGGCGTAGCGGTGTTTTTGACCGAGATGTGCCCGCAGAGGCTGAGGGGGCCGCTGGCCTTCCTGACGGAACTGCTGGCGGCCATTCCCAGCGTGATCTATGGGCTTTGGGCGGTCTTTGTGCTGGTTCCGCTGCTGCGCGAGCGCCTGAATCCCTGGCTGATCAAGGGATTCGGCTGGAGCGGTTTTTTTGACAGTGACAACCCCACCGGCCTGGGTTTTGTGGCTGCGGGCATCATACTGGCAATCATGATTTTGCCGATTATTTCCTCGCTTACGCGGGAGGTGATGACGGCGGTTCCTAACTCGCAGCGGGAGGCTGTGCTGGCGTTGGGGGCGACGCGCTGGGAGATGATTCGCGTGGGCGTGCTGAGGAATGCGCGCATCGGCATCGTAGGCGCGATCATTTTGGGCCTGGGGAGAGCGCTGGGCGAGACCATGGCCGTGACCATGGTGATTGGCAATAGTCCTGAGATACGCCGCTCGCTGCTGGCCAATGGAAGCTCGATGGCCTCGGTGATCGCCAACGAGTTTGCAGAGGCATCAAGCGATCTGCATCTAAGCGCGCTCATGGAACTTGGACTGGCGTTGTTCATCGTGACCATCATTGTGAATGCGTTTGCCCGCTTGCTGGTGTGGGCGGTGACGCGCGGAGAGCCGTCGCGGGCGGGATGAAAATGCAGGGACTAGGGACTAGGGATCAGGGACTAGCGCGGGAGACGAGACTCTGAAGAACGAACACAAATTTCGAGCATGGATGCGGGGGCTGACCGATGGCGCGGCTACCGGGCTGGCGGTTCTCGCGACCATACTGGTGGTGGCTCCACTGGTGGCCATCTTCGTCTACCTCATCTACAAAGGCGCCAGTTCGCTAAGCTTGGCTTTCTTCACGGATGTTCCCAAGCCGGTGGGCGAGGCGGGCGGCGGCATGGCCAACGCGATCCTGGGGTCGGGCATCCTGCTTGGGATAGGCAGCCTTATTGGTATTCCAGTGGGCATTGCCGGCGGCATCTTTCTGGCGGAGTTCGGGCGCGGAACAAAACTTGCTCATGCAGTACGCTTCACGGCCGATGTGCTCAATGGCGTTCCCTCCATCGTGATGGGCATTGCCATTTATTCATTGATCGTAGTTCCACAGGGACATTTTTCGGCCTTCTCCGGCGGAGTGGCGCTGGGGATCATGATGATTCCGACGGTTTGCCGCACCACGGAAGAGATGCTGCTGATGGTGCCCAATGCGGTGCGCGAGGCGGCCCTGGCGCTGGGCGTGCCGAACTGGCGGTCGGTGCTGGCGATTACGGTGAAGACCGCTTCGCCGGGCATTATCACCGGATGCATGCTGGCTTTTGCGCGCGTAGCGGGGGAAACGGCTCCGCTGATCTTCACAGCATTTGGCAACGTAGGCTGGAATGCGCGTCTGGACGAGCCGATAGCCGCTCTGCCTTTGCAGATTTATGTATATGCGCTCTCGCCCTACGATGATTGGCACCGGCTGGCGTGGGCGGGGTCGCTGGTGTTGATTGTATTGATAGTTCTGGCTGTCTCGCTGGTGCGCTATGTGACCAGCCGCGGCGTATTGAAGGGGGCAAGCTAAGTGGGCGTCGGCATAGAAGTAACAAACCTGAATGCGTGGTACGGATCGAATCACGCGCTTCAGGACATCAATCTGAATATTCCGGCCAACCATGCCACGGCGCTGATTGGGCCGTCGGGCTGCGGAAAAAGCACATTTGTGCGCTGCTTGAACCGCATGCACGAGACCAATCCCGTAGGGCGGGTAACCGGCAAAGTGATCATCGGCGATCTGGATATTTACAAAGACATCAAGCCTGTGGAGATACGCCGCCGCGTAGGCATGGTTTTTCAGCGGCCCAACCCCTTTCCCACCATGTCGATCTACGACAATGTGGCCGCGGGGCTGAAGCTAAACGGCTACAGCAGCCGGCATGTGCTGGATGAGATCGTGGAGCGGTCGCTCAAAAACTCGGCGTTGTGGGATGAGGTGAAGGACAATTTGAAGAAGGAATCCGGCGCCAGCCTCAGCGGTGGTCAGCAGCAGCGCTTGTGTATTGCGCGCGCGCTGGCCGTGGATCCCGAAGTGTTGCTGATGGATGAACCGGCCTCGGCACTGGACCCGGTTTCCACCTCCAAGATAGAAGATTTGATCTTTCAATTGAAAGCCAAGTACACTATTGTGATTGTGACTCACAATATGCAACAAGCAGCCCGCGTGGCGGAGAAAACGGGCTTCTTTTTGAATGGCCGGATGGTGGAATTCGACTCGACCGACAAGATTTTTACCAATCCCAGCGACAAACGCACAGAAGATTACATCACAGGCAGGTTTGGATGACACGGATACGCTTTCAACAGCGTCTTGAGGAATTGAAGGAGAAGTTGCTGGAGATGGCCGGGCTGGCCGAGCAGGCGACCCAGCGCGCCATCGAGGCCTATCGGGAGCGCGACCTGTCGATTTGCGATTTGGTCAGCCAGGGCGAGATCACCATCAATTGCCTGGAGCGCGACATCGATCAGGCCGCGCTGGATTTGCTGGCGACGGAACAGCCCATGGCCGGCGATCTGCGCTTCATCCTCAGCGTCATCAAGATCAACGCCGAACTGGAGCGGGTGGGAAACGCCGCGAAAAGCATCAGCGAGCGTGTGCGCCACATGGAACGGATGGCCGCGGCCGAACTGCCGGTCAACATTCCCAAGATGGCGACGATGGCCGCTGATATGGTGCGCAAGAGCCTGCAATCGTTCATCGAGGCGGATGCCGAGACGGCGCGCGCCGTGTTGACCATGGACGATGCCGTGGACGCCATGAACAAGGCGGCCTTCAAGTCGCTCATCAAGGTGATGGAAGAACAAAGCCACCTAGCTCCGCAGGCGTTGAACGCGCTGATGATCTCGCGCTCTCTGGAGCGCGTGGCGGATCATGCGACCAATATCGCCGAGGATGTGATCTTCTGGGTGCAGGGTGACGACGTGCGCCACCATAAGAGCCTACTAAGAGAGATAGAAGAGCAGGGCAAGGGCGGGGGAAACGCATCGTAATTTCTGTCAAGAACATTTTTGCAAATGGTGTAGAGCGAGGCGTGGACCAGGAGGTCCACGCTACAGCCGACCGGGAGGCCGGCGCTACAGGTTTGCGCCCCATCGGCTCAGTATAAGCAATCGGAAATCGACTCTACACCAACAGGCAAACTGCTTTAGCGATTCATGCCGGGAGCGAGTTAGTTACTTGCGCGCATCCGCTTCCCGGCAGCCCACCTAAGTTCCTTTCATCTAAAATACATAGAATATTTAAACGCCAGTAACATTCCCAGCCGAGAATCAATGTCGCAAGTACTTTATATTGCATGGGAGATTTGCGTGAAAAAGACATTGATAGCGGTTGGGATACTGGTTTTTTCCCTTAGTTCAGCACAGGCGCAAAAGATTACCGGGGCAGGCGCGACCTTCCCGTATCCGATATATTCCAAGTGGTTTAGCGAGTACAGTGCGGCCCATCCCGGGGTTGAAATCAACTATCAGTCAATCGGTTCCGGCGGCGGCATACGCCAGGTGAGCGCGGGTTTGGTGGACTTTGGCGCCAGCGACGCAGTCATGACCGATGAACAACTTGCCGCTTCAAAGAGCAAACTTATCCACATTCCCACCGTTCTGGGCGCCGTGGTGCCCATTTTCAATGTTTCCGGAGTAAACGACATTAAGTTCAGCCCCGACGTGCTGGCCGACATCTTTCTGGGCAAGATCGACAACTGGAACAGCGCGCGCATTGCCAAGGACAACCCCGGCGTTAATCTGCCTAACCAGAAGATCACCGTGGTTCACCGTTCGGACGGCAGCGGCACTACATACATTTTTACCGACTATCTGAGCAAAATCAGCAGCGATTGGGCAGGCGGCCCCGGCAAAGGCGCTTCGCCGGCATGGCCGACGGGCGTGGGCGGCAAGGGCAATGAAGGCGTGGCCGGGCTGGTTCGTCAGTTGCCTGGAGCCATAGGCTACGTTGAGTTGATCTACGCTCTGCAAAACAAGATCACCTTTGGCGAAGTAAAGAACGCCGCCGGCAACTGGGAGCGGGCCTCGATCGAGGGCGTTACCGAAGCCGCGGCCAGCGTCAAGCAGATTCCCGCCGACTATCGCGTCTCCATCACCAACGCTCCCGGCAAGGACGCCTATCCCATCTCCAGCTTTACCTGGCTGCTGATCCCCGTCCATGCTGCCGACCCGGCCAAGGGCAAGGTCATCAAGGACCTGCTGAGTTGGATCGTCACCTCTGGCGAGAGTGAAGTTACGGCTCTCTCCTATGCGCCGCTGCCCAAGAATGTGGCGGAAAAGGTGCTGAAGACGATTTATTCCTTGCAATAATTTCGAGATCTATGGTCCGGCTACATGGTCGGACCATAGCGTTGATGCACCACTGTTGTTGTAAGCAATATTTGAATTTTTCAATGTGAATCCGTACAGCGATCCAGAAATATCGGCGCTATCTTTTTGATTTTGATGATTGAGAGACACGAATTTGCCGATAAATATGTATCGCCATGAACCAATCCCAACTTGAGAGAAAAAGGAGTGGCCCAGTGAATTTCAAACACAGTATAGCTGCCACAGTAATTTTGGCAGTCAGTGTTGTTGCTTCCTATGGACAAACGAGCAACACCAATCCGCCCGCGAAAAAGCACGATGCGCCCATGAAAGCCAAGGCACCTGCAAAGCCGACGGTCGAAGAGCAGATTCAGTCGCTGCGCCGTGATCTGGAAGGCGAGATCAACAGCCTTAAGACCAGCCTGGCCGAGAAGGACGCGCAGTTGAAACAGGCTGAGCAGGCGGCAGCCGACGCCCGTGCGGCAGCATCCAAGGCGGAAGCCGCGGCATCGGCCCAGCAACAGGCGGTGACCGAGAATGCTGCCGCCGTTACGACGCTGCAATCCTCAGTCAACGACCTCAAAGGCAGCCAAGCATCGCTGGCCACCACGGTCACTGACGAGACGACCAAGATCAAGAAGGAAATCTCCAACCCCGTCGCTCTGCACTATAAGGGCATCAACATCACACCAGGCGGCTTCGTGGCGGGTGAAACTGTTTACCGCACCAAGGCCACCGGCGGCGACATTCCCACGGCGTTCAGCTCGATTCCCTATGAGGGCGCGGATGCCTATCAGTTGAGCGAGTTCTATGGCTCCGCCCGCCAGTCGCGCGTCACCATGCTGGCCGAGGGCAAGGTCAATTGGGGCACGCTGCGCGGCTACTATGAGGCTGACTGGTTGGGTACCGGCATCACCTCTAACAACAACCAGTCCAACAGCTACGTATTGCGCCAGCGCATTCTCTACGCCGAGGCCAAGACCAACTCCGGCTGGACGGTTGTAGGCGGTCAGCTCTGGTCGCTGGCAACAGAAGGCAAGAAGGGAATCAGCAGCGCTCCCAGCGACACCCTCACACCGCTGACCATAGACCCGAACTACGTTCCGGGCTTTGTCTGGACGCGCCAGTACGGCTTCCGCGTGGTCAAGAGCTTCAAGAATGTAGCCTTCGGCATCTCGGCTGAGAATCCGCAACTGCTCTACTCCTCTGCAATCGCCGGCGACACACCGTACGCGATTCTGGGTTCGGCCGGCGCCAACGGCGGCAACTACAACGCCGCAGTTAGCACGGTTGGAGCGACGACCTACGTCAAGAGCTACGCCAACGTCAAAGACTATGACGCCACCACCGGCGCCGTGGTCAACACCTACATGCCGACCTATGCCACGGTCACGGCCAACACCAATATTGCCAACATCTCCTTCAACCAGGCCCCCGATGTCATCATGAAGGCTGCCATAGATCCCGGCTGGGGCCACTATGAGGTCTTCGGCATCGTCGGTTTCGCGCATGAGACGGTCTACCCCGGCGTAACACAGAACTCGGTCAAGTACGGCGGCGGCACGGACATCATGGGCTTCAACGGAGCCGCTCCCGGAACGGCAGTATGGGCAAGTTCTACCACCGCTGGATACTACTCCAATAGCATCGTCCTCGGCGGCATCGGCGCCAGCTTGCGCGTCCCGGTCATCAAGGACAAGCTCACCTTTGGCGCCAAGGGCCTCTACGGTCCCGGCATGGGCCGTTACGGCGACTCCACGCTGTCGGATGTGACCAACGACCAATACGGCGAGCTTGCTCCAATCCATAACCTCAGCGGCCTGTTCACAGTCGAAGCGACACCCACTCCCCGTCTTAGCATCTATCTGAATTACGGCGGCGACTATGCGGGACGCGCCGACTTCGCCTCCACGGACATTACGCTGGGTGATCCCAAGCCTTACTTCTGTCAGTTGACGGGACTTACCACTGCCACTGCCGCTGCTCAATGCGCCTCCTCGGCAACTGCCACTCTGGCTACAACCAACGGTGGCGGCACCTGGGGCTCACACTGGACTGCCACGCCCACCAAGACTGCTATCGGCTACGGCTCGCGTTATGCCAGCGTCTCGGCTACCTGTGCCGCCGCGCCCGGCACGCCCGGCTATCAATCCGGTTCGACCGGCTACCTGCCCGGCGGCTCAGGCTGCGGCAATAACACCCGCGACGTACAGGAAATCACCGGCGGATACTGGTTTGACATTTACAAGGGCGACCACGGCCGTTTCCGCCAGGGCTTCCAGTACGGCTATGCAGTTCGCGAGGGCTGGTCAGGCTCCGGCACCGCAGGCGCCTTGTCCACTCCTTTGAACGGAGCCAAGGGCATCGACAACATGTTCTGGACTTCCATCCGCTATTACCTGCCTTAATCCGCAAACCAGCGGCTTCCGGCAAGAAGGGGCAGCCTTGAATATGGGCTGCCCCTTTTGTTTTTCCTTCAGTCTGTCTCTGAGAGGCATTCTTCCTAAGCATGCTCGAATGCAGCTTCCGCGCGATTCCTGAGCGCGCCTCCAGCCTACTTCTTCTTGATCTTCATCAACTCGACGGCCTTTTGCGCGATATGCTCGGCGCTGACTTCCAGCTCTTTGACCATCTCCCAGGGTGAGCCGGAGTCGCCGAAACGATCCTTCACGCCGATGGCAGCGGTGATCACGGGCTTGCCGTAGAGCTGCTTGCTTTCCGTGAGCAGGCCGCTGACGCGCCACGCCAGCGCGCCGATCTGGTGTTCTTCGGCGGTGATGATAACGCCGGTATCCGCTGCTGCGCTAATCACAGCTTCTGCGTCGATGGGCTTGAGGGTGTGCAGGTTGAGAACGCGCGTCTCGTAGCCAAAGTCCTGCTTGAGGATGAAAGCCGCGCGCATCGCCTCGGGAACCATGGGTCCGCAGGCCAGGATGCTCAGATCTTCCGATTCGTTGTTGTAATCGGAAGCCAGACGAGTCTCGAAGGCATCGGCGAAGTTGGCTGACTCCTTGCGAAGGCGAATTACATTGGCCTTACCGAAAACAAACGGCGTCTTTTCATCGGTGACGATGGGCGTGGCCTCGCGGGCAAAGCGTATGTACTTTGGCCCTACGTGCTGGAGCAGCAGGTAATCGGTAGCCTTGCGCGTCTCTTCGATGTCGCAAGGCACAACGGCAGACATATTAGGCAGGCCTTGCATGGCAAAGAGATCTTCAAGCGCCTGATGGGTTGCGCCGTCCGGCCCGACGGAGACGCCGCCGTGCGCGCCGGCTATCAGAACGTTGAAGTTTCCGTAGCAGATGGAGACGCGAATCTGATCCAGATTGCGCGCCGACATGAAGGTGGCGTAACTGCCCAGCACGGGCAGCTTGCCTTCGCGTGCAAAGCCCGCGGCGGCTGAGGTAGCCGATTGCTCGGCGATTCCCATGCTGAACCAGCGATTGGCGCGCTCCGGCTTGCCGGTGTAGAAATCGCTGATGGTGATAGAGCCGGAGATGTCCAGCCCCAGGCAAACGATGCGCTCATCGCTGCCGTTGTTCGCCAGCGACTTGCCGAAACCTTTGCGGGTGGGCTCCATCTTGACCTTCATGGTGTCGCCGGAGTTCCACCAAAAGTCGCGAGAGAATTTGGGCATTTTGGCGGCGAGTTCGCGGTCCTGCCCCGCCTGATAGTTCTTCGCACGATCGAGCAACTTCTCGACGGGAATGCGCTCCGTCAGGCCCATCTCCTTCAGAGCTGCGTCGAGTTCTTCGCGATTGGGCGGTTTGCCATGCCAGCCGGCTACATTCTCCATGAAGCTGACACCCTTGCCTTTGATGGTGTCGGCCAGGATGACCACCGGCTTGCCGACGATCATTTTGGCCTTCTCGAAGGCATCGACCAGTTGCTTCATGTCGTGGCCGTTGACACGCAGCACCTCCCAGCCAAAGCTCGCGTACTTTGCCTCCAGCGGTTGAACTTCCATTACATCCTTGACCCAGCCGTCAATTTGCAGGCGATTGACGTCGATGACGGCGATGATGTTGTCCAGCTTGTAGTGTGAGGCCTCCATGGCGGCCTCCCAGACCTGGCCCTCCTGCTGTTCGCCATCGCCCATCAGGCAGAAGATTTTGTGCTTCTTGCCGTCGAGCCTGGCGGCCAGCGCCATGCCAACAGAAATGCTAAGGCCCTGCCCCAGCGAGCCCGAGGAAACCTCGACACCGGGCAGCTTCAACCAATGCGGATGACCCTGAAAGCGCGAGTGGAGTTTGCGCAGGGTCACCACGTCGTTGATGTCGCAGAAGCCCGCATAGCCCAAGCCGACATAAAGAGCCGGCGCTTTGTGGCCCGCGGACCATATGATGCGGTCGCGATCTGGCCAGTTGGGATTCTTTGGATCGTGGTTGGCGACATGGAGATACAGAGCGGCGACGATGTCCATCATTGAGAGCGTTCCGCCAGAGTGGCCCGAGCCTGCCGCGCAAAGCTCAACAAGATCGTAGCCGCGCATCATGTTGGCGGCATCCTTGAGCTGTTCGATGGAATAATCCCGGATAACTTTCCCAGTGGCGGAATCTGTGAGGGCCATGGCCGTCTCCTAGAGATTTTGCTTTGTCCACATGTCGAGGCGTTCGAGCGCCTGTTGTAAATTATCCATGGAGTTGGCCACACTGAAGCGCAGATAGCCTTCGCCGTACATGCCGAATGCCGTTCCGGAAAGCGCCGCCACTCCCGCTTGATCGAGCAGCGCGTCGGCAAGGGGCTTTGACTTCCAGCCTGTCTTAGTGATGTTGGGGAAGACGTAAAACGCTCCCTTGGGCTGGCGGCAACTGAAGTCCTTGATCTTGTTCAGCCCGTCGACAAAGAATTCGCTGCGCTTCTTGAACTCCGCGCACATATGCGTGACGGCGCTCTGATCTCCGCGCAACGCCTCGATGCCCGCGATTTGCGTAAAGCTGGCAGTGCAGGAGTTGGAGTTGGTCATAAGGCGGGTTATTTGCGTGGCGAGATCGGGACGCATGACGCCGTAACCCATGCGCCAGCCGGTCATCGCATAAGTCTTGGAAAAGCCGTCGAGAATAATGGTGCGCTCCCTCATGTCGGGGATAGACGCAATCGAGAAATGCTCGCCTTCAAAGAGCAGGCGGCTGTATATTTCGTCCGAGAGCACCAGGATGTTGCGGTCGCCGATAATCCGGGCCACTTGCTCGATATCTTTGCGCGGCATGACGCCGCCGGTGGGGTTTTGCGGTGAGTTGAGAATGATGAGCTTGGTGCGGTCGGTGATCAGCGCGGGCAGATCGTTGACATCGAGCGTGAAATCGCGCTCCTCGCGGAGCTGGATGGGAACGGCATTGCCGCCTATATAGTTGATCATCGATTCGTAGATGGGGTATCCGGGATTGGGATAGATCACCTCATCGCCTTCATCGATCAACGCCAGGATGGCGAAAAACATGATGGGCTTGCCGCCGGGAACGACCACCACTTCTTCGGGGGTGACTTTGATGCCGCGCGTGCTGCCGATGTATTCGGCAATGGCCTGGCGCAGCTCGGGCAGACCGGCGGAAGGACCGTAGTGGGTCCAGCCCTTGTGCAGCGCGTCAACGGCGGCTTCAACTATATTGGAGGGCGTCGCGAAATCGGGTTCGCCGATTTCCAGGTGAATGATGCTTTTGCCTTGGCGCTCCAGCGCCTTCGCCTTGTTCAAAACTTCAAAGGCCGTCTCAGTGCCCAGATGCCCCATGCGGCTAGCTAAACGCAGTTCATACAAAGTAGATGTTGCCATGATGACGGATGCTCCTGTGCATCGGTTTTATCGGCGAATCGCGGCGAATGCCCAGTTCCTCTTGCGTAAATATTGACCGAGCGAATTCCGCGTGGCCGAGTTGTGAAACGTAGCCCATGCTATAGTGAAATCTACTTGAGGCAAACAACGGAAAGGAATACGATTTATACGATACTTATCAGTATTTTCGGAACTCTTTTAGGTCAAACATGACGGACACCGCAGAAATTACCAAGCTTCTCGATCCCATCGGATGGCGCATTCTTGCCGAACTCCAGGAGGATGCGCGCATTCACTTTTCCGAGCTGGGACGGCGGGCCGGCCTCTCGACGCCGGCCGTCATCGAGCGGGTTCACCGCATGGAAGAAGCAGGAATCATCACCGGATACCGAGTCGAGATCGACCGTGAAAAGGTCGGGCGGCCCGTCTGCGCCTTTATTCGCGTACGCGTCATTGGCGACATGATATCTCACGTCATCGCCCTGGCCCGCGAGATGCCCGAGGTCCAGGAATGTCACCACATCGCCGGAGAAGACACATTCCTGCTCAAGGTGTTTGTGCCCAAGCCCGAGACCCTGGAAGATATCATCAAAAAGTTCATGCCCTATGTAGCAACCACTACGATGCTGGTTTTTTCTTCGCCCGTTACGCGGCGAAACCTTGAGCCACTTGAGTAGGCAGCGCCGCCTCCGGCGCGATGTTCAATCAAAATGATTGCCCACTAGTCTGATCGCAATTCTTAGGCGTGGTTTGGCCGAGTCAAGATGGATGGGGTTTGGTACTGTTGACTCATGGCCAAAACCGACGCAACGCGCAATCCCGTGAAGCTCGATCTTGAATCCCTTGCCGCAGAGGTAGTGGAGCTGGCTATGAAAGCAGGGGCCAGCGACGCCGAGGCAGTGGCGCGCGAAGGTGACGAGTTCAGCGTCAACGTGCGCATGGGCCAGGTGGAGACGCTGAAGGAGTCCGGCTCGCG
>CAZFMB010000079.1:0-19789 GCA_964520005.1 uncultured Occallatibacter sp.
TCGCGCCAGCTTCAACGTCCTGAATAACAATATTGAGCGGTCCGTCAAGGCCGCACTTAAAGCAGGGATAAATCCCAGTGGTAACTGTCGTGCTGTCGAATTCTTCTCGACGAGAGACGCTGCCACAATGAACGCACGCATGGAAGTGCGACAATTCGCCTTGGGAACGATCCGAGTCGCTTGCCATCTTTCCCCTCGTTTCTGTCCAGCGTCCCGCTTCGGTGGCCAGTTGTATCGTTTTAGACGTGAGATTATGCAATTGGGGACAAGATGGAGGGAAAATCCCGCGCCGATTTCCGCGCCAAGCTCAATGAATTGTCCGAAACCGAAGGCGTTGGGTCAGCACTATCTTCGTAAGCCAACTCGACGAGTTCTTTAAGCACCTCAAGAAGTGCAGGGTGCGGCGAGAGGAGTTGCGGAATGAGCTTCGCGATCATCGGGGATTCTTGAAAAGCTGAGTCATTTTTTCCTGGCGACAAAACGTTTCTCGGTCCCGATCTTAGCCGCTTTGCTGAGGTCTTATTGATTCCGGCATATCGAGACGCAAGAACTTCGACATTTCCGTCCATTGTTGTCCCGTTCGGCGTTCGCTCAGTTCTGCGGAGTTATATGTCCTTTGTTATTAACAGATTCATAATTGACAGTTTGACGACACTGGCGGTCTGCCGACCGCTCGCCAAGGACAGCTTCAAACGATAGCGGAGGCTGATAAACTGCGTTCGGATACCTACAGGGCTTCGCGCGAGGAATTCATGACAATGCCGCATTGCCTTCAACCGGGAGTTGCATTTGCGAGGCTAAAATCAGTTTGCTACCGTGCAGACCCGAATGTCGCTGAATAAGTGTGGCAGCCGCCCCGCGCAATCGCGCTAAGCCGCCCTCGTATGCAGGCTGAAGGCGCGGCGTATTGCCGGGGAGAGGCGGGTTGGCCAACTCTTTCTCGATGATGGGCGCGATCTTATCCCAGATTGAGACCAGGGCTCCGGCTACGAGCACGACTTCCGGCGAAAAGGCATACGCAAGCATTCGCAATCCCTTACCAAGAAAGACTGCTTGTTTTTCCAATGACTTTACAGCGTTCGGGTCCCCCTCGACTGCAAGATTCAGCAAGTCACTAAATGTGAGCACACTCGAGTTCGGAACCAATTCCGTGTAGTAGCGGACAGCTGCGGAATTTGAGGCTAAGGTCTCCCAGCATCCCGTCTGTCCGCATCCGCAAAGTGGGCCAGGGGATGCTAGGGGAATGTGTCCGAATTCTCCCGCAGCGCCGTCATGGCCTCTTATCACGATGCCGTCTGCCAGAATCCCTGCACCTATCCCCTCGGAAACAGTGATGAGCGCTGCATTGCACACCCCTTCCATCCTGCCAAACCAAAGCTCCGAGATCAATGAAGAATTAGCCGCATTCTCGATCTCCACAGTCAATCCCATCTCTTCTTCGAGACCAAGTTTCAGGTCATAGGCGCCCCACCCCAGGTTTGGCGCAAAAACGAGGCGTTGTGTCTTCGCGCTTACTCGTCCGGGCATGCTGACTCCTATGCCGACCAGAGATTTGTTTGTGTAGGAATCGCGGAGCCGTTTCAAACTACTAACGATGGACTCAACTGCTCTCGCAGGATTTGTGCCTATCGGGATGGTGGAAGACGAGATGATCCGGCCATTTAGATCTACCATCGCGACAACCGCCTGCAGGGGATGTATATCGACTGCCAGAATTGCCAGCGCGTCATTCAGCGTGAGCATTTGCGGGTGCCGGCCACGCGCAGTTCTCCGGTAGGGCCCTTCGCATATCCACCCCTCCTTGAGCAATTGATCAGAGATCTCCGACACTGTGCTTCGCTGAAGACCTGAGAGGCGTGAGAGATCCACCCGGGAAATAGACTGAACAGTTCGTATCAGTCTCAGGAGGATGTCGCGGTTGATCATGCGTCCCGTATTATTCGAGCCAAGCTGGACGTCTTTGAGATCAATTCGCCTCATGCCGCAGTTTGGTTTTCTGAAGAGATTGTTCGGACCCTGTGTCACGAAGTGCTTCTCCTTGGGCTTGACCTTCAACATGAGGCTCTTTGCCGGTGATCGATAAGTCCGCTGGCTTCCCAATCAACTCTACTGGGGATCAACTCAACGAAGATCGATCAGTTACAAACAGGACGTCACGCTTCATGGTTGCCTCGTGGCAATCTCGGCGGACTTCAGTGCCGCACGAAGCATATTGATCCCGTGTTTAGGAAAAAGGGCGCGCCCTGAGCGGGCGCGCCCTCTCTGTTGCGGAAGTTCCTAGAAGATGAACTTCCCGCCGAAGAACCACAAACGTTCGCCTTGGCTACCACCCAGGCCACCAGCATTGCTTCCCTGCAACTCGCTGGAGATAATGCCAAAGTTCGCGTTATTGAAATCGCCTTGAGGATTGCCAAAGTGCGGTGTGTTGGTGAGGCCGATTGCCTGAGCTTCGAATTGGAAGGTCAGAAACTCCCTGATCTTGAAATTCCGCTGCAAGTTGGCGTCCATGTCGAAATAGCCGGGACCGACGACCCAGTTACGGCCTTGGGTTCCGAAGGCTGCCGTCGTCACGCGCGCGAGGGTGGACGGATCGAAATAACGGCAGGTTGTATTCCCGGCCGTGCAAGCGCCGGTGGACCAGGGAACGAGTCCGTTGGTGATCTTGAATGTCCCGTTTAGATTGACCGTTTGCGTGTTGGTGCCATTATCATTGAGAGCGGAGTTGCCGGCACCGGAATCCGTGATCGTAAACGGAGTTCCGGCGAGCCTGCTTAGGACGCCACTGAGCGTCCAGCCTCCCGCAAGGGCGCTCGCTATGCCGTGGGTCGCCATGCGCTGGTCCTTTCCAAACGGAAGCGCGTATACCCAATAGGTTTCAAAGTTGTATTTGCGATCGAATCCGGCCCGGGCCTTGTTCTTTGCAAAATAGGCCGGATAAGACCAACTGATTCCGTTCAGCTCTTCGTTGTCTTCAAAGTCCTCAGCCTTTGACCACGTGTAAAGAACTCCGATCTGCGAGGCCTGGCCGATCCGCCGTGTGATCTTGGCCTGCATCGAGTCGTAATAGTTGTGTCCCAGCGGGATCAAGGTGCTGATTCCTGAATAGGATTGACCCGCTGTAATGAGACCTGCGGAAACAGCTGCGACGTTGAGCAGCTCTCCCGCCTTGCCGCCGTTGATGGGCGCGACATTGAGGCCCAAGTTTTGGATGGGGCGAATCTCCCTATTGCCCACGTAGCCAATATCGGCTACAAATCCGGCGAACTGCTGCTCCACTGTGAGGTTGTAGGAATAAATGTATCCGCGGCGGAAAGTCGGATACGAGCCTACGGTGCTGGTACCTACGTTAAGTGGAAGCGGAAGCAGACCCGTGCTGAGATTTATTGGCGTTGGGGCCACAATGCCGGTGGGCAGTTGGGCATACGGCCCGGTGGCATTGAACCCGGTCAAGCTGGTGGATGGAGATCCATTGCTGTAGTTGACGGCGCCGCCGTTATTGTTTCCCGTGAAACTGGTGATGACCACCGTCGGATAGTCGTTGCGGAGATAACGCCAATTGTTGTCGTCAGCCCCCATCGCCGCACCTAGCCGAACTACGGTCTTCGGACTCACCGAGTAAGCGAGGCCGATCCTGGGCAGGAACAATCCGGCACCGATCTGCATGCCGTCGTCTTTTGGAATCGAGCCGTACCCGCCGATGATGACGTTCATGAAGTTTGGAGTTCCGGGCGTCGTATCAAGTACACGCGCTCCTTTGCCATGATCGCTGTACGCCATCGGATAGCGCTCCCAACGCAGGCCTAGATTGGCGGTCAGTTTTGGCGTGATTTGCCACTGGTCACGTCCGTAGAATGCCCAAGTCGACCAGCGTAACGCGATGGGGTCGGTAAGCTGTGTGGCCTTGCCGTCCTGATAAGGCAGGCCCAACAGGAAATCGGCAAATGAATTGAACTGGGTTGAACTTGGCGCTGGAGCCGTGGTGGTGCCGGCCGTACAATTTTCCGCAGAGACCGGCGGCCCGCCCTTGCAAGTAAACGGCTCCGTAGCGGTACCGTTAAATCCGAAGGTGCCGCGCGCAGTTTGGAATGAGGCGCCCTGCGGCTGGAAGTGATTCAACAACACGTGATCCCACTCCCCGCCCACGCGGATCTGGTGATGTCCCCTGGTCCAGGAAAGGTTCTCGTTTTCGACGAATTGGTTGTCGCGAAAAACGAAGGGATTGCCGGTGCTCGCGTTGCCCAGATTGGCATAGGTAGAGAATTGGAATGAAGGGATTCCGAAGTAGTCCAAGTTCGTTGCAGTGCCGCCCAACGTAGTATTCGTTCCTGGAATCTTCAGCGTGTCGAGCCCATAGGCCCCGAGCGCAGTGTCGGTATCCAGAGCCCCCAGGTGCTGCCGCGTGTATCCGATATTGCCGTCGATCAACAGGCTGGGAGTGAAGGTATGGGTGCCTCCAAGGCCGATGATGTAGATTTTCGTAGCGGCGTTGCCCGGCTGGCCGCCGTTGGTTGCATTTCCTCCCGCCGGCCCCAGGGATGGTGGATCGAAGATTGCACCCTTTTGCGTGGTGAAGTGCCCAAAGACCGTCGAGCTTTCCGAGGGAACCCAGTTGATCTTTGCGTCATATTGGTCGGTATTGAAATTCCCCTTGAAATGCGGGACATAGTTGGCGGATGTAAGGGTTGGAGAGGTCGCTGTAGGAATCAGCGAGGACATAAGCAAAGCTGCGGGGTCGACTCTGTTAAGAGGGATCCGGTTGTTTGGGAACGGGGTGCGTCCCGTGCCGTCAGGGTTTCCGGTATTCGGATCGTAAATGACAACCGCATCCCCACTCTTATTTGTGAGCCCACTAAAGTCGTAGTATCCGTTGGCTTTGGCGGTGGCATATGTCAGGTTCCCGACGGGCAATGTTTGCGCGCTGATCCCGGCTGGCGATAGCACCTGCCGCACTCCCTGATAGTCCCCGAAGAAGAAGAGCTTATCTCTCTTGATCGGGCCGCCAACCCCGGCGCCAAACTGATTGAAGATTTGGAGCGGCCGAATTTGGACGCCAGGAGCGGGGTTAGGATTGGTGAAGTAGTTCAGGTTCTTCAGTTGGTCGTCGGTGTGGAACTCATGAACGGTGCCGTGGAACTTGTTGGTGCCAGTCTTGATCTGGACGTTGACTGCCGCGCCATTGACCCCGCCCTGTTCGGCGTCGTAAGAGTTGGTGGCGATATTGACTGTCTCGATGGCGTCCGAGGCGGGTATATAGGCCACGTTGTTCGGCAGCCAGGGATAAGCGTCCAAAATGCCGTCGATGCGCGTGCCGTTGCCTTGGGAGGACTGACCGTTGACATTGACGGTCATGGCGCGCGCCGGATTGCCACCGGCGGAGTTACTCTCCACCGGGATGGTCGAGCCGGGGATGATGCGGAGCAGACCCTGAAAGTTCTTTCCTTCGGATGAAACCGACGGGAGCCCCTGTAGCTCCACCGACGAAATATCGGTGTGGACATCGGCGCGGTCGGTCTGCATCTCGGGTGGTGCAGAGGTCACTGTAACTGTGACTTGGGTTTTTGCGACCTCGAGCTTCTCGTCCACGCGAGCAGATGTGTTTGGATTGATCTGGATGCCCGCGGTTTCTGCCGAATTAAAGCCTTGAGCAGAAACCGTAATCTTCCAGAGCCCCGGCAAGAGTTCGGGAAGGCGGTAAAGGCCGGTGCCGTCAGACTTGGTTTCCTGATGGATGCCCTTATTCATCTCGAGTGCTTCGATCTTGGCGCCCGCGACAACCGCGCCGCTCGAATCTGTGATTACTCCCTGGATCGAGCCGTAGAGAACCTGCGCACTGACGGTTCTACTCCCGATCATCAACGCTGCTAGTGCGACCGTCATCAGCAGGGCTTTCAACGCACCTGTCTTGACTTGACGGTTGAATCCTGGCCTTCCTGACATAGTTCCCTCCTGAAACTTGTTGGGGGTTTGTGGCATTGCCGTATTTCAGAACGATCGCACGAGTTTTGAACCGAAGTTTGCCATATTTCCCCGATTAACCCGTGCGTAGCGTCCAGCCTCCGATCGCATAAGTGGCGGGCCATTCAAGAATCCGTTTGCATCATGAATCTTCTCTTAACCCCTTAGCCGAGTTCAGTTTGCATCCACCAAGCAGCTGCGTGCGTCGAGAGACATCATATGTGCGGACAAAATGCTGTCTTGAATCCAAATGAATTGTTTTGGACCCGAACGAATTCTAGAGAGCGAAACAGGAGTTGGCATGGTACAGATGTACCAGGGCTCGTGAACGACACATACCCGTTAACTGATGACAGGAATACTCGCTTGGGGATCGTCAGGTGGAAGGCCCTGGATTACCGGAACGCCCAGGCCTTTGGAGCCTGACCACTTTCCCGGCCAAACGGGCTAAGGCGGACCGATTCCGATACTTCGGGAGCACGCCGCGCAGCCTTGTGGAACAGGCTGGCGGCGCAAAATGGCGCCACTCCGATGGGGACTCTCTGCGTGCAGCTCTACCGTATTTGCTGGGCTCGCTCAGTTGAATAAAGAGTCACGCGGTACGTGTGCATTTGATTCGCCGCCATGCTCAACGCGCGCCCCTGCCCGCTTTGATCGCCGTTCAAACGGCGTTGAATGACCCATTGGCCGTCTACTCGCGAGACTTCTTCGATGCTGCTGATCCCGGCTGTACGATCGTCCGAGTCTGGATCTCTAAAGAAAGCCACAGTGAGCCCGCGACCAGTTATGAAGAACTCGTTGGCCGAGACTTGAACGATTAGCATTGCACCGTCATCAACCAGGAGAGTCTTAGCTGGCCATGATCGCAACAGTGCGGCTTCAAAGAGATACCCTCCCAAAGCCACGGTCTGTGCGGGGCGAGGACTATCCGAGTGCAGCACGAGTCCCCGTGTCTTGCCGGCAAGCTGTGCCGGCGCCAGAATGTCCGAAAGGCCTTCCAACGCCTTGTAGGTTTCCGATATTGCCAGCTCATTCTCGCTTTGGGCCGATTTCGCCCCGACATCATCGATTCCAAACGGTGAGAAACCGAATGCCTTTGCTTCTCCATATGCATAAAGAGCGTTGAACGGCGCACTCTCCAAACGAGCTTCCGGCACAAACAGCGGATTCCACTGAAACCTGTATCGCTGAGCCCAATATTCGAAATTCGGCCAATAAATGTCTGGCGAGAAAAAATCGAGGGCGGGGGCTGCTGCGCGATATACAGCCAGATAGTAAGGATGGGGTCCACCACTCGGATACTCTCCGGCCCGCTCAAAAGGAGCCGGAAGTTGAGCATTGACATACATTGGCAATGCATAGGCTCGCTTCCCCTCTGTCGCAACAGCCTGTATATAGCTTGCGTAGTTCCATGCCATGAAAACCTCATCCGCCGCGTCGCCGAAGACTTCCGACCAAGTCTTCCCGGCTGGACGAAAATGAGACGCCAATTCTGGCGACAAGAGGCTTTGATTGTCTCTAAGGGAATTGAGTAGCGCAGTTGGGACGTCTTCGCGGAAAAGCCGATTTGCAACTGGGGATCTATCACGTCCCCGTCCAAGGTAACCGACCTCGTTTTCAACTTGGACCATCAGGACCGTTTGCCGGCCTGCATCCTTTTCCCGAATGTGAGCCATCAACTTTGAGAACGCTCTCTTGTCCGCTTCAAGCGATTCGCTGCTCAGTGGGGAGAGAATGTCGAGTTCCGTGCCGTCCGCCGACATTGCCCTTGGAAATCGTCGCGTGTTCTCTTTCACCCAAACCGGAGCATAACTCGAAACGGAGTTCTTCCAACTGCCGAACCAAAGCAGGACAAGGCGGAGATTTTGCTCCCTGGCGATATCGACCCAATGATCGAGAATGCTAAAATCGAACTCTCCTTCTACTGGCTCGATCTGTTCCCACGCCACAGGCATCAGTATTGTGTTCAGATGAAGCTTCGCAAGCCTCGGTAAAATCGTGTCGGCCTGCGCGGATGTCCCAGCCGACGAGTTCCCCAACTCGCCTCCGAGAATCAAGTAGGGCTTGCCGTCCACAACAAGATACCCACCGCCTTCCGTCTTCTTAATCGTCGGAATACTGGCAGCGGACGCGAATATTGTGGCAAAGAACGAAATAGCAGTTAGAAACACGCCCATTGTGCGAAAGGTCAATTTAGCCCCCAAAAAAGTGATCATACTCAAGACTGCAAGATCCAAGTGCCGCGCTGCTCCGACTCCCGATTGCGGCTATGGATCTATATGTGAAGTTCCAGGATTTTGGCGATGGTTACGGATGGAGACCATTCGGGCGTGTCTTGAGAGAGGGGCCGCACCCACAGAATGCTTCGCCATGCTGTGTGCAGATTCTATTATTTGATGGTTATCCCGATCTCGCTTGGTACAAATGTACCAGGAAGCCCTGCATCGTCTCTGCTACCGAGATCGACTACCGGACAGCGTGCGGGATCTTTATACTAACCGGGCTGACATGCTCTGGTCCGGCTTGGGGGGTAGCTCGGGGGATCTTGCACAGGATCGCGACGTTACCGTTTCCGGCAAATTGAACGATGGAAAAAGCGCCGGTATGCCGAATCGCAGAGCGCGGAGGAGAGGGGCGATCTGTCGGAGAAAATGAAGTCAAGGGCTCTCGATTACCCGGACGAATCCGGGACCGTACGGAATCGCCCGGTTTATCCACCGCAAACGCGGCATTGGTCTTGCAATTCTCCTCAAGAGCGGTACAACTTGAAGGAAACAGATCTCAAAATGGAAGCTTCGGCTGAAAGAGAAAAACGGAGATCGTCGATAAGGGACTAGATGATAAGGGACTAGATGAAGCAGCTCGGCGTTACTTGGTTCTTGAGAAATGCATTTGCAGTATTGCTGGTGGCAACACTCATCGTGGCTGCAATGTGGCATTATTCGCTCTTTTCAAGACGGAATACGATCCAGAAACTACAGGAACTCCCGGTTGGCTCCCAGGTCCGTCTTGTCGGAGTCGTCACCTATATCGATGAACCCGGCGGCAGATTCTGGATGGAAGACGAGAGCGGAGCGCTACCGATCTCTGTGAACCCAAGTGCTGCCCGGATCCATCTCTCCGAGACGGTGGAGGTCAGGGCGGTCAAGGCGACGCCCTATGATCGAAACCGGGGCCCCATCAGCGATCTCTTGCGAGACGTACGCGTCAGTGCCAGCTCGACCGAAGTTAAGTTGCCTCAGTCCATTCCCGTTACACTCCCAAATCTCCTCCCCCCGGAGAAGAACGGGATACTAATTCAGACAACTGTAGTCGTGCGGTCGGTAACTCAGGACAGTTTTCAACGCACGGTCCTTGTGATCTCCGATTCTCCAAGTCAGCTTTCAGTTGTTGTGGGGGAACGGGGAGGGGATTACTCGAAGCTGGTGAACGCACAGGTTCGAATCATTGGTCTTTCCGAGCAGAGTCGCAACCATCAGGGGTGGTTGATGTCGACGCAACTTTGGGTGAATTCAGGACACGATATTTACGTCGAGCAGGCTGCACCCGATCCCAGCCGGCTCTACACGATCCGAGCGCTTTATCGCGAGAACGGCAGTTGGAATGGGCACAAGATTCGTGTCCGTGGAATTGCCTCGAAGGTTACAAGCAACTCCATCCTGCTTGAAGATCGATGGGCTGCAATCGAATGCCATCTTGATGGACCCTCGCCCATCAAGGCAGGCACGTCGGTCGAGGTGGATGGTTTTCCGGAGCAAGACGCTGTAGCGTTGAACCTCTTCCACTCAAAGTTGACGGCGATTCCAGCAGGGGAGATAGAAGGCGCCACAGAGGCGGAACTGAAGCTGCCCGTTCTTAACAGCGTCGCCGAGATCCGCGGACTGAAACCTTCGCAGGCCGCGGAGGCGCTGCCAGCACGCATAACCGGCGTCATCACCTATATCGATCCGCTTTGGCGCCAACTCTGGTTGCAGGACGAGAGCGGCGGTATTTTCATCAAGTACCCGGGAGACCAACCCGAACTGCATGTGGCTCGCCGCGTAACTGTCACAGGAATCACCAATGCGGGGAACTATGCGCCGGTGATCGCCGCTCCAAAGTTCAGGGTCGAGGGCGAAGGAGCGCTTCCCAAGCCGGTTTCGGTGACGACAGAACTGGCCGCATCCGGTCAGCGAGAGGGACTGTACGTTGAAATCGAAGGCGTCGTCCATCTGATCCGGATTGGAGATAACCCAGGCCATCCGGTTCTTGTGTTTGAGTTATACAGCGAAATCGGCCAGGTTCACGTTGTGACGACTCCGATGTTCTCCGACCTGAAGCAGGCGCAATTCCTTGAGGATGCCAAGGTTCGCATGCGCGGAGTGTTTAGCGTTGTCTTCAACTCCCGGCGGCAACTGGTGGGATATCAGATGATCGTCGCCGCCCCATCCGATATCAAAGTGATCGAGCCGGCGGCACCAAATCCCTTCGACATGAAGCCGATACCCATCCAATCTTTGCTCACCTATTCGACGGACAGCAAATTAGGTCATCGCGTGAGGGTGGAAGGCGCCGTCACCCTCGTGGAGCCCAGCTTCCTGTTCCTCCAGGATGCGAGCGGCGGAGTCGAACTCCGCGGCGACGCTCAATCGATCCAGATTGGCGACCATGTGGAAGCCCTTGGATATCCGACATTCGTGGGCCACGATTCGCCGGTCATGATGGACGCCGTCTTTCGGTTGAAAGAGCCTGCTTCACCGATAGCGGCCAAATCGACGACGGTAGAATCGATCGTCAATGGTCATGAGGATTCGATTCTTGTGACGATCGAAGGCAAGCTGCTGATGGCCTTGGATGGACCTGGGCGAAAGAGCCTGGTAATGCAATCGGGGGTCCGTACCTTCACCGCGCAACTCAATACAACCGACGTGGGTTCTGCTCTCTGGCAACTGAGAGAGGGCAGCGTACTTCGATTGACCGGCGTCTGTTCAACCCAGATCAATCCAGATGAGGTCTACAGGCTGTTGCAAGAGAACTCTTCCGACTTTCAGTTGCTCCTGCGCTCACCGCAAGATTTGCAGGTCATCAAATCCCCGCCATTCTGGACTGTACAACGGACATTTGTGCTGATGGGCGCGCTAACCATTCTCTTTGTCGTAGCACAGTATCTTCTGCATCGGCTGCAACAGTGGCGTCTGCGCTCGGTGCTTCAGGAGAGAGAGCAGCTAGCCTTCGAGATGCATGACACATTGGCACAGTGTTTCACCGGTATTGCCTACCAGTTGCAGGCTGCGAGTCACGAAAAGCGTGGTGAAGACCAAGTGCAGGCACACATTCAGAATGCGCTGAAGATGGTCCATCTCAGCCACAGAGAAGCCAGCCGCACGATCTCCTCGCTGCGTCCGCAGTACCGGGATGCGGCTGCCATCGTAAGTTCCTTGAAAGCGACTGCCGAGAGGTTGAGCGATGGCGGAGGTCTGCAAATCGACGCGTCAATGAAAGGCAGAAACTCAACGCTTACTTTGCCGGTCACTGATGCGTTCTCTAGGATCGGCCAAGAGGCCATTAGCAACGCAATTCAACACAGTCAGTGTCGTACACTGACCATCCTTCTGAACGTTTCGAGGCGTGAAGCGTGCCTGACGATTCGAGACGATGGCCGAGGCTTCGTGACGAATCAGACGCAAAAGGGCCTGGGGATCGAAGGCATGAGGAATCACGCCATGAAAGCCAAAGCTGAACTTGAAGTCAGGAGCACTCCCGGAGAAGGAACAACGGTTTCAGTTCGAGCTGCTCGCTTCACAGCAAGCGATCTGCTCAGGGGAATTCATGGTATCCTCAGGTTTTACAAGGAAAGTTGAGTTTTGCGCGACGAGGATGTCTCAAAACCCGACGAATGTTCTCAAGCAACAATCTTGCACATATGAAGATTCGCGTCCTTATGGTCGACGATCACCCCATCGTCAGGTTTGGCCTCTCCGCATTCCTGGGCTTGCAAGAGGATATTGAAGTTGTTGGTGCTGCCGCGAGTGGACACGAAGCATTATTGATACTCAAGGACACTCCTGTCGACATCGTACTTATCGATCTGAGGATGCCTGGCCTCTCGGGGATAGAGACCTTGGAAAGGATCAAGACCATTGCTCCGAATACCCGCCCCATTGTCTTGTCCAGTTTTGAATACGACGAGGAGATTTTTGCGGCAGTGAAGGCCGGCGCAAGAGGTTATCTGCATAAAGATGCTCCGGCAGATGACATTGTAGACGCCATCCGTCGCGTGCATGAAGGAAAGCAGGTCTTTCCACGTCGCATTGCAAATCGCCTTCTAAATCAGCGCATGTCGGCTGGACTGAGTGTACGAGAAAAGGAAATACTCGAGCTTGTTGCAAAGGGCCTGACAAACAGGGAGGTTGCAGGAACGCTAGGACTAAGTCAATTCACGGTTCGAAATCACCTGATGCATATTATGGAAGAACTGGACGTATCGGATCGAACTGAGGCGATCTTTGTGGCTATACAAACCGGCTTGATTATATTGCCTTAGAACTGGTCCATTCGATGTTCTGCAATTGTGCGGTTGTTAGTGCAGTGGGGAATTGACGATTCCAGTCTTGCTTTGCTTGCAGGAATGTCAGACTTCAACTGTTTGAAGTTGCAGTTGCATCCGTGGCGTCCTTAAGCACGTCGCGAACAAAGCTCTGGTCGATCTTGAGTAGATCGAGTGGCAGCCTTTTCAGTTGCGAGAATGACGATTATCCTAGGCGCCGTCACTCATGAAGTTGAATCACCAGGACTCGACGGCGAGGAGCTGAGGCTGTCCCTGATTGCCATTCACAACTGAAGAGCCCAACACCGCTTCAAAGTTTCTTTTTCCGGGCGGCAGAGAGCGAATCAGTGTCTGTAACCGCTCGTCGTGCGTGAGATATTCGACGGCGGCGTCTGTACCGGCTCCACCGAGTCCGGCGGCGATGATGGTGGGCTGTCCTGTTTCCTGATCGATAAACCGGGCGATCAACGCATAATCTTGCGCCTGTTGTGAGCTGGTTTGGAGAGAGGATATCTTCCAGACGCGCCCTTCAGGGTTTTGACGATCAAAGATGCGAAATTCTCCAGATGATTCACTCCGCCTGTATTCCATCTGGAGCCGCAGCCGACTCAACTCACGAAGTGTCCATTGGTTGTTCAAGCCGCCAACCAGAACTACCGGGGCGGCACGAAGATCGGCCAATGTTGTATTCCGGCTCATCTTCAAGTTGAACTGGTGACCCCTTGAGCGCAGGAACGAAACCAGGTCGGTCAGCGCCAGAACGTCTTCTCGCGTCAAAACATCGCCCCTGGCCAGTGAATCAGCCAGGCTGAGATTCTGCACGAGTTGCGGCTGTCCGGCGCAGAGCGTCAGGCTTTGCCCCGGCTCAAAGAGCGGAGCCCAGATTTGATCGACTGGCAGCTTGGGACGGAGCAAGAACCATCCGGCTGCGAGAGCCGTCGCAAGCACGACGAAGATGGCAGATCCGTAATACAGGCTCTTGGAGCTGTGAAAGACCTGGGGAGATTCTACTGAGATTGAGGCTTGTTCGACCGGATGACTCTCGATATGGTTCCTGTTCACACCGGAATGCTCTGAAGGACCTTCCTCGATTTCCTGATGAACGTCCGCTGCCAGTTTGGGATGCCCTGGAAAGATGAAGATCGGCACGTAGCTTCCGGCTCGAACCTCAATCTGAATCTGATTACTGCGGTCCGTTGCGCGATAGTACTGCGCAATCCTTTTTCGAACTTCGGCAGCCGTCATGCGAACGATCGGGTCGGCGTTCGTGTCGTAGGTCGCATCTCTCCCGAAGACTTCGGTGCCGATGACTCTCTCTCGCAGCAGTTCCGTTTCCCCGCGGAGCGTAGCCTCGACGATGAACCGCAAGAATGCCGGGTATCGCCGGCTCTGGCTGAAGTGGTGACTCGAGACGATCTGTTCGAGTTCTGCCAGGACGGCCTGTTTTTGCGCGGCTTCGAGAACTTCGGTTTCGGGAATCATGCTGTGTGAAAACATCACGAACCTTTGGGCACGAACCGCGGAGAGAGCTTAGTCCGCTGGAGGCAGATTATAGACGAAGCTCCTCGTTACCTGCTTGGAAGTGCCGTATCGAATTCTCCGTACATGAAAGATAACATGTTATTTGTCAAATACTTACGGATTGTTACGCGGCGTATCTGACCCGAATCAACCTTACAAGGCCAAGCGCTACCTTCTACTCTCTGCTTGCGTCGCATGTGAAACTGTGCGGACCAATTTGAACGTTAAACTGGCAAATTGAGAATCGCGATTCACTGACGCGGAGGAAAAATTGATGGCGTTTCGTCCATGGCTTTCAGCCCTATTTGTTCTTCTGCTCGCATCTGCTTCAGGGCGCGCACAAGAACCTGCCTACTTGAACCCGAGCCTCACACCGCAGGAGCGCGCGCACGATCTAGTGGGCCACATGACGCTCGAAGAGAAAGCCACCCAGCTCGAAGACTACGCCACCGCGATCCCGCGACTTGGCGTTCCCGACTACCAGACATGGAACGAGGCCCTGCATGGAGTGGCCCGCGCCGGCTACGTTACAGTCTTTCCTCAGGCCATTGGCATGGCCGCCACATGGAACCCCGCGACGGTCCACACGATGGGCGACACCATAAGTCAGGAAGGACGCGCGATCTACAACCAGGCGCAGCGCGAAGGCAATCACCGCATTTTCTACGGGCTGACCTACTGGTCGCCGAACATCAATATCTTCCGCGACCCACGCTGGGGACGCGGACAGGAGACCTACGGCGAAGATCCGTTCCTGACCGGCCGCATGGGCATCGCCTTCATCAGCGGCGTGCAGGGCCCTGACCTGAATCATCTGCGCGCCGTGGCTACCAGCAAGCACTTCGCGGTACACTCCGGTCCCGAATCACTGCGCCACGCCTTCAACGTCGATCCCACTCCGCGCGACCTGGAAGAGACCTACCTGCCTGCCTTTCGCGCCAGCGTCACTGAGGGCAAGGTGCAGTCGGTGATGTGCGCCTACAACTCCATCGATGCATTCCCCGCCTGCGCCAACAAGATGCTCCTTGAGGAGCATCTGCGCAAAGCCTGGGGCTTCAAGGGCTTCGTCGTCTCCGACTGCGGCGCCATCGTTGACGTCTTCAACGGCCACAAGAAAGCCGCCGACATCGAGCATGCTTCGGCCATCTCGCTCCAGGCCGGCACCGATCTCTCATGCAGCATATGGTCTGCGGGTTTCAATACACTGGCCAAGGCAGTCAACGACGGCTTGGCCACCGAGGCCGAGGTGACCACCGCAACCGAGAGGCTCTACACCGCGCGTTTCCAGCTTGGACTCTTTGACCCGCAAGGTGTGAACCCTCTGGACAGAATTCCGCATACAGATGTGGCTTCGGAGGCGAATCGCGCCAAGGCCCTTAGGGCCGCTGAAGAGAGCATCGTGCTGCTCAAGAACGACGGGACGCTGCCACTGAAGCGGTCGACGAAGCGTATCGCAGTCGTCGGCCCCACGGCTGACTTGCTGGCCTCGATTCTCGGCAACTATGTAGGTACTCCCTTGCACCCGGTTACGCCGCTCGACGGCATGCTGGCTGACAAAACTCGCGAGGTTCTCTACGCGCAAGGATCGAGTTTAGCTGCGGGCTTCGCTGTCCCGGTCCCGCGCACGGTCTTCGGCATCAAGAACGGCCTGAAAACCGAGATGTTTGCGACGCCCGACTGGACAGGCCGCCCGGTGGCCGTGACTACGGAACCTGCCGTCCAAACCGATTGGGAGGACGCCAGACCCGCGCCGCAAGTGGACACCGTCAACTACTCGGTGCGCTGGTCGGGATCAATCACCGCACCTGCAGCCGGTCACTACGTCTTCTCGCTCGATGTCGGAGACAGCTTTCCCCACTCGCCAAAAGAGTCCTACCGGCTGATCATCGACGGCAAGGTTCTTGGCGAAGGTTCGCTGCGGCAAGCTATCGATATTTCAGTCATGGGTAACTTCAAAGTCATGGAAGGAGCCTCGCCCACAGCGCCACCGTTGATGGACTTTCCGAAACCGCCGTCGATTCCGTATGACTTTGCCGACACCCAGCCGCACACCTTCGTGCTCGAGTACTCGCACTCCGGCGACCGTGCCGGCGGCGGCGTAACGTTGAATTGGGAAGCCCCTGCACAGGCCCAGCTCGACGAGGCCGTAGCTCAAGTCAAGCAGGCCGACGTAGTCGTTGCCTATGTCGGCCTCTCGCCCAATCTTGAAGGCGAGGAGATGCGCATCAAGCTTGACGGCTTCGCCGGCGGCGACCGCACCAGCATCGACCTGCCCGCAGTCCAGCAGAAGTTGCTGGAAACTGTCGCGGCCACCGGCAAGCCGCTCGTTGTCGTCTTGCAGAGCGGCAGCCCAGTCGCGCTGAACTGGGCCAAGGATCACGCGAACGCTGTTCTTGCGGCCTGGTATCCCGGAATCGAGGGAGGCACGGCCATCCGCCACACACTCGATGGAACAAACAACCCCGCCGGCCGGTTGCCTCTGACCTTCTACGCGGGCGTCGACGACCTGCCCGCCTTCACCGACTACTCAATGAAAAACCGCACCTATCGCTATTACACTGGCAAGCCGCTGTGGGGTTTCGGTTACGGACTGAGCTACACGAAGTTCACGTACGGACCGGTGAAGCTGTCGGCTGAGTCGCTGAAAGCCGGTGATCCAATCACGGCAACTCTTACTGTGATCAATGCGGGTACAGTGGCCGGCGATGAAGTCATCGAGGCCTACCTGAAGACGCCGCAAGCCGATGGGCCGCGCCACTCCCTGGTCGCGTTTGAACGCGTGAGGCTGACGCCGGGCGCGAGCAGGCAGGTGTCGCTCAAGATCGATCCGCGGTCGTTGTCGAGTGTCGACGAGCAGGGCAACCGGTCGATTCTCGAAGGCAAGTACACGCTGGCTGTGGGTGGAGCGCAGCCAGAAGAGACCCAGGCAAAGTCGGAGGCGGTCTTCACGGTGAATGGAACCGCCGCGCTGCCGAAGTAGAGATCGATGCGCCCGCATCGGTTTTCCGGGCCGCGGCTGTACCTTTTGCTTCAGGCTTTGTTAACCTCAATCACTGTAGGTCAGACGGGCCGATTCAGGCTTTGTCAGAAAAGGAAGAACCAGAAACCATGAAGTTACTTCTCTTCGCACTGCCTCTGCTCTCACTTTGTGTGCCCTTACTAGCATCTGCCCAGGACCTGGGGGATAAAGAATGCCACATCGCCTTGCCTGGAGTCGTCTTCACTCGCTCTCTCAACGGAGCTGCGGATCACGCCAAAATCAGCGATGGAAAGCTGACGCTATCGAGTGAAGCAAAGCGGGACAATTTTCGCGATCCGGATGGAAAACTGTCCAACAATACTGCGCCTGTTCTACTTTCCCAGGTAGACAACAAGAAGCCGTTTACCCTGACAGCAAAGATCACGCCGACGTTTCTGAAGACCTATGATGCCGGAACGCTCTACATCTGGGTAAAAGATGATCTGTGGCTGAAGATGGCCATGGAGATGGACGAACGCGGCAAGCACAGGATGGTTAGCGTTCGCACCACCGGAACCTCGGACGACAACAACCACGACATCATCACCGAGAAGAGCGTCTATATGAAGATCTCTTCAGACACGAAGACCGTTGGGTTCTACTACTCGCTCGACAAGAAAAGCTGGCAGTTGATTCGCCTCTTCAAGAATGAATACCCCGCATCGCTCTGGGTGGGCGTAAGCGCGCAATCTCCGCTCGGCGATGGAACGCACGCACTGTTCGAAGACGTGACCCTGACTCAGCAGAGCATCTCGGACTTTCGACTGGGGCAGGAGAAATAGTCGAGTCGTGTTTCCGTAGTGGTCTAGCTCTCGGTGCGCAGCTCCTCAGCGGAGCTGCGTACCGAGAGCTTTGCTAACAGTTGTTGCGCGGCGTGATACGATTCGTGCCAGCGCTGGAGGACATCATGTTCAAGAGAATCATGTTTGTGGGGACATTGATTGTGTTCATTTCTGCGTCGATCTCATTCGTTTTCGCACAGGCCAACCCTAAGGATGAACCCGTCGAGGTGCGAACGGAGGACTCGGTCCTGCTCCCCATCCCCGGAGCCGTACTGGACAACAATGTTTACGGTAAGGGCAGCATCACGAACTACAAGCAGTCCATCTTTCGTGGCAAGGACGATGCTGGCTGGGAGTGGGATTGGCCAGAGAGCGGCGGGCCGGAACTTAAGAGCTATCCCGAGGTGCTTATCGGCAGCTCGCCGTGGAGCGATGTTGGCGGGATCGCCGGTGCGGCGGAATTGCATGCGGGGAACCAGCTACCCCGCCGGCTAGCCGGAGCACGCCAAACCATCGACTTCGACTTCACCACTGTCGCCAACGGGCTCTGGCTCGCGAGTTTCGACTTCTGGATCACCAGTTCCGATCATCCAACCAAGAACGAAATCGTGAGTAACCTCTGCATTTGGACCATGAACCATGGCCTAAAGCCCTCCGATGTCTACAAAGGCCGACATGTGAAAATGAAGATCGGCGGACGCACCTACGAGGCAATCTTCGAGACACCCAAAGAGAATCCGGACAAGCCCTGGAAGACGCTCTGCCTGATCGACACTGAGCCGCGCAGTAAGGGCAGCCTCAAACTAGGTCCCCTGATGGATGCTTTGATTGCGCACGGATTGGCCAAGCCGACGGACTTCCTCGCAACTGCGGAATTCGGAACCGAAGTGGCGTATGGCACGGGCCGTACGACCCTTCGGGCTTTCAAGCTGCGGTAGGGCTATCCCGCGCCTTCTGCAATGACAGAAACTCCTCAGAAGCAATCTCAACGTAATCGGTGATGGATATGTTCAGTTTGAGAATTGATTTCGCCAAATCCACACGCCTCCTGGTGGCCGCAACACTGTTGACGGAAGCCTTGCAGCTTACGGCCTGGACGACGCCACGGAGCACGACTCTGGCAAAGACGAGTAGCGGGAAGATCTCAGGAGTTGTGAGCAGCGACGGCTTTGAGGAACATCCGCATCCGTGACTGACTCGCATGACTATCTGGCTTCGCTTGCCGACAAGCATCGGAAGCTGTGCCTAGACTACGTGCTTCCGGAATTCTTGTGATCGGACATTTATGCCGGGTTGCGATTAGGAAAATGAACCCCCTATCACCCAAGCTGACGTCGCAACTTTCCTTCAGTCGCGCTCGTCGATTGAATTTCATGTCCTCCGTATAACGAACTGCAAGCACTGTTCAGGCGAGCAACGCTCATTCAAGATAGCCTGCAGGTGAGAGAAAGCCTGGAGTTTTATCCCCTAAGCGGCACCAAATGAAGCACCAATTTTTTACCTTCATTCAGTTCGAGACTAGGGGTTCGGGCCGGCGATCTGGAAGCAGATTCGTGATGATATGTCACCTAGGGATAGTGAATCCTCGGATAGCGCCCGTCAGGGTGGGCCAAACAGCCTGGCGCGAAGCGGCAGCACATCACTGGGCGGGAGGACGGGCGTCCGCGATAAGAAGCGGGGTCCGGCACACCGGACCCCGCTCTGATTCAAGGTTCCCTGATTTGACTCTATGCAGCCTTGGCCTTCTTTGCTGCCGTACGTTGTTGGGTCGGCTTCGCTTTGTCCGCTGCCTTCCGCGTGGCTTGCGCCTTTTCTTTCGCGACGAACTCTTCTTTGACCTTGGCTGTGATTGCGGCCACGTCCACCTTGTAGAACTCGGCGGCTTCGCGCAGGGATTTCGCGGATTCGTTGGAACTGTGCGCCGCTTGCAATATGGTGATTGCCACCAATACCCGGCCAAGGGTGCTCTCGTCGGCCTTGCGAAGA
>CAZFMB010000080.1:0-19617 GCA_964520005.1 uncultured Occallatibacter sp.
CCTGCTTGCGCTCCTGGTTGACGACTTGAGAACGCAGTTCGAGCAGCACCTCGGGTATGTTGATCTTGACCGGGCAGACCTCGTAGCATGCACCGCACAGCGATGAGGCGTAGGGCAGCGACTGCGCGTGCTTCATCTGCATTAACTGCGGGGTGAGGATGGCGCCGATGGGGCCGGGATAGACAGAGCCGTAAGCGTGGCCGCCGGTTTGACGATAGACCGGGCAGGTGTTCATGCAGGCCGCGCAGCGTATGCACTTCAGCGTCTGCCGCTCCTTAGTTTTGGCGAGTATAGAGGAGCGGCCGTTGTCGAGCAGAACGACGTGAAAGTTCTGCGGGCCGTCGCCGGGGGTGACGCCGGACCACAGCGAGGTGTAGGGATTTATGCGCTCGCCGGTTGCGGAGCGAGCCAGGAGCTGGAGCATGACTTCAAGATCCTGGAAGCGGGGTAGCACCTTTTCGATGCCCACCAAGCTGATCATGGTTTGCGGCAGCGTGAGGCACATGCGGCCGTTGCCCTCGGACTCAACCACCGCGACCGTGCCGGTTTCCGCGACCAGGAAGTTTGCGCCGCTGATGGCCGTGGGTACAGTCAAAAACTTCTGGCGGAGATATGTGCGCGCCGCGTTGGTCAACTCTTTAGGATCGTCGGTGAGATTCTTGAGATTCATGGTGCGGGCGAAAATCTCGCGCACCTGGCTGCGATTGATGTGCAGCGCGGGGACGACGATGTGGGAGGGATCTTCATCGCCCAGTTGCAAAATGATTTCCGCGAGATCAGTTTCGTAGACGCTTACGCCCGCGGCCTGCAGAAAGGAATTCAACTGAATTTCAGCCGAAGTCATGGTCTTGATCTTGATGACCTCGGTGGCGTTTTCCTGGCGGAGCAGGTCGAGGATAATCTGGCGGGCTTCAGCTGCATCTGCGGCCCAGTGGACGTGGCCTCCGGCAGCGATGCAGCGGGTTTCAAACTGCTCGAGGTAAGCGCTCAGATTGTCGAGCACATGGAAGCGGATGGCCGAGGCCGCCGAGCGCAGCGCCTGCCAATCGGTTTTTTCGACGACGAGTTTTCCGCGCTTGGCCTGGATGACGTCGATGGCGTGGCCCACATTCTTGCGCAGTTGCGGATTGCGCAGCATGATAAGCGCGGCTTCGGGAAAAGGAGGAGCGAAGCGAGGGTCAAGACTGACGCGTCCGGGTCTCAGGTGGCTCATCTAGATGCCTCCGTCCGGCTGTCTTCGCTGTCGGCCTCCGTGCTGGCCAGAATTCGCGCAAGATGAATGGTCTTCATGCCGGCGTATTCGCGGTGCATGGCCCCGCCCAGGTGCATGAGGCAACTGTTGTCGAGGGCGGTGCAGTACTCGGCTTTGGTGGAGAGCACATCCTGGAGTTTGGCGGTCAGCATGGCCGAGGAGACTTCGGCGTTTTTTACCGAGAATGTGCCGCCGAAACCGCAGCAGCGATCCACGTTGGGCAGGGTGGCCAGATCGAGGCCGCGCACCTTGGCCATCAGCTTGTAAGGCCGCTCGCCCAGTTGCAGCGCGCGAACTCCGTGGCAACTGGCGTGGTAGACAACGCGATGAGTGAATGTTGCGCCCACATCCTCGATGCCCAGCCGGTCGATAAGGAATTCGCTCAACTCGTATACGCGGGGCACAAGAGCCGCGAAGTCCTTGCGGAGGGAGTCGTTGCCAAGCTCTTCGAAGAGGCCGGGATATTGATCGCGGATCATGGCCACGCAGGAGGAGGAGGGAATGACAACGTTTTCTGCATCATTATAGAGACGGACAAAACGCTTGGCCTGGGAGAAGGCTTCCCCGCGAAAGCCGGTGTTGGCGTGCATTTGGCCGCAACAGGTTTGCTTGGGGTGGAAGTCGAGATCGACGCCCAGACGTTCGAGCAGACGGACAACAGCTTGGCCGGTCTCCGGAAATAGCGTGTCGTTATAGCACGTGATAAAAAGCGAAGCGCGCATGGTTGCCTCAAAGTCAGCAGAACAGCAACAAGAAAAACATCCTCATCGTATTCGATAGAGAGACGAACTGTCTATTGTGACAGTTCGCCATACAACATCGTTACTTCATCTTGCGGATTTCGCTTCCCGCCAGCAAGAATGCTCCTACGCCATAGGTATAGCTGGCGCTGGCCCTAAAGTACGCGGGCTCCGCACCGGTCTGCTGTATGCAACCCAGCCGCCCATCGGCATAGACATGATGGATCATTCCTGCCCAGGCTTTTCTGATCACCGGCTGGTAGACCTTCTTGTCGAGCAATCCCTGGTTGACACCCGCCGCCAGCGCGTAGGTGAAGAAAGCCGAGCCGGAGATCTCCGGTAAATCATAATCATCAGGGTCGAGCAGGCCTGAGCGCCAAAGCCCGTCCTGACCTTGCAATTCCGCTACGCGCGCGGCCATTTCTTGCAATTGCTGAACATACTTCTGGCGCGCCGGGTCGTCCTTGGGCAGGTAGGGAAGAGTCTTGATGATTCCGGCCATGACCCAGCCATTGCCGCGCGACCAGAAAATCTTTTTTCCATTAGCCTCGGTGCGTGTCAGATATGTGGAGTCGCGGGCGTAGAGATGCTCCTGGGTGTCGTAAAGGCGGCCGGAGGTCTTGGCCCATTCCTCATCCAGATAGGTGATGTATTTTCTGTCGCCGGTAACGGCATACATGCGCGACCAGACGGGAGGCGCCATGAAGAGCGCATCGCACCACCACCAGGCAATTTCTTTTCCGGGGATGGTCGACGTGCGCGGCGCGGCCAAAACGAAATCGAGCACTTGCTGCGTATTCTGGAACATGGCGGGGTCTTTCTTTTGCAGATACAGATCGAGATACGCCTGCCCCAGGCTCTGATTGTCGGCGTCAGGCACATGCGAGTGATCGTCGAGGTTGACGCGCAGTTTCCAGTCGAATTTCTTTCCCATGGCCATCACGGCGTCGTTGTATTTTGGGTCGCCGAGCGAGTCAGAAGCGGCCAGGAATCCGTCGTAGAGCGCGCTCCAGGTCCAGATGCGGTCAAAGTAGGGCTGCGAGCGCTGAAGCTGCCAGTCGGCCACCTTGCGCATGGCTTTGGCCACGGCCTTGGGTTTGGTCGACGTGGAGAGATCCGTGGCCAGCGGGCCGGGATTCTCCGGGGCGTCGCCGAAGTGCCGCAATTCATTATTGGCAATGTTGGCCAGCTCGCGCTCAGACTGCGGACGCTGCGCACAGGCGCTATAAACTTGAACTGCAACTAAAAAAATGCCCGCCGCGACGATGAGAATGCGATTCAATTCACGAAATAGCATGGTCAGACCTCGACTCCATCTTCATAATAAAGAGAAAAAAGGAGCCGGATGCGATGAAAATTGCGCACCCGGCTCCGAGAACAGTAATTAGACAAACGGTTAGAACTTCACACGCCCCTGGAACTGGAAGGAGCGCGAATCGTTGGTGGCGCCGATTACCGTGCCAAAAACGGAACTGGATGTATTGTTTGCGTTGACGCCAATTTGATTGTTCTGAAAGTTGTTGCCGAAGGTGACGTGGTTGGTTACGTTGTTGCAATCCACGCGGAAGACGAACTTGTAGCGGTTGGTGATGTCGAAGGTGCGATTGACGGACATTGTCAAGCGGAAGTTGCTTTGTGCGCGAAGACCATAGGGCGCGACGCGTTCGGAGTTTCCGATGGTGTTGGACAGCGTGTTGCAGAAGGGACCGACGCTGGATGTGCAGGCAACCGTGCCGGCTGCTCCGGTACTGTTGTTGGTTCCCATTCCCGCAGTGGTGGAGCTAATGTAACCCTGAATGTAGGGCAAGGAGCCGAGATTCGACGCCGTCGAAGCATGTCCCCATCCGCCGTTGATGCGAGGAGAGCCGTGGAAGTTGGGGTTCTTGTCCAGCATGATCTGGCCCTGTCCGAAGTTCTGAGCAACTCCAGCGGCGGTGCCGACGATGGCCAGAGGAAGACCTGAGGAGTACTGGGAAATTCCGGAGAGCTCCCAGTTGCCCGCTACCCAGCGTACTGCCCGGTTGCTGGCTCCGAATCCACCGTTGCCGAAGGGTAGTTTGTAGACACCGAAGACAGTGAGCAATTGCGGAAGATCCGAAGCGCTCCTTGAACGGTCCATGCGGTCTGCCTTCCAGGCTTGTTGAGGTACATAACTGGCGAAGACCGAGGCCGGGATGGCCCAGCCGCTGCGGATTGTGCCGTCATCGTCAAGAGTCTTGGAGTAGGTGTAGTTCACGGTGAAGGTCAGCCCTTTGGAAAAGCGCTGATTCAGGCTGAGCTGTAAAGAGTTGTATTCGGCGTTGGCTACCAATGCGAAGGTGTCGTTGACTCCTCCGTACTGCGGCATCCAGGTGAGCAGATGGCCGATGGAGGCTGTCGATTTGAGGGCCGCCGCGGCCTCATAGCCATTTGTGGCAGTGAGGTAGGGTATGGACGGCAGACAGTTGCCGCAGGCAGTATTGACCGCGGCAACATTCGCGGCAGTGGCCGCCAAGTTCAGATTGGTGACGCCTATCGTAGAAAGGTAGGTGGGGTTGATCTGGTTGGACTGCAAGCCACGAAGGTTATTGTTGCCGGGGAGAAAGTGGCCTAAGGTGCCGACGTAGTTCACACTGATGGTCATTGCCTTGGTCAGCTCGCGCTGTACGCCGAAGTTGAGGTACTGGATCTCCGGAGCGCGGCCTCCATAGTAGGGATCGGCGTAGCTTATGGTTGACCCAGTCGCGTAGATGCCGGAGGCGCTGTAGCAGGGCGAAATAGTCTGGCCGTTGCAGACATAGTTTCCGGTCAGAGCGCCCGCTGTATTGCCAAGGCCAGTGGAGGTAATGTTGATGCTGGTGACTGACGGGAAGGAGAATCCCGCGCCGCCGAAGTTGGCATTCGGCCCGGTGACGTTGCCGCCCCCGCTGGTGGGAAACCCTGTGTTGCTATTGAGGTAGAAGGACGCTCCAGCTGGGCTGTCGGTGAAGGGCGTCACGACCTGGAAGCCATTCAAGCCGGTTCCGTCATTCGATGATCCGCCGCCGACGCCGCCCGCGTGCGTATACATGATGGCGTAGGCGCCGCGAATCACTGTTTTGCCATTCAGGGCGTAGGCGAAGCCGACGCGTGGAGCGAAGTTCTTGCGCCATTCGTTGACCGGAGAGGTGCAGCCGCCGCAACTGATGGAGCCGCCCCAGTTGCCGGCGAACTCCAGCGCACCCGCGTTGCCGGTAATGGGGTTGTTGGCTGTGGGGTTCAGGAAGGACCAGCGGTTCTGCACCTCCCGGTAGGTGGGAAAGTAATCCCAGCGCAGGCCTATATTCAGGGTGAGCTTGGAGGTTGCCTTGAAGTCATCCTGGAAGTAGGGCGCGAAGGGATGGAAGCGCATGCCATAGAGAGCAAAAGGCTGCTGAGTAACGCTGGGGCTGCCTATTGCGCCGATCATGTAACTGGCGTAGGCGTAGCCGGTGTTACTGGTATAAGCGGTAGAACTGACCAGGTTGGCGGTCTCGTTGGTGCTCATGGGAAGAGTCAACTGCAGAGAAGCAGAGTCCGCGGCATCGGCATTGGTTTCCAGCCATTGGTACTGAAAGCCGAAGCTGAAGGCGTTGCGGCCCTTGGTCCATAACACGTTGTCCACCAGATCATAGGTTTCGCTGACGCTGGTATAGGATGCACTGCCGTTGTTCCAGGTCGCTGCGTCGTTGGAGCCGCTAAAGCTGATAGCAGGAAAGTCCGTGGAGGCCTGGCCGGGGGGAAGGCCGGTGATGTCGGCGGCGGCGGGTTCATACTGAGCGACACCATCAGTGGCGTTCATGATTGGCGGACCGCCAAAGTAGAGGTAGCCGTATCGGACCTGATTAATAAGGTTCGGAGTGATTTGGTAGGATTCCTGCACCTCGGCGATGTGACCTTTGACGTGTGCAAGGTAGCTCGTCATATAAGGCAAGGGAAGCACTGAACTCCCGTTGTAGGGCACAGAGACACGGTCGCCGTCGGAGAACAGAGCGAAGAGCCGGTTCTTGTCCGAGATGACATAATCGCCGCGAACGTTCCAGAGCCAGTTGTTGTAGCCCGTAGGCGTGCCGCCAAGTAAATTGTTCGTTATGGCACCGGTAACGTTGTTGGTGGGCGTCGGGAGGAACTTCGCCAAATACGTCATTTGGGGCGAGATCTCACTGGCCGGAATGACATTGACGTTGGCGGCGCTGACCAATACAGGATTACCGGGATTGGTTGTATTTAGTGTAGTAACGGTACCCGGGCCGTAACCATACTGATAGCGGCAAGGTACAGTACCACCGTTATGCGCCGTGCACTCCGCTTGGGTGGTGGGGTCATAGATGGGATAGTTGACTCCGGCTGTGTTGCCGAGGCCGCCATTCGCCACGGAAAGCAGCTCCTGGAAATTTCCCTGTTGCATCAGCGTGGTAGGGATGGTGACCGCAGTAGGGTTCACGCCAATTGTCTGGCGGAACCGAATATAGGAGCCGTAAAAGAATATCTTTTCGCGGCCCGCTGCGACATGCGGGAACTTCAAGGGGCCGCCCCCGGTGATGCCGTACTCGTCCTGGTGCTCACCGGGCTTAGGGCCGGCTACAGTGGTAAGCACGCCAGCCACGATCGTTTTCGCAGTATTGCCGCAGGTGGAGGTGATAGGGGGGCCACCTGGGGTGCCGCACTTGCTGGCAAAGGTCCAGGCGTCAAACATGGTATTGCGGACAAGCCCATAGATGGAACCATGGTACTGGTTGCTGCCGGTCCTGGTGGATAAGCCCAGGAAGCCGGCGCCCTGATACTGGGAGGTGAAGCCGCTGTTCATCGACTGGACTTCGTCGATGCTTTCCAGGGGAACCACGTTGTAGACAACGCGATTGTCAGCTTGCGCGCTGGCGAGAGTCAACGGAATACCGTCGAGGTAGATCTCAGCCGTGCGCTGCGGCATGCCGTTGAATTGCGAGACGCGTCCACCGGCGGGCACCTGCGCGCCCGGCAAAAGGTTGGAGAAGGCCGTAATGTCGCGCTGTTGTGCTGAGGCGCCACCGGTCAGCAGCATGATCGGCAACTCCGTGATGACTTCTTGCCGAACCAAGCCGCCGAGGTTGGCGTTGGTGATCTCAAGAGCGGGCGGCGTATCGGTGACGGTAACCGTCTCGCTCTGCACGCCGACCTTAAGTTTGGCATTGAGCCCGGAGACATGTTCATTGTCGATAATGAAATTTTCCTGCTTGAATGTCTCAAAGCCCGCGGCTGTCACCGTGATGGTGTATTTTCCCGGAATGAGCAAATTGATGTTATAGAAACCGGCCGAGGTAGTGGTACGGCTGGTGGAAACACCTGTGTTTACGTTCGTGGCTGTGACGGTCGCATTGGGGACTACAGAGCCAACGGAATCAGTCACGGTCCCTTCGACGGCGCCGCCAGCCTGCGCCGCGGCAGGAAGAGCCGACCAGCCCAGGAAAATCAATAGCCCGAGTAACAGTGTTGTCGCACTTGCCCAACTTACACATCGCGCGTTACGCATCTTGATTGTTGTCATACGTCCGCTTGGATAGCCTCCTTGGAAGTGGGGCCGTGCGTTGCTGCTCATAGCAACACAATGCCCTTGTATATTCTGAATTATTCGAAAACGTACACCTCTCAAGGGTAGTGTGTCAATAGGAAAATTATTTATATCGAATTCACAAAACGTGTGGAATCTTCCGGCGGATTTTTAAGCACCTTGTCTTGGTCATTCTAGGGAAAGATAGGGCTTTGACGGTTTCGTATTTGTGATTTGATTGCTTCTTAAGTACTTCATAATAAATACTATAACGGCTGTATCACATCCTGTGCATCGCGGGCACTGACCTCCTCTGCCGACCATGGAATTAGGGCGCCGGAGATGGCGAGTGCTCACAATCCAAGCGGAAGACGAATTGGTGACGTGTAGACAGCCATTCTCACGAGGAAGTTACTTTGTGCACGATAACCTAACTGCGAGGCAACTCCGATAGTACCGTCGTATGCGTTACCAAGGGGACTAATAATGTCTGAAAAGGCACAAAAACCAATAAGTATCTCCCCTGAGGATAAACACCTCTTGAAAATAATTCTATAGGAAAAGCAATTCTATACAGAAATATGGATTACGATGTATTGTATCTGTATCCGGATTGTAGGTGCCGCTAGATGGCATGAGGCATTTTCGCTCTGAGCTTACGGAGCAGGCTTGAGCAGCGGCCCGCCAGTCTCATTGGCAGAGGTGCTGATCAGGCAGTCAAAAATTGCTCGTTGAAGAAGGATTTACATGCGTATCTGCTTTTTACTCCAAGTACGCCCTGAAAAATTGCAGGAATACAAACAGCGCCATGCCCAGGTGTGGCCAGAGATGCTGGATGCGTTGCGCCAGACAGGCTGGGGCAACTACTCACTGTTTTTGAAACCGAACGGGCTTGTGGTCGGCTATCTGGAGACGGATGACTTCGATAAGGCTCGCGAAGGCATGAAGAAATTTCCGGTCAACGCTCGATGGCAGGCGGAGATGTCTCAGTTCTTTGTGCCCATGCCGGGCGCGGCGGATGAGAATATGTTTCCGCTGGAGGAGATTTTCCATCTCGACTGAGAGGGAAGACCTGCTATCCACCCGTTCGTCACTTCGCGCAGCCATACTCAGATCGATGATGTAGGCGTCGGCGCGCAACGTCGCGGCGAGCAGAAAACTCAAATTCTTCTTTGACAAGTCCACATACGCCTATTTACTTTACTCAGACATGAATTCAATTCTTGTGTGAAATACCTGGCGCAAAGCCGTGACGAGTTTATGAAGAGTGCAGAGGCAGGATGATGAGTGCGAATCCGTTGTTGGGAGTCTTTCTTTGCTGGCTGGGCGGCGTGGCTTCGGCCAGCTTCTACGTTCCATTTCGCAAGGTGCGCGGCTGGTCGTGGGAGACCTATTGGCTGGTCGGCGGGGTGATGAGCTGGATCATCGCGCCTTGGCTCTTTGCCTGGCTGCTTACGCCCGATCTGCTGGGCGTCCTGCATGGCGTTTCGTCTTCGGTCCTTCTCTGGACTTACTTCTTCGGCGTGCTATGGGGCATCGGCGGCCTCACATTTGGCCTCGCGGTACGTTACCTGGGCATGTCGCTAGGCATGGCATTGTGCATGGGCAACTGTGCGGTCTTCGGCACTCTGATTCCGCCCATCTTTCACGGCAAGTTCGGCGAACTGCTCACGCAACGCTCAGGCATCGTAACGCTGGTTGGCATCGCTGTCTGCGTGGTGGGCATTGTCTTTGCCGGGATGGCCGGCATCTCCAAGGAACACGAACTTACCAGTGAAGCCAAGCAGGCCAGCGTAAAAGAGTTCAACCTCAAGCTGGGTCTCTTCCTGGGCATTTTCGCCGGCGTCATGAGCGCCTGCTTTGCTTTTGGGCTGGATGCGGGTAATCCCATCAAGGCTTTCGCCGTGGCTAGCGGAGGCAGCACGTTGTGGCAGGGATTGCCGGTGCTGGTAGTCGTGCTGCTGGGCGGCTTTACCACCAATTTCATCTGGTGCGCCATTCTCAACGCGCGCAACCGCAGCTATGGCGAGTACCTGAAGATTCCCACTGCCGAGGTGAAGACAACGAGCAAGCCGTCGTCTATCATGGGCAACTATTTCTTTTCCTTCCTGGCCGGCGCCATATGGTATATGCAGTTCTTCTTTTACACCATGGGCGATTCGCAGATGGGCCGCTACAAATTCTCCAGCTGGACACTGTTGATGGCCAGCATCATTATCTTCAGCACGCTGTGGGGCATCGCGCTCAAGGAATGGAATGGAGTGAGTCGCCAGACCAAAGTACTGGTGGCTCTGACGCTGATCACGCTGGTCGGCTCCACGGTGATTGTGGGCTACGGAAATTATCTGGGATCACAATAAGAGCGGAATCAATGTAGACGAGGGAGCAACGCGCAGGCTACGCGTGTCTTGCCCCTTGTTTTATTTGGGCTCACCGTAGGGGATGTCGCTGGAATTGTTTCCCGCCGCGTCCGTGAAAACTACTATGCTTCTATCGGCCGTCTTGATCTGGTTCTCCGAGAGCTTCCAGTTTTTGGCGTTGGCAATCGTGCCTGCCGTCGCCGCCTCAATATCCAGATGGTCGATGCGGAAATCGTCGAGCGTGGCATTGGTATAGGCGCTCACGTTGAATGCGCTGCGGGCGCCAGTGGCTTTGATATTCCAGATGTGCACGTTGCTGAAGTGGGGAAGTCCCTTCTGCTCGTCAACCTTGGTCGACAGCAACACCCAATATGGAGGAATATTCTTCAACCCCGGCGGCAGCGTTGCGTAGCTGTAACTCGGATTCCAATTCAGTGTGATGTGAATCGGAATGGCGACGCCCGTCAATGTCAGGTCGTGAATACGAATGTCGCTCGCCGTTCCTCCTCGCGTGCGCGCTGATTTGAAAAGCACGCCCGAAGGAACGCCGCTGAGCGCAGTGAGGTTGTAGACTTCGATATTGTGGAAGCCTCCCGAGGTCTCGCTGCCGATGGTGACCGCTGCCGCGCCGTGGCGAATGATGGAGTCGCGCAGAACAATATCTTCAGTTGGGCGATTCACTCGCAACCCATCGGAGTCGCGGCCGGCCTTGAGGCAAAGCGCATCGTCGTTGACATCGATGTCGGCGTGCTCCACCAGAATCTTGCGCGAGGAGTCGATATCGATGCCGTCGGTGCTCGGCCCCTTGCCGCCCTCGTTGTTGCGGATGATGACGCCATCCACATGCACATCGTGCGAGTAGAGAATCTGCACCGTCCAGAATCCCGACCGCTTGAGCAAAATGCCGCCGCCCAGCCAAATCTCTGACGAGTTCTGAATCAGGATCAGGCGCGGACGGCGCGCGTCGTAGTCCGAGGCCCAGCGCAAGCCTTTCGGTTCGTAGGTTGCGCGCAGATCCCAATAAGATTTCCACCAGATCGGACCGTCACCATCGATGGTCCCCTTGCCGGTGATCTTGACGTTGTGCTGATCGCACACGTTGATCAGCGCTGCCGGCCAGCTCATCTCGATGCCCGCGATCCGCGTTGGAAGCATGGGATAGTCTTCCAGCTTCTCGGAGCCAATCAGGGTGGCGCCTTCGGGCACTTCGAGCGTCACGCCGGACTTGAGAAAAATCGAGCCGATCAAGTAGGTTCCGGGTTTCACGGTGACCGTGCCGCCAACTTTCGCTGCCATGTCGATGGCTTTTTGGAGCGCAACGGTTTCGAGTTGCTTGCCATCTCCGATAGCGCCGAAGTCATTAGCAACAAATATTTTTGGCGCGCACATGGCCGAGCGTGCGCCAAGCGCCATCAGTATAAGAACGTAAGCGCCCCACTTTGTATGGTTATTCATCGAGGTTTCTCTTCCAAAAGACGAATCGGGCCCATCAGGCCGGAAGGAACCGGTTGCAGATGGTCCATATCCTGCATGTCAAAGCGCTTGCCATAGCGAGCATTAAGAGCGGTGTAGTCGCGCGGCGGCTGGCCGGCCATTTCGTTGATCGCGGTGTTGTAGACCGATACCTCAATGCGGTTCTCACCACTCTTGAGGAATGAAGTAATGTCGATGCGATAGGGCGGATGCCACAGCGATGCAACTCGCTGCCCATTGATGAGGACAATGGCTGCCTCACGAATGGGAGGATCGAGGAGTGCGCGTATTCCAGGCGCATGGGGCGGCCGGTTGTCGATGGTTGGAACTCCTTCGCCAAAGTCCAGAAGCACACGAGCATTATCGGCGGGAAAATCCTGTAAAGTAAACGTCCGCATGTAGACTGCTTTGCCGGAGTAGAACTGCTTGCCCGGAACTTCGGTCCACGATGTCAAATGATCGACGGATTGAGGATCAGTTTCATCCCCAAAGCGAATCTGCCAGCCTGTGCACAGATCCTTGAGGAGGGTCGGTTCCTGATGCAGCACGCTCACGTTCTTTTGCGCAGGAGAATCCCCAAGCACATAGACGCGCGACTCGTAGGGCGCAAGTTGAAGTGGAATGCCTGCGCTCTTGTCGTACTCCACGCTTGCTAGAACAGCGCCGTCGTCCGGGTTCCATGATTCAAGGTTGGAGTGCGCGGCGCGGAACTTGATGTTACCCTTCACTGGCAGGTGAGAGGAATTGACGACGTAGTAAAGATCTATGCCATCCAGCTTGCGATGAATGAAGCCGAGGCCTGCAATTTGGCCAGTCGCTTCCACATCGGGTGGCAGAGCCTTGTGAAGCGCCTCGGCAAGCGTGCCAGTGGTCTCCAGCATCGCGCCTTTGTGGCCAGGTTTTTGGAAGAGTTGTACGGAGATCGCAATTATTTCCGCCGAAGCATCCTGTTCCTTGAGCCCCGGCGCAAGCGACGGCGTCTTGCCAATGGCAATCACCTGACCGCTTGCAGCGGCGTAGCTCTCAATCTTCTTGTAAGTTGAGAGCGGAATCCGGTCTGTTGGCGGAAGAATCAAGATAGGGTAGGGAATCACTCCCAGCTTGTCGATGGTTGCGGCGTCGATGTAATCGATGTTATAGCCCGCGTCGAGAATTGCTGCCATCAACTCTGGAGTGATGCGCTTTCTCATCTCGTCGGTCACGGAGACGTGTCCCGGAGTGAAGGCGGCCTGCGCGTCGTCCTCGGGCAGAAGGATGGCGATATCGTTGGCCGGTTTGCCTTGCCGGAGCAGCCAGCTCATGCGCTGCAAGTAGCGCATAACATCCGGCATCACCGGGAACCACGGGTTGTGCGCGTTGAAGGCCGCGGCGGCGTAGAGAGACCATCCCGGCTCGCCGGCCGCCGTGGGCGAATACGGATAGCCGTGGCCGACGATCTGATTGACGCCCAGCAGAAACATGCGGTCGGCCTCGGCCTTCATGTCCAGCGGCGTGGCGCGGAAGGCCGGCGAATGCAGCCACGTCCAGGTCTCGGCCGAGGTCACATTGTTGCCATAAAGATGATTGGCGGAACTGGCCCAGCGCGTGAACGAGAAGCTCCGCCACTGCGGGCCTTCCCCTTCCGGCAGGTTAGGAACCACCTCATCGGCAAGCGTGACGGCGGGCTCTCCGTAGGTCTGCGAGCGGAAGCGGGTATGATGCTCCGCGGCAAAACTGGTGACCGGTGCAAGGTAATTCTCGCGGATCAGGTCGGAGAGTGTCCGGCCCCAATCGTGGCGTACCGCTTCCGCCTGCGGCGTTCCTCCGGCGACGAGTTCCGGCAGATGCGGAATCAGATCGTAGCCGCGCCGCGCCAGAAACTCTGCGGGAAGATTTGCAGTCCAGTCGGAACCGTAAACCTCCAGCGAATCGGAGAAGACAGCATACGGCGGCTGATCGCCAAAGGCGTCGAGTAGCGGAGTGGCGACGCCGGCAAGATGCGTATCGATGGCCGCGCGGGAGAAATGATCGAGTACGTAGCCCTCGGCGCCAAATGCGGCCCGCTTCACCATCTGCTTTGTGTGACTGGCGATAAAGATCAACGCCGTGCGCGTTCCCTCGCCGGCAGGAATCGCCCATGTGTCCATATCTATGCGCTGCGCCGTGGCGGGATCAAAAGATTTATCCGTGCCCGTGACGACGAATGCGGCAATGAGTGTTTCTCCCTCGGTGAGCGTTGGAGCAGCGAGCGTGGCCCCGGTAACAGGAACTGTCACGACGCGCAACCGGCCCGCCGCCAAATCCAATGTTGTTTGAGGACCGCCATAGGGCCAGCCGCTGCCTAGGGTCAGATCGACGCGCATTCCCAACGAGCGCGCGGTCTCGTTGGCGAAGCGCACATCGTCAAGAAACTCCGGCGACAGGTAGGCTAGGTTCTTGATGCCTTTGCTTTCATCGTCGAGCATCAATGGATACACCGGCTGAATCTCCACGCCGCCGATGCCCACCGAATGCATGGTCTCAAGTTCCTTCTGTAGTTCCTGCTTGGTGACAGCGGGGCCAAACCACCACCAACGCATCATCGGCCGGGCATCATCGGGTGGGGACTGAAACTGGCGATAGAGTGTGGCAATCGTTTCCGGAGGAATGGGCGTGGGAGGAAGATGAAAGGTCGCGAGAGAATCCGGCTGTGCTGGATCGAAGTCCGCAACTTCCGCACTGAGAAAATCTGCCAGCGGCAGTTTTGCCGCGCGAATGCCGTGCAGAACGCAGCGCGCCAGTTCGTAAGCGCCGTAGCTGTTGAAGTGCGTGTCGTCGCTGATGGCTTCAAGATGATTCGGAATCGCGTTGGCCGGGTAGTGCATAAATACCTTCATAGATGCTTCCGGTCCCATCGTCTCAAAGAGCGTCTTGCTCATTGCATTCAGGTCGATCAGCGCAACATGCTGCCCGGCAGCAACCTCCCGCATCGCTTCAGGATAAGGAGAAAGCGAGTTAGTGATTTTTCCCGCGACGTCGAAGGTGCGGCGATTCATGCTGGTGACCAAAACCGGCGTCGCGCCCCTCGCTCTCGTTTGGCTGATGTAATCCGCTAGCAGTGTTTTATAGTCGTCCGGCGAAACGGCGTTGGGTTTCTGGTCGTTGTGAGCGAACTGGATGAAGAGATAATCTCCCGGCTGTATCAGAGACATGATCTTGGCCAAGCGCTGTTCCGTGACAAAGCTGCGAATCGTTTCGCCGGATTCGGCATGATTGGCGATCACCACGCCGGGACGGAAGAAGCGCGGCAGCATCTGACCCCACGCCGCCCAGGGTTCAACCTCCTGATCGACGACCGTGGAGTCTCCCGCCAGATAGACGGTCGTCTCATGAATCGGCTCGATAATGATGGAATGAATGCTGGGATGACCGCCATTGAACTCCAGCGTAAGCTTGTCATCCCAATCCAGGCTGCCGATTTCGCGCGGCTTCAGTTTGACCTGATGATTAGGATCGCCGGCAATCTGCGGTACGCGGAGATTGATGTCGAAGCTCAGCGTCATCGGAGTGCCGGGCGTAATAACAACCTGCTCGATCATCAGACGGCGTGCCTCTGCGCGCACGGCAGTAGAGGTCGGTTGGCTGGAGCCGAAGCTGACGGTTACGCGATAGCTTCCCTCCGGCAGCGCGGCGGAAAAAAAGAATGGCTTGTCGCTGGCGCAAAAGCCCTCCTTTACCTCGGGAACTGTATTCAGATCGAAGCCGGGAGTAGACGGTGAATAAACCGAGTTCGCGGTCAGTTGCACAGCGTTTACTTCGGACGCGTCGTGCTGACCGCATACAAATCTCTGGGCGTGGGCTGCAAGTGCCCCGCCGGCAAGAATCAATGCAAAAAAACGCCGCATGACTGCCCTCAATTCAAATTGATTGTCGTACATCCAACAAAATCAAACTGCCGTTTACTTGATGCCCGCTATCTCAAAGCTGTATGTGCCTGCTTCGAGTTCAATGCCTGTCTTGCCACGCAGTATGACCGGCGTAACCAGCGGTTTCCCATTCTGCATATAGTTTGCAGCCTCGGCTTCAGTGAGGCTCAGCCAGCCTTTCGTGTTGGGAGGAATGGTCACCGTCCAATGCGCCTTGTCGCCGTCCACGCTCCAGCTTGAGTGAATTTCGCCATAGAAAGACTGATAGCGCAGATCCAGACTGCCGAGTCTGCGGTCAAAGACCGGATGCAGGATGATTGTATGGAATCCGGCGTCGAGCGGCGTGGCATCAATGCCCGCTGCATAGCGGTAAATCCAGTCGGCCACAGCGCCATAGGCATAGTGGTTAAAGGAGTTCATGCCGGGGTCAGTCATCATCTGGTCGCCGTTCCAGCGCTCCCACATGGTTGTTGCGCCGTGCTTCACCATGTAACCCCAGGAGGGATACTCGGTGTTGAGTAGCAGAGTATAGGCCAGATCGGGATAGCCGGCCTTGGTCAACTCTTCCAGCAGATACGGCGTGCCGAGAAAGCCTGTCGCCAGCAGGTCGTGATTGGCATGAATCTTGTCCACCAGCTTTTTTGCCGCCGCTGCGCGCAACTTGTCCGGAAGCAGATTCATGTGCAGCGCCAACACGTAGCCGGTCTGCGTATCTCCACCGTGGCTCTTCGCATTTGGATTATTGATGGCGCCAAAGGGAGACGCGCTGTTGTCGGCTCCGGCCACAAAACCATCCTCATGTACGAACTGCTTTTCAAACGCGGCGCGAATCTTCTCGAAGAGCTGCCCATACTTTTCCTCGGCTTGTGTGCGTCCAGTGGCATGAGCCATCTCGCGCATGAGCGTAACGTCATGGGCCCAGTAAGCTGTGGCGATGAGCACAATGTCGGTCCTGCCCTCCGGCGAAAGCCAGTCGCCGAAGGGAATTCCGTAATCGTTGCGCCATAATTTGTCGGGATTGGCAGCTGCGATGGCGTCCAAATACTTTTCCATCGCCGCCCAGTTATCTTCGATGATGCTCTTGTCGCCGGTCTGTAGCCACGAGGTCCAGGGAATAATCACCCCCGCATCGCTCCACCCAGGGGCGTGGCCCGCATTCGGCGAGACGGTTCCGGGCGAGTAGATGCCGTAGTAGGGCGTACCGAATTGCGTTCCGCGCATATCCGCGGCAAACTTGCGCGAGAAGGCGGCGAGATCCATGTTGTAACTGGCCGCGCGCCAAAAGACCTGCGCATCGCCCATCCAACCGAGGCGCTCGTCGCGCTGTGGACAATCCGTGGGCACGCCGACAAAGTTTGACCGCTGCCCCCACTGAATGTTGCTCCATAACTGGTTGATGAGCGCGCTGCCGGATTTGAATTCTATCGTGAACGGCGCGTCGGTATGCAGGACTAACCCCGTCACCGTGGACTTAAAGTCATAGGCCGGCACCCAATGTCCATTCAAGGCTGGCGGCGCAGGCAGGCCGGTCAACTCCGCATAGCGGAAGCCGTGGAATGTGAACTGAGGCTCAAGTACATATATGACATTTGGACCGCTACGCAGTGTGAAGAAGTCGGTCGCTTTTGCAGTGCGCAAATTGTCCGTGTAGATCGTACCGTCCGGATTCAGCATTTCGGCGAATCGAAGCTGCACCTTCGTCCCAGCCAGATTTTGCAAGAGCAAACGCACCCCGCCGGAAAAGTTCTGCCCGAAGTCGTAGACGAAGACACCAGGCTTGGGTTCAGTAACGGTCTTTGCTTCAAGTACGCGCTCCATGCGGATTGGTGGAAAGTCCTGAGCGATGATCTTCACCGGAGCAGGATGAATCACTGTTACTTTCTCATGCAACAGATTATCAGGATGTCGAGCGAGAGGATCCTTTGTAAAGTCCATACTCTCACCGTCGTAAAGCTCCGAATGAAGAATGTGTGAAATATCGGGCGTCCAGCTCGCATCCGTCACCACCCATTCCACGCTGCCGTCGGTGTGCTCAATGCGCAATTGCGCCAGCAGCGCAGGCGGCGTGTCGCCATAATTGTTCGGTTGCTGAAACCATTCCAGCGGCGTCGCATACCAGCCCGGCGCCAACAACGCGCTAATTGAGTTCTCACCTTGCGTAATCAAGTCCGTCACATCGTAGGTCTGGTAGACCACCCGCTCCCGGTAGTCCGTCCAGCCCGGCGCAAGCACCTGGTCTCCCACGCGGTTCCGGCCCAGAATCAGTTCGTAAGCGCCGAGCGCCGTTGCATAAAGCCGCGCCGACTTCACGTCCTTCGTAACATTGAAGCTATGGCGCAGAGACTTCACAGAATCCGGAATCCAAGGATGGCCCAGGGGTCCGTCTCTTGTCCCCTGTGCAGGCTTCCACTCGACGGTACTCTTCCAACCCGCATCGTCGAAGCTCTTCAGCTGCCAGCCGGAAGTGGGCTCAACTGAACTCTTCCAACTTGTCCCGCTCGCAAAAACTTCCGTGCTTCCGTCCGTGTATTCCACAAACAGCGTCACGATCAGGGGCAGGGAAGCGGCTTTTTCGCCGGGCTGAAGGTAATGCACCTGCTCGATGGCGATGGAGTTCGAGCCAGTCGTCAGAGCGCTCGTCGCATCGGCGCTCACAAACTTTTTCCACGGAAACTGTCTCCATGGCGGATAAGGACTGGCAGTCAACACCTGCGCGCCATTGATCCATGCCGAGACAGTATCCTGCGCGGTGGCGTAGAGCGTAGCAGAATGCACGGATTTGGTCAGTGTTACAGATTGCCGGAAGGCAACATGCTGTTCTGCTGGTTTTCTGGCGGGTGAAGTCTGAGTGTCCGGAATAGGAATTTGATCGGGAGAAGCAATCCAGATGGCCGGCGCGTTGCGTACCGCAGCCTCCTCAGGCGTTTCGTATCCGATCCACTGCGCGCGCCACGGCTGCTTCAGCAGTCCCGACTCCCACCAACTGACGGAACTTTCAGGAGCAGGCTTGTCCTCCTGATCCCACACCAGTACCTTCCAGTAGTAGCGAGTCGAAGGAGCGATCGCGGCTCCGGCATAGGTAACGCCGACTGACTGTTCGCTGGGCATGCGCCCGCTGTCCCACACGTCCGCCTTGCCCACGGCGAGCAACTCAGGCTTTGAGGCTACGAGAATCTGGTAAGCGGATTGACGCGCGCCCTCGCGGCTATCGCGCAATTGCCAGGAGAAGCGCGGCTGCGCGTCGTCGATGCCTAGCGGCGTGGTCATGTCGTCCACACGTAAGGTGGTTGGACTCAATGCTTGCGCACGCGCCGTGGAGACGCATGTCGTAATTCCCAATCCGAGGCAAATTGCGATCAAAGCAAGCCGCACATGTGCGCGGCAGACATTCATATTCATAGCGCCTGTACCTCAACCACTGAATCTTACAGCATTGATGCCGAAAACTACAGGCACAACGGCGCTTTGATCTGTCTGTTCAGCTCGCTTATTTGCGCCGAGGAAGAATCTCCTTTTCGTAGTTGCGCACATTCTGCAACCATCCGATGCCTTCGGGAACTCCGTGGTTGGCGCAATAATATTCCCACACCGCGGACCAGGGCATCGATTTCTGCTCCTCGAAGAGCGCCATGCGGCCGGCGCCGTCGTAATTCTTTTCCGCGGCTAGTTGCAGCTCTGCCGGCTCCAGCAGCGCCAGCAACAATGCCTTGCGCATATTGCGCGCGCCGATTACCCAGGCCGCGATGCGGTTGATGCTGGCGTCAAAATAATCCAGGCCGATGTTCACTCGCGAGATGGACCCGCTGCGTACGATCTCTTGCGCAATGGCAATGGTGGCGTCGTCCAGCAGCACCACATGATCGGAATCCCAGCGCACCGGCCGCGAAACGTGGAGCAGAATCTCATCCAGAAAGCACAGCGCCGTGGAAATCTTGTCGGCGACGCTCTCGGTGGGATGAAAATGCCCGGCATCCAGGCAGAGCAGCGTCTTGCGCGTGGCCGCATAGGCCAGATAGAAGTCGTTGGAGCCTTCCGTGTAGCTCTCCGCGCCAATGCCGAAGAGCTTGCCCTCAACGGCCACTTTATGATGCTTGCCGAGAGGCACGGAAACGATTTGGTCCAGAGCTTCGATCAATCTTTTCCGCGGCCCAATGCGATCCGCGGGCAGATCCTTGTCCCCATCCGGAATCCAAATGTTCATCACCGAGGGTGTGCCCAGCTCCACTCCGAAATATTCGCTGATGCGCCGGCACGCCAGGCAGTGATCGATCCAGAACTTGCGCACTCTGGCATCCGCATGGCTCAGTGTGGCTTTTTCGCTGAGCGGATGCGAGAAGCAGGTGGGGTTGAAGTCCAGGCCCAGATCATGCGCCTTGGCCCACTT
>CAZFMB010000081.1:0-19408 GCA_964520005.1 uncultured Occallatibacter sp.
CGGGGCGACTGTCGACACCGGGATCGGGCCTGCCGTGCGGAGTGCGAGAGAAGCCAAATTTGGTGGCGATGACCACCTGTTCGCGCACCGGAGCAAGCCCTTCGCCAACCACTTCTTCATTGACGAATGGACCATAAACCTGGGCGGTATCGAAAAAGGTTACGCCGCGTTCAACCGCGCCGCGCATCACCGCAATCATCTCTTCCTTGGTGCCTGCGACCGGGCCATGGCCTTCACTCATCCTCATGCAGCCCAGGCCGATGGCCGATACCTCCAGATTGCTCGTTCCCAGTGTGCGCTTTTGCATAATTCTTCTGCCTTCCTTCTGGAGTTTGGGGATTTTTCACTTCAGCATTCCAATGCTTCTGAACAAGCTCTCAACTTCATTTCGCGCTTCTTCTGTCCTGGCGTCTTGGATGACCAGATATTGGCCATCCCTTTCCAATCCTCCCGGATGGACAAGCCTTGGAATATGCGTTTCATCATCCTGAAGACCTCATCCTTGCCGCTTCATCTTTGCGCGTAGCTTGGCGTCTCTATGCCTTCGGCGGCTAATTCATATTGTTGTTCATTTTGACCGGCCTGAGCAGATGCGAGAACGTGAGTTGGGCGAGCTTCCACTTGCCGTTTTCCTTGAAATAAACCTCAGTCACCATAAAAGGATTGGTGACTTCGTGCTCACCTACCGCTGCCTGCAAATCAATGTCCTCCAGCAGGATGGCGGTGTTGCCAAATATGCGAGCGTCAACTGCGTAAACTACAGCTTTTTTGTACCAGATGCCACCGCTCTTAATGGTCGCTAGTTCTTGGGTTTTTCCCCAGGTTCCTCCCATGTGAGTGAACATGACTTTGTCATCAAAAAGTGTCTGTAAGGAATCGACCTTCTTGTCTGCCATCCAATCCCATTTCATCTTTGAGAGGTCGATGACTTCTTGTTGCTCGGGTGTTTGACTTGCGGCAGTTTTAATCGTTTCCGATGGTGGCGCTGGCGATTGCTGTGCGCAGGACGATGGCGCAATCAGTGTTGATAGAAACAGGCCTAACATTAAGGTTTTCATGTCTCTCCTTCGATGTGTGTGGTTGTCTTGCTGGGGAACTTGACGTAGCTTGGCTGATCGTTCACGCTACGCGGATATGAGAAGAATACTGCACTCAGGATTTGGGGCTGATCTCGCCTTCATCCCGTTTTTGCCCAAGCCCCGGTGGTTCGAGGCAGAAAAACAAATCACTGCGGAGACAATCGTGAACAAGCATTGTTCGTCCTTCCATCCTGAAACCCTCCTGCCTGTCCGGTATCCGTAGTGCATCGTTCACTTTCTATCGCTTCGTCGGCGCCTCTATGTCCGAGGGATTGCCTCTCGTGTAGCTAGCAATGTCTCCAAGTCGTCTCGGACTCGTTTAGGTTCCTCATCAAGAGGCTGATTTTCCATGTCGCGCACTCCGTCCAGAGCGCCTTGCGGGTCAGCATCGAGAGCGGCGAAGAGAGTGTCAAAATTCTCTTGCGTCGGGCCGGTGTTTGCAATGAGTTCGAAGGTCTTGCGCAAGGCGTGATCCGATGTGAGACTGCGGACCAGGATCTCAGCGATCTGCCTCCGGGCAATCACGCCATCGCTGGAGTTGCCTGCCTGGCGAGTATCGCCCTGCAGTAGGACCAGCCGGTGCTTGTCTCTCTTGTTGTAGTCGAACCAGCCGGGACGCACAATGGTGTACGGCAATCCGCTGGCGCGCACCAGCCTCTCGGAGCGCCGCTTCCAATCGTGAGCCTCGGTGGAGCGGTTATAGGAGCCGGTGCGATTGGTGACTCCAATGGAAGTCATCAACGCGATGCGCGCTGTCCTCGAACCCAGCGCCAGTAACACATTGCGCACGCCGTCGTAGTCGACGGTTTCAGCGCCAACTTTGCCGGCGCCGTCCGAACCGAGAGTGAAAACGATGGCATCAACACCATCCACCGCATCCTTCAGGGTTTCGGGACGAGTCACGTCACCGATGACTACCTGCGCCGCGCGGGGAAGCTTGCGAGCCTTGTCCGCGGTGTGCACCAAGGCGCGCACGGCATGGCCCTCGCGCAGTGCCTCCTCGACAACCAGGCGTCCAATGCTACCGGTAGCTCCAACTGCCAGCACTGTCAACTTCGCGTGGGTCATGCTTCCTCCTGGCTTTTGGGCGTTGCGGCGCTTGCGGTTATTTCATCGACGGCCCGCAGTGCATTGAGTGTCCGGGGATAACCGATGAATGGCAGCAACTGGGTAATAACATCGATCAGCCGCGCGCGATCGTTGCCGACGTTGAGGTTGGCGGCTACATGGGCCTTCACCTGCGGATCGCACCCACCGAGAGCAACAAGCATACTCAGGGTGAGCAGTTCCCGCGTCGGCACATCGATGCCGCTGCGTGTGTAGTAATCTCCGAAGCAGGCGGCCGCGAGAAAGTGCTGAATGTGCTGCTGGTCATCGGGCGCGGAGGCGCGCATCTTATCGATCGCTTCGCTGCCGACGATCTGCTTGAGAAGCGCAAGTCCCTTCTCCGCGCGGTTCTCTGGCGTGGTAGTGGATTGGCCTGGTAAAGGAAGCTGGATGCCCCGCTCAGCCAGTACCTCGTTGGTAGTGTGGATAAAATCAAAGGCCTTGGCCATTCCCACGTAGGGCACCGACTGATAGACGATCTCCTTAACCTCGACCGGCGTAACTCCGACGTTGAGCGCCGCTCCGAGCATGGCGCGATATTCGCGCACCGCATGGCAGGCAATGATGGCCGCGAGCTGAACCATCAGGCGGATTTGAATCTCCAGATTGCTCTTCCGCAGAACCTCGTCGAAGGCCCAATTGTCGAAGATTTCGACCAACTCGGGATCGGTTACTGCCGCGGTGGAGACATGGCGAGTGAAGAGTCTGTCGTGGTTCTTTTGCGCCTGTTCATTGATTGCCATTGCCGCTTTCCTCATTGTTAGTTGCTATGCGAGCAATATTATTCATCGACGGTGAAATGCAAGGAATATCTTAGCGGCCGACGCGCTGCTGAAGCTGCGCGGGGTAGCGAGCCCCTTGCACTTCGATCTTGGAAAGCGCGCCTTCGATGGTCCGAAGGTCGTTTGCTGTAAGTTGAACAGCGACCGCTGCCATGTTCTCCTCCAGGCGATGCAGCTTTGTAGTACCGGGAATGGGCACGATCCACGGCTTCTGTGCCAGCAGCCAAGCCAGCGCAATCTGTGCGTTGGTCACGCCTTTCTGAGTGGCGATGGCGCCGAGCGCATCCACCAGTTCCTGGTTCGCCTTGCGATTCTCCGCTGTGAAGCGCGGCACGACGTTGCGGAAGTCGGTGCTGTCGAACGCTGTGTTCTGGTTGATAGCTCCAGTTAGGAATCCTTTGCCGAGCGGGCTAAATGGGACAAAGCCAATTCCCAACTCTTCGAGCGTCGGCAGGATCTCCTTCTCCGGTTCGCGCCACCAGAGCGAGTATTCACTTTGCAGGGCAGTGACGGGCTGAACCGCATGAGCACGCCGAATGGTTTGCGCGCCAGCTTCGGACATGCCGAAGTGCTTGACTTTGCCCTCGGCGATGAGTTCCTTTACAGTGCCGGCAACATCTTCGATGGGGACATTTGGATCGACGCGATGCTGATAGAGCAGATCGATAACACCGGTCCGCAGCCGCTTCAGCGCGGCATCGGTCACATTCCGAATATTCTCAGGCCTGCTGTCCAGACCCTTGCCAGTCAATCCGCCGGGGAATCCAAACTTGGTGGCGATCACGACCTTGTCGCGAAACGGCGCGAGCGCCTCGCCAAGAAGTTCCTCATTCAGGAACGGTCCGTAGGCTTCCGCCGTATCGAAGAAGGTGACACCGCCGTCATAGGCCGCACGGATCAACTTGATAGCCTGTCCTTTTTCTGTGGCCGGTCCGTAGCCAAAGCTCAACCCCATGCAACCAAGGCCCAGTGCAGAAACCTCCAGGCCGCTCTTTCCTAGTTTGCGCTTTTGCATTGATTCTCCTTCTCAAGTGCTCATGGTTGCTATGCGTAGCTACTCGGATTTGAGCGAAGCCATGTCGATGGAGAAGCGATACTTCACATCGGACTTCGCCATGCGCTCATAAGCTTCGTTGACCTTTTGGATGGGAATGACCTCGACATCGGAGATGATGTTGTGCTGGCCGCAGAAGTCGAGCATCTCCTGAGTCTCCGCGATGCCGCCTATAAGCGAACCCGACAAGCTGCGGCGTCCGAAAATCAGGCCGAAGGCATTCACGGCGTGCGGCTTTTCCGGCGCTCCGACAACGGTGAGATTGCCTTCGATGCGCAGCAGATTGATGTAGGCGTTGATGTCGTGTTCGGCGGCAACGGCGTCGAGAATGAAGTCGAAACTGCCGGCATGTTTGCTCATCTCATTGGCATTGCGCGAGAGGACGACCTCATCCGCGCCGAGGCGCAGCGCGTCTTCCTTCTTGCTCGCCGAAGTGGTGAACACAACGACATGCGCGCCGAAGGCATGAGCAAACTTCACGCCCATGTGGCCTAGCCCGCCCAGACCGACGACGCCCACCTTCTTTCCCTTGGTCACGCCCCAGTGGCGCAACGGTGAGTAGGTGGTGATTCCCGCGCAGAGCAGCGGCGCGGCCCCGGCAAGGTCAAGATTCTTGGGCACGCGCAGAACAAATCGCTCATTGACGACAATGCTGTCGGAGTAGCCGCCGTAGGTGACGTCCCCGGTGTGCTTGTCGGGCGAGTTGTAGGTAAAGACCCCTTTCGGGCAGAACTGTTCGAGGTTGGCCTTGCACGCCGGGCAGTCCCCGTCGGAGTCCACCAGGCAGCCCACTGCGGCAAGGTCGCCCGGCTTGAACTTCTTGACCGCTGAACCGACTTTAGTGACGCGCCCCACGATCTCATGGCCCGGGACGCAGGGGTATGTAGTGGCCATCACCGCGCTCCACTCGTTGCGTACTGTGTGAAGATCGGAGTGGCACATGCCGCAAAACAAAATTTCAATCTGAACGTCCGTGTCGGTCGGATCACGACGCACGATCTTGGTGGATGCAAGCCGCGATGTTGCGCTAGCAGCTGAATACGCTTTGGCGTTGTACATATGGGGTGCCTCCTGGGCTTGTTAACCAACCATTGTGATGCAAGGCAGATTGTCTTGATTCACACTTTATCTCAGTCCACAGAATAGTTCCGGAAGTTCTCCGCACGGTATCCAAATCCTGCCAGTTTATTGCCTATTCCTGTCGAACAGTGATTATTCTGTGCAAAGAGGTCCGATTTAGCGATACGCTAAAGTGGAAGGAACAACAGAGAATGCCAAGGGCGGAAGTAAGCGTTGCAAGCGCAGACTCGAGAGCGGAAGTGGAGGAGATGCGGGCCGAATTGGCACGCAAGATTGCTGCCCACGTCCACGTGGAAGGTCCGATGGCCACTGATGTTCCAGGCCTGAGTCTCTCCCGCAGAAGTGCGACTACTGAATGTTATTCCGCCGCCTACGAGCCCGAGTTGGTAGTCTTTGCTCAGGGAGAGAAGCGCATCACCGTCGGCGGCACAACCCACCTCTGCGACGGTTCCACATTTCTGTTGACCTCGGTCGATTTGCCGGTCCTGGGCCAGTTAATAAAAGCATCCAGGAACGAGCCGTTTCTGGCTCTGGTACTCAAGCTCGAAATGTTCGTGGTGCGAGAGATACTCAGCCAGGATGAGTTCCTTGTCCCCGTGGACGCCTCTGGTACGCGTGGCCTGGCGGTGGGCAAGACACCTGTCGAGTTGCTCAGCGCATGCTGCCGCCTCCTGGACCTTCTGGATGCGCCCCAGGACATTCCTTTCCTCGGCAGCCTGATGCAGCGGGAGATCCTCTACCGGCTGCTGCGCTCGCCGCTCGGCAGGCACCTGCGCGCCATTGCCACACTGGGTGAGCAGAGCAACCGGACAGCCAAGGCCGTTGCCTGGCTCAAGGCGAATTACGAAAAGCCTCTGCGCGTCGAAGAACTGGCCTCCGTGGCGCAGATGGGAGTCTCAACCTTTCACCATCATTTCCGCTCGCTGACCGCGATGAGCCCCCTACAGTACCAAAAGCGGCTCCGCCTGCACGTTGCCCGCGTACGCATGATCACGGAGGGTAAGGATGCCGCCAGCGCCGCCTTCGAGGTCGGTTATGAAAGCGCCAGCCAATTCAATCGTGAGTACAGCCGATTTTTCGGCCAGCCGCCCATGCGGGATATCAAAACGCATAGACTCGCCGGCTCCGCGACAGCACGCGACTGACGCAAGAATTCATGCGTGCAAATTGACCTGCCGCCCCTTTTGTTTTGCCTAGTTTTGCGCAAAAAAAGGTGCGCGTCGAGTACACTCCTAATGCTGCGTCTCAGCAACTCTATTTTGGCGCGTAAGGGTCGTTCACAGGCTTGGCGCTCTCCAGCCAGGCAGTGTAGATCATATCCCGCAACATGCTGGCTCCGGCAGCCAGCCGCTCGGCGGTAAATTCCCGCGACTCCTCAGTGCCCACTCCCGCGAACCCGCCCACTTTGTCCAACTGGTAGACCTTTTCCACGTAGGTCTTGGTGTTGCGCAGGTAGGCTACGTAGGCATCGAACATGTCGCCGTCTATTGCCTTGACCGGCGTCATCTTCGCGCGTACCTCGGCCTCGTGGATGTTGGCCTCCACAAACGGCCCCTCAAATTGCCAGTGAATCTTGTGTTCGGTGGTGTAACCGTTGGGGTTAGGCCCTGTCCAGCCGTTGTATTGGATGGTGGTGTGCAGGGGCTGCGAGCCATCGCCCACGTAGTGGCCCAGCCAGCCTGCATAGAAGAGAATGGCCTGCTCGACGGCGCGGATGTCTGACTTGGCTGTGGGTTTGGCGGCCGACAGCTTGCGGTACTCGCGCATGGCCGACTTCAGCCGCTCCCACACCTCTTCTGTCTCCCAGGGCTGGAGGCCGATCTTCTTAGGATCCCCGTGTGCGGCGTAGGCGCTGGCTTCAAAGTCAAAGCGGCGATGCGGCAGGGGGCCCAGGGCATCGGCCAGCTCCATGTCGATAAAGTGTTCAGGAGCCTGCGCGGCCACCAGTTCCGGCTCGGCGGGAGAGCGCCATCGGTCTGGCTCGGGGCCCAGGTATTCGATCTCGGAAATCGCCTTCGGGGAGTGAAGAAAGGCCGGAACATCGACGGGCAGAGATTTTGCCGCAAGCCGGTTCACCAACCTATGGCCGCCGTTGCCCCATGCATGAGCTGTGGGCGGTTGAGCAAGAACGCAAACCAGCCCGACCGCGGCCAGAGCTGATAAAAACATACGATACGTCACAGTAGTAGAGAACATGAAGGCAGTATACCGGAGCGACGTTTGGCAGCCTCGTATTAGCTCTCATCGCTAAGGATGGCCACAATAGTGGTCTCAAACAATCGCGACAGAATCCCAACGCATGATGCCACGGAATGAGGTGAATTTTAACTTGCCGCACCAACCTTTGTGGCCGTTTCCACCTCGATCAGCTTGCCGTTTGTCAGGTCATAGATGCAGCCGTGAATAGTAATCGAAGAGGGAATGAGCGGGTGGTTGCGAATGCGAAGCACATCGTCGATGACCGCTTGCTCCCGATCCGCGATGGGCAGCCACTCAATGTATTCGCCGGCTCGCGAGCCAGGACCAACGCCGGAATCGCGAAAGCCATCAGCGGTCAATGACGCCGGTTCGAGACTATTTCTGAGCAAGCCGCGCATCTCTGCGTTGGTAAAGTACTCCATGGCGCAATAGGTGTGATGCATGACAAAAAACTCGCGCGCGCCGAGCAGCTTGTGACAGATGACCAGCGAGCGGATGGCGTCATCGCTGGCGCGTCCGCCGGCATTGCGGATGATGTGCGCCTCGCCCGCGGCCAGGCCGGCGTTTTTGATCGGATCGAGCCGGGCATCCATGCAGGTAAGCACGGCGTAGCGCCGGGCGCGAGGAAGCGCAATACTGGCCTTCTCATCAAACAATGCGCTGTACTTCTTTTTTGCGGTGACGGCATCGCCGGGGATACTACTCATCGACCTCTCCTTTCCTTTGGATGAGACTACAGCATTTTCGATTCTGCGTGTTACAGAATCCGTGGTACAAATTCGAAGGCAGTTTCAATAGAATGCAGCCAAAGACCGCTACGTGCCATCTAAATTCGTCCCGTCGTAGCCGTATCTAATTAGGCTGTTTCTTGCACTCTCGCCGCCACGCCGCCAATGCACTAAACTCAACCCATGGGCTTTCAGGATTTTCTCGGCAATGCGGCTACAGTGACCCGGCTCAGGGAGAGCATCGGCGCGGAGCGTTTTCCCCAGTCGCTGATCCTGGCCGGCCCGCGCGGAGCGGGCAAGTACACCCTGGCGCTGATGCTGGCCAAAGCCGTCAACTGCCTCCAGCCCACCGAATCGAACGACCTTCCCGACTACTGCGGCGCATGCGCCAACTGCACACGCATCAACGATTCCGCTGATCTTGAAACCCTGGTAGCCGAGGCTGTCGCCGCGCGCGATGAGATGCGCGACACGGATAAGAAAGAAACCCGCATCCTCATCCAGACTCATCCTGATGTTCTGGTAATTCCGCCCGACCCGCCGCAACTGCTTATCAAGGTAGGCCAGGTCCGCCAGGCTATTCACGTGGCCTACTATCGCCCGCCGGTGGAGTCGAAACGCACCTTCACCATCTTCACCTCGTCGGCATTCATGAAGGAGGCGGCCAACTCCCTGCTTAAGCTTCTCGAAGAGCCGCCCTCGCACTCCTCGCTCATCCTGCTCACAGAGAATCCGCAGGAGTTGCTGCCCACCGTCCGCTCCCGCGCCGTGGTGCATCGGCTGGGCGCGATTCCCGCTGCCGAACTTGAAGCCCTGCTCGCCAAGCGCCGTCCGCTGCTCAAGCAGGCCGACCGCGCGCTTGCTGCGCGACTGGCCGAGGGAGCCGTGGGCCGGGCTTTCACCCTCGATCTAGACGCATATCTCACCAGCCGTCAGGACGCGCTCATCATGCTGCGCACCGCGCTACGGGAGCCCGACTACACAGCGCTCTTTCACGCGACTGAGAGTTATAGAGCCGGCGCCGACGGCCAGGAAAAAACCTTCAATCTGCTGCGCGCACTGAGCAGCCTCATCGAGGATCTGCTGCTCATCATGGCAGGAACGCCCCAGCTTATCCGCAACATGGATATCGAAGCCGAACTCGCGCGCATTGGCCAGGGGCTGAGTATAGACTGGATCGATTCCGCTGCTCACGCCCTCGTGCAGGTCGAGCAGGGAATGCGCCGCAACCTGCTCCGCTCTCTCTCGCTCGACGCCATGGCCGTCAGCCTTGATTCCAACTAACCAACGCCTTCCCCAGGAGGACTTGTTTTATGAGTACGGCATCCACTCAGCCCCGCATTCAGTCATACACACGCAATCGCCCTGCCTCCCTCGCCCCTTTCCGCCTGTCGGCCTACGATCAGGTGCAAGAGCCTCCACAGCGCAATGCAGAGCTTTTTTACCTGCAAAAGCAAATTCAGTCTCAGACGCCCATGGTCCTTGTCCTGGAAGACGGAGAGCAGATCGAAGGCTGCATCGAGTGGTACGACCGAAACTCCCTCAAGATCCGAGGCCGCAACAAGACACTGGTATACAAATCCGCCATCAAATTTATGTATAAGGCCAGCGAACAGGGATAACTTCTCGTGCGGTTGCATGGGTTGACTATTCACCACACAACCACAGTCAGCTACTGGTTCTGCTTTAACGCTTCCGCCGGTAAAGCGACCACCACTTCGAGCTAGCGACAAAGTCAAAGTGCTGTATTAGGTAGGAATGATACGCCTCCGAGATAGCATTGTCGCTTATGTAATTGGTGGTTGGATAATTCCCCACCATCACCAGATCGTATTTTCCAAAAAGCCGGCTTGGTTCAGGCATATGACTCATCGAAAAATTGTCGCGTTGAACTAGCCACGGGCTTCCGCCCTGCGCGGGTTTTCGCTGTAGAAAATACTCGAACGGATTGTCAAAACCGAATGTCGTTACAGACTCATTTTGCGTGGACGACTTTTTCAGCAGTGTGATGCCATCGTTCACGCAATCCACTACAAAATGGCCATTGTCAAAACGAAATATTGCCGAATCCCGATAGATTTCATAAAATTTTAACCGCTCCATTCCGGCACCTGTTATGCTGTACCCCTGAGACTGGAGCGGGGGCAACTGATATAGAAAAAGTGTTCTCACACTTTCCGCATCCATGAATAATCCAGCAAAGATGCTTCCCGTACTCAACGCAATGAGCACGGAAATTGCCGCCTTCTCCTTGCAGTGGGGATACACTGCTGTCAGCATTCCCAGCAGAACGATCATCCACAGAGATGCCAAACGACAGTTATTCTCACCCATATTGGTCAGAAACAATAACGGCCCAGTCGCAATCACGACGCCGCCAACCACGAAGATTTTTTTTCCTAAATTCTGATTGAGACCGTCCCGCGTGATGAGCATCGCAGCCACCACGGTCATAATTGCCAGCGTCATGATCTCCGTGCTCCCGGCAATTGATACGACGGCCCCGTCAGTACTCAGCGAAGAACCGCGGACATGAATGGCATACAACATATCGGAAAGAAACTCATGGATCGCAAAACGAAGATAAAAAAGGAACGCCATAACCGTGCAGAACATGCCAAATAGAAAACCCCAGATACGCGGAGTGTCTTGGCGTCGAAACGATACAGTTACCAGAAGCAGAAGTACGGCTACACCTACAAAATTCAACTTCAGAAATGCGAGCAAAGCCAGCGCAATGCCGCTCGATATACCACCCCAAAACCGGCTCAGCTCACTCGCAAATGCGCATTCAACCAGCACAATGCCGAGCAACGCGTAGCCGTGGCGATTGTAGATCATGGCACAACTCAAAGATTCCGGACCGGATCCAAGTGGAGATGGCAAGGTGGCGGTTAGAATCAGCCATGCGGTAACAAGCAGGGCAGGAATGGCAGGCATCCGCCACCGCGATAGATGCCATCCCCAAACTCCAACTACAATTCCAAAAACTGCGTTGCCGATTGCAATTCCCTGTGTGCTGCCGTGGGCGAGGAGCATGCCTCCGGCCACGATCATATCTTCTAAAGGACCTATCGCCAGATAGAAATCTCGATATGGTATTTGACCGCAGAATAACCGCCAGCTACCGTCCAGCAGCGGGAACACATCATGACCGTACTCATTGATTGGGCCTGTTTCTACTACGCCAATAAAAATGAAATAGAGTGCGGCTGCGATTACAAAGAGGCGTCTGCGCAACCGGGAATCACGCTCGCTCATGCATAACCAATTAATCGCACGATCAAGCAGGGAGATACTTTCTCTGGAGATATTAGAGGTCTGCATCAAGATCACTTTTGAAGGAAATCTTTTTGCATTGTAGCAAAAACCTCATACGTGGGTCGCCTTCCCGGCATCGGTTAATCCACGCTGGCCCTATGCGCCGCCCTTCCCAGCCGGTCGCGGATGGCCGCGCCAATCCCCTCGGACGGCGGCAGGGGGCATAGAATCACTGTGCAACCCTCGCCGTCCAGAGTCCGCAGCCCAGCGTACAGCTCCCGCGCCAGTTCCTCCGGCACAGCCCATCTTCCCCAGGCGTACGCCGCAGACGCCCCAGCTGGTACGGCTACCTCGGCAGGCAGCATCACGCCAACCTGGTCCTCCGGAAGGTCCTGCACCGCCCCGGCCAGCCTTGCGGCCATCTCGGCCAGTTCGCCTTCAATGAGCACCAGCCGCGCCCTGGGCGCATAATGCCGCAACCCCATTCCTGGCGAAGGTCGTGCCGCTCGCGGCTTTATTTGCATTACTTCGCTATCGCGGTACATCTCCACATCTCCGGCAGTGTATCGAATCTGGACACTCGTCACCGCCCCAGGCCGGTAGATAACCATCGGACACTGGCATGTGTCCAGCACCGTGGACTCGACACCGTGCTCGGTTGGTCCTGCATCCACCACCGCATCTATCCGTCCGTCAAGGTCATGAAGCACGTGCTCGGCTGTCGTCGGGCTGATGTGGCCAAAGGTGTTGGCGCTGGGAGCGGCCACCGGAACCCCGGCCCTCCGAATCAGCTCTAGCGCCACAGGATGCGCCGGCATGCGAACCCCCACCAGCGGTCTTCCCGCCGTCACCGCGTCCGGCAAGGCCGCCGTGCGCGGCAGCAGCAGCGTCAGCGGTCCCGGCCAGTAGGCCTTTATCAACTTGCGCGCCGTCTCAGGAATCTCACAGACCAGCCCGTCGAGCATGGCTTCGTCGGCCACGTGCACAATTACCGGGTCCCACGCCGGTCGCTGCTTGGCCGTAAAAATCCGTTCCACCGCCGCCGCATCCAGCGCGTTCGCCCCCAGCCCGTAGACCGTCTCGGTCGGAAGCGCCACCAGTCCACCCGCGCGCAGTATCTTCGCCGCCTGCTCCAACGTATCCTGAGCATCGGCAGTATCAAGGTGCGCGGGGTCCACAACGAATCGCAGTGTCTTCACATTTCTATTGTCGCCTGTTGGGGACCCCACAAACGCCCCGTGTCTAATCCTTTCCGTTTCTTTTTGCGGAAAGGGTGAGAAACCACAAACCTCAAGCGGTATAGTTGACTTGTAAAAAGAAAGCGTCTGAATCGTGAGCCCGTATAGCGATACCGGGCCAGAATCACGACCCCAGATGGGCGCTCTATCTCACAGGAGAATAGCCAATGGACGCTAGGCAACGCTCAGTCCCAGCCCGAATAACCATTTATATTGTCTTTTTGTTCCTCCCGCTCTGTTTTGGTGTCTCGTTGGTTTATCAGGGCATACAGAACTTTCAAAGCGACTCCGCTCAGAGGGAAAAAGACGACCAGCAGGTCAGCAAATTCATAAGCCAGTTGAGGGACCAGGACCCACGAGTTCGATGGTATGCGGCGGAAAGTATTGGACGTTTTAAGAACCGAAGAGCGACCAAGCCCCTGATCGCCGCTTTGGATGACAAGGAACTTGATGTACGTCGGGCAGCTATCATTGCATTATGCCAAATCAAAGATCCCAGCGCGGTTGAGCCATTGATCGCCGGACTGAAAGACAAGGACGCGTATATCCGATTAAATGCAGTTGAGGCGTTGGGCGAGATCAAGGATCCTCGCGCTGATGCGCCATTGACTACGGCCCTACATGACCCCGATGCGAATGTACGGAATTCTGCGGGCAGAGCTTTGGCTAATGTCAATGACCCGCTCGTTGATAGCGCCCTACTGAACGCATTGCAGGACCGTGACACAGCGGTGATTTCAGGAGCGTACGTCTTCTTCCTCAAAGAAGGCAAGCCGGGTTCAGAAGATGCCTTGATTGAGGCGCTTTCTAATTCAAACAGCAAGGAAATGGCAGAAGACTTCCTGAATTGCGGGAATCCAAAATTGAAAGAAGCCGCGCGTGAATGGGCAACACGCAACAGTTATCAAATAGTCAGCAAGTCTACAGAAGGAGCCGTCCATTGGGGTAGCGGGAAGTAAAGCCTAATCTGAAGCCTTGAGAGACCCGTCGCGCTGCCCTCGGTTTATCAGCCACCACCTGCCGTATACTCACTGCTGACGATGCCCATCGAAACTGAGATCAAATGCCGTGTGTGCGATCTGGCCGGAATCAGACAGCGCCTTGAAGCCGCCGGCTTCACTCTGCACGTCTCAGCGCCACAACTCTGCTGAGTGTAGTTTCCAGGAGGTTCCATGAATTCATACGTCGACGCCCGCACCGGCCATCCATTCAAATGGTGGTATACGGTGGGAATACTGGCCTGCTTTTGCCTGCTCGTCTATGGAGCTTTCGCGGGTTGGCAATATATGCGCGTGAGTAGCCAGTTGGAGATGCTAAAAAATGCAAATGCCGCCGTCCGCGAAAAGGCTGCTGAAGCACTGGGCCAGAGCAAGAGCTCGCGCGCGGTCGAGCAGCTGATCGCCGCCCTCGACGACCCGGACCCCGGTGTTCAGGGCAACGCGGCCACGGCGTTGGGTAAGATCAAAGACCCGCGCGCCATCCAGTCACTCATGACCACTATCAAGGATGCGGTAAAGGACGGTAAGGCCAAAAAAGGCACGGACGATGTATATTTCTACACCGATGAGCAGAGGAGCCGCCTCGATGTTGCGCAAAAAGCGGCCGAAGCGCTGGGCAATATAGGCGTCCCGGCCCTCGATGTTCTGATGGCCGCCTTCAAAGATAAAGATACAGACCTCAGCGGATGCGCCGGCTCCGGGCTGGTAATGATGGGCGCGCCAGCTGTCGACGCCTTGATTGCTGAAGTGAGAGACCCTAATTCCGGGGTCCGGAGTGGCGCAGTCCAATTATTGGGCAAGATCAGGGACCCGCGCGCCGTCCCGCCCTTGATCGATGTTCTGCAGGTCAAGGATTTGCAGTGGAATGCAGCTTACTCTCTGGGCGAAATCGGAGACCCCCGCGCCGTAGATGGCTTGATCGCCGCGCTGCAAAACAAAGACGCGGAGTTTCGCGAGGAAGCGGCCAATGCGCTGGGCAAAATTAAAGATCCCCGCGCCGACGCCGCCCTCACCGCCGCCCTCAAGGATCCGGAGCCTAAGGTTCTGCACGCGGCAGCGAATGCATTGGGACTGATCAATGATCCTCAGGCGGTCGATGTACTTTTGACGGCTCTGCGCGAACACAATGCGGAGATCATCGCCGGAGCCAATAATTTTTTCATTCGCCGCGGCGAGCCGGGATCGGAGGATGCGCTGATCGAGGCCCTGAATAAAGCCGGAGATCAGTACATGGCCGTCGACTTCCTCAATAGCGGCAATCAGAAGCTGCACGACGCCGCAAACCAATGGGCATCGAGAAACAACTACCAAGTCACCTACTTGCCCGGCAGCAAAAGCACAGGCTGGGGTGATAAGCAGTAAGCTTGCTCCTGCCGTATACTCACCGTGATAGCTCCTAGCTTCTAGCCTCTAGCTACTAGCTTGTTCATGACAGATCGGACTAGGCAACGTTATGCTGTCACACAGGCAAACACGGCTATAAGCTAGCAGCTAGAAGCTAGAGGCTGCTTTTACGATGCCCATCGAAACCGAGATTAAATTCCGCGTAGACGACCTGGCCGGCTTGACGCAACGGCTTGAGGCCGTGGGATTTCATCTGCAAACTCCGCGCGCCTTCGAGAGCAATGTTCTGTACGACACGCCCGACCGCGCAATGCGCGCTCGCACCGAGATTCTGCGCATTCGCAGCTACGCCGGACGCTGCACCATCACCCACAAGCGCATTCCCGACGACGGCCTAGGCGAAGACACTCACAAGCATCGCCTTGAGACCGAAACCGAAGTGGCAGATGGCGCGGCTCTGGAGCAAGTCTTTCTCTCCCTCGGACTGGTTGCCGCCTTCCGCTATGAGAAATGGCGCACTGAATGGACCGACGGTGAGGGCCATTGCGTGGTTGATGAGACCCCCATCGGCAACTTCGCCGAACTGGAAGGCTCCGCGGAATGGATTGACGGCGCCGCCGCCAGCCTATGCATCGATCCGGCACAATACATCATCCTCAGCTACGGCCGACTCTTCGATATCTGGCGCGAGCAGCACCACTCTTCCGGCGAAGATATGACCTTTGCCGCCGTTAATGCGACCTCTGGCTCCTAGCCGATGATCGTGCGAATCAAATTTCTATTCACAACCGTTGAAATCCTCTAATGTACGCCGCGTTTTATCTCAAGCTAGAAGCTAGAGGCTAGCGGCTAAAAGCTGCAATCTCCCACCCTGCGGTAATCAAATACTAATAATCCATTAATGTAGGCCCTACCAATCGCCGATAACCTCAACGAGAAGTTAATACTGTGAGGTTCTCTATGCATAACAATCGCTTTGAGTTTGCTACCAACAGGCTGCGGCGTTCCGGAACCCGGCTGCTGCAGGTGACCACGTTGGCGCTCATGGTGGCGCTCGCCATGCCTGCCAGCGCGGCGGATTCTCGCACCGTCAAATCGAAGACTTCGCCCATCTATCCCGAGATTGCCAAACGCATGAGGATTACCGGCGAGGTCAAGCTATCAGTCACTGTGGATGCGGAAGGCAAGGTCACCGATGTGCAACCGATCAGCGGAAACCACACGCTCTCGGAAGCCGCCTCAGAGGCCGTGCGCAAATGGAGATTCGAGCCGGGAGCCGGCGTCTCCACAGTGGAAGTGAGTGTGAATTTTGCTCTTTAGCAACAGGAGTTGCGAAGGGCATGCAGACATGGGGTCAATTAGCCGTGCGCGTGTATTCTCTGTAAGCTTGATTTTCAATTCGCGGTGGCCCATGTTGAATACGAGATCTTTACCGCATTATTCCGGCCACAGATCAGCCTGCATCGAGGCAGGCTAATGGAAGCAACTCATGCCATGCCGATCCTTGACCTGATCTCCGATGCTCCGAGCGCGCTCTCCATCGCGCTCATCGATCCGGATGATCTGCGCCGCGAAGAGGTAGCTGCTGCTCTGGCGGGATTTCCCGGAACATCCGTCCGGGAATATTCTTCCTACCCTGCCGATCTCAATGATCTGCCCCAGTCATTGGAACATCATTTCGACGCTATCCTAATCGACCTGGACAGCGACCCGGAGTTCGTCTTCGATGTGGTGGAGAGCTTTTGCGCCTCTAATTCCATCACTGTGATGGTCTATTCATCACAGACCTGTTTGGAGCTTGTCATCCGCTTTATGCGCGCCGGAGCCCGCGAATTCATTACTCTGCCCCTGCTCCATGCCGAAATGGCCGATGCCCTGGACCGCGTTTTGACTCGCCGCACAGCTACGCCCAAGGGAAAAAGCACATCCAGAAAGTTTTTCGTCTTTATGGGCGCCAAGGGCGGAAGCGGAGTTACCACTATCGCGGCGAATTTTGCCGTTGCACTGGCCCAGGAGACTGGCGAAAAAACCCTCTTGATTGACCTCGGCGTTCCTCTCGGTGACGTGGCGATCAACCTGGGGATGAGTGCCCAGTACTCTACTGCTAACGCCTTTCAGGATTCCGCCCGGATGGACACTAGTTTTCTACGCTCACTGCTGGCCAAGCACAGCTCGGGATTATCCGTACTCCCGGCTCCCAGTGAGTTCTCATCCCTTCAGGTCACCAATGAGGCAATCGACAAACTGATATCTGTCGCGCGGCAGAGCTTCGTATATGTGGTCGTTGATGCCGGCTCAAGAGTTGACTTAATGGGCGCGTCCCTCTTTGGAGAATCCGCCATCCTCTACCTGATCACGCAGGTCGGCATTTCAGAACTGCGCAACGCCAATCGTCTCATTACGCAATTTTTCTCCGCGCGCGGACATACTCTCCAAATCGTGCTGAATCGTTATACGCCTCACGCCATGATCTTCGATGAGCAGCAGATTGCCAAGGCCCTCACCAGGCCCGCCTTGTGGAAGATTCCCGACGATTATGCCACCGCCCGCCGCACCCGCAGTACGTCAACCCCGATCGTGCTGGAAGACTCGCCCATCTCCAAGGTAATTCGGCAAATGGCCAGAACCGCCGGCGGCATGTCAATTACTCCGGAAAAGAAGGGATTCTCCCTCTTCGGAAGAAGAAAAGAATCATTGCCTGACAGGACATTAGTGGAAGTCGCCGATCAGGAGTAAGAATAAAGAAACCATCCGCGGTTACTTCCCTGCTCCGTGGCACTTTTTGTATTTCTTCCCACTCCCACAGGGGCAGGGATCGTTGCGGCCCACCTTCTCGCCCGTCCGCCGCTGCGTGGGCTGGCTTGCGTCTCCCGCGCCGGCCATGCTTGCTGCTTCCAGCTCCCGCTGCTTTTTGCGTTGGAACTCTCTCTCCAAAGCGTCGATGGTTGTCGAAGGCTGGCGCGTGGAAATCCCGATCTCGCGCGGTTCCGAGTCCGTCGTCAGAGGCCGTGCTGCACTGGCCACCGGAGGCGCGGCAGGAACCGTCCGGCTGATGCGCGGAGCGGCGTCCATCGGCTTACCGTCCGGACCCAGGATCTGCATCCTGAAAAGGAAGCGAACCGTATCCTCCTGGAACTTGAGCATCATGGCCTCGAACATGTCGAAGGACTCGCGCTTGTATTCCACCAGTGGATCCCGCTGCGCATAGCCGCGCAGACTGATCCCCTCCTTCAGGTGGTCCATGGAAAGCAGATGGTCCTTCCACAGCCCGTCGATCACGTTCAGCATTACCATCCGCTCGTGATAGCGCATGGTCGCCGGCGAGAGAATCCTCTCCTTGGCCTCGTAATCCTGTTTCAGTTTCTCGAAGATAACGTCGCCCAGTTCGTGCCGTCCGAAATCCGTCGGCTTGATTCCGGTGGCCCCGATATTCAGCGAAGCATAGCTCAGCCCGAAGTGATCGATAAGTTTACCGTCCAGGCCCTTCAAGTCCCATTGATCCGGATGCATCTTCTCCGAGGCAAACTCGTCGAGAATGCTGCTCAGAATTCCGCCGACATAATCCTCCAGAATCAGCTCCCGCTGCTCCACGCCCTCCAGCAGTTGCCGCCGCAGCCCGTAAACCGCTTCGCGCTGCTTGTTCATCACGTCGTCGTACTCCAGCAGATGCTTGCGGCTCTCGAAGTTCTGCGCTTCCACTGCTTTTTGCGCGCCCTCGATGCGCTTGGTGATCATCTTCGACTCGATGGGCTCGTCTTCTTTCATGCCCATGCGTTGCATCATGTTGCTCATCCACTGCTTGGCGAAGATGCGGATCAGGTCGTCTTCCAGTGAAAGATAAAAACGCGACTCGCCCGGATCGCCTTGCCGTCCCGCGCGCCCGCGCAGTTGGTTGTCCACGCGCCGCGATTCATGTCTTTCAGTCCCCAGAATGAACAACCCACCCGCCGCGATCACCTGCTCGTGCTCTTCGCGCGCCGCCTCCGCGTGAACCTTGAAGACCTCCGCCCACTCCGGCTCGGCGATCTCAAACTCCTGCCCCTGGTAGTAGAAGCGCAGAAATCCCGCCGGCGCCATGGGATTGATGGCGCCTTCGGCCACGCTGATAGCCCGCGCCTTGTTCTTCTTCGCCAGTTCTTGCCGGGCCATGAAATCCGGATTGCCGCCCAACAAAATATCCGTGCCGCGTCCCGCCATGTTGGTGGAGATGGTCACCGCCGACAGCCGCCCGGCCTGCGCCACAATCTCCGCCTCGCGCTCGTGGAACTTGGCGTTCAGCACCACATGGCGCACGCCCTTCTTCTGGAGAATCGCTGAGAGCCTCTCGCTCTTCTCAATCGATACAGTGCCCACCAGCACCGGCTGCCCCTTCTCGTGCAGAATGGCGATGTCGTCAGCCGAAGCCTTGTACTTCTCCTTCTCTGTCCTGAAAACCACGTCCGGATTTTCCAGCCGCAGCAGCGGTTTGTTGGTCGGAATGACGACAATTTCCAGCTTGTAAATCTTCTCGAACTCCGCCGCTTCCGTCTCCGCCGTGC
>CAZFMB010000082.1:0-19054 GCA_964520005.1 uncultured Occallatibacter sp.
CGTACTGGGAGCTGATGTTGGGCCAGCCGTTGGGCGAGGGCTCGCCGCGATAGTCAAAGCCGGTCCAGACAAAGCCGCCAGCCAACCATTCCTGGGCGTCGCAGAAGCGCCACCAACCCTCGGCAGAGGCGCGGCCGGTTGTGGTGTAAGGATCGTAGGAACTGACGTAGCCCTTGGCGGGGTCGGTGATGTAGATGCCGCGGGTACAGACGGCGCTGACCGTCTCAGTGCCGATGACCGGCTTGTCGGGATGCGCCTTGTGGTAAGCCGCTGCGCCGGGATCCATATAGTTGTAGCCGACCACGTCGCCAACGGCGAGGCCGCCTGAGCCGATGGCGCCGGTGGGTGCAATCGAGACCGGCCGGGAGCCATCGTGACGGGTGGCCACGGCCTTCATGGCGGTGAGAATGCCCACGCCACGCTCGGAATTCGCGGTTCCTTCCTCATTGCCCATGGACCACATGAAGACGCTGGGGTGGTTGCGCGCGCCGCGCACGAGGTTCTCGAACTGGGCGAGGCCCTCGGGGTTGGACGACATCATGCGGGTCTCGGCGAAGACCAGCATGCCGAGGTCGTCGCAGGCTTGCAGCAGCTCGGGCGTGGGCGGATTGTGGGAGGTGCGCAGGCCGTTGGAGCCCATCTCCTTGAGTTTGCCAATGCGGTAGTACTGAACGGCGTCGGGCAAGGCCACGCCGAGGCCGGCGTGATCGTGGTGATTGCAGGTTCCCTTGACCTTGACGGGCTTGCCGTTGAGCAACAGGCCGCGGGAGGGGTCCATCTGGATGGAGCGGATGCCGAAGCGGGTTTCATAGCGGTCAACGGCCTCGCCATGGGAACGGACCTCGGTGACGAGAGTGTAGAGATTGCGCTCTTCGAGCGACCAGAGCCGTGGCTGGCTGACGACGAGCTGCTGCTCGAGCGTGGCTTCGCCGCTGGCGGCAATGGAGACCGAGGCGGTAACAGCTTTACCCACTTCCTTGCCGGCGGGATCGAGCACGGTGGAAACAACGCGGGCGTCCTTGGCCTCGGGCGTATCGTTCGCAAGCTCGGTGCGGATGGAGAGAGCGCCGGAGCCGGGCTTTACCTGGGAGTGGACGAATGTGCCCCACTGCTTGACGTGCACGGGATGGGTCTTGACCAGCCAAACATGGCGGTAGATGCCGGCGCCCTCGTAGAACCAGCCGTCAGAGGAGGTGGCGTCGACGCGAACGAGCAGGACGTTGCGGCCGCCGGGGTTGACGAAGTCGGTGACATCGAAGCGGAACGGATCGTAGCCGCCACTGTGGCGGCCGATGTAGAAGCCGTTGAGGACGACCATCGTCTCGCGGTAGGCGCCGTCGAATTCGAGCGAGATGCGCTTGCCTGCGTCGGCGGCGTCGATCTCAAAGACGCGGCGATACCAGCCGACGCTGGTTTCAGGGTAGTTGCGGCCGAGCGGATGGAAACCTTTGCTGGTGAGCGCCTGGTCGTGGACGAAGGGCAGGTCGACGGCCCAGTCATGCGGCAGGTCGACGGGCTTCCAGTCGCCATCATCGAAGGCCAGCGTACCGGCGGGCATGAAGTTGCCGGTTTTTTGGAAGCTGCCGGAGCGTCCTCCGCCGAAGCCGAAATCCTTGGTGGCGTCGGCGGCGTGGCCAAAGTGGAAACGCCAGCCAAAATCGAGGAGCAGGCGCTGGCGGTCGGTGCCTGGCTGCGCCGATGCGGGCGCGGCAGGGGCTGCCTTATGGGTAGAGAGTGGCCCGGCGGCTTCGTGCGTAGTCTGCAGGGCGGCTCCGAAGGCGTTGAAGGAGGGAACTGCGGCTGCGGGAGCCAGCAAAGAGGATTTGAGTAAGTCGCGACGTGAAAACGCTTTCAATTTGACCTTCCATTCACGGATCTCCGGCGGTTGCCGCCGGACTCCGTCTCTGTTTTGGATTCCATTTGCCCGCGAACGCCAAGGCGCGGACAGTATACATGAAACGACATATCGCCCATTTGTACGGTGCGAAAGTGGGTGTATTTCTTCCCTGAACCTGAAGACAAGCTATGACTGGCGGAGCAAGTCCGGTTTCAGTTCCGATACCCGAAGCCTGGACACGAGACCGGGGGGCTGGCACAGGAAGACAGGGCTGCCGATTTGACTGATATTCCCCCGCATATTCGGGTGTAGCCGAGGCCCGGCCGGCGTCAATGCCGCGCCCGGCGCGCCGCCTTCGCGGTCGAAGAGCCTTGACTCCGGCCTCTGTGCCTCGGCTTGGGATTCAGCGATTCCGGGAATGTCATCCTCCCCCGTTGGACAGTATGAACGCGCTTCGCTGCTTGAATGAACGGCTTCGTATCTTGAGAACGAGGAAAGAACGCTTGTCGCAATCCATGTTGATAGCGCGCTCGCCTCACACTGGTCTCGCTACCGTCCGCGACGCACAGAGTGTGCAACACGAGGTTTCAGCCTGTAGAATGAAGGCCGAAGTGCAATCAAATCCGAGATCCGGCAGGATTCCATGCCTACAAGTGTTTCATCTTCCGAACTGCAAGAGCACGCCGATACTCCGCCCATCCCAGCCATTCCAGGGCAGGATGCAAAGGACGACGATATCTCTCTGCTGGATTTACTGATCGTTCTCGCCGAGCGGAAGCATATTATCCTCGGGGTTACGGCAGTCTTCGCAATCGTCGCTATCATTGTCTCGCTGGTTCTTCCCCTACGCTACACCGCCTCTGTAACCCTGCTGCCCCCGCAGCAGAGTTCCTCGATGGGTGCCGCACTCGCCTCCCAACTCGGGAATCTTGGCGGCATGGCTGCGCTGGCCGGTGGCAGTCTCGGTCTGAAAAACCCGAACGACATGTTCGTTGCCATGTTCAAGAGCCGCACCATCGAAGACGCCATGGTGCAGCATTTCGGCCTGATGCAGGAGTACCACGCAAAGTATCCCTCCGATGCGCGCAAGGCTTTTGAACATTATGCGACCGTAGACGGGAGCGCAAAAGACGGCATGATCCACATCTCGGTCGAGGATCGCGATCCTCGCCGCGCCGCGGATCTTGCTAACGGCTATGTCGATCAGTTTCGCCTCCAGTCTCAGAATCTTGCCATCACGGAAGCCTCTCAGCGCGCACTATTCTTCAAGCAGCAGCTTGAACAGGCAAAGGATAACTTGGCCAACGCCGAAGAGGCGATGAAACAGACCGAACAGAAGACGGGCGTGATTCAGCTCGACAACCAGGCGCGAGCCCTTATTGAATCGGCTGCTTCTCTTCATGCACAGGTCGCAGCAAAAGAAGTGCAAATTCAGGGGATGCGGACGTATGCAACCGGCGAGAATTCCGAGGTCGTGCAAGCACAGCAGGAACTGAACAGCCTGCAGGCCCAATTGGCTAAATTGGGAGGCTCCGAGGACAGCGCCAGTGGTGGGCTCATCGTTCCCAAGGGGCAGGTTCCCGAGGCGGGCCTCGAATACGTCCGCAAACTGCGCGACGTAAAGTACAACGAAACGATTTTCGATATTTTGGCGCGGCAGTTTGAAGCTGCCAAGCTTGATGAGGCGAAGCAGGGAGCTCTCATTCAGGTCGTTGATGCTGCTGTTGCTCCCGATCATCGAACCTCTCCCAGGCGCGGCCTCATCGTGATCGTAGCTACTGCCGTTGGGTTCTTCATCGGACTTTTCATGGCCCTTCTTCAGGCGGGCTTTATGCGAATGAAGGCCGATGTAGAGGTGAGCGGCAAACTGGCCTTCCTGAAGAAGGAACTGTTCTTCAAACGATCGGCAGGAAAGGCCGTTCTTTCCGCTCAGGAATCGTCCTGGAGGTCATGAAACCAGCGCCAATGGACCTGCGTGGGGCGGGCTGAAAATGCGGAACATTGACTCATGTGTACCTTTGAATATGGAACTCTTTGACGAGGAATGAACGTGAGGAGTTTCAGCGGACTTCATTTTTTGTGCGACGTAGCGAGGTAATCTCTCGGATTGGCTCTGAGGCAGAAGAAACGCCCACACCCTTTGGCAATCGCTGGAATCATGCAGCCTTATAGTGCGGATGTGTTTTTTAAGGGAGAGGAACGTATGAAGGCCATAATCCTTGCAGGTGGGCTTGGGAGTCGCTTGAGTGAGGAGACATCCCTCAAGCCGAAGCCGATGGTCGAAGTAGGCGGAAAGCCTATTCTTTGGCATATCATGAAGAGCTATTCCGCCTATGGCATCAACGACTTTATCGTCTGTCTTGGATACAAGGGACATATCATCAAGGAGTTTTTTGCAAATTACTTTCTATACTCCTCTGACGTAACGATTGACCTTGCGACTAACCATTTAGAGTTCCACAACAATCACTGCGAGCCATGGCGCGTAACGCTGGTGGATACCGGTGCAAGCACCATGACCGGAGGTCGCCTGAAAAGAGTGTTGCCGTATGTCGCCGGGGAAGAAGCGGTTTGTTTTACCTACGGCGACGGAGTGGCGGATGTAAACATCTCGAAATTGATTGAGTTTCACCGCCAGCAGGGAACGCAGGTTACGCTCACTGCAACGCAGCCGAAGGGAAAATTCGGCGCGCTAGAAATTGATTCCAGCTCACATGTGAGTTCCTTCACGGAAAAGCCCCGTGGAGACGGCCAGTGGGTTAATGGCGGATTCTTTGTCCTGTCTCCGAAGGTGGGCAGGTATATCGATGGCGATGCGACCATATGGGAGCGCGAACCCCTTGAACAGCTTGCGCGCGATGGCCAGGTTTCCGCTTTTCATCACGCAGGATTCTGGCAGCCCATGGATACGATTCATGACAGGCAAGTGCTTGAGGATCTCTGGGCTGCAGGCAAGGCTCCGTGGAAGGTGTGGTCATGAGCTTTTGGCATGGACGTCGAGTCTTTCTTACCGGGCATACGGGATTCAAGGGCAGTTGGCTCTCTCTCTGGCTTGAGCAACTCGGAGCGGAGGTGTGTGGCTTCGCCCTGGATCCTCCGACCGATCCCAGCTTGTTCAAAGAGGCCCGTGTGGCACAGGGGATGCGCTCTGAGATTGCGGATATTCGTGATCTGGAATGCGTCAAGGCGAGACTTCAGGAACATAGGCCCGAAATTGTGTTCCACATGGCAGCGCAGCCATTGGTGCGCAAGTCCTACGAGGATCCTGTCAGTACCTATGCAACAAACGTGATGGGCACGGTGAACGTGCTTGAGTCTGTCCGGGGATGCGATTCGGTACGCGCAGTGGTGGTCATCACTACAGATAAGTGCTACGAGAACAAAGAGTGGATTTGGCCTTATCGTGAGACGGACCGGCTCGGCGGATACGACCCGTACAGCAACAGCAAGGCTTGTGCGGAGCTCGTTGTGTCTGCCTATCGAAATTCGTTTTTCAATCCCGCAGACTACAGCCGGCATGGAGTTGCTCTTGCGTCGGTTCGCGCAGGCAACGTGATCGGTGGAGGAGACTGGGCCGAAGACCGGCTTGTCCCGGACATCATGCGAGCTTTTATGGAGGAGCGTGCGGTGCGGATTCGCAACCCCCATGCCATCCGCCCCTGGCAGCATGTGCTTGAGCCGCTACGGGGCTATCTTGCAGTAGCAGAGTCGCTTTGCGAACAGGGAGCCGGGTGCGGTGAAGCATGGAACTTTGGTCCGGATCAATCCGATGCGCAGCCGGTTGAATGGATCGTGCGCGAACTGGCAGAGACCTGGGGAGCGGGCGCGAGGTGGGATCTTGAGGATGGTGTGCAGCCGCATGAGGCGCAACACTTGAAGCTGGATTGCTCCAAGGCCGCTGTGCGCCTGGGATGGCGGCCGCAGCTTCGGCTAAAGCAAGCGCTGGCAATGACTTCTTCCTGGTATCAAGCCAGGCTTCGAGGGCAGGATATGCAAGCCTTTACGAGGAGTCAAATCAGAAGCTATGATGAATGCCTGCAATTGAACGCCTCAACCCAAACAGAGAATAGTGGAGTACACGCGTGAGCATCAGTCGAAAAGACGAAATACGAGCAGAGATTAAGCAGCTTACAACCGAGTATTACAGAGAAGCTCACTCTGCAAAATTGTTTACGCCTGGAGAGTCGCCAGTTCCAGTCTCGGGGAGGGTGTTTGACGACAGCGACATGTTCGCGATTGTTGATTCAGGGCTCGATTTCTGGCTGACAGCCGGTAGATTTGCCGAGCTGTTTGAATTCAAGTTTGCAAAGTTCGTCGGAGTGCGCGACGCGCGGCTGGTGAATTCCGGTTCCTCTGCAAACCTGGTGGCGGTTTCGGTGTTGACGTCTCCGACACTCGGAGAAAGACAACTCAAACCGGGCGATGAAGTCATTACGGTGGCAGCGGGATTTCCTACGACAGTGAATCCCATTGTGCAAAACCAACTGGTGCCTGTCTTCGTGGATGTCGAGTTGGGAACCTACAATGTGGATGTTTCCCAGTTGGAGAAGGCGCTGAGTCCGCGGACCAAGGCCATGATCTTCGCACACACATTGGGAAATCCCTTCAATGTTGCTGCGGTTTCCGAGTTTGCGCGTAAGCACAATCTCTGGTTGATCGAGGATTGTTGCGATGCGCTCGGCTCCACCTTTGGTGGAAGGCGCGTCGGAACCTTCGGCGATATAGCCACGTTCAGCTTCTATCCCGCGCACCATATCACGATGGGTGAGGGAGGATGCGTCGCGACCAATCGGCCACAACTTACCAAACTCATTGAGTCGTTTCGCGATTGGGGCCGCGACTGCTGGTGTGCGCCGGGTAAAGATAATACCTGTGGTAAGCGCTTTGACTGGCAACTGGGAACTCTGCCATACGGATACGACCACAAGTACACCTACTCACACATTGGTTATAACCTCAAAGTGAGCGATATGCAGGCCGCTGCCGGGGTGGCACAGTTAGAGAAGCTGGAAGGCTTCATTGCGGCACGGAGACGCAACTTCGATTACCTGACCGAGAAGTTGCAGCCGCTGTCGACGGTGCTTATGCTGCCCCAGGCAACAGCCGGGTCAGTGCCAAGCTGGTTTGGCTTTCCGATTGCGGTGCGCCCAGAGTCAGGCCTGAAAAGAGACGACGTTATCCGGTTTCTTAACTTGCGGAAGATTGGGACCAGGCTGTTGTTCGGGGGCAATATGCTGCGGCAGCCGGCTTATAGGGACATCGAGAAGCGGGTCATTGGAGATCTTGCAGGCTCCGATTTCATCACGGAGAACGTGTTCTGGATCGGCGTGTATCCGGGATTGACGAATCCAATGCTCGACTACATGGTGGATAGCCTCAACGAGGTGTCAAAACAATGCGCTGTCTCGTAACGGGGGGATCAGGCTTTCTCGGATCTCATCTTGTGCGCGAATTGCTAGCCCGCCAACATTCGGTAGTGATCCTGTTGCGTTCCGGTTCGCGCACTGAGCGGTTGCAAGACTGCCTTTCTCGTGTTTCCGTTGTGCATGGCAGTTTGGAGGACACATCGGAGTTGCAGAGAGCCCTCCAGCGCGAACCTGTCGACGCCGCCTTTCATCTGGCATGGTCAGGTGTAACCGCAGAACATCGCAACGGTACTGAGCAGATAACTGGCAACGTCATCCATAGTCTGGAGCTTTGGGAGGTTTTGCGCAATACAGGATGCAAGGTTCTTATTGGAGTTGGTTCCCAGGCAGAGTATGGCCCCCATCCCGGGGTGCTGCGTGAGGATATGCCAACGGCTCCCGTGACCGCGTATGGATCGGCAAAGCTGGCGCTAGGCATTTTGTTGAAACCGCTTTGCTCCGTCGCGGAAATGCGCTTCGTCTGGTTGCGTCTTTTCTCTGCTTATGGGCCAGGGGATGACGAGCGCCACATGGTTCCAGGTCTAATCCGGGCGCTCATGCGCCGCGAGAAGCCAGCTTTGACTGCTGGCGATCAAGTCTGGGACTATCTTTACGTTACCGATGTGGCCAACGCATTGTGCGCATCCCTTGAAAGCCATGCTGCCGGGGTCTTTAATCTTGGTTCAGGGACTCCTTGTATCTTGCGCGAGTTTATTTCACAAGTGCGAGATTCCATTGATCCAGCGCTACCGCTCGGGTTCGGCGAAGTACCCTATCGCTGCGATCAAGTGATGAATCTTTCTGCGGATGTTAGCCGCCTGAAAGCGGCCACGGGATGGCTTCCGGCAATATCGTTGCCGGAAGGAATTCGAAAAACCGTAGAATGGTATAAGAATCAAGGAGCGATGCATGCAGCCAAAAGTTGATGATCTGAAGGGAATTGCCCAGAAATTGCGCGCCCGCTCCGTTCTCATGGTGCATAAGTCCGGGGCCTCTCATCTCGGTAGTTGTCTTTCCATTGCGGATATTGTCGCATGTCTGTACTGGAATACCTTGCGGATCGATCCAGCGCATCCCGACTGGCCGGAGCGCGATCGTTTTATCCTGAGCAAGGGACACGCAGCGTCTATGGTTTATGCTGCGTTGGCGGAACGTGGCTTTTTCCCCGTCGACGAATTGGAAACGTACTGCAAGTCTGGCTCACGCCTAACCGGGCATATCACCAGCGGCGTGCCAGGCGTGGAGTTGTCATCAGGATCGCTCGGCCACGGGCTGCCCGTGGGGTGTGGTATAGCCTTGGCGGCAAAGCGGGAGAGCTTGCCCTTTCGGACCGTTGTTCTATGCAGCGACGGTGAACTGGATGAAGGATCGAATTGGGAGGCAGTGATTTTTGCTCCCCAACACAAGTTGGATAACCTGCTGTTGATTGTGGACTACAACAAAATCCAGAGTTACGGACGCGTGAAGGAAGTACTCGATCTGGATCCACTGGCCGACAAATTCCGCGCCTTTCGGTGGGCGGTGCGCGAGGTGGATGGCCATAATATGCAGAAACTTGTTGAAACCTTCGCGGCAGTTCCCTTTGAACCGGGCAAGCCAAATGTAGTGATTGCCAACACCATTAAAGGGAAAGGCGTGAGCTTCATGGAGGATCAACTGGCGTGGCACTACAAAACGCCGAACGCCGAACAGGTGGAGGCTGCAATGCGCGAACTGGGAGTGAAGCTATGAGAACTGCGTTTATTAAGCAGTTATGCGCGCTTGCAGATCAGGACGAGCGTATTTGGCTTCTATGTGGCGATTTGGGATATAACGTGCTCGATGTGTTTGCGGACAGGTTCCCGGCACGCTATCTCAACGCAGGTGTAGCTGAGCAAAATATGACCGGCATGGCCGCTGGGCTGGCCCTCACGGGAAAGACCGTCTTCACTTATTCCATCGCGAATTTTCCTGTGATGCGCTGCCTGGAACAAATCCGGAATGACGTTTGCTATCACAATCTGAATGTCAAGATTGTTGCTGTGGGCGGTGGCCTTGCCTATGGCAGTCATGGATACACTCATCACGGCGTCGAGGATCTAGCTGTGATGTCGGCCATGCCCAATCTTACGATCGCTGCTCCCGCCGATCCAATTGAAGCGCGTGCAATTACCTCAATTCTTGCCCATCATCCGGGTCCGGCCTATCTGCGCCTTGGTAAAGCAGGTGAGCCGGTGTTGCATGCGGAGGATACGAAGGTTGAGTTGGGCAAAGCCATACAGATTACGGACGGGAGTGATCTGACCGTCATCAGTATCGGAGGCATGCTGGGCACTGTTTTGAAGGCTGGGGAGGAGTTGCGCAGGCGCGGGATTCACCCACGCATTTTGAGTATGCCGTTTCTGGTTCCGCTGGATACTACGGCCATTCTCGACGCGGCCGAACAAACCGGTGCCATTTTAACGGTGGAAGAACATGGCCCCGGCGGCCTTGGTACTGCCGTCGCGGAGACTCTTGCCGTCCGCGGGCGCGCAGCCGCATTTCGGCCGCTGCGCCTTGCCAAAGCCCCAATCAAAGTGTCTGGCTCGCAGCAGGAGTTGCGGGCGGCGCAGGGCCTGAGCATTGAGGGAGTCGTTCAAGCTGCGGAGCTGCTTTGCCGTAGCCCACGTCCGGTGGTGATATGCTGATGCGAACGCGCGTGTTGCATCAACATATGTATCTATATCTGACTACCGTCGAGGCTTTCGGTCCGCAGGAATATTTGCGCACTGACTCCGGATCAGCATAGACAATATCCTCAAACGTAGCGGCGCGCTGGCCAGGAAATAACGGGCCCCGCGAACCAGCAAGTTGCGAAGGTTGCACATATTCTCGGGGCGCAATCCTGGTCTGTAAAAGTCGTAAAGGATTCTTGTGAAGGGCAAAACGCCTTCTTGTTTGCTGGCTGGCCTGGAAACGCAAGACGAAATGATGAGTGATGCAGAAGAAGATATTACTAATTGTAATGCGAGCTGCCGCGATTCTAGGACAGATAGGGCTGGTTAAGCTCTATACGCATTACCTCATGCCCGAACAGTTGGGAAAATATTATTTCTATCAGACAGTTTCCTACTCGCTGAATGCGCTCCTTTTTGTGCCGATTGATTTCTTCCAGCAATCGGAAGTTTTCCGGCTCGGCCGGAAGGGGTGCTCGCTGGCCGGCCTGTTTGTGTTCAATGCAAAGATTTTGCTCATTGTGGGGGGCCTCTTTGCGGTATGCGCGGTGGGGTGCGGATTTTTTGAAATCGCCCTTCTGAGCGCGCTTTGTGTGACAATGTTTCTCGCGGTTACACTCTACGCTTCGACGGCCATGAAGAACTTTCTCAACAACCAGGAAGACCAACTCTTTGTGGTGAGCATGCTGGTGGCCGAGATTCCTGTCAAACTGCTGGTCTTCTGGGGCATTGTTAAGATCGGGCAAGCCGGCCCCTTGAGCCCGCTAATCGCCACGGTGCTGTCGTACGTCATTGTCGGAGTGCCAGTAATGCTCCGGGCGCGTTATTATCTGGGGCGCTTCCAGGGGAAGGCGGAACGGGTCGATCTGCACGAGGTGCTTCATTTCAGCGCTCCGATCTCTCTGTCCGCAGTGCTCAACTGGTTTCAGTTACAGGGCTATCGTCTCGTGCTGGTGCCTCTTGGTTTCTCGGAGACCGTCGGACTGTTTGCCACCACCTCGGCGATTGGCAACAGTGGCATGAACGGAGCAGCAACCATCTATCAGCAGATTTATCTCCCCAAGGTTTATCAGACCGCAGGCGCTTATCTTGGCAAATACCTGCGTGGCCTGATGATCGTGACAGCATTCGTGCTTTGCGTGGGCATCGGTCTGCGCTCAGAACTCGTCCGGCTGCTCACCAATGAAAGATTCGCCGCTTATGGATGGTTGATAGCCTACGGGGTCTTGATCGAAGCCGGCAACTTTATCATTGCCGCTCTAGTGGTCAAACTTACGCTCGACAAATGCACTCGTGAACAGATCAAGGCTAATGTCGTTGCCACCGTCGTGGTTCCGGTCATGTTCCTGGCGCTCTATCAGTTCCATCATTTGAATGCTTACACCATCGGGATTCCACTTGTTGCCGCCCAAGCAGTTGTGGTCGCATTCCTGATCTACCAATCGGAGATAAATCCATGGAAATCGCAAAGACAGCCAGAAGAAGCGACGCTATCACCTTTGTAGTTTTTACGTACAACGAAGAAAAAAGGCTTGAATGGGCGATCAAGAATTTTCTCCCCTGGGGAAGGTTACTGGTCGTCGACAACTACAGCGAGGACCGCACAGTGGAGATTGCCAAGTCCTATGGCTGTGAAGTGCTTCTCAACAAAAACGCTGGCTGGGTTGAGGACGCAGTCACGGTGAGCAGGGTCAAGGCCGCTGTCCAGACGGAGTGGATCTACTGGGGATTTGCCGACGAACTGGTCAGTGCCGAAACTCTGGATGCAATCATTGCGGCGGTTGAATCAGGCAAGCACAGCATCGTCAACATTGCGCGCAAGAATCATTATTATGGAAAGTTCTGCTACGACGCATTTGCGGATCGCTTGAATCGGATTTTCAGAAAAGAGGCCATCGACTTCTCGAATAACACGATTCACCTCTTCGGTACTCCCACCGTTCCGGAGAGTAGCATCTGCTTTCTCGACTCAAAGCGGCATTATGTACATCACTATATATCTTATGTTGCGAAGAATTACTGCAATGTCATGGATAGATACACCGACACGCAGGCCACCGGGACAGCCGATCGGTTCAGTGGATTGAGCCTCTGGAAGACGATGTTCTTTCTCTTCGCTCGTTCAGCGAAGCTGGTTGTATGGAATCTGCTGCTGCGCGGCGGATACAAGGCAGGTGCGGCTGGGTTGTATCTGGTGCTGGAAAATGTATATTACCAGTGGTTATTGAACATGAAGGACTATGAGCGCCGCAATGGTCTGAGTGTGGCCGAAGTGGAGAGACTGAACGATGCTGATCGCGGCAAGCTGCTGAACCCGGATGTGGGAGTTTCTGGAGCGATTCGGCCCGCGATGAGGTAGAGCTGTCGCACAAAGAATTCAGTCAGTAAATGGAAGAAAACGTCCATGCTCGTCTCGGCATCACATTCCAGCCGGCTGATGGGATGATGCGTCGTAGATCGACGCATCATCGCAAGATGCAGAACAGAGACGCAAACAGCGAAAAGATCAAGGCCAATACGGCAATTGCCTGGGCGTAGCGACCTGATTTAGGTGGTGCGCCCGGGGTTTGAGTCCGCAGTTCATCAACAAGCGGTTGTGGTGCGACCGGGGCGGGTGCGGCAACAAAAACAGCCAATGCAAGATCGCCGGCATGGGTCAGGCTGAGAGTTCCAGGGGCTGTTTTTCCATCCACCACGATGTACGGTTTTCCCTGATTCGCATGAGAAACCACTGTCCGATTCCAGTCCGACCCCAAGTATGCGGGTACTGCCTTGCGGAATGCTTCTTTGGCGCACCACATCGCGGCAAGGCTCTGCCGCGGCGAAGGTTGCAAGAGAGCATACGCTATCTCGCGAGGAGTAAAGATGTTCTTGCAGAATTCATCTTCCCGATAATCGCCCGCCTCGGGAATACTATCTACGCGTTCCAAATCAATGCCCACCGTTGTGTGATCCTCGACCGGCATCTCGGCAGGCGCTTCCGGGGAATCGGATGCGAAAGGCAAGTCAATCGGGGCCTCGCCGCCTGCCCCGGCGCAAAGCGCTGAGCAAAGTTCGCTGTAGGTGCGAGCCCGATACACGGCAGGGTTGGATATTCCGTAGCGGGAGCGCAGAGCTGCATCCAATCTGGCGCGGCCGAGAGATCCTCCCAAAAGACCCGAGAGAGAGGCCGCGGGGAGAAGCTGTTCCGCTGGAGCTTTGGCGATGGAGCATACGAGTACACGTACTTCTTCTGCATTCATTGGCTAATACCCTGTCGAGCATAATGTGCAAAGATAGCCATCCGGCTCCGCAGAACGAAGCAGGTGGTGATTCGACAGCGTCAACTGCCGGGCCTTTCGCCCGCACGCGGAACAGGCTAAATCTGTGCTTTCTTTCCGCAGTGTTTCTTCGTATGAGAGTAGTCGCTCCTTGAGGTCGTTCAAAAACAGGGCGGCGGTGCGCCCGTCGCAGAGTTGGTGGTCGAAAGCCAGCGTGAGCGTATAGGATCCCCAATCGCTGCCTGGAGCAAACTGCTCGGCTCCCACGCCAAGAATGCCGCTCTGATTCTCGACAATCAACGGAAGAAAGGACGAAACTCCCATATTGGATAAATCAGTGACGGTAAAAGTTCCGTTTCCTAGCAGCGACGGGGTCAGTTTGTCTTCGATGTACGCCACTGTCAGCGTGTGCAACAGTTCTGAGCATTCAGGAAGTGGCAGCGCATCGCAATTGTGCAAGACTGCCACCTTGAGGCCGCGACCGTCGTCCATCGCATAGCCGACATGTACGTCGAGATATTGCCGCATCACGCCTTCATGATAAGCAGCATTGAGGGTGGGATACTTGCGCAGCAGCCTGCTGACCTCATAAACGATCATTGCTGAAAGGCCGACTTCAGGCAATTCGTGCTCAACCATGCGCCGCAATCCACGTGTAAAGCAAGTAACGGATACCGCGCTCTGGACGGAATTGCCGCGCGCAGATGCCAGCATTCGTCCCTCCAGATTTTTCATCTTCGAGAGAGGAACCTCGCGATAAGGCACGGTATTCGAAGTGAGAGTTCTCGCCCGGTTCACAGCTGCGAACGGCGGCTCCGGGGCAGTGGTGCCATTCAATAACTCCAGCACATCCCGCTTGCGCACGGCGGACTTTCCTGCAAAGTCCGCTTTGGTCAGACCATTTGCCGCCATCATCTTCTCCGCCAGCGGTGAGAAGCGCTGGTGATAGTCAGAAGAGGAAGGGAAGGTTGTGGCACTGAGAAGGGGCCTAGCCGCAACCACGCTGCTGCTCGCCTTCACAGTGCTTGCGGCCATTTTTGCGGGCTCGACCGGGAGCGCGCACTCAGGCGCTGCGCCCATAGGTGGTCCAAATGCCGGCTCGGCGCTGGGCAAGGCCGAGGAGATATAACCTATCGGAGCGCTCACCGCGATTTCCGCACCTGCCGGACACGCCCACACCAGATAGCCTGCCTCGGGTGCAGGAACCTCAATGTTGGCCTTGCTGGTCTCAACTTCAGCCACCAAGGTGTCGATTTGCACCTTTTCCCCATGCTGTACATACCAGCGGACAAGCGTTACCGTTTCATCGTTGACATTATCGCGTTCCAGTACAATAGCAGTGGTCGTTGTCATTGGATCAGCCCCAAGGTTTCGGCGATTATCTTTTCAACGCCAGGCAGTACCATTAACTCCAGCGGCTTCGCGGAGGGGATGTGTTGCGGATGCGAACTGAGGCGGCGCATCGAGAGGGTCCGATCCAGTTCGTAGAGCGATGCAATCAGCTCGGCCGCAAAACCGCAAAAACTGTGTCCCTCTTCCACTATCAGGAGTTTTCCGCTTCGTTGTACAAGGGGCAGAATGGCTTCCTTTTGGAGCGGATAGATCTGCATGGGACAGACCACTTCCACTACCAGATCATGCTCGGCAAAGAGCCTGTCGACTGCCTTTTCAACGGTGGCCAGCATTCCGCCATAGCAAAGGATGGTGGCGTCCGGGCACCCCTCGGCGCGCATATAACTCACGGGAAAGTCATGGCTGCTGTGAAACCACTTGAAGCCCTCAACCGCTTCCGCTGACACGCGCTCGCCATAAAGAACCTTGTTCTCAAGCACAAGGGTAGGCATTGCCTCTATCTCGTCGCTCAACAACTTGGCGTAAAGGGCGGCAGGGTCATATCGGTGATGGATCGCCAGCACACGGCTTCCGGGAACCCCCAACAGGTGCTTTTCCAGCGATTGGCTGTGTGTGGGGCCATAGCCGCGCTTGCCGCCCATGGGCGTGCGAATGACCAGCGGCACCTGCACCTGCCCGTTGTACATGTAGGAAAACTTCGCAGCATGGTTGATGAATTGATCGGAGGCCAAGAGTATAAAGTCTCCAAACATGATCTCCAGCACGGGGCGCTGCTGACCCAGCGCAAGTCCGTTGGCAATGCCGGCGATGGCTAACTCGCTGATTGGCGTGTTGCGCACACGCCCAGGAAAGAGCTGACTCAGGTCCTTGGTGACCTTGAAGGCGCCTCCATAGGGTCCTTCGATGTCCTCGCCCAGCAGAAACACGCGCGCATCCCGATCAAGTGCCGAGCGCAAGCTTGCATAGATGCGGTTCACTACCCGATCGCCAGAGTCGATCACTGTCTCCTGCCAACTGGCAGCAGGCTCTTCGATGGCCGTCTCCAGTTCGTCTGCAAGCGGAGATTGCTCGGCTGCATCAACGGCAGCGTCCAAGGTGGCCAGCAGTTCAGTCTCGATCGGAGCCATCAAATCTGGCTGCATCTTGACCGCCTGATGAAGAATGTCGCGTTCCCAATAATTGGCAATTTCAGTCTTGTCGCGCCCGTCGTCGCCCTTGGAATGCGCCATAAGCCGATAGGTGTCGACGCGCAGAAACAGGGGATGGTGATCCCGGCGAACCGTGACTACGGCCTCGCCCATGGTCTCAACAAGCTTCTCAGGCTCCCAGGTATTGCTGCGCAGCGTTGGAATTCCGAAGGCGGCGGCGCGCGCTTCAATGTCGCCACTTAGGGTTTGCTGCTGCGATGTACTTTGCGCGTAAAGGTTGTTCTCGAGGACGATCAGAAGCGGCAGGCCCCACTTGGAGGCAATATTCATGCTCTCGTAAACGGCGCCCTCGCCCAGCGTTCCGTCGCCGATGAAGACCACCGCAATTCCATCATCGCCGCTCAGCAGTTTCGACAGGGCGACTCCAGCGGCGACCGGGACAATACCCCCCTGGATGCCATTGCTGAAAACGTTCGCATCACAAATATGCTGACTTCCGCCGCGGCCGCCACAGATCCCAGTCTTGCGACCCATGATTTCGGCCAGGAGACCCTGATAATTTCCGGTGCGCGCCAGATAGTGGCCATGACAGCGGTGATTGCTGAAAATAACGTCTTGTGGCAGAAGATGCTCGGCCAGGGCTACGCCTGTCCACTCCTGGCCAATGCACGTATGCACCGTGCCGAACAGACGTCCCTCGCTGAACAACTTCAACAGACGTTGCTCAAAAAGGCGGATCCCAAGCGCCTTTGCAAGCAGGCGGGGCTCCGGTAGCATGCATTTCTCCACACCGGCAATGTCATATGTCAGGGACATGAGAGGATACAGACAGTCTTCAGGCCGCCTCGTTTCAATGATACCCTATTTGTGCATGCCCGTCCCTATGACGCGGCGCGACCGCCTGGAAATTGGTCTTGAAATATGAATCCATTGAAAGCAGTTGTTCGTCTCCTGCGCACCCCGTGGCACGATCGTCTGAATCTGCTGCACAGCGCCTATATCCTTTTCAAGACATCGCTCTACTACCGCCATATCTGCGCGCACGTGGGGCGAGGATGCCGTATTTACAAGCCGTTTTTGCTCTCCAACCCGCGTTTTGTAACAGTCGGGGAACGTACCATGATTCGCGCCGGTGCTCGCATCGAGACCATTGTTCTGGATGAGATGCACCCCCCGGAGCTAATCATCGGCAGCAATGTGAACATTGAACAGAATGCCCATATAATCTGCTCCTCCCGCATCGTGATAGGCGACAATGTGACCATAACAGGTAACTGTGCTGTCGTTGATACGACCCACCCATTTCAGGATGTGAACGAGACGGTGAAGATAGGTGAGAGGATCGACTCTTCGCCAACTCCAGTCGAGATCGGCGAAGGCACCCTCATTGGATTTGGCGCCGTCATTCTGCCCAATGTCCGCATCGGAAAGCATTGCGTCGTTGGCGCCAACTGCACGGTTACGCGCGATGTGCCCGACTATTGCGTTGTGGCCGGCAATCCCGCCACCATCGTTCTGCGCTACGATCTCAAACAGAAAATCTGGATTTGAGAGAAGGGAATTCCTGCTTCCTCGCAACAAATCCGGGGGCGGGCTTCCAGATGCAGAGAGAATGCGCGGCAAGTAGCCCGCGGTCCAAGTAGTTGAATTGCGGAAGATCCGGCATCGGGTTCCGAAGGGGCAATAGGTACCTCTTGAGCCGAGGACCAAGGGCGAGCGAGGTTCAACGATGCTGTTGGGCCAACTTTGACGGCGAACAAAAAAGAGAAACTGTAAAAGGACCGTATCCGTTCGGCCAAGTACACGGTCGAGCCGTCACATGAAGAAGGTCCGGTTAGTAAGTGGAGGAAAGCGTCCATGCTTGTATCGCTATTACGCGCCGATCTCGATCGTCAGTTGGACCTCAATTGTTCCGGGCGCCAAAGGCCAGCATACCTTTTATTGCTTCGCCTGCTTCATCCCAGATTTCTGCCCCTCGTCATCGCGCGACTCTCCCGCGCGGCAATGCTCCGCAGGGTTCCAGTTCTTCCGCAACTGTGTACCTACCTGAACATTGTGCTCTTCGGTCTGGAGGTCTCACCTCGGTGCGAGATCGGTCCTGGGCTGTTTTTGCCTCACACCTCAGGCACTGTGATTGGCGCCTGGCGGATAGGCTCGAATGTGACGATCTTCCAGAATGTAACGTTGGGGGCAAAGGCGGTCGATATGGGCTTTGATACCTCGTTGAGACCAGAGGTTGGCGATGAGGTCATCATTGGTGCCGGTGCAAAGCTGCTAGGAGGCATTCGCATAGGAGATCATGCGGTCATTGGTGCAAATGCAGTGGTGCTGGCCTCGGTCGATACTGGAGACACTGTCGTTGGCGTTCCCGCCCGCAGTGTGCGGCAGCCATGATTCCCGAGGATCTCCCAACCATCGTTGAAAGTTGAACGGCGGTTCAGCCTGATTCCGCAGAATCGGGTTGCCCAACCTTTCTATCTCCCTGCTCCTCGCGAATCTCAAGCTGACTGCTGCGGCTGCGCCAGCCTGCGCAATGCCTCATCCAGAGCAGTTTCCCAGGGAGCGAGGCGGATTGCAAAGCATGTAAGTAGCTTCTCATTTGATAGGCATGAGTTATGCGGACGTTTGGCCGGAGTTGGATATGCGCTCGTTGAAATAGGATGGACCACTGGCATCTTTCCATCCAGAAGAGCCTGTGCGCGCGCGAAGATGGCCCGAGCAAAACCGCACCAGGAAACCGAACCGCCGCAGGTCATGTGATAGAGACCGGCCCAGTTGGAGACAGCGCCGAATTGACCGTTCAAAACGCTGCTGACAATGGCGTGCGTCGCATTGGCCAGTTCGATGGACGTTGTCGGCGCGCCGATCTGGTCGTCCACGATGTTGAGCGAATCGCGCTCGCGGCCCAGGCGGAGCATGGTTAGGAGAAAATTCTGGCCGTGGGGGCCGAAGACCCAGCTTGTACGGAAGATCAGATATTTTCCGCCCACCTGCTGGATGGCTTCTTCCCCAGCCAGCTTGGTTGCCCCATAAACATTCAGCGGATTGGGCTGGTCCGTCTCCGCCCATGGGCTTGGCTTGGAGCCGTCGAAGACATAGTCAGTGGAGTAGTGCACCAGCAGTGCGCCCGTGCGCTGTGCTTCTTCGGCGAGGATGGCAGGAGCCTGTGCGTTGACCGCCGCTGCAACTTCGGGCTCTGATTCGGCGCGGTCTACCGCTGTGTATGCGGCGGCGTTGAGAATGATGTCTGGCGCGGCGTCGCGAACCATTGCGCGCACCTGATCCGGCACGGCCAGATCGACGGTGTCGCGGTCGCGGCAAACGATTTCACCGGTATCGGCGAAGCTGCGCTGTAACT
>CAZFMB010000083.1:0-18921 GCA_964520005.1 uncultured Occallatibacter sp.
TCACAACGAGGACACCATCGAGCAGTACCGCGACAATGGCCGCAAGCTCGGCCGCTTGCTTTACCAAGGCCGTTGGTTCGACTCCCAGTCCATCATGCTGCGCGAATCCGCCCAGCGCTGGGTCGCCAAACCCATCACCGGCGAGGTCACGCTTGAGTTGCGCCGCGGCAACGACTACTCCATTCTCAACACCGAGTCGCCAAACCTCACCTTCCATCCCGAGCGTCTCAGCATGGAGAAAACTGATTCCGTCTTTTCCCCGCGCGACCGCATCGGGCAACTTACCATGCGCAACCTCGACATCACCGACACCCGCGACAAGCTGCTCACATATGCCAAAGCCGGTCTGCTCACTCTCAGCAAAGGCAGCGAAATGCCCCAGCTCAACAGCGGTCCTGAAAAGAAATAGCATGAGGTACTCTTAAAGTAATGTCCGACGAGCAACAATCCGGAAAGATGTGGTCTGGCCGATTCCGCGAGCCGCTGGATGCTGAGTTCGAGAACTGGCAGCGTTCCATTGGTTTTGACTGGCGGCTTCTCGATGAAGAGATAGCCGCCAGCAAGGCGCACGCGTCCGCTCTTCTTGCCGCCAAGATTCTTACAAAAGATGAAACAACAGAATTACGCAAGGCGCTCGATGCGATTGCCGCCGAGTACACATCAGATGCCGGCAAAGCGCAGGTACGCGATCATGCGACGGCCGAAGATATTCATCATTTCGTTGAATTGAAATTGGTCGAACGAATCGGCTCGCTAGGCCTCAAGCTGCACACCGGACGCAGCCGCAACGAGCAGATTGCCACCGACCTCCGCCTCTATGTGCGTCAGCAGATAACGCTCACTCATGATGCGCTTATCGCGTGGGCCAAAGCACTTGTCGAAAAGGCTGAAGCCGCGGACGATGCGGTGATGCCCAGTTACACCCACATGCAACGCGCAGAGCCGGTGCTGGTTGCGCATTGGCTGCTGGCCTACGTCGAGATGATTTTGCGCGATATTGCGCGTCTCATGGACTGCAAAGCGCGGCTCAACTACTGTCCGCTGGGTTCCGGCGCAGTCGCCGGTGCGACGCTCGCGCTTGACCGCACAATTGTTGCAAAGGAGTTGAGATTCGCAGGCCCCACCATCAATTCAATAGACGCCACCAGCGACCGCGATTTCATTTTGGAATATCTGCAAGCGCTCACCTTTGTTGGTCTGCATCTGAGCCGTTTTGCCGAGGAAATTACGCTCTTCGCCACGGCGGAGTTCGGTTTTATCACGCTTCCCGAGGCATTCTCAACAGGCTCCAGCGCCATGCCGCAGAAAAAAAATCCCGACCTCACCGAGCTGATTCGCGCTAAAGTTGGTCGCATCCACGGCGCTGCAGAAGCTGTCACTCTGCAACTCAAAGGGCTGCCTTTGGCTTATAACAAAGATTTGCAGGAGACTCAGGAGCAGGTTTTCGCCGTCGAGTTTGTACCGCAAATGATACGGTTGGTGGCGCGCTTCACCACCGCTATCGAATTCAATCGCGAGCGAATGAATGAAGCGGCGCAGTCGGGCTACCTGAATGCCATGGCCGCTGCCACCTATCTCGTCCACAAGGGCATTCCCTTCCGCACCGCTCACCAGAAGATCGGCAATGCCGTGCGCTTCGCCATCGAAAAAGGCGTTGAACTCAATGCCCTCACCCTCGACGAACTCCGCCAGTTTGGCGAAGAATTCGAACAAGACTTTTTTGCCGCTGTCACTCTCACGGCCACGCTTGACTGCCACAACGTTACTGGAGGCACCGCGCGTGAGCGCGTCAAAGAGGCCCTCGCCGCCACATTGAAACGGCTCGACACCCTTGCTCAGGAGGCAGCTCATGCTGGTTCGTAAGGCCCTCCTCACGGACGCCACTAATGTTTGCGACCTGGTGAACTCGCTTTCGTCAGATGGCACACTGCTCAAGCGCCCCTTCGCCGAGGTATGCGAAAACATCCGCGACTTCACCGTGGCCTTATCCGATGGCGGCGTCTTTCTGGGCTGCGGCGCGCTGCACTTTTACGGTCCGCATCTATGCGAGGTGCGCTCCATCGTGGTCAAGCCCGCGGCCAAAAGCCAGGGCGCGGGCAGCCGCATTCTCGCCGCGCTCCTCGATGAAGCCGAAGAGCATGGCATTCAATCCGTCTGCCTCTTTACGCGCATCCCCGACTATTTTTTCAAATTCGGATTTCGCACCGTCGATGACAAGACCGTGCTGCCAGACAAAGTTTTCAAAGACTGCCAGAGTTGCCCGCGCTTGAATCGCTGCGATGAGGTAGCCATGGTGCGCGGCCGCATCCCTAGTGTCTCCCTTCTGGGCCAGCGCGAAGAAGCTGAGCAGCTAGTGCGCATCTCCGGATAACTGCGGCTGACTTAGAATCGCCACAGCCACCGCAACCTGACCATAACTCAAGCCGCCATCACCGGGACTAACACGCCGATGCGCATACACGCGAAATCCCTCTTCCGTTAGCCGCGAACGTAGCAGTGTAGACAGCCTCCGATTGTGCAGACAACCTCCACTCATCGCCACCTGCATTATTCCTGTCTCCTCTCGCGCTCGCATTGCCACTTGAACAAACCCCTCGGCCACGCCTGAGTGGAAATTTGACCCAACGCGCTTGTTCGCAACGCCTCGTCGCAAATCGTCAATGACCGCACTTAGCGTCTGCCCGGTCTTCAGGATAAGTGGTTGTCCTTCCACTATTTCTGGAATGTAATCTATGCGATCCAGATGGTCCGGCTCATCCACGCAGAGACCTTCCAGCTCAATCGCCGCTTGCGCCTCGTAGTCCACCACACGCCGCCTCAGCAACACTGCCGCAACCGAATCAAACAATCGCCCCAGGCTCGAAGTCAACGGCACATTGACCCCTCGCTCCATCATTCGCTCAACCACACGTGCTTCCAGGGAGGATGCACCCACCAACTTCGCCGCCTTATCCGCTGCAAACCCCGCACCGCGCAACGCGGCAAACGCCATGCGCCACGGCTCCTTGATTGCCGCCTCGCCGCCCGGCATGGGCACATATTCCAGATGCGCAATCCGCTCGAAGTCCGCGAGGCTTGCAATCAACACTTCCCCGCCCCAGATATTTCCATCGCTTCCATAGCCGGTGCCGTCCAGCGCCAAACCAATCACCTTGCCCGTGAGCCCATGCTCGGCCATGCAACCGGCCACATGCGCATGATGATGCTGCACGGCTATAGTCTGCAATCCTCGCTCTTTCGCCCACTCCCGCGCCCACGTTGTCGATAGATACCCCGGATGCAGGTCGTGCACCACGGCCCGCGGCTCAATTTCAAACGTCCGCATCAGATGGTCTAGCGACTCGCGGAAAAACTCCAGGCCCGTCAGGTTTTCCAGATCGCCCAGGTGCTGGCTCTGGTAAGCAAAACGCCCCCTTGCGAGTGCAAAGACATTCTTCAAATGCCCGCCGACTGCCAGCACCGGTGGAGCATCAAAGGGCAACGCCACACCCATCGGCACAAATCCACGCGCTCTCCTAATCAGTTGCGGCGCGCCATCCACCATTGCGGCTACCGAGTCATCGCAGCGCTGCAAAATCTCGCGATCATGCATCAGGAAGGCATCTGCAATTCCGCCCAGCCGCGCCCTCGCCTCATCGTTGTCAATGGCAATCGGCTCCTCACTCAGGTTGGCCGAGGTCATCAACAGCGCGCGCACGCGAGCATCAGCAAAAATCAGATGCTGCAATGGCGCATAGGGCAGGTAGACACCCAGCCATGGAATCCCCGGCGCAACTCCCTCCGCAATGCAGCAGCCCGCGCGCCGGCGCGCCAGCACAATCGGCCGCGCTGCCGTCAACAGCAGCGCTTCTTCTTCTGCATTCAGTACGCACACCTGCCGTGCAGCCTCCAGGTCGCGCACCATCACCGCCAGCGGCTTCCCGTAGCGGCGCTTTCGCTCCCGCAGCCGCATTACCGCCGCCTGGTTGGATGCATCCACGCTCAGGTGAAAGCCGCCGATTCCCTTGATGGCCATGATCTGACCCGCAACCATCCGGTCAATGCAACCGGTTACGGCGTCTTCCGAGACGGCAATCTCTTTTCCATCAGCACCCGTCACCCAAACTCGCGGCCCACACACCCAGCAAGCATTCGGCTGTGCATGGAAGCGCCGGTTCAGCGGATTGTCGTATTCCCGCTGACAATCCGGGCACATAGGAAACTTCGCCATTGATGTCTGCGGCCGATCATAAGGAATGCGCCGAGTGATGGTAAAGCGCGGCCCGCAGTTGGTGCAGTTTAAAAACGGATAGCGATAACGCCTATCAGCCGGGTCCAACAACTCGCGCAGGCAATCCGGGCAGGTGGCCGCATCCGCCGGAATTCCAGTGCTCACCCGGCCAAGCACCTCGCTCGCAACAATTCGGAAGCCTGAATTCCCCGCAAGGACCAACTCTCGCACTGCTACAGCGTCGATGCGCGCCAAAGGCGGCATCTCGGTTCGCAGACGAGCGAGAAACGACTCCACCCGCTCCTCCGGCCCCTCGATCTCAATCGTCACCCCGTCCGTGTCGTTGCCGACAAACCCCGCCAGGCCCTCCTCCATGGCCAGACGATAGACAAATGGGCGAAACCCCACCCCCTGCACCACCCCGCGCACCACCACACCCCGCCGCAGGAGCGCTTCGCGCGGTTTTCGTTTTGGTTGGGTTTTATCCATCTAGAGAAAGCCTCACACCGGAAACCAGCATAACGCATCGTCGCATATTCGCACGATTATCAGAAGCCACGCCCCAGCCCTGTCACAAACTGCACAAGCCGTGGGCAGAATTAGCTTAATCTGTTATAGAAGGAATGCGGAGAGTTTCAGCATGAAGAATTGCAATAAACTTGGCACGACGTGGGTGGTCGCGACTGTTTTTTCCCTGCTCTGGCTTGGAGCTGCCGCAGTCACAGCCCAGCAGCCGGACTCCACATCGGTCATTGCGCAGGTCGATGCCGCTGTCAAAGCCAGAGTTGACCATGTAGAGAGATACACCGTCACCGAACACTACACCGTCTACCGAGGTAAGGACGAGACCCACCCTGCTGCTGAAATGACCGTCCAGACCCTCTACCAGAAGGACTCCGGCAAGAGTTACACCATCCTCTCCGAATCCGGCTCCGAGTTCATCCGAAACCACGTGCTGCGAACGCTGCTCGACAATGAGAAGACCATCAATTTGCCCGGCATCCGCGAACATTCGTGGTTCACCTCCGCCAATTATGAGATGCAACTGAAATCCGGAGATATTCAGCTTCTTGATGGACGGGAGTGCCTGGCTCTGGCTATCCATCCCAAACACAAGGCCACCAACATGATTGAAGGAACCCTCTTGGTCGACGCCAAAGACGGTTCCATCGTTCAGCTCGATGGAACAGCAACCCAAAGCGCCTCCATCTTCACCGGAGCAGCTCAGGTGATGCGGCATTACGTCAACATCAAGGGTTTCTCCATGGCCACTCATGCCAGGGCCGTCTCGGATAGCTTTCTTCTTGGCCGGACAACAGTAACCATCGATTATTCGGATTATCAGATGCAAGTGCGTCCGGCTCGGTAAGCAAAGACGCCTGAATCACCCATGCCGATTCAGTAGCGTATGCGCTATAATGATTTTCGTGCTACCAATTTTCGGCGACTGGAAACTCGATGCCGCGCTCGGCTCCTGCCTGCTGTTGGGGCTGCGCCACGGCTTCGACTACGATCATCTGGCCGCCATCAGCGATATCACCGCCGTGCAGCGTAACTGGCGCAGCGGTCTGCGCCTGGGAATGACCTATGCTCTTGGCCATGCCTTCACGGTGGCTGCGCTGGGCATACTCGTGCTGGAGATGCACCTCGGCCTGCCCGAGGGCCTGGATCACTGGGCGGAGCGACTGATCGGCATCACCCTCATCATTCTCGGCATTGGGGTCGTTGCTGGAATTCTCCGCAAAGACGCGCACGGACACTCCCATAGCCGCGTCGAAAGCCGCCTGGCCATCGCCATCAACGGAGTTCTGTGGCTAGGCTGGAAACTTCGCCGCATCTTCAACCCCCAAGCGCCTCAACCCGAGCGTTTTCAGTGGATGTACAACGGCAAGTCGGTCTTTGTTATCGGCATTCTGCATGGCGTAGGTGCTGAAACCCCCAGCCAGTTGGCTCTTTTCTTCCTTACCGCCAACCTGGGCGGAACCTCACGCGGCATGATGGGCCTGGCGGCCTTTGCCGCGGGCCTGGTGGCCATGAATGCCCTGATGACCGCCGCCATGGGCGGAGCATTCAACGCCAGCGGACATCACCATCCGCGCCTCTACCATGCCATTGCCTGGACAGGCGCAGCCTACAGCTTCATCATTGGCATCATTTTCCTCTTCGGAATCTCCGACCGCCTGCCATCGCTGGGATAGCGGACCAAATTAGCCCTATTCTGAGTATTTTCTTATCTTTCCGGATCGGAATCCCTACCTACTCCTAGTGACCGTGGTCACGGTGAAAACCTGGCGTAAGCCGATATAAGCGATATAGAGATGGAAGCTGGCGCAGCGGCGCTATCGCTATGCGTTGACTTCCTGTATGGAGGATTCTTGCCTGCATTCACACCCCCGCCGCTGCCCAGCAGCGATAATCGATGGAAGATCGTCAACGGCACCATGCGCAAAAATGGCTTTGCCCGTCATGCGCTGATTGAGACGCTTCACACCGTCCAGTCCGCCTTCGGCTATCTGGACGACGACTCGATTCGTTTTGTGGCCCTCTCCCTGCGCGTGCCGTTGAGCCAGGCCTACGGGGTCGTGACGTTTTACCACTACTTCAGCCTCAAGCCGCCCGGCAAGCACACTGCCACAGTCTGCGCCGGTACCGCCTGCTACATCAAGGGCTCCGACAAGCTTGTGGCCGCGGCAGAAAAGCGCCTGGGCATCTCCCGTGGTCAAACCACTAAGGACGGCCAGATCAGCCTGATGACCGCTCGCTGCGTGGGTGCATGCAGCCGCGCACCCGTAGTGTTGTGCGATGGCGAGGTAGTGGGCGAGATGAAGACAGAGCAGATGCTCGAGCAACTCGAAAGGTGGGCCGTCGAATGACAATCGAAGAGCTCGAACAAATCGCAAAAAGCGTCATCCAGGAAAACGATAAATACGATTTTGAAGTGAATGTTTGCATGGACCTGGCCTGCATGAGCCAGGGTTCTGACAAATTGCGGGATTCCCTCGAGAAGGCCGCCGAGTCTTCCGGCAAGAAGGTGCTGGTACGCCGCACCGGGTGCATGGGACCATGCTCTTCCGGGCCTCTGGTTCGCGTCGACCCCGATAAGGCTCTATACCACCATGTGAATGCCGGCCATGCCGAGGCCATTGTGAAAAGCCTTGGCGGAAAACCTGTACCGGCCTTGCAGTGCGATCTAAACGAGCACTTTGACAAACAGGTGCGCGTGGTACTGGAGAACGCCGGCTACATCGATCCGGAAAAAATCGATGATTACATCTCTCGCGACGGCTACAAGGCGCTCCTCACCGTGCTCACGGAGATGATGCCCAACGGCGTGGTTCACCGCATCACCGAAAGCGGCCTTCGAGGGCGCGGCGGCGGCGGCTATCCCACAGGGCTGAAGTGGGGAACGGTGGCCAAGGCCGCGGGCGACGTGAAGTACGTGGTCTGCAACGGCGACGAGGGCGATCCCGGCGCATTTATGGATCGCAGCGTGATGGAAGGCGATCCGCATCGCGTCATTGAAGGCATGGCCATCGCTGCTTACGCCGTGGGCGCAAGCAAAGGCTACATATATGTACGGGCCGAGTACCCGGTGGCTGTCGCTCGTCTGACCACGGCCATCCGCGAAGCTCGCCGCCGCGGTCTGCTGGGCAACGGCATTTGCAATACTCCCTTTAACTTCGATGTCGAAATTCGTCTCGGAGCCGGCGCATTTGTCTGCGGCGAAGAGACGGCGCTACTGGCCTCCATTGAGGGCAAGCGCGGCGCGCCCAGGCCACGGCCTCCCTACCCGGCCGTCAGCGGCCTCTTCGGCAAGCCCACGCTCATCAACAACGTCGAAACCTTCGCCAACATCGCTCCCATCGTCCGCAACGGCGGCAAGTGGTTTGCCAACATGGGCTCGGAGCGGAGCAAAGGCACCAAGGTCTTCGCTCTCACCGGCAAAATCGCCAACACCGGCCTGGTTGAAGTGCCCATGGGCATCAAGCTGCGCGAGATCATCGAGGTCATCGGCGGCGGCGTGCCAGACGGACACACCTTCAAGGCGGTGCAGACTGGCGGGCCTTCCGGCGGCTGCATTCCCGCTGAGATGCTTGACCTGGGCGTCAGCTACGATGCCCTCATGGCGGTCGGCTCCATCATGGGCTCCGGCGGCATGATCGTCATGGACGACACCTCCTGCATGGTCAACGTGGCCAAATTCTTTGTCGAATTTTGCATGACCGAATCATGCGGCAAATGCATTCCCTGCCGCGCGGGCACGGCGCAGATGCACACTCTGCTGAGCCGCATCTGCTCTGGCGCGGGAACCATGGAAGACCTCGACCTGCTAGTGAGCCTCTGCGAGACCATCAAGGAAACCAGCCTCTGCGGACTGGGGCAAACGGCGCCCAATCCCGTGCTTAGCACCATCAAGTACTTCCGCAACGAGTACCTCGAACACATCGAGCATAAGCGATGTTCGGCCGGCGTCTGCAACATGGAAGCGCCCGTGCCCGCGGATCAGAAAGAGGTGTTGGCATGAGCGAAGTCAAAACGCTGATTATCGACGGTCAGGAATTGAGCGCGCGCTCCGGCCAAACCATTCTGGAAGTGGCGCGGGAAAATGACATCAACATTCCCACCCTCTGCAATTTGGAGGGCCTGAGCGGCGTGGGCGCCTGCCGCCTGTGCCTGGTAGAGATCAAGGGCAGCAACAAGCTCCTTCCCGCCTGCGTTGCCACTGTCTACGAGGGCATGGATGTCTCTACCGATACGGAGCGCCTCCGCAAGCACCGCCGCGTCATTCTCGAATTGCTTTTTGCCGAGCGCAATCACATCTGCTCTGTCTGCGTCTCTAACGGCCACTGCGAATTGCAAGCGCTGGCCCAGTCGCAGGGCCTGACTCACATCAACCTGCCCTATCGCAACCCCGCGCTCGTCGTGGATGCCTCGCATGAGCGCTTCACCGTCGATCACAACCGTTGCATCCTGTGCACCCGCTGCGTGCGCGTCTGCGCCGAGATTGAAGGCGCGCACATTTGGGATGTGATGGGCCGCGGCATCGATTCCATCGTCATTACCGATCTGCACGACGAGTGGGGAAGCTCCGCTTGTACCCGCTGCGGCAAGTGCGTGCAGGTTTGCCCCACCGGAGCCCTCTTCGACAAGAGCAAGATTGGCTCCGATCATCCTAAGTATCCCGATTTTTTGCCCTACCTGAACCTTATGAGGGAAGCGCGATGAGCAAACTGAAAGTGGCAACCGTGTGGCTGGACGGATGTTCCGGCTGTCATATGTCCTTCCTCGACATGGATGAAAAACTCCTCGAGCTGGCCAAGTTGATCGACGTGGTCTACAGCCCTATCGTGGACGCCAAGGTCTTCCCCGACGAGGTGGACATCGCTTTGGTCGAGGGAGCCGTAGCCTCGGTGGACGACGAGGCGAAGATCAAGAAGGTTCGCGCCCACTCCAAAATGCTGATCGCCATGGGCGATTGCGCCGTGGCCGGCAATGTGCCCTCCATGCGCAATCCCTTCGGCCCGGAAGCAATTCTGAATCGCGCGTACATCGAGAACGCCAGTTGCCAGCAACAGATTCCCTGCGTCGTGGTGCCCAAGCTGCTCAAGATTGTGCGGCCCATTCACGAGTTCGTGACAGTTGACGTCTTCTTGCCTGGCTGCCCGCCCTCTGCCGAGACCTTTCACGCAGCGCTTACCGCGCTGGTAACCGGTGCGCCGCTGGATATTTCAGCCCTCACCCGCTTTGGAGCTTGAGTACTAGGAGCCCGATCATGTCCCAGACCATCACCATCGATCCCGTAACCCGCCTCGAAGGCCACGGCAAGATCACCATCCAACTCAACCCCCAGGGCGAGGTCGCGGACGCGCATTTTCACGTCACCCAGGTGCGCGGCTTCGAGAAGTTCTGTGAAGGCCGTCCGTTTTACGAGATGCCCAGCCTCACGGCGCGCATCTGCGGCATCTGCCCCGTCTCTCACCTGCTGGCATCCGCCAAAGCCTGCGAGGCCATCATGGCGGTCCGCATTCCGCACACCGCCGCGCAACTGCGCCGTCTGTTGAATATGGCCCAGATGGTGCAGTCGCATGCCCTCAGCTTCTTCCATCTCTCCTCGCCTGATCTTTTGTTGGGCATGGAGTCCGATCCCGCCGCGCGCAACATCTTCGGCGTCGCCGCCGCTCGGCCCGACCTCGGACTTGCCGGTATCGGCCTACGCCGCTTCGGACAGCACATCATCGAACTGCTCGGCACCAAGCGCATCCATACCGGCTGGGTCGTCCCCGGCGGAGTCACAGAGCCGCTCAGCGCCGCCCATCGCGACGAGATGCTGGCCTCAATTCCCCAGGCCTATGCCGACCTCAAGCTGGCGCTGACCACCTATAAGCAGATCGCCGGCTCCTTCAAGCAGGAGATCAGTGTCTTCGCCAACTTCCCCTCCAATTACCTGGGCCTGATCAACGAAGACGAGACCATCGAGTTCACCGACGGCACGCTGCGGCTCATCGATCCCAAGGGCGCTGTCATCGAAGACGACATCAACGCTCACCGCTTCACCGAGCAGTTCGGCGAGGCCGACGAAAACTACAGCTACACCAAGTTCGTCTACTACAAGCAGCTCGGCTATCCCCAGGGCAGCTATCGCGTCGGTCCGCTGGCGCGCCTCAACATCGTCAAGTCCATGGGAACGCCGCAAGCCGACAAGGAACTGGCCGAGTTCAAGCAGTTAGCCGCAGGGCCGGTCGAGAGCTCCTTCTTCTACCATCACGCTCGGCTCGTCGAGGCTCTCTACGGCCTCGAGAATATCGAGCGCATCCTCGCCGATCCGCTCATTCTCGACAAGCATGTGCGCGCCACCGCCGGCGTCAACCGTCTTGACGGAGCGGGCCAGATCGAAGCCCCTCGCGGCACGCTCAATCATCACTACAAGGTGGATGAGAACGGCAAAATGACCTGGGCCAGCCTGGTCGTTGCCACCGGTCACAATAACAACGCCATGAACAAGGGCGTTCTTCAGTCGGCCAAGGCCTACGTCAAGGACGGCAAGTTCACCCCCGGCGCGCTCAACCGCATCGAGGCCGTGATTCGCACCTTCGATCCATGCCTCAGTTGCTCCACCCACGCCTTCGGCCAAATGCCCCTGGCTCTCACGCTCGTCAACGCCGACGGCGAGGTCGTGGACCAACTCGTCAGCTAAGCACGTCTGTAGCGCCGGCCTCCTGGCCGGCTGTAGTGTGGGCCTCCCGGCCCACACACATCTCACCCGATGTTGCACTTGGCGTTACAGATCAACGGGTCTGGCGGTACGATCTTCACATGACTTACACTTCACCCCGATGTCTCATCCTAGCCTGCGGCAACACGCTACGCGGCGATGACGGCGTCGGGCTTTGGCTTGCCGAGTGGGCGTCGCAGCGCTTCTCAGATCAACCCGGCGTGCGCGTCATCGCCGACCATCAATGGACTCCGGAACTGGCCGAAGATGTCGCTCGAGCCCAATCCGTCCTCTTTATCGATTGCTCCCTCGATTCCGAACCCGGCTCGCTCAAGCTCACGCCCATCGAGCCAGTCTCCGGCAGACCAGAACACAACACCCACCATTTAGGCGCAACCGAGCTGCTCGCCCTTGGCCGCGAGCTATACAATTCCCTGCCCCGCGAGGCGCTGCAACTCACCATCGGCGCTGGCTCAATCGAGATGAGCGAAGCCTTCAGCCCTGCCGTGACCGCCGCGCTACCGGAAGCCTGCCGCCTGATCGAAGAGACTGTCCTGCGTCTGCTCAAAGGTGACTAACTCATTCAGCAGCCTTAGCGAGTGTGATTGTGAATCTCAAACACGTAGGCGTATTTGCCGGGAAGTTGCTCCGGTAACTGAATCTGCAACTTGTTTTCTTTCGCCGCGATTGTTTTCAGTTGTTTCAGCCTTCCCCTCGCGCCAATAAGATAGACCTTGACGTTAGATGTCCAGTTGAAATCCTCAAAGGTCATGGTCCGCGCCTTGGGCGTGCCCAGCACAATCGCGTTGATATGACCTTGATAGGTGTAGCGCAGGTCATCGCCCTCGACCGTCTTTCCCTCCGCATGTCCCCACGGCTCGGTATCGTAAATAGCCTTACCGTTCTGTTTAAGCCATGCGCCTAGCTCCTTCAGCCGCTCCATCTGCACTGGCGGAATGGTTCCATCGGCCTCCGGCCCAACATCCAGCAGTAGGTTGCCGTTCTTGCTTACAATGTCCACCAGCAACGCAATCAGCTCACCCGGCGCAATAGTCTCCGCCTCGCCCTCGGCGCGATTGTAACCAAACGACCTGCCCAGCCCTCTGCACTCCTCCCACTTCTTCTTATTGATCTGGTCCATCTTCTGGTATTCGGGAGAGGTAAAATCAGCATGCGCAATCCCGAAACGGTCGTCTATCGCGCCGTCAGGAACCGCGTTGTAATAGTCGGCCTCCACCTCCAGCGCTTTACCCGTCTTCGGCCAGTCAATATCGTTCCACAGCACCGAGGGATGGTAGCGCTCAATCAGCTCGTGAATCTGCGCGTTGGCATATTTTCCGTACTCTTCGCTCTGCGGCTTTACTGTTTCGTAATCCGCGGCTTTCCGGATAGGACCCGGCACAAATGTCCAATCGTACCCGCCAGAGTAATACAGCCCCATGTGCATCCCTTGTTTCGTAACCGCTGCCGTCAGTTCTCCCACAACGTCGCGCGAGGCGTGCTGCCGGTCTGCCGGGAGCGTGGGATTGGGAATCGAACTGGGCCACAGCGTAAATCCTTCATGATGCTTGCTGGTCAGCACTACGTATTTTGCACCTGATTGGCGAAAGATTTTGGCCCACTCATCCGGCTTCCACTTCTGAATCTCGCGATTGAAAACCGGCGCGAAGTCGTAATAGTTGAAGTTAGCGCCGTAGTGCTCGCGATGGTAGGCCTGCGTGGGCGAGCCTTCGATGCGCATGGTGTTGTAATACCACTCTGCGTATGGATCGTTTTTGATGTAATCGGGGGAGTCGAAGTCATGATCGGGATGGTTGAGCGGTGCCCAGCCTGGGACCGAATATAGTCCCCAGTGGATGAAGATGCCCAGCTTTGCATGGGTATACCAGAAAGGAACCTGATGTCGATCGAGCGATTCTATCGTCGGCTCATACTTGACCGGTGTCTGCGCCGCACACAGACCGCAAATCCCAATAATTGTCCCCACGAACAATCCCATTAGTAAGTGACTGCGCGCCATACCCGTACCTCTTTCTCATTAGGTACTTATTTTACGGCAGTCTCACACCTGTGCCACAGCATTCCTATGCCTCTGCCAATTAGCCAGAGAAGAATCATCGCCACGCACAAGAGCCCAAGAAGTTGCCATCTCAGCTGGTTCACAACTTGGAGGATTATTCGCAACGTGTCGAAGTCGGTCCATTCCTCGCGAATCCTTCCATCGACGATGCGCCAAATAGTAATGCCCCGAAGTTCGATCTTGGCTCCGGTCGCTGGAATCCAGCCTGCTGAGACAGTATTGGTCCCGCGGAAAACCCACATTACCGAAACCAGATCGCCCTCGGCAACCATCGGGCCATAGGTAATTTTCACGTCAGGGCATATCTGTTTCTCCCAGCGGGCGGCAGCCTGGTCCTCTTGCAGGCTGGCATCTTTGTGTAATCCATGATTGACGAAATCCGGTGCGTAAATCTCATCCGCAACCTGGAACTTCCCCTGATTGAAAATCTCATCAAAGACACGCCGGGCAACGGCCTTATTCGTCTCCTGCTGAGATACATCAACTTGAACGGATCGCGTCGGAGTGGCAGCGAATGCCGCCCATGTCGGCGCGCAAACCAGTAGTACAAATACCATGGCTTTCTTCATAGACATTCTCCATCGAAGACGATTCAGAGGATCAGGCGCGATCCCTCTAAACTATAGCCGGCATATTCTGCAACCCCATAGGCCGCTTCCAACGCCAACAAGCAGCGATAATCTGGGGGAGGGTGCCATTTCTTATTACGCAAAAGTCCGGGAGCAGGTTCCTGAATTTAGGAATAAAGCCGAAAAAGTGGGTTCAGTCACAAACAAATGCCCAGGTCTCGCTCTTGAGACCTGGGCGATTCTCCAAATGAGCGCGCTCTAGAACGCGCCCACCGTCTGCCGCAAACTATAGGAGCTGAGTGTCTTGATGTAGTTGCCGCGGTCAAAGGCTGAAACGTCTGGAACAGAACGGCGGCTGAGGCAGCCGCGCGTCTCCCACAGCGAAGTGTACTCGCGCTTCTCCAGCCAATAGCGCATGTCGTCCAGCACTTTCTTGATGTGATCGATGCCGTAAATGTGCAAGGCCGACGCCATCTCCACCACGCCCGCCCCGGCCATGATGCTTTTGAACACGTCCTCAGCGGAGTGAACACCACCGGTGATGGCGATGTCCAGGTTCACGTGGCCGTAGAGAATTGCCGCCCAGTGCAGCCTCGGCAGCAACTCCGAGGGCTTGGAGAAGTGCAGCGTGGGCCGCACTTCCAGGGTTTCGATGTCGAAATCCGGCTGATAGAGGCGATTGAATATCACCACGCCGCGCGCTCCCGCCTCCTCCAGTTGAGCAACCAGATGCGGCAGGCTGGTGAACGACTGCGACAACTTCACCGAGACCGGCACCTTGACCGCTGCGGTAACCGCGGAGACCAGTTGCAACAGTTGCCCTTCCATGATCGCGGAGGTCTGGCTCTTGTCCGTGGCCAGCGCGTATGTATTCAGCTCAATCGCATCAGCGCCGGCCTGCTCCATATCCTTGGCAAAGCGCACCCAGCCGCCAGGTGTGGCGCCATTCAGGCTGCCCAGAATGGGGATCTTCACCGCCTCCTTGCATTTCCGCAGGTGCTCCAGATAGCCCTCCTGGGTCATGCGGTAATCCTTCAGGTCAGGCAGATAGCCGAGCGACTCTGCAAAAGACTCGGTGCCCCTCGACAAATCATCGTCCAATGTCCCCGATTCCAGGGCCAACTGCTCCTCGAAGAGCGAGTGCAGCACGATTGCCGCGGCGCCGCAATCTTCCATGCGGCGAATATTGTCAATCGGCTCCGACAACGGCGTGGAGGAGACCACGACAGGGCCTTTCAGCTTCAATCCAAGATACTTCGTGGAAAAATCGATCATTCCGCACCTCCGACAGTCTCCGCCGCCAGTTTTTGTTCGGGCTTATCCTCAGGCTTCTCCGGGGGAGCGATGTGTGGCGTCTCCCCGCGTCCAGGCATCGCTGCCCTTGCTGAGTATACGCGCCACTGGCGCTCCACATCATCCTGCGCTTCTTTCAGCAATTCGGCCGCCAGCTCCGGATTGCTGCGCGCCAGCATAGTGTAACGCGCCTCGCGGTAGCTGTACTCCTTGAGCCGGATTGTCGGCGCTTTGGAGTCAAGCTGGAAGGGATTCTTACCCTCCTCGCGCAACGCCGGGTTGTAACGCATCAGCGGCCAGTAACCCGATTGCACAGCCAGTTTTTGTTGCTCCAGACCATGCACCAGATCGTAGCCGTGGGCGATGCAACTGGAATAGGCAATGATAATCGATGGCCCGTTGTGCGCCTCGGCCTCCTGGAAGGCCTTCACCACATGGCTGTCGTTGCCGCCCAAAGCCACCTGCGCCACATAAACCGAGCCGTAACTGACGGCTTCCATAGCCAGATCCTTCCGGCTGTTCGTCTTGCCACTGGCGGCAAACTTGGCCACCGCTCCGCGCGGCGTAGCCTTGGACATCTGTCCGCCGGTGTTCGAGTAGACCTCGGTATCCAGCACCAGAACGTTCACGTTCTTGCCTGAGCCGAGCACATGGTCCAGCCCGCCAAAGCCGATGTCAAAGGCCCATCCGTCGCCGCCCAGAATCCACACGCTCTTGCGCACCAGCGTGTCGGCAATGGCCAGCAGATTGCGCGCGTCCGAGCTCTTGTTGGCGGCCAGCTTCTCGCGCAGAGCCTTAACCCGCTCGCGCTGCTGGTTCACCTCGGTCTCGGTATTCTGCGCGGCTCCCAACAAGCCCTTCGCCAGTTCCTCGCCGATGGCCCCAGCCTGCCGCGACACCAGCAACTCGGCAAACTCCTTCTGCTGGTCGAGCGCGATTCTCATACCGAAGCCAAACTCGGCGTTGTCTTCAAACAGCGAATTGGACCAGGCCGGTCCTCGTCCCTGCGCGTTGCTGGCGTAAGGCGTGGTAGGCAGATTGCCTCCATAAATCGACGAGCAGCCGGTGGCGTTGGCAATATACAGCCTGTCGCCGAACAACTGCGTCAGCAGCTTGATATAGGGTGTCTCTCCGCAGCCCGAGCAGGCGCCTGAGAACTCAAACAGCGGCTGCAGCAGTTGCAGATCTTTCACCTGGCCGTGTGACAGTTTGGAGCGGTCCACTTCCGGAATACTGAGGAAGAACTCCCAGTTTATCCGCTCGGCCTCGCGTAGCGGCTCCTGCGGTGACATGTTGATGGCCTTGTGGCTGGCATCGCTCTTGCTCTTCACCGGGCAAACATCCACGCATACCGCGCAGCCGGTGCAATCTTCAGGAGCAACTTGCAGAGTGTAGTGGTCCTGCTCCATCCCCTTCCACTTCGGCTTGGCCCACTGCAAGGTCGCCGGCGCTTTTTTGGCAGCTTCCTCGGAGTAGACCTTGGCGCGAATCACCGCGTGCGGGCAAACCATCACGCACTTGCCGCACTGAATGCACAAATCCTTGTCCCACACGGGAATGAACTGTGCAATGTTCCGCTTCTCCCATTGTGCTGTTGCGCTGGGGAATGTGCCGCCGGCCGGAATGGCGCTCACAGGAAGCCGGTCGCCATGCCCACCGGCAATCTCTCCCAGCACGTCGCGCACAAATTTCGGCGCATGGGTCGAGATGGGAGCAATCAGATCGAAGCTCGACGAAACGGCCGCCGGCAGCTTCACTTTTTCTAGATGCGCCAGCGCCGCGTCCACCGCGGCAAAGTTCTTGGCCACCACCGCCTCGCCGCGCTTGCCATAAGTCTTCTTGATGGCCTTCTTGATCTGCTCGATGGCCTCATCGCGCGGCAGCACGCCGCTGATAGCAAAGAAGCAGGTCTGCATGATGGTGTTGATGCGCGAGCCCATGCCCGCTTTACGCGCCACCGCGTAGCCGTCGATCACATAAAATTCGATCTTCTTGCGCAGCATTTCTTCCTGAGTCGTCTTGGGCAGCTTGTCCCACACCTCGGCCGCTGAGTAAGGCGAGTTGAGCAGGAAGACCGCGCCCGGCATCGCTGCCTCCAGCACATCCATCTTCTCCAGAAAGCTGAAGTTATGGCAGGCCACAAAGCTGGCCCGTGTAATCAGATACGTTGACCTAATCGGCTTGGGGCCAAAGCGCAGGTGCGAGGTCGTCATCGATCCCGACTTCTTCGAGTCATACACAAAGTAGCCCTGCGCGAAGTTCGGCGTTTGGTCGCCGATAATCTTGATCGAGTTCTTGTTCGCGCCTACCGTGCCGTCCGAACCCAGCCCGTAAAACAGCGCCCGCACCGTCTTCGCGTCTTCCGTCGAGAAGGCCGCATCGTACGTCAAGCTGCTGTGGCTCACGTCGTCGTCGATGCCGATAGTGAAATGGTTCTTCGGCGCGGCCTTGGTCAGCTCGTCGAAAATCCCCTTGACCATCGCCGGAGTAAATTCCTTCGACGACAATCCATACCGTCCGCCCACCACCGCGGGCATCTTGGCAAACGGCAGCTTGGCGGCATTCTCGCCCAGCACCGTCATCACATCCATATAAAGCGGCTCGCCAGCGGCGCCCGGATCCTTGCAGCGGTCCAGCACGGCAATCGACTTCACCGTCTTCGGCAGCGCGGCCAAAAATGCGCTCGCGTCAAAGGGCTTGTAGAGGCGAACCTTCAGCACTCCCAGCTTCTCGCCCTTCTGAACCAGCGCGTCCACGGCCTCCTCGGCAGCCTCTGCCCCGGAGCCCATCAGAATAATCACCCGCTCCGCATCCTTCGCGCCGTAATAATCAAACAAGTGATAAGCGCGGCCTGTCTCCTTCGCAAAGCGGTCCATCACCGACTGCACAATCCCCGGAACCGCCGCGTGGAAGGGCGTGCAAGCCTCGCGCGCCTGGAAGAACACATCCGGATTCTGCGCCGTGCCGCGAATGAACGGCCGGTCTGGGCAAAGCGCGTTCTGCCGGAACTGAATAATGTACTTGTCGTCCACCAGCGCCCTGATCGTCTCGTCGCTGATGGGGAAAATCTTGCCCACCTCGTGCGAGGTGCGGAAGCCGTCAAAGAAATGCATGAACGGAATCCGCGATTCCAGCGTGGCAATCTGCGCCACCAGCGCCATGTCCGCAACTTCCTGCACGGAATTCGAGGCCAGCATAGCCCAGCCCGTCGAGCGGCAGGCCATCACGTCGGAGTGGTCGCCAAAGATCGACAGCGCATGAGTCGCCAGCGTCCGGGCCGTCACGTGCATCGTCGCCGGGGTCAACTCACCGGCAATCTTGTACATATTTGGAATCATCAGCAGCAGCCCCTGCGAGGCCGTAAACGTGGTCCCAAAGGCTCCCGCCTGCAACGCGCCATGCAGCGCTCCCGCCGCTCCGCCTTCGCTCTGCAGCTCTTCCACAATGGGCAATGCGCCCCAAATGTTTTTCTTCCCCTCAGAGCGCCACTGATCGGCCCATTCGGCCATCGGCGACGACGGCGTAATGGGGTAGATGGCGACCACTTCGGTGAGCC
>CAZFMB010000084.1:0-18812 GCA_964520005.1 uncultured Occallatibacter sp.
GGGCGCGTGGCGATCATGTTGGTGATGCGCTCCTTGCCCCAGGCCGGGTCCCAAATTACTTTGTCGATCTCTTCGATGGCCAACTGGCGGTATGTCGTTTCCGTGCCATCGGCGCGCTTGACTGGAGTTTCAAGGCTGATGAACCACTGCTCGGTAGCGCGGAAGATGACCGGATGGTGACAGCGCCAGCAGTGCGGGTAGGAGTGTTCCAGATCGCTCACGGCCAGCAGCGCGCCACGCTCTTCGAGCATGGCCACGATGATGGGGTTGGCGGCCCACACTTTCATTCCGTCAAAGGCTGGTGGTGCGGTGTGATTCCAGGCTTCGGGATCAAACTGAATGCGGCCGGAGGCATCGACGCGGCAAACGGGGTCGATGTTGTAGCGGACGCCGGTGTAGAAGTCGTCCGCGCCATGCGAGGGGGCAGTATGCACCGCGCCGGTGCCCTGATCGGCGGTGACGTAGTCCGCCAACACGCCCAGGATACTGCGCTCCAGAAAGGGATGCTGGAAGGTGGCGCGCTCCATCACTCGGCCCTTGAAGCGAGCCAGCTCCGTACTTTTATCTAATTTGCAAGCTGAGACAACTGAAGCGGCCAGCTCGGCGGCGACGATGTAAACCTGCTCGCTGCCTTCAAAGGCCAACGCCACATAATCGAAATCCGGATGGAAGGCAACGGCCATCGATGCGGGCAGCGTCCAGGGAGTCGTCGTCCAAATAATGGTCGAGACCTGCTTGCCTTTGAGCGCCGGATCGATCGCCGCCGGGTCCGAGGTCAGCTGATAGCGCACATAGATTGAGGGGCTGGTGTGCATTTCATACTCGACCTCGGCCTCGGCCAGCGCCGTGCGGTCGTGAATGCACCAGTAAACCGGCTTGAGTCCGCGATAGACAAAGCCTTTTTCGAGAAAGCCGTAAAAGGCCTCCAGTGTATGGGCTTCGTAGTCGCGAGACATGGTCTTGTAGGGCGTGTCCCAGCGGCCCAGGCAGCCAATGCGCTCAAATTGCGAGGTTTGCAGGTCAATATACTTCTGCGCATACGCGCGGCAGGCGGCAAGCACCTCCGGCACGGGCATCTCGAGTTTTTTGCGGCCCAACTGCTCGTCGACTTTGATCTCGATGGGCAGTCCGTGGCAGTCGTAGCCGGGAACGTAGGGCGCATCGAAGCCGGCCATGGTCTTCGATTTGACGACAAAATCCTTCAGCCCTTTGTTCAGAGCATGGCCCAGGTGAATGGGGCCGTTGGCGTATGGAGGGCCGTCGTGCAGCAGGTAGGTGGGGCGGCCCTGGGCGGCCTTGCGCAACTTGTCATAAAGCCCGAGCGAGGCCCAGCGGGCCAGCCGAAGCGGTTCATTCTGCGGCAGGTTAGCCTTCATGGGGAAGGCGGTTTGAGGTAATATGAGGGTCGCCTTCAATTCTGGTACTGGGGACATCGTTACTCCCTGGTGTTTTTCACTGTGTTCCTTTTTAAGTGTAAATGGCGGAGCAAGATTTCATAGGTAACAAACATAAGGTGCTAAACGTCTATATAATATGGAAGACCTCACCGTACGCGAATATGAAAGTATGGATTGCGGCCTGCCACAGAAGCGGCGTGGAGATTGTTTGACAGAAACACACGCATGTAGTAATTCTTCCTACAGCAGTAGGAGATTCGGGCGGCGGGCGGAGTCAGGCATAATGTTAAGTATGGACCTGGAAACGGAGCATAACCCGCTTCGACAGCAAGCCAGATACCCAGAGGCAGTTGAATCAGACGGAACGATGGCCAACGATCTGCTCGACCAAAATGCAGAACCTCAAACCTCCGCAACTAGTACGGATGGTGTCGAACTCGACCTAGCATTCGGTGTTCCCGTTGAGGAGACACCGCTCTGGAGAGATCTCTACGAGGGCATCCGCGACATCATCTTTCCGGCCAAGCTGCCTCCGCTGGAGTTGACCTCGACGCCGATTCCGGTGCCGGACCGTATGGCGGTAAAGCGCAATCCATGGGCCTTCGGCATCTCCGCCACCTTCAATGGGAGTCTTGTGGCGCTCGCCCTCTTAATCGGAGTGAAGACCTACATAAATGCTGTCAAACCGAAGCTGCAGGTGACTCCAATCGATGTTTCGGAGTTCAAAGCTCCCAAAGCTACCATAGCTGCGGGTGGTGGTGGCGGAAGTCCGGATAAGGTCGAAGCCGAAAAGGGCAGGATTCCCCCGAGGGAGAAGCCGATGGAAGCTCCCAAGGTGGAAGCACCGCCGGACCCCACTATCGATGTGCAGAACAATATTATCATTCCCGACAATGCGAGACTGCCGAATTTCGGCCAGTCGAACTCGCCCAATGTAAAGCTAGGCTCGTTGGGGAACGGCACGGGTACGGGCCTAGGTTCGGGTAATGGAAGCGGATACGGGCTTGGTTCCGGCTGGAACATCGGAGGCGGACTGGCTAGGGTGGGTGGAGATGTCACGGAGCCGGTTACTTTGTTCGAGCCAGAGGCGGAATTCTCAGACGAGGCGCGCCGGGCGAAGTACCAGGGAGTTTGCATTGTCGCATTGATCGTGGATGCGCAAGGAAATCCGCAGAATCCGCGCGTGATTCGCACACTGGGCATGGGATTGGACGAAAAGGCCATTGAGGCGGTGATGAAATACAAGTTCAAACCAGCCTATGACAGGGCACACAAGAAGACGGTAGCAGTGATGGTGAATATCGAGGTCAACTTCAGGCTGTATTGACGGATTGGTGACATTATTTTGAAAAAGAGCGAAGCGCATGGCGCTTCGCTCTTTTTGTTAGAGGAGAGTGTAAGTGTTGTTGAGATTATCGCGGTCTTTGCCGCTATGAATGCATGAATGAGAAAAACACAAATCGAGGAATGAATGGTGCGCCCGGAGAGATTCGAACTCCCGACCTACTGGTTCGTAGCCAGTCGCTCTATCCAGCTGAGCTACGGGCGCATGTTTAAGACCATTGATAGAATATCAAGGTTCCCAGGACAGCGCAATCGCGGTTTTCAGGCTGCGGGCGGCTGCGATATAGGCGGCTACGCGGGAATCAAGGGCAGATTGGCGACGATTTCCAAGCCCGCCTGGCGCACCAGCTTGGCCACGGAGGCGGCATTAAGCCTGGTGGCATCATACTCCACGTGCAGTGTGCGGGCGATGCGGTCGAATGTGAGCCGATGAATGCCGTAGACTTCGCGGGCCTTAGCCAGTGCAGAGATTACCGCATCCGTAGGCTGATTGGCATAGTGAAAGTGAATCTCCACTGAGGTCATAGGGGAATGATAGCAAGGTGAAGCTTTACTACGCCTCGCATGCCTCTCTGCGTGGAAACGGATGCACCTTGAACTTTGCTGGCCGTTGCTGCTCCAACCAGAGGTCATGGTTCATCTGCATCTTCAGCCATAAATCCGGCGAGGTGCCCAAGGCCGATGATAGCCGCAAGGATGTGTTGGCGGTGATGCCCGCGTGTCCATTCAGGATGCGCGAAAGATGGGCACGGGTGAGGCCCAGCCGGGAGGCAGCGTCGGAAACGCTCATATCTCCCAGGTAGTCGCGCAGCACTTCGCCGGGATGTGCGGGATTGAAGATCATTTCTATCCTCCTTAGTGGTAGTCCATGTAATCCGGGCATTACAAGCTTTTCAGATAAGCGCGGATTTCCGGGCTGCCCCAATCCTGGGGACCGACGACTTTGCGGCGGATGACGCCGTTTCTATCGATGATGTAGGTCTCCGGCCAGCCTTCGGTATGAAAGAGTTTTGCGGCTTTCTGGGCGGGGTCGCGAACTGTGGTCAGGTCCACTTGGTGGCGGATGATAAAGCGGCTGTAGGCGTCAGGGTTTTCGTCGATGCTGACGGCCAGGATGGCCAGATCGGGCCGCTGGTGGTGCAATTCGAGCAGGGAAGGCATCTCCTGAACGCAGGGTGCGCACCATGTGGCCCAGAAGTTGAGCAGCACCACGCGGCCACGGTAGCCGGCCAGATGGACAGTTGTCGTGCCGTCGGAGAGGTTGAAGTCCGGAGCTTGCTGGCCTGTCATCGCCGGATGCGCGCCACGGTCACAGCCGGGCGCCAGGGCCAATGGGAAAAGGATAGCGAGTGAGATAAACCGAGGGAGCCGCACATCTCTATAATAACGAGCGAAAGACCCTGACGGAAACGGTGAACGAATGAAGAGGAAACAAGAGAGCGCAGAGGTTGCGGAGGACGTGTTTAAGCCAGTTTTAGGACTATCTGATTCGCCTATCTCGCAGCCAGTGCTGCGGGGAACAGTTTTTGACCAGCCGGAGCCGAAGAAGCTGCTGGATTTGACCGTCATCGTCCCGGCGCGCAATGAGGAAGGCTGCCTTGCCGCATGCCTACAGTCGCTGGTCAACCAGTCTGATGAATTCTTCAAGCTGGGCTGCGACTGGGAATTGATTGTGGTGGACGATCACTCGACCGACCGTACCGCGGAAATAGCCCGCGGCTTTGCCGGGGTTACCGTGCTGGAAGCTGGAGTGTTGGAGCCCGGACAATCCAATCCAGTATGGACCGGTAAGAATAACGCCATCTGGACGGCGGCCAGGCGAGCGCGAGGCCGTTGGCTGCTCTTCACCGACGCCGATACCATACACGAACCGGGGAAACTGCATCGCGCGATGCACGAAGCCACACGGCACAAGGTGGGTGTGTTGAGCTACTCGCCGCGACAAATCGTCAGTGGGCTTTGGCAGCGATCTCTGATGCCTCTGATTTTCTGCGAACTTGCTCTGGCATATCCTCCGGCCAAGGTCTCCGACCCTGCTGAGCGCATCGCCGCGGCCAATGGGCAGTTTATGCTCATCGAGCGGGAGGCCTACAGACGTATTGGCGGACATGCGGCAGTCTCCGAAAAGGTGCTGGAAGACGTGGAACTGGCCATCCTGGCCAAGCGGCGCAAGGTTGGCCTGCGCTTTCGTTACGCCGAGGACGCCGTCTCCGCGCACATGTACCGCTCGACGGCGGCTATGATTGAGGGCTGGACCAAGAATCTGACGCTGCTTTTTGACAACTGTCTGGCGCTGGCCGTCTGGCGGGTGATCGATATTCTTCTGCTGACTGCTCTGCCGGTGCTGGCGGTGGAATTTTGGAACGCTCGCATCTTCGCTCATTCAGCACAGTGGCTGATCGCGGGCTGGGTTCTGGCACTGCTCTGGGTGCGCAACCTTTTCCGCTTCTATGGACGAGTGGCTAAAAGCAATTTTTCTTTTCTCAATTGCGCCATCTCGCCGCTGGGGTTGCCGCTGTTTATCTGGCTTCTCTGCCGTAGTTGGTTCCAGCACCGCATCCAGAAACGCGTAAGCTGGAAGGGGCGGGAGTACGTGGCTTAGACACATTTGGATGAAAGGAAGCCAATGCGACAAGACATAAACAAAATTATCGCTGAGCGTCCAAAGGCGAACCGCACTTGGGAGAGTAAGACGCCTCGCAAGAAGGCGGTTATATTGGACGTGCAAGGAGATCAGATCAATGAGAGTGCTAACCATATTCGGCTAAAGCGCCAGAAGATGCGAAATACCAGCTTCAATGTGCTGGAACGCTTCTTGATCAGTCGTGTTGGTCGCACGTGGGATAAAGTCTACGCCGAAGTATGTGTGGTTGCGGATTCGAGGAGTTTCGCAGGAGCGGAAGTTCGAGATTACCTGAAGAGTCTTGTTGCAACTGAATGTTGGGTCGAAGGACGAACTGTTATGTGCCATGATTGGCAGGGCCGTCCACAGGAAGTTTCGGGTCTCTACGTCCATCCCAGGAGCCGCTTACTCTTGCGCAAAGAACAAATGCCCAAGACCAATAGGTAGCTTATGAAGCCAGGATCAGGTTCGTAGCATCTAGTTATTTAAGGGGTAAGAATGATCTACATGACGCGGCGGGCCACTTTTTCCGCTTCGCACTATTATTGGAATCCGGCGTGGACGGCGGAGAAGAACGAGCAAGTCTTTGGCCGCTGCGCAAATCGCAACGGGCACGGGCACAACTACACTCTGGAGGTCACGGTAGCGGGCGAGCCGGACCCTGTGACAGGATTCGTTGTCAATCTGACATGGCTTAAAGACATAATCGAGCGCGATGTGCTGGTGGCGTGGGATCATCGCCATCTCAACCTTGAAGTCCCCGAATTTGCAGTTAAGGAGTCTGCCGCTATCATTCCGACAACAGAAAATCTGGCTATCGCGGCGTGGAAGCGGCTGGAGCCATCTGTTACGGCCGCAGGACGAGCGCGATTGAGCCGCGTGCGCATCTACGAGACGCCGGAAATATTTGCTGAGTACAGAGGTGAGCCGTGAGAGCCTGTTTTGGTCGCCGCTACACCATCTCTGCCAGTCACCGGCTGCACACGGACGCGCTCACTGCGGAAGAGAACCGTGCGACCTATGGCAAGTGCAACAATCCACATGGTCACGGGCACAATTATGTTGTCGAAGTGGTGGTTGCTGGAGCGGTGAACCCGGAAACAGGAATGGTAGTGAATATGGTTGCGCTGGACGAGGTGGTGCGCGGACGGGTCATCGAGCGATTCGATCACGCCAACCTGAATCTAGACCCGTTGTTTGTGAATCGCGTGCCGACGACGGAGAATCTTAGTAGAGCGGTCTATGTACTTTTGAAGGACGCGCTGCCGGCCGGCGAGTTGGAGCGAGTGCGCGTGGAAGAGACAGAAAACAATTTCTTTGAATGTGAAGACGAGTGAAAACTACACCCTATTCCCCAGGGAGGATTATTAACATGGCACAACCAATTGCAATCAGCAAGCCTGTTCACAAGGCAGTTGAGACGGACGAAGGCTTGAGCGCCTTCAGCACGCAACAGATGTATCGCGAGATTTTGAGCCGTTTGGGCGAAGACACCAACCGCCAGGGATTGCTAGCCACGCCCGGACGCGTGGAAAAGGCGATGGCCTATTTGACCAAGGGCTACGGCGAGGATCCGACAGAAATTCTGCGCGGGGCGCTCTTTGACGAGGACTACGACGAGATGGTTATCGTCAAGGATATCGAAATATTTTCGCTCTGCGAACATCATATGCTGCCTTTCTTCGGCAAGGTGCACGTGGCCTATATCCCCAAAGGTAAAGTTATCGGTTTGAGCAAGATACCGCGATTAGTTGAAGTGTTTGCTCGACGTTTGCAGGTGCAGGAGCGGCTCACAAGGCAGATCGCCGACGCCATTCAGAACTCTATTCAGCCGCTGGGCGTGGGCGTGGTTATTGAGGCGCGCCACCTGTGCATGATGATGCGGGGTATCGAGAAGCAGCACTCATCGACGGTGACCTCGGCCATGGTGGGCTGCTTCCACCAGAAAGAAACACGCCTGGAGTTCCTGTCGCTGGTGCGGAGTCCAGACTCGGGCGGTGTGTGAGCGGCGGGCTGGTCGGCTAAAGTTAAGAAGTGAACGGACTTCTGGTGATCGACAAACCGGCCGGCATGACCAGCCATGATGTGGTGGGAATTCTACGCAGAATTACGGGCGAACGCTCCATCGGACATTTGGGCACACTGGACCCTATGGCCACAGGCGTCTTGCCCCTGCTGCTGGGTAAGTTTACGCGCCTGGCGCAGTACTTCTCCTCAGCGGAAAAAAGCTATACGGGGACGATCCGCTTCGGATTCGCAACCGACACTTATGACGCCGAGGGCGAACCTGCCGGGCCGGACTCTGATCCTGCTCTGACGCTCGATAAGGTGCGCGCGGCAGCCAGCCATTTTCATGGCGAGATGGAGCAGACGCCGCCGCCGTTCTCCGCAAAAAAAATTGCCGGCACGCCTGCCTATAAGATGGCTCGCGAGGGCAAGCCGGTCGAACTGAAGGCCGTCAAGGTCTGCATCCATAGTTTTGAGATAGTTTCGGTCGACGGAACTGAAGCCTGCTTCACCATGACGATTTGTGCTGGAGGCTACGTGAGGGCAGTGGCTCACCAAATGGGCCAGGAACTGGGCTGTGGAGCGCACCTGAGCAGCCTTCGCCGCACACAGGCTGGAGTCTTCACGCTGGCCGAGGCACACCCTCTGGATGAACTTACTCCTTTGGCCGGAAATCTGGATGCGTTAGAGAGGCTGTGCCTCCATCCGCGCAGCCTGTTGCCGGAGATGCCGTCAGTCACCGGAGATGCGCAGGCTCTTGGAAGGCTGCACAACGGCGCACAGGCCAACCTTCCGGAGTTTTCCAACGCACCGCTGGTGAAGGTCTTTGCTGGACAGCGGGAACTGGTGGGAATCGCCAAAAGAGTTGCGGGTACGCTCTTTCAGCCGGTTGTGGGGATGGGGTGAAGGCAGTGGTCAGTGAACAGTGGTCAGTGATCAGTTTGTTCTGTGAAGATTAGAGCAACCATAGCCAAGCGGGGAGTAGTGCAAAGGTTTTACTGTTCACTGTTCACTGACCACTGTTCACTGGACTTTATGCAGCAACGGTTCCAGCACTGGCAGCAGCGTTCGCGCAATGATCTCGGAACCTTTGGCGGTGGGGTGGATGCCGTCCTCCTGTATCGTGCCCGGAACGCTAACCAGGTTTTTATAGATCATGGGAACTAAGGCGATGTGGTGTTTCTTCGCCAGGTCGCGATAGATCAACTCGAATTGCTGGATGTATTCCTGTCCGTAGTTGGGCGGGAGGGTGATGCCGGCCAGCAGGGTTTTGATATGGGCGTTTTCGAAGTCTGTTAGTACCGCGTCGAGGTTGCGGCGGGTCTCGGAGAGGGGCAGGCCGCGCAAGCCGTCGTTGCCGCCAAACTCGACGATGACCACTTCGGGGCGCAACAGCAGAATGGAGTGCAGGCCGGCGACTGCGTCCTTGGTGGTGGCGCCGCTGGTGCCCTGATTATTTACCTTATAGTGGTAACCCTTGGCGTTGAGTTCGCGTTGCAGTGCGTCGGGAAAGGATTGGCCTGTCAGTAGGCCGTAACCAGCGGTGATGCTGTCGCCGTAGCAGATGAGAAGTGGCCGCTCGGCGGCCAACAGCGGGCTGGCGAGCAAAATCAGTCCTAACGAAACAATCAGTGAGCGGCGAACGTACACATATACAGTGTAGCGAAGAGCAGGGAATAGAAAAAATCTGGAGGCAGAGTGATCGAGGTTCGGGATGCGAAGAAGTGGATTCAGAACGGCGCGCGGCGCGTAGAGATTTTGAAGGGGATCAACCTGACCATTCCATCTGGTCAGTTTGTGGCCATCCTGGGCGCGAGCGGCAGCGGCAAGAGCACGTTGCTGGGCCTGCTGGCGGGGCTCGACACGCCCAGTTCCGGCGAGATCTGGCTGGACGGCATACCGATCCACAATCTGGCCGAGGCGGAGTTGGCGGCGGTGCGCGGCGAGAAGATAGGCTTCGTCTTTCAGTCGTATCAACTGATCGAGACACTCACGGCTCTGGAAAATGTGCTGCTGCCCTATGAATTGAACAAGGAAGGCAGCGGCATCGCGCAAGCACGTCAGCTTTTGGGTGAGGTAGGTCTTACGGAGCGGGTGGAACACTACCCGGTGCAGCTATCGGGCGGCGAGCAGCAGCGTGTGGCGCTGGCGCGAGCCTTTGTTGCCGAGCCGCCTATTGTGATGGCCGATGAGCCGACTGGAAATCTTGACTCCGCCAATGGGCGGATAGTGTTGGACCTATTGTTGGAGCGCAAACGCAAGGCGGGAACGACGCTGGTGTTGGTGACGCATGATCCGGATGTGGCCAGCCGCGCCGACCGCAAGATTGTTTTGCGAGACGGAATGATCTTAGAAGACACTCTGCCATATACAGGTCCGAGTGCGGTTGCGGTTCAAGACCGGGTGACGAATGGCTAAGCGCGCGTTGAGTTGGAAGCGGGCTGGGGCCATTGGCTGGCGGGATTTGCGCTCCGCTCCGGGCAAGTTCGGTTTTGTCGTGCTCTCCGTGGCCGTGGGTGTGGCTGCTCTGGTTGGCGTGCGCGGCTTCAGCGAGAGCTTCCGTCGGACGCTGAGCACGGAAGCGAGGGCGCTGATGGCCGGCGATCTGACTGCACGGCTCTTTCATCAGGCTACAACCGAGGAAAAAGACAAGATCGCGGCCGTTGCGCAGCCGAACGGGATTCGCACTACATGGGTGACGGAGACCGTTTCCATGGCTTCAGTGCCGGACCCGAATACATATCCAGTCCCGATATTGGTTTCGCTCAAGGCCGTGGACCCGGCTGAGTATCCCTACTACGGAACTGCGGAGCTGGAACCTGCGATGAGCCTGAAGCAGGCTCTGGATGGCGACTCGGCGGTGGTGGCAGAAGAATTTCTCATTCGCCTCAATGCGCAGGTGGGCAAGACTTTGCGGCTGGGCGGCAGAAGTTTTCGCATTTCCGCTGTGATGAAGCAGGAGCCGGATCGCCTCAGCGCCGGGGCAGGACTGGGACCGCGAGTAATGATCTCGCAGGCGGCGCTTGAGCAGACCGGCCTGCTGGCTCCGGGGAGCAGGGCCAGTTTTAAGCTGCTGATGAAGCTGCCGCAGCAAGCCGATCCCGTCGCATTGCGCAAGCAGGTGGAGACGGCGTTGCCCGACGCGCAGGTGATGGATTATAGAGAGGGCAATCCTGGGCTGAACCGTGGCTTGGACAACGCCACCGCGATTTTGAGTTTGATTTGTCTGGTTGCCATGGTGCTGGGGGCGATTGGCGTGGCTATGGCCATGCACGCGCACCTGGAACAGCGCATGAACATGCTGGCCATTTTGAAGGCCGTCGGCGCAAGCTCCGGCGATCTGCTGCGGATTTTTCTGCTGCAAACATTAGGCCTGGGCCTGGCTGGAGGATTCGTGGGCGTGGCTGCGGGCGTGGGCGTGATGGCCGCTCTGCCGGCGGTTTTCGGCAAGCTGCTGCCGGTTCATGCGACGCTGGAATTTCCCTGGCGTTCGGTTACCGCAGGGCTGGGAACGGGATTGTTGACCACGCTGCTTTTTTGTTTGCCGCCACTGCTGGACGTGCGCAATGTCAGGCCGGTGCTGGTGTTGCGCAGACTGGTGGAGCAGGGTCCGAATGGCATCGGCGGCTGGTTTGCCCGCTGGTGGGCGCGCCGTTTGCAACTGGGAATTTCAGCGATGGTGATTGCCGCGCTGGGCGGAATTGCCTGGGCGCTATCGGATTCAGCCGAGGTGGGCGGCTGGTTTGCGCTGATCTTCACGATTGCGCTGGTGGTGTTGCTGGTGATGGCGGCTGTTGCGCTGCGCACGCTGCGCTTTTTGCTCAACCGCGTACGGCTGCAGTTGCCTTCGTTTCTGCGGCACGGGCTATCGAACCTCTACCGGCCCGGCAATCAATCAGCGGCGGTGCTGGCCGCGCTGGGCACGGGCGTCATGCTGATTCTGACGGTATACCTGATGCAGGCGATGCTCTTGCGCGATATTCGCGAAACAGCCTCGCCCAAGCTGCCCAATGTTTTTGTGATTGACGTTACCACCGAGGAAGTTGCTGGAGTGAAGGAGTTCTTCGCTCATCAGCCGGGTGTGAGTCAGGCTCTGGATTTGATGCCGGTGGGGACGGAACGCTTTGTTTCACTCAACGGCAAGCCCCTGGCGGAGCTCAAGGAACAGCATTTTCCGAGACGCCTGCTGGAACGCGCGGAATTAAGCTGGGCTGATGCGCCTCCGGCAGGCGATAAGGTGACGAAAGGCAAGTGGTGGACCGATCCCGGCGCTGCGGAGTTGGCCGTGGGAGAAGGCGCGGCCCAACGGCTGCATCTGGGCGTAGGCTCCACGGTCGAGCTGGAAGCAGGCGGAGAGGTTCGCGCGCTGAAAGTAACCGCAATCTATCAGGCCGACGGGCAGCACCTGGGAGCGCGCGTGTCGTTTGTGCTGCCGACGGGCCTGATCAAAGACCAACCAGCTACATGGTACGGCGGCGCGCACATTGATCCCAAACAAGTGGCGGCGATGGAGCGTGCGCTGTTTGCGGCCTATCCCACTGTGACGGTGATCAATATTGCCGATGTGCTGGAGAGAATCGAGAGTGTGGTCGATCAGATTACGTTTGTGGTGCGGTTTTTGGCCGGCTTCTCCATCTTTGCGGGGCTGATGATTCTGGCTTCGAGCATAGCCAGTACGCGCTTCCGGCGCATGCGCGAAGCGGTGGTGCTGAAGACACTGGGCGCTACTCGCTTGAGAATCGTCCGCACCTTCAGCGTGGAATTCAGCGTCTTAGGCCTGCTGGCGGGGTTGGTTGGCGTGATCTTTGCCAACGTGCTGACGAGCGTGCTGCTGCGCAAGCTGGAAGTGGGCTTCCAGATCGATTGGCGCGCCACAGTGTTTGCACTCGTAGGAACAGCGGTGTTGGCTACGGCAACAGGTTGGATCGCCAGCTACAGAATTCTCGGGCTGCGGCCGCTGCAAGTGCTGCGTGAAGAGTGAAAAAAGAGATCAGGGGTCAGGGGTCAGGTATCAGTAACTCACTAGGAAGCTGATTTCTGATCTCTGACCCCTGATCTCTGTATTAAAACTCTTCGGTCGATTCAACCGCGGGCAACACATCGTCCTCGCGGGCTGCCCAGACGTAGAGGGTAGGCAGCAGGAACACGCCAATGACCAGGTTGGCTAGCAGGCCGCCGACAATGACGATGGCGAAAGGCCGTTGCGAGTCGGAGCCAATGGCGTGGGAAAGCGCAGCCGGCAGCAATCCCAGCGTGGCTACAAGCATGGTCATCATGATAGGCCGCAGGCGCAGCACAGCGCCCTCGACGGCGGCTTCGACAACATGCTCATGGGTAGAGACTTCCATGCCCTTGCGGCGTGCGCGAAGCTGATTAATGAATTCGATCATGATGACGCCGGTCTGCACCGAGACCCCGAAGAGCGCCAGGAATCCTACCGCCGACGAGACCGAGAAGTTGGTGTGGGTAATGAACAGCGCCAACGGCCCGCCGATAGAGGCCATCATAACCGAAACCAGAATCAGCAATGCCCATTTGAAGGAGCGGAACATGGTGTACAAGATGAGGAAGATGGCCATTCCGGTGATAGGAACGATGAAAGCCATGCGCCTGTCAGCGCGCTTCTGGCTCTCGTACTCTCCGGCCCACTCCAGATGATAGCCGGCCGGCAGCGTGACATTATGTTCGACCTTTTGGATGGCCTCTTCAACGGTAGAGCCCAGGTCGCGCCCGCGTACTGAATATTTGATCGCAATATAACGCTGTCCGCCCTCGCGATAAATCTCCTCAGCGCCGTCGTCGGCGGAGATGTGCGTTAACTGCGCCAGTGAGACGCGCTCGCCGGAGGGCGCAAGCAGCCGGACGTTTTCGATGGCTTCGCGCGTGTCGCGATACTGCTGCTGATAACGCAGCGTCACGTCAAAGCGAGCCTCGCCCTGCTGCACCTGGGTCAGAGCATTGGCGCCCACGGCGGTCTGCACCGCATCCTGAATATCTGCCACGTTGATTCCCCAGCGGGCGGCAGCTGCGCGATCCACTGTGTAGTTTAGGTTGGGCTGGCCGATGACGCGAAAGATTCCAAGGTCCTCAATGCCTTTGATGGTGGCCATCTGCGCCTGTACTTCTTCAGCTTTCTTCTCCAAGGTGCGCAGGTCGTCGCCGTAGAGTTTGACGGCCAGTTCGCCCTTTACGCCGGAGACGGCTTCTTCCATGTTGTCGGAAATGGGCTGGGAGTAGTTCCACAGAACGCCGGGAAACTTGCTCAACTCTTTGTCCATGGCAGCGATGAGTTGCTCTTTGTCCTGATGAAAGACGGAACGCCACTCCTTCTTGGGCTTCAGATCGACAAAGTATTCAGTGTTGAAGAAGCCGGTGGTATCAGTGCCGTCGTCTGGTCGTCCGGTCTGGCTGACCACCTGGGTAACTTCGGGGAACGAGGCCATCACGACGCGCGCTTTATTCATGAAGTCGATGCTGGCTGTAGGGCCTTCGCTGGGAGGCAGCGTTCCACGAACCCAGATCGATCCCTCGTCGAGGTGCGGCAGAAACTCCGAGCCGATGGGGCCGCCAAAGGTGAGATAGACGGCAATGAGGAACAGAACGGTGGCGATTCCGAAGGTTCTGTAGCGATGTTCAATAGCCGCACGAACGGCTACGCGATAGTGATCCGTAAGCCAGATCATGAGGGGGTTGTGCCACTCTTTGGCGCCCTTGCTGAAGACCACGCTAGCCATCACCGGCGCAACAAACATGGCGAAGCCCAGAGCGCCCAACAAAGCAAATGTGACGGTCCAGGCCATGGGCTTGAAGAGGCGGCCCTCTACGGCCTGCAAGGTGAAGATGGGCAGGTAGGCGGTGATGATGATGCCGCGCGCGAAGAACACGGGCCGCTGCACCTCATGCGCGGCTTCGCGAATTCTGCGCGCCGGTGTGCGAGGGTCGTCTGGGCGCGCTAGATGGCGGACGATATTTTCGATCATCACCACCGAGCCGTCAACCAACATACCAAAGTCCAGTGCGCCTAACGAAAGCAGGTTGGCGGGAATGTGGCTGATGTCGAGGCAAATGGAGGCGAACATCAGCGCGAAGGGAATTGTGAGTGAGACAATAATTGCGCCGCGTATATTGCCGAGAAAGAGAAACAAAATAAAGGAGACCAGGATCATGCCCACCGTCAGGTTTTGCTCGACAGTGTCTACCGTGAATCGGACCAGATCGGAACGGTCGAGGAAGGGAACTACCTTCACGCCCTTGGGCAGGATGCCGGGATGGCCCTTGTCTCCGTTTAGCTTGTTGACTTCAGCGTGAATGCCGTCAAGGACAGGATCGGAGTCAGCGCCTTTATGTAAAAGCACAATGCCTTCGACAGTGTCGGGATTGTCGATAATCCTGCCGTCGTCATAGTGCTTTTTGCCGTCGATAATCGCATAAGGCTTAGAGGCTTTGCCTATCTGTCCGAGGCGAATCCTGGGGCCTTGAGAAACAGTAGCAATGTCCTTGATTTTGATGGCCGCGCCGTTCTGTGTCTTGACGACGGTGTTTTCGATGTCTTGCACGCTGGTGAATAGGCCGACAGATTGCACGTTGATCTGTTGCGCGCCCTGCTCAATGAAGCTGCCGCCGCCGTTGGTGTTGTTGTTCGAGATCTGCTGCTCGACCTGGCTGATGCTCAGTCCGTGAGAAACCAGCTTCTCCGGGTCGAGCTTGATCTGGTATTCCTTTGTCGGTCCGCCGAAGCTCGATACATCCACTACACCAGTAACGCCTTTGAAGGATTTTTCCAGCGTCCAGTCTTCGAGCGATTTTTTTTCCATCACGTCGTAGGCGGGATTTGTACTTTCCAGCGTGTACCAGTATATCTGGCCGACAGGACTCCAGTCGGTACCCATCTGCGGCACCAGATTGGCGGGCAGGTTGACCATGCTCAAGCGCTCCAGCACATGCTCGCGGTTTACGTCGCTGGTGGAGTCATCGTCGAAGATGAGCATCAGGCTGGATAAACCGGCTAATGTCGTGGAGCGCAAATGCGTGAGGTGAGGAATTCCGGCCATCTGGATCTCGACCGGAACCGTGACCTGGCGCTCGATCTCTTCGGCCGAGCGGCCCGGCCACTGCGTGATGACCTGCACATAGTTATTGGCTACATCCGGATAGGCTTCGACGGGCAGGTTGCTAAAGCTCACAACGCCCCATGCGGAAAGCACTGCGACCCCGCCGAGCACCAGCCATCGGTTCTTGAGCGCGAATTCGACGAGTGCGCGAATCATCTACTGGTTCCCTGCGGTTTCGAGTAGCAGTGCGTTTCTGACAACCTGCTGGCCGGGTTGAATCCCGGAGAGAATTTCCTGACGGCTGCCGTCGAGCATTTTGCCGGCGTGAACTTCGACGCGTTTGAACTGATTGCCGCCTGCTGGCAAAAAGACCCAGTCGCGGTCATGCAGATGCAGAACGGCATCGGCAGGAACCACGGCGTGCGTCTCCTTTGCGCGGCTGGTGAAGGTGGCTGTGCCGAACATTCCCAGCTTGAGAAAACCGGGATTGGCGAGCTCGATACGGACCTTGGCGGTGCGCAGCGAGGGATCGAGAATGGGTCCTATGTCGCTGATGCGTCCGGTAAGCGGGCGATCAGGCCATGAATTGAGTTTGATCTTCGCTTCCTGGCCGAGCTGTAGTTTGGGAATATCGTTCTCGTATACATCACAGATGATCCACACCGTGGAGAGGTCGGCGATGGTGAATGCGGTGGCCGAGCCGGAGAGGCTGACGCCCGCGGCAGCAGCGTTGGTCACGTTCTGCGCCACAATGACTCCGCTAATGGGTGCATAGACATTGACGATGCTGCTGGGGTGGTTCTTGTCCACGCCCAAGGTTGTAAGTTGCTCTTCGGCAGCCGTCAGGTCGGCCTTGGCGTCCTTCTCCGTGTCTTCGGCTTGCTCGAGCATGGCCTGTGAAATGGCGCCATGCTTGAAGAGATCGTCGGCGCGGACGTAAGCCATATTGGCCATGTGCTCGTCGTTGGCCGCTTTGAGATAGGTGTTGAAGGCAGCTGTGATGTCCGGACTTTGCACCTTCAGGAGCAGTTGACCCTTCTTCACGTTGTCGTCGAGGCGGACCTTGATGTCTACCACGCGGCCATTGGCCAGTGAGATGACAGGAACTTCGCGAGAGATGTCGGGAAAGACCGAGCCAGTGGCGGTCAGCTCGTTGGCGGATTCGATTTGGGTAGCCGCCATTAGAGGAAACTTCGCAACGTCGCCTGCATCAATGGTGATCAGGTTCATGTCGGCTACCGGAATGACCTTGACAGACGGCGGCGAACCATCGCCTTCATTCTTGGCTTTGCAGCCGGATACAGCGAGGCTTGTCACCGCAGCCAAAGCAAGAGCGAGCGAAACTTTTTGAGCAAGACTTAAGGAAGAAGAAAAATTCATTGTATGACCTCGCGTCCCACGGCTAAATTCAGTTGTCCGGCGGCGGTCAGATAAGAGCCGATAAGTTGCAGGTAGGCCAGTTGCACGGCCCGGTAGTCGCTCTGCGCGTTGAGAAAGTCCATCAGAGACGCGCCGCCGTGCTGGTAAGAATAGGTCACCGTCTCGCGGACCCTGAGCGCCTGCGCTTTGTATTGCGCTTTGTAAGGGCGAAGCAGCGCCAGGTTGCTTTCCACCTGCACGTAAGCTGAGTCCACATCGCTGAAAACCTGTGCACGCGTGACGTCGGTCAATTGCTGATTGCGGCTGATGTCAATTTGCGTGCGTTGCTTCTCGCCCTGGTTGCGGTCGAAGATGCGCAGCGGAATGCTGACATTGAAGCCGACGTAAGGATCGAGCGGGGGATTGGCGCCCGAGTCCACGCTGAAAGTTGGATCAGCCGAGCCGTTGGCCTTGGCTAGTCTGTGGTTGGTCTGGGCCTGCTCAATGGATTCCAGCGCGGCTCTCAAGTCGGGGCGCTCATCGAGCGCGATCTGGCGGAACTCATCCAGCGGTTTCAGGTTATCCGTGAAGTCAAATTCGCCGGCCACATCGAAGTGCTCGACAGGGGTGCGGTCGTTGAGAAGTTGCTGAAGTTGAATCTTGGCGGTGCGCAGGTTGACGATGGCTGTCTGAATCTCCATTTCATATTGGACACGAAATAGCTCAATGCGGTCCAGGTCGATCTTGGCAATGTCGCCGGCGCACAAGCGGTCGCGGCTGATCTGGATAATGTTGTCGTAGTAAGCCAGATCGGCCCTGGCAAGCTCCAGCACCGCCTTGGCTTGCAGCGTATCGATGAAGGCCGAGCGCAGGTTGAAAAGAAGATTCCGCTCAAGGTTGATGTGCTCGGACTGGGCAATCTGTGTGCCCTCTTTGGCACTCTGCAAACGTAATTGACGCTTGTGCTCGCGCTCGTAGAGATAACTAACCGATCCGGTGGTCAGAGCATTGCTCAGCGGACGATTGTAGGTACGGGAAAGATTCGGGTCGTAGTGTTTGCCGAAGGGATAGAGCTGATCCATGGTGAACGAAGCCGTCGGATTGGGACGCAAAAAAGCCGTAATTTCCTCGGCCTTCATTTCCTCTACGCGGAGGGCATCGGCACGGAGCGCGGGGTTGGCGGCTTCAAATCTGGCCTTAACCTGATCCCAGGTCAAAGCTGGGATCGGCTGCGGCGAACCAGCCGGTTGCGCAAATCCGAGTACCGGCGCGACGAAAAGCAGCGCGGCCACAACCGAGGCTGTCAGAATATACAAGATTTGCTTCATACGCAGCCTTTGCGCCGTAGTCAGCACGGCGATCTCAACTAGTAGGGGGCCTATGGTGTTAGACGAGCATTGCGGCAATCAAGCCGCGGGCGGCGGCCGATTCTGTATAGAAGCCAACGCGGGTATCTCCACCAGTGGGGCAGGAGGATTGCCCGGCGCGGCAAAGCGCAAAAATCCGAAAGAAAGCTCGGTAAAAACCGGCGGGGGAAGCTTTGCAGCGGCTGGAAAGATGGAGTGCGAACTTAAGGCGACGTGATCGCGACGTGTACACAGGTAGTAAGCGTCGGCCTCGGCCGGGTTTTGAGCCATTTGCAGGTCGTCGGTCACCGAGATGATTGGAAGCAGGATCAGGATGACCACCGCAAGGGCAACCAACTGCATCCGCCGGCTTAAGTGCTCGCGCGGAGCATGACGCATCCACAGCCAGCACATCAGTGTGGCCAATAGCGCCCAGATGAAATTGAGGGTCAACTCCATTGTTGCTCCGATTTTACATCAGGGGCGTCTCAAAAATATTGAAATCACATTAAGTCCACACCTGTGGGGTTTGACCGGGGCAGGGAATCCCCTTATGATGGACCAGTGGCTTTTGGCCGTCGGCACCCTGCCATGGCTACTGCCGACATGGCTGCAAGACAAGCCTTTACTTTCTTGTTGCCCCCTCGTTCAATGGTAGGACAGCCGCCTCTGGAGCGGCATATCG
>CAZFMB010000085.1:0-18310 GCA_964520005.1 uncultured Occallatibacter sp.
CATTCTGATTCACCCAGTAACGAAACATTCCGGGATTGCTGCCCACCGACGGGCCATAGAAGTTTTGCAGCGTCGCAATAACCTCATCGCGAAGTACCGTGGTGTTGCTGGGATTTGTGCCCGCCTTTTCAAAGCTCACATTGTCAAGATAGACCGAGCCCCCGGTAACATTGATTGCCACCTGGGCTATGCCCGGCGTGGTGGACGCCGCCGATTCAGAGGCCGTGCAGTTATAGGTGTATTGCGCCCAGCTTGAAGTTAGTTTCGGCGCGTAAGATCCGCAACTGAAGCCGCCCTGCGAACCTCGGCTGGCCGAAGCGGTCAGCACCGGAGTACCCGAGGCTGCTTTGGCCCAGAAGGAAAGCTGATAAGTGCCATTCATCAATACGAATAGGTTATCTGTTGTGCAGGCGTCAAAGTACCAGCTTGCGGTCGCCGATGATCCGGCTGTCGCGGCGTTCATGTTGAGAGATTGCGTGCCGCAGGTCGCGCAGAGATCCGTGGTATCGGAAAGCAGTTGCGCGCCGCCGGTAACCGTGCCGGCCATTCCGCCCAGCGAGCCGCTTTCCCACCACGACTCGGGCGTGGGGAACGTCAACATACTCAGGACAACGGTATCGCCAACACTGAACGGAGCGCTGCACGGCGTGGAAACCGTGATTGTCGGGGATGTATAAGTCGTTTGGCCCACTAGCGGATAATTTGGGCCTGTGTTCGATGCGATGGTTCCCGTGCAGCCAAGTTCGGCGCCGCCCGATTGCGACTCAACCACGGTAAACGTTCCGCCCGCCCAGTAGTTAGCCGGAACTCCATCGTATTGGTCCGGAATGGTGAACGTAGTCGCGGTTCCGGCCGTCGTCAAAGCCCAAATCTGCCGGTTCAGCAATGGCTCGAATCCTGGGTTGGTGGACCCGATCAGGTTCTTGAGTATCTGGCCGTTGTCCCAGTAGTCAATGGCTCCGATGTTCACGCCGATGCGATTCGTGCTGCTCTGCACAATCGATCCATCGTTGAGTGACAATGTCTGCGAAAACGCGGAAATGGAAAAGTACGACAGAATTAAGGCTACAACTGATGCATAAAGCTTTTTCATGTGCTAAATCCCTCGACGACTGTTTGATTTATTTCTGACAGTACTCTGCCCTATAGGGGCGAGTCCTACAGTTATCCACGGCAATCGTAAAGATGAAAACATACACACACGGGGATAAGCGTCTGGCCAGCGCCAAACAAAAAAGTTCTCCGTCAAACAAATATTTCAACGGCCTTGTCTATCTTGTCTTTCATGCCGCGGAAGCTGACTTGAAGATCGCAAGTGAACGGAGACACTTCAGCGTGCAAGCAGAAGCGTAGCCGACCTCCCGGCGTTTTTACGCTCTGCTCTCAGCAGAAGCAGTCACCCGCTTTCATGAAGGGCAACTGCACCACATAGCACATAGTCTCGCTACTTCTTCAAGCAGGACAAGCAGGACCGTTCAGTCCTTGCAAATCCCGGCATGATGGAATTCTACATGGTGCGGGGAAAATTGCCAAACCTTCGCCGTGATTTCCGTCGAAATGCAAGCCAGCCGATGCCGTCCCAATCCGATCACTCCATCGGAAGCGTTGCATTTTGGTTGTTTAGAGATTGATTCACCAGTAATTATCTTCAATTATTTATATTGACGGCAATTTATTTCATTGACAACAGAACTGTTCACACAGCGACTATAATCTTTCCAAAGGCGGCAAGCCGGAAAGGTGAACAATTGAGTGAGCGCATATGAGATCAAGCGCCGTATTGCTGGTTTTTACACTTTGTTTGGCCTTCGGGATGCTGAAGGCGGAGGCCGAGAGTCCTGATCCTAAATGCCCAGTCGTAATTAACCGCGTTGAATTGAGTTATAGCCATCAGGGCGGAATGTCGAAGCCGCAACTCACTATAGAGTTTGACAACCACGCCGGCAAGCAAATCTCGAAAATCACGTTCAATTTGCTGGTGCTCGATGAGGGTGGCAATCCTCACCCCTACCCAGACGACTTGATGTATCAAGATGGCCTAGAGACTGGAAAAAGAAAAGTGTATAACTGGGATTTGGCATCTGAAGCTGTGAACATCCATCGTACCGGCGAAACTGCTTTTGTGGAGAAGGTTGAATTTATCGATACCACAAGCTGGATCGATGACGGCTCGGAGTCCTGCGTGTTCACGGTCGACTATCACGCCAGATAACACGTTTGGCTGAACGTCTTTTATGCCGGTGTAGCGCACTTTAGCTATATATTCGCAGACGTTGCGAGCCAGTAGAGGAGATACCCGAAGATGCAGGAGCGGCCATGACATCTGACGCTGGATGGTTGAACCCGACACGAATCATCGGGATGAATGCATATTTCATTACCGCAGTATCGTGCGCCATCGCATGGGCCCGATATCGCGGGTCTTCGCACCTGAAACGGCTCGCCTGGGTTCTCGTGGTGCTGGAAGTTGGACTTTTTCTGGATATGGTGTTCAGCGTACGCTTGCACCTGCACAACCTACTAGAAGGCGAAGCGATCAGAGAGAATCTGTATGCACAGCGCTTCGGGCCACAGCTTGCGGCGCTGATTATTTTAGGTGCGGCCGCAGCTGCCGGAATCGGTCTGACCTGGCTGCGTTTTCGCGGCAGAGCCGGTGCAGTAATTGCAGTCTGGGGTGCAATTCTCTCCTTGAGTTGCTGGTGTGCCGAAGTCATTTCCATGCATACCATTGATGCGGTCTTTTACTACACGATTGACGGAGTCATGATGGTGAGCTTGTGCTGGGTGGCCTGCTCACTGATGACCAGCCTGGGCATTCTGTGGGACTCGCGGGCGGTTCGCGCCGATTAACGTCAGGATGCGAGCCCGGCTGGAAAGCCGCCGTGTTTGCTTACAAATTCCTGAGAAAAAAGTCGGTGAGCCGCTGAAAGAGAATCAGCCGCGCACCGTGATCCTCGAACAAATCCCGGCGGTCGGGAAATAGTAGTATGTCAGCATATTTTCCTCTGTCCAAAAGTTCATCGAGCAGCATCCATGAATTTTCCTGATGCACGGACTCGTCCAGTGTCGCCTGAGCAAGCAGGAGCGGCGCACTGAGATATTTGGCATTCTCCAGAGGAGAAGATGAGAGCCATCCGTCTTGATTGCGCGTGGGGTCTTCCAGGTAACGCTCGGCGAAGACCGCGTCATAGAGATGCCAATCGGTAATGGGGAAACCGGCAAACCCTGCTTTGAAAAGCAAAGGGCGGTCGAGCATTCCATGGAGCGCCAGAAATCCTCCGTATGACCAACCGCAGATACCGATGCGCGTTTTGTCGATCCATGGCTGCGAGCGCAGGTATAGGACTTCGTCCCGCAGGTCCGCCATCTCTGCCGCGGAAAGCCGCAAATGCAGCGGCTCCTCAAAAAGATGGCCGCGTCCCGCGGAGCCGCGGTAATCGACAGCAAACACGATATAGCCGTTCTGCGCCATCGACGCGAGCCAGAGTGAAATGTCTCCGCCCCAGGCATCGCGCACGGTTTGCTCTCCAGGTCCTCCGGCAACATAAACAATCACCGGGTATTTCCGCGCGGCATCGAAGTCCGGAGGCTTCATCATCCAGACATTCATATCCGTGCTGAGGTGTGTCTTCAAGGTAAGGAACTCGATAGAATTGAGCTGCTTTTTGAACTGGAGAATTACTGGGTCGTCAGGCGCGTTGCCGCCTAGGCTTGCAATCCGGATTCCGTCGGCTCGAAGCAGTTCCTGACTGGGTGGTGAAGCGAGACTAGACCAGGTATCCAGTAGAAGATCGCCATAGGGCGACAGCACCGGGTTGTGTGTACCTTTCTCTCGCGTAATGCGCGTCATTTCTGTCCCGTCCAAATTCACGCGATAGAGTTGGCGCTCCAGAGTGCTCGCTTGGCTTGCAGTAAAGTAAACCGTGCTCGCGGTTTCGTCGACCCCAACCAGCGAAGTAACTTCCCAGTCGCCGTGGGTAAGTTGGATTGGCTCTCGACCGGATATATCGTAAAGATAGAGATGGCGGAAACCAGAGCTTTCACTGGTCCAGAGAAAGCGATGTGAGTCTTTGAGAAAATGCAGATCGTTGCTTAGGTTGATCCAATAAGCGTCTTTCTCTGCGAGGATCACGCGCGCCTTTCCCGTGGCTGTATCCGCCAGGAGAAGGTCGAGAGTTTTCTGATTGCGGCTGAGACGCTCGATGGCTAGGTGCTTACCGTCCGGCAGCCATTGCACGCGGTGAATGTAGACATTCGCATCGTTGCCGAGGTCGATTTGAAGCAGCTTGCGACTGGATACCGCTTTCACGTAGAGACGAATCGCGGGAATGGCTTCGCCTGGCTTGGGATATGCTATCGAGTGCTCATCGCCATCGGAACTGCGGAGCGAGTATTTGGCGACCGCACGATCATCTGTCTCGATCCAGGCGAGAGAAGACGAGTCAGGCGACCACCAATATACCAACTGCATTCCCAGTTCGTGAAGATAGACCCAGTCCGGTTCGCCTTCTCGCAAATCGCTAGTTCCCGGAGGCGAAAGGGCATGAGCAGCGCCGGTTGCGGCATCTGCCAGCCAAAGAGTGTGGTCTTGGAGGAAGCTGACAAAACGGCCGTCCGGGCTTATCTGAGGATTGCTGAGACCGGTTTGATTTTTCAGAATGAGGCGGGAAGAATGAGCGTCGAGGTCAAACCAAGCGAGTGCGACGCTGGTGGCAAGCAACAAAGCGTGTCCGTCCGGAGCCCAGGCATAATCCTGAAGCTGGTTCGCGCCATCGGCCTCTCTGCCGGCCGCCGTGTCATGGGGATGATGGCCGCCGAAAGCGGCTGTTAACTCAGCATCGGGAACAAGAATCTTTTGTACGCCAGTCGCAGAATCGATACTGCAGATCTCGATGGCCATAGAGCGATGTGCGTCTTTGCCTGGCCGGAGAGTTCGCCGAACAAAGCTTAGACTCTTTCCAGAAGGACTCCAGGCAAGATTTGCGGGCAGAGATTTGTCCCGATCACGCTCCTCCGCGATGCGCTCGATGGCGAGAGCTTCGGCCGCCAAAGGACGCTGCGCGGCCAGCCTTGCAGCCATTCCCACCAGAGTGAGTAAGATCAATGCGAGAATCAACGGCCGTTGTGACTTCCCTTTTACCATGCCAATCCTGATTCTCCTTTACGAGCCTGTATCATTGCGGCTGTTATAGCAACATTATATTCACGGCAATCAATCAAACGCAGTCTATCCAGGCCATGTGCGAGATGGCTGATTGACGCCGAAAGATCAATCGAAAGTGACGTTTCCACTTCACTCGTTGAGATCACAAAGACATCCAACGACAATTAATTGTCATTTTACAGTGATAACAACTTCGCAACTGACAATTAATTGCCTATGGCAGATGACTACATCATTACTATTTTGTATTACTAATTTTCTGTGTGTTTTTGGACTGTTTCGGTCTACTATCTCATCATAGTATTATGCTGAAATCGCGACGAAGGACTTCCCATTTTCCCGGCAACTCCATTTGACATATTTGCAATAGTAGCTGACCCAAGCCACTTAGCGGGTCTCTGATCAGAAGCGTTTTTTACGTGTGGGTTAAGAGATAAAGGAACAATTCTTTCCCAGATGAAGAGTGGAGTATTTTTCTTTGGCCTAATGATCCGCTGAGTTGCTCTATCTTTCATCTTTGTCAATTGCGTCTATCCGTTCAGGAGAACAGAACTATCGACCTAGGCAGGTCTGCCGGCAACCGAGATTGGCGAGCATTAAATTGCATCTGCCGGCGCGAAACAATGAGAGGCATTGCTGACGAAGTCCGGTTCTCATTCCGGGAGACTGCGGTACGAAAGAGAAAGGGTGAATTATGTCTAGTCTGCGGAAAATGCACTGGGTGGCGGAAGGAGCGAGCAACAGCCGGAGGGCGCTGTTAGGAGCGGGTCTATTTCTGGCGATCGGTAATCTGTGGATGAACGCCCAGGTCAGTGTTACTACATGGCGCAATGACATCGCACGAACCGGACAGAACCTCAATGAGACCATCCTGAATACAACCAATGTAAATCCCACGCAGTTTGGCAAACTCTTTTCGCAGGCTGTGGATGGATACGTGTACGCTCAGCCTCTCTATCTTCCGAATGTGACTGTCGGCGGACAATCGCACAATGTGGTGTTTGTAGCGACTGAAAATGACAGCGTGTATGCCTTCGATGCGGACAGCAACGGCGGCAGCAACTCCAGCCCTCTCTGGTTTGCCTCGATGCTTACCGCAGCGCACGGCGCAGCAGCAGGCGCCACTCCTCCTTCATCGAATGTGATAGGCACCGATATTATTCCGCAGTTGGGGATTACGGGAACTCCGGTAATTGATCCGGTGAGTGGCACTCTGTATGTAGTGAGCTTTACTGAGGAAGGAAGTAAATTTTATCTGCGGCTGCACGCCCTCGATGTAACTTCAGGAGCGGAGAAGTATGGCGGCCCGGTGGTGATTACCGCAACAGTACCTGGCACCGGAAACGGCAGCACGGGAGGCGAGCTGACACTGGACCCGGAGTGGGCTAATCAGCGCGCCGGACTTCTGCTGCTGAATGGCATTGTCTATATCGCATTCGCATCACATGGCGACAACGGGCCGTGGCATGGGTGGCTCCTGGGTTACAACGAAACCACTCTGCAGCAGACCGGTGCGTTCTGCACTTCGCCAAACGGCGTTGGTGGAGGCACTTGGATGGGCGGCGCAGGCCTGGCGGCCGATGTGCTCGATCCAGTTAATCATCCTTACGGACGGGTATTCATAGCTACAGGAAATGGAGATTTTACGGCTACTTCGCCGTACACGGCCGGCATGGACTTTGGAGACAGTATCCTCAATCTGGATCTGACCAATGGAGTGCCGACCATTCAGGATGATTTTACGCCAGCCGGTCAGGCAGAACTGGATCAGTGGGATATGGATCAGGCATCCGGGGGCATCATGCTCGTACCCACACAGACTACGGGAAGTTATCCCTATCTTCTTGTGCAGACTGGAAAATCAGGCATAGCATACCTACTCAATCGCCAGAATCTTGGGGGATACAACACTGCTGGCGATAAGGTCGTTCAGGAACTGACGGGTGCAGTCGGGGACACAGGCGCATGGAGCACCCCTGCATACTGGAATGGAACAGTCTATTACTGGGGGCAGGTTGACACTCTGAAGGCATTTCCTCTTGTAAATGGTCTGCTTACTGGACCTACAGCGATCTCCTCAGAAAAATACGGCTATCCGGGAGCGAACCCGGTGGTGTCTGCCAACGGGAGTACACAGGGAATTGTCTGGAGCCTTGAGACCGACGGTTATATGGACTCTGGACCTTCTGTATTGATGGCTCATAATGCGGCCAATATATCCACCACTCTCTATTCAAGCAATACGAACTTATCGCGCGATAACCCCGGTTTTGCAGTCAAATTTACGGTGCCGACGGTGGCAAATGGGAAAGTATATGTCGGCACGCAATCCCAGTTGAGCGTGTATGGACTGCTGAATGGCCAGCAATTGGCATCGGATCCGGTATTGAGTCCAGGCGCCGAGACCTTTAGCGGCAATATCGCCGTTAGCATAACGGATGCAACGCCAGGAGCGACGATCTACTATACCCTCGATGGGAGCACACCAAGTGTGGCGTCTTCTGAATACACAACTCCAATCGCCCTGACGGCGACTACTACAATTCAGGCGATGGCGAGCGCTCCCAGCTATCTACAAAGCGGGATAACTTCAGGAACCTATGTCAACTCCTCGCAGGTAAGCACGCCTACCTTCAGTCCGGGCAGCAGCACATCAACACAATCCATTTCTGTGACCATTAGCGATTCTACCTCAGGTGCAACGATATATTACACAACCGACGGGTCAACGCCGACGACCGCCTCTACACAGTACACCGGAGCAATTACAGTAAGCACAACCGAGACTCTGAACGCGATCGCCGCGGCTTCTGGATTAATCAATAGCGACGTGGCGAGCGCAACATACACAATCGATACCGGACAAACGGGGATCGACTTCCCGCAGGGATTTGCAGGAACCCAGGGAATCATGATTCTGAATGGCAGTACAGATCTCGACGACTCGCGGCTGCAACTGACGACGGGATTGACGGGGGAAGCTGGATCTGCATGGTACTACCAGCCGGTAAACATACAGGCATTTACGAGCAACTTCAGCTTCCAGTTATCTAACCCCGCTGGAGAGGGATTTACGTTTGCAATCCAGGGTGAGAGCAACACATCACTTGGTTCTGCCGGATCGGGGCTGGGATATCAGGGGATCACCAATAGTATCGCAATCAAGTTCGATCTCGATAACGCGGCCGGTGAGGGTCCTGATTCAATCGGCCTATATACCAACGGCGCAAGCCCCACAGTTCCCGCTATTGATCTAAGCACGACCGGCATTGACCTACACAGCGACGATACCTTCAATGTAAGTGTGACTTATAACGGCAGTATTCTGTCGATGGTGATCACAGACATGATCACCGGAGCGGCGTATTCCACAAGCTGGACGGTGAATATTCCCTCGATCGTAGGCGGCAATACTGCCTATATTGGATTTACCGGCAGTACAAGCGGACTTACATCTAGCCAAAAAATAGAAACGTGGGTATATACGACCATATCAAACGGCTTGCCGGCTACAACTTCGCCTATCTTCAGTCCTCCCGGCGGAGCATATGCGACTGGACAGTCGGTGAGCATCAGCAGCGGGTCAACGGGCGCGACAATCTATTACACAACGAATGGAACTCTGCCAACTACGTCATCGACCGTCTATAGCGCTCCTATCGCGGTGAGCACCTCGGGAACATTGAAAGCGATCGCCGTTTCCTCCGGCTATGCTCCCAGTGCCGTTGGAACTGCGGCGTATAGCATCGCTCCCATCCTGCCCGCTCCTGTGTTATCCCCATCCCCAGGCACTTACTCGGCAGCGCAGACGGTGACTATAAGCGATGCTACGAGTGGAACCACTATATATTACACAACTGACGGGACGACGCCCACAACTTCGTCAGAGATTTACAGCATTCCACTCTCTGTTAACGCGAGTGAGACGGTACAGGCGATGGCAGGCGCTACCGGCTATAACAACAGCCCGGCTTCAGGTGGTACGTATACCATAGCAGCTCAATTGCCGGCGCCGACATTCTCATTGGCGACGGGAACATATAGCAGTTCGCAGACGGTAACGATCAGCGAAGCGACGGCAGGCGCGACGATCTACTACACAATTAATGGCACTACGCCCACAACTTCCTCCAGCGTGTACAGCACTCCTATCACTGTAAGCTCGACGGAGACGCTGGAAGCCATTGCGGTCGAGACAGGCTACACAAGCAGCGCAGTTGCTACGGCGACCTACACCATCAGCACGCCGGGCGTCACTTACATTAACTATCCCAGCGGCGGATTCACAGCGAGCAATCTGTCGCTGAACAATGGTCCGACGGTGACAGGCGGGGTGCTGGAGCTGACCACCGCAGCGACGGGGCAAACTCGAAGCGCCTGGTTTACGACCGAGGTTCCGGTACAAAGCTTTATTACCAATTTCACCTTCCAACAGACAAATGCCTCGGCGGACGGCATGACATTTGCTATTCAACGCAACAACATCTGGTCACTGGGCGATCCTGGGGGCGGACTAGGTTATCAAGGAATTGCTAACAGTGTAGCGGTGAAGTTTGACTTGTATAACAATGCCGGGGAGGGTATCGACTCCACGGGGCTGTATACCGACGGTGCGGCGCCAACGGTGCCGGCTGTGGATTTAAGTTCGACGGGGATTAACTTGCACAGTGGGGACATCATGAACGCACAACTGGTTTATGACGGAACCAATTTGACAATGACGCTGACCGATACAGTGACCAAGGCAACGGTTACGGAGGTCTTCCCGGTGAATATCCCCAGCATTGTGGGAGGCAGTACGGCATATGTGGGATTCACCGGCGCGACGGGCGGTGAGACCGCGACACAGAATGTGCTGTCGTGGACATATGTGAGTCCGGCGGGAAATGTCGCTGCCGCGCCAGCATTCTCGCCGGCGGCAGGCACTTACACTACGTCCCAATCCGTGACAATCAGCGACGTGACGACTGGAGCAACGATCTACTACACAACCAACGGGTCGACACCCACTACGTCATCGACCGTGTATAACTCTCCGATCACGGTAAATACAACAGAGACACTGAATGCTATCGCAGTGGAAACGGGCTACACCAACAGTGCTGTTGCTACGGCAGCCTACACTATTGCTCCTCTGCTGCCTACGCCTACATTCTCGCCCGTTGCCGGCACTTACGCCACATCGCAGACGGTGACAATCAGCGACGCCACAGCAGGCGCTACAATCTACTACACCACCAACGGGACGACGCCCACTACGTCATCAACCGTGTATAGTGCTCCTATCACAGTCAGCGCAACTGAGACACTGGAAGCTATCGCGGTTGAGACAGGCTATACCAACAGCACAGTGGGGTCCGCAGTCTACACAATTACACCAGTGCTTCCCGCGCCAACATTCTCGCCTGCTGCAGGGAGTTACTCGTCATCGCAGTCAGTGACAATCAGCGATGCCACGGCGGGCACTACAATCTACTACACCACTAACGGAACCATGCCAACAACGTCGTCTACTGTGTATAGCGGCGCGATTACCGTGAGTGCAACGGAGACGCTTGAAGCGATAGCTGCGAAGACGGGCTTCACAAATAGCGCGGTAACCACGGCGGTCTATACCATTGTTCCCGCGCTGCCTGCACCTACGTTCTCACCTGCGGCAGGAACTTACACAACAGCTCAGTCGGTGTCAATCAGCGACGCAACAGCAGGCGCGACCATTTACTACACCACCAATGGGACGACACCCACTACATCATCTACTGCTTACAGCGGTCCGATTACAGTGAGCGCGACGGAGACGATTGAAGCTATCGCGGTCGAGACGGGCTATTCTAACAGTACAGTTGCCACGGCTGCATATACTATCGCTCCTGTGTTGCCTACACCTACATTCTCGCCTTCGGCAGGGACTTACACGACATCGCAGTCAGTGACGATCAGCGACGCGACTACCGGCACAACCATCTACTACACTACTAATGGAACAACGCCAACGACATCATCGACGAAGTACAGCAGCGCAATCACGGTGAGCGCGACCGAGATGCTGGAGGCCATCGCGGTCGAAACTGGCTACACGAACAGCGCTGTGGCTACGGCGGCTTACACTATTATTCCGGTGTTGCCCGCGCCCACCTTCTCTCCTGTGGCAGGAACGTACACGGCTGCGCAGTCAGTGACGATCAGCGACGCGACGGCAGGCACGACCATCTACTACACCACCAATGGAACCACGCCAACAACGTCGTCTACCGTATACAGCGGCCCAATTACGGTGAGCGCGACGGAGACGCTTGAAGCTATCGCAGCGGAAACGGGCTACACCAACAGCGCAGTTGCTACGGCGGCTTATACCATTGCTCCGCTGCTTCCCGCGCCCACATTCACTCCGCCTGCGGGATCCTACGCCACATCGCAGACGATAACGATCAGTGATGCAACGGCGGGCGCGACCATCTACTACACCACCAATGGAACGACGCCCACTACATCATCAACCGTGTACAGCGGTCCTATTACGGTGAACGCGACAGAGACGATTGAAGCTATCGCGGTCGAGACTGGGTACACCAGCAGCAGCGTTTCCACGGCGGCCTACATCATCGGCGCGGTAACAACTTATATCAACTATCCCAGCAGCGGATTTACGGCCAGCGCCCTGTCGCTGAACTATGGCGCATCGGTGACTGGCGGTTTGCTGCAACTGACCGACGGAGGAACGGACGAAGAGCGATCCGCTTGGTTTACAACGAAAGTCCCGGTGCAAGCCTTTACAACCAACTTCACCTTCCAACAAACAAATGCCTCGGCGGATGGCATGGCATTTGTGATTCAGGGCAACAACATCTGGTCTCTGGGCGACCCTGGAGGAGGCCTAGCTTATCAAGGTATTTCCAACAGCGTAGCTGTAAAGTTCGACTTATATAACAATGCCGGGGAGGGCAGCGACTCCACGGGGATCTATACCGGCGGTGCGGCGCCAACTGTTCCGTCTATAGATTTAAGTTCGACGGGGATTAACTTGCACAGCGGGGACACGATGGCCGTGCAAATGGTATATAACGGAACCACACTGACCATGACACTGACTGACACAGTGACCAATGCCACGGTGACGGAGGTGTTCACCGTGAATATTCCCAGTGCTGTTGGAGGGAATACGGCCTATGTCGGATTCACCGGCTCGACAGGTGGTGCGACGGCAACACAGAATGTGCTGTCGTGGACATACGCCTCGCCATAGTTTGTCAGAAAACAATGCCGGTCCAGACCTTTGTCCGGACCGGCATTATTTCGCATAACTTTGAGGATTAGAAGATATTTGTGATGCGCAGGTTAAAGCTTCTTGATGGCCCAATGGCATTGCCGGAAAACAGACCACCGAAATCAATCACGTCCAGCAGATTATTCAGGTTTTGTCCATCAGCCTGGAGTCGTATCTTCAAGCGATTAGATTTATAGACATCCAGGCCTGCGGAAGCGTTCGCTTGAAACGCTGGATAGATACGACCACGAGCGAAGTTGATTCGATTCAGAACCAGCTGGCCATACTGGGCTAAAACAGTGGATGGATCGCCGTCGAAGTCGAAAGGCAGCCCGGAGTCATATTGCACGCCAAATGCGGTCCACACGCGCGGCGCTAACTGGTAGCGAACGCGTCCGCGAACTGTGTTGCGCTGATCCTGAGAATCCGGAACGTGGCCGATTAATTGAGATGAGGCCTTACTCGCATTGGCACCGAAGAAAAGTCCACCGGTAACCGGAAACCACACGTTGCCGACGATGTAAGAGTAACTTCCATAACCAGAGAGATGATGCCATCCGGAAACCTCAACCTTTCCTTCGGCGCCGTATAAAATCGCCTTCCGGAAAGAGATAGGGAAGCTGATCGTAGTATTAAATATCTGACTATCGTCAGCATAGTTATCGACAATTCTTCTGAAGTAGTTGCTCCCAAGCATTAGATGTCCATAGAAAGACTTGTTCAAGCCAGCTTCATAGTAATCCCCTTTCGATGGCTGAACTGGCAGATTAAGAAAGCCAGCGGAATCGATGCTCGCAACCAGCGGCGAACTTGACAGCAGAATGTTCTCGAACGATGGCGTCTGGAAGATCCGATCGTAGGAAAAGTGCAGGACTGTGTCAGCTTTTTGGAAGTAATGGGAAATGGCAAAACGCGGCTGCAATGCTTGCTGGTTGAGAAGTAATTGATAGTGGTCCCAGCGCAGGCCGGCATTGATTGTCCATTTATGCAACCGGATCTGATCCTGTACAAAGACCGCCTGCTCCAAATCAGGGCGATTTGCCTTATATGCAAATGCGAGTGTGGAGCCGGGGTCGAATTGCGTTGGGTCAGTGATGTTGTAGTTCAGCATCTCATTCAAAAATATGTTGTCCGACTCAATGCCAGCCTTCCACTCGTTCCGAGCGTGATCGATGGTTGCACTGGCTTTGAAATACCCCTCTCGAAACCAGTTGTGCTGCAAGACGATGATCGGTGTCGATTCCGGGTTAGAGTAGAAATCATTCGAGTTGTCGCGAACCATCCCGCGCAGATCGCCGGTGCTGCTGGTCGAGAATATATGTTCGTAGAAAGCGACCCCCAGGGTTTCATAGTTGTCGGCATTCTGGCGTTGCCCTGCCGCCTGCTGCACCATCTCATTGGGGATGTCATAGCGCGCTAATTCATGCCGCGCAATGAATCGAACTCGATCGTTCGGTGCCAAGTCTCGCGCATAATTTATGGAATAGTCGCCTACAGTGCCTGTATTCGAATAATTCTGTGGCACCACAGGATTCAAGTAGTGTTCCGTCGTGCTATGGCTTGCGCTGCCTCCCAGAGTATTCTTTCCCCAAGCATACTGTCCCTTTGCGAATGCTCCAGCTGAATCGAAACTTCCGCCGGAAAGGACAGCCTGGCCATGAAAGCCCTGCTGAGAATCCTGAAGAGTGTTGACTTCGACTACGCCCCCCATTTTTCTTCCATACTCTGCGGGAATGCCGGCGGTATAAATACTCATCGATGCGACATCGTCCGCTTCAATTACCGGTCCGAAGCTGGGAGAGCGATTGTCCGTCAACGGTACGCCATCAACAACGAACTGCGTCTGATACTCAGAGCCGCGGGGATGCAGCACGGCATTGCCTTCATAGAGCCAACCAGGCTGCGAATTTACCAAGTCCTGAAGATCGCGACCAGGAACTGAACTGAGCCGGTTTTGGATGAAGTCAGAGTCTAATTGATTAACGGAACCAGCCTCTCTTGGAACGATGAGCGCGCTGGTTGCATGAACGGTCACGGATTCACTCACCGCAGGCAAATGGAGTTGGATATTCACCACTACTGGCAACGATGATCGTATTTCGATAGATTTGGATTCAGCTGCGAAGCCCGGTTGCTCTATTTCAATCTGGTATCTGCCGAACAGTAGGCGCTGCACGTCCAGATATCCCTGGTTGCTAGTTGCGAGAAGATTTCGATATTGTCTGGCTTTGCTGACGATCAGAACCGTCGTTTTCACGCCCAGACCGGCGGGATCGACCACTTCGATGCGCAATTCTCCTTGATTCGTCTGGCAAAGCAGCGGTATGGCGGAGAAGAGGAAGAGTATTGAGTATTTCTTCATAATGGGGCGCCCTCTGTGAAATGGCTGTCGATACAAATATTGAACAAAATGCGGAAAATGCGCTCAATAGATGAAAGTGCCCAAGCGAATAGCCCCGACAGACTCGATTGTAGAACCGGCTCTTTCGGCAATCTCTGACGCCGTGGAATCAGTGCGACTATCGGGGATTGAATGCACGTTCATTAATTTCTGTTATAGTGTTGCAACCCAATCTTACATAATCACACTCTTTGTTATCGTGCAAACCGCATTAATAGGTTAACCTATTTCCATGAGTGCGATATTCCTTTTGCCCGGCCTGCTATCGCTCTATCTTGTGGTCCGAGGGCGTATCGAGACGGCTTTTCTGTCTGTCTACCTACCCGCTCTCTTGTTGCTGCCCGACGGATATGCACTCAAGTTTCCGCATTTGCCTGCAATCTCCGCGGCCCAGTCGGCGCTGATCCCGATTGGCGCAGTGGCGCTGTATCGTCTTGCGCGCAAGGGCCTTCCTTCGTTGATGGACATTCTAGTATTGCTGTTCATCGTTAGTATCACCACTAGCGAGATTCTTCGCGAGCGTGTTATGAACGATGGCATCTTCGTTGCCCTGAATTCCTTTATCTCCATCTTCCTCGCGTATGCGGTAGGGCGCACGATAATAGAGCCCGGACTCCGTTTGGTTACTGTCCGGCGCATTGTGATTCTGATGTTATTGGTGGCTCCTATCGGACTGTACGACTGGCGGATGGGACAGAGCATCTACGGTTCAATAGGACAAAGGGTCTTCAATCTCGACAGCGTCCGGGCATTCATTCAAATCAGGTCAGGTCATGGAAGATTGGTGGCGTCCTTCAACGATGCCGAGTTGGCGGGAATATCATTCGGGATGGTCGCAGCTTTGAATGTGTGGCTGGTCTATCTGCGCAAATGGGGTTCAGGTGTGACCCTTATAAACAAGCATGACTGGATTGAGAAGTATCACATTCCAGGCCTTATACTTTTGCTGTGCGTATATTTCACGCAATCACGCGGGCCCTTGCTTGCTGTTGGAGTTGGATATTTAATTCTTCAAATTCCCAAATTTAAAAATAAAAAACTTGCTACGGTATTGGTGGCTGTTCTGATTGCAGCGGCTGCGGCCGGAGCATACCAGTATTTTTCCCGCTATACGAACATCACCGATCCAGGCGCGGTTGTGAATGAGCAGCAGGGAAGCGCGTTGTATAGGCGCCAAATGAATGAATTATACCAACCCATTGTGAAACAGGGTGGCTTCCTGGGCTGGGGCGTTCTTAGCCGTCCAGTCCTTCCCGGCATGTTCTCCGTCGATAACGAGTTTCTGCTTGTTCATATTTCATATGGAAACTCTGGGTATTTTCTCTTAATACTTATTGCCGCGGAAACTTTTCGGCGACTGATTGCACGCACATTGAAACTTCAGGAACGTGAAGATCAAGCCTTCGCCGTTGCTCTCCTGGCGGCTATGGCGGTCTTCTGGATATCGATCACCACGGTGTATATGGGTGAACAATTGCCGCAAATTGGTTTCCTTCTTATCGGTTGGAGTCAGTCCATTCTGCCGGTTTCCACGGGGCCGACGGTCGCGTCTGAAGACGAGGTGCGCTCCCGGTTCACTTTCAGACGGATACTTCGTTAGGCGCAAACACTATCCGGCTCCACAACGCAGAATTGCCCCTCTCGCGCCTGCAGTAAAGGTTAAGACAACTGGTTAATACATACAACCTATTGAAGTTAGTCATCGGATTGTTATGCAGCCAGTTCAATGTGAAGTTCAAACTGGCTATGCTAAAGTAATCATGAGCGGGAGATTAAACCTTCAAGTATTTGTGACACGCATCACGACTCTAGAACCACCTGTAGATATTAAAATATCTCAATTTGATCTACGTTTCGGCAACTAACTGAATCACTATGACTTAATGCTTAGCGATCTGCTGTTTCCGTCACAATTATTATAAATAGATTTAAGCTGCTAAATCAACTGTGACACGCATCACTGTCTCGTAAAAATCCGCGTCGCAATATGCAGACAAGATTCAAAGAATCTGAACGGATGTGTTCGAAAGTAGTCAGCAAGACTACGGCGCTGTTGGCATAGTTACCATCAGGCAAGTGGGTAGTTATGTCTTTTGAAACATGGAGCGTAATAGATGCCAGAAGACCGGCTCCTCTTCATTTTACAGCCCGAAGCATGCTCGCTTGCCGACTATCTCTAAGCTAGCTTCCGCGGCATGCAAGACAAGATAGACAAGACCGTTGAAGCATTTTGTTTTTGACGGAGAATTACTTTGTTTGGCTCTGGTCAGATGCTTGATCCCGTGTGGATATTCCCCTTTGCGATTGGCGTGCATTACGGCAGGGCTCGACCTCCAGAGGAAAGAGCCGCCGTCTGAAAAATCAAACAGTCGTCAAAGGAGTATGTTTATGAAAAAGTTATTTGCAGTTGCAGTCTCAGTTATTCTGGCATTTCTTTCCATTTCCGCGTTTTCGCAGACCTTGTCACTCAACGATGGATCGATTGTGCAGAGCAGCACGAATCGCATCGGCGTGAACATCGGAGCCATTGACTACTGGGACAACGGCCAGATACTCAAGAACCTGATCGGGTCCACCAACCCAGGATTCGAGCCATTGCTGAACCGGCAGATTTGGGCTTTGACGACGGCCGGAACCGCGACTACGTTCACCATTCCGGACCAATACGATGGAGTTCCGGCTAACTACTGGGCGGGCGGAACGTTTACCGTGGTTGAGTCGCAATCGGGCGGCGCCGAACTTGGCTGCACGGGAACCATCGCATCGAACACAGGCCCAAATTATCCGCTAGTGGGCCAAACGACTTATACATCCCCGACAATCACGGTTTCCACGCCGTGCAGCGCTCCGTTCAGTGTTGGCGATACCGTTGTCCTGAGTATGTTGACGTTCCCCACGCCCGAGTCGTGGTGGGAAAGCGGCTCGCTGGGCGGAATGGCCGGCACGGTTACCGGCGGCGCGCAACTGCTTTCCGATACCACGGATCTCTGCGCGACCTGCGGCACGCAATCTCTCAACATGAACGCCGCGACAGCCGGATCATCGGCGACCGCAAGCTGGTACTTTGACGCCTGCACAACAGATAACCTATTCGTATTGATGAATGGCACTTATCAGCTTTCCTTCTGGGCCAAAGCGGCCTCAGGTACTCCGGTGCTGACCGCTTCGGCCAGCCGAGGTTCACAGGGCGGCTTCAGTTGCGGATCTTACGCGCCGAAACTAACTTCGAGCTGGGCGCAATACACCTATAACTGCACGGCCTCTGAATCTGCGGCGTCCACCACGCCGGGCATAGCCCAGGTGGCAATCAACGTTACCGGGGGCTCGGTCTATCTTGACAATGTGAGCTTTGAAAAGACGGGCACAAATCCCAGCAACACCACGGTACTTCGCGATGAGGTTATCGCGACGCTGCAAAACTTCTACGGCCCGTCGGTGGGCAGCAATCCCGGAATGTTTCGTTACTGGGTGAATCAGAATG
>CAZFMB010000086.1:0-18279 GCA_964520005.1 uncultured Occallatibacter sp.
CCCGAGGTGCTGCTCGAACTGCGTTCTCAAGTCGTCAACCAGGAGCGCAAGCAGGCCGGCCGTTTCTTCGATCTCATGTATCTCGGCCTGCGCATCGCCAACCTCATCTTCGCTACTGCCTGGGGCTTCCATGCGGCGCAACGCATAGGCCGCATCGGGCTGCGCTTCTTCACTCGCAAGGACGGATGGATTCACGCACTGCCCAGCCTGGGCGCAAAGTGGACTCAGACCCGCGATCTGCGCGGCCTTCCCAAACAAACCTTCCACCAGTGGTGGGCAGAACGCGTAAAGGTGAAAAAATGAAGCAGCCCGTAACATCCCGTCAACAGATTCTCGACAGCATCCGCGCCGCTACCCCAACGGCCGCCAAAGACGCCTCCCAGCTTGCCGAGGCCTATGCGGATCTACCCCGCGCGTATGTCGGCCACGGATCGCTATCCGCTCAGGCTCGCGTCGAGCTGATGATTCAGCGCCTGCGCGAGTACGATGCCGAGGTCGTCGAATGTACGCCCGCCAAACTCGCCGACACGATTACCGCCCAGCTTGCCGCCAGCGGCCGGCATCTATTTGTTGCGCCGCCCGGAACTCCCAATGAGTGGATGGTTACATCCGCGTGGAAGATCACTGGATTGGAATGGACTATCGACCACGGCCTCCCCATCGACGAGCACGAAATTGAGCGCGCAGAAGGCGTGGTCACCTCCGCCACCTGCGGCATCGCGGATTCCGGCACCATCGTGCTTCACCACACAGCCACCGAGGGCCGCCGCAAGCTTACCCTCCTGCCCGACTATTATCTCTGCATCCTGCGCGCCAGTCAGATCGTGGAAACGCTGCCCGAGTACTTCAGCCGCTGCCAGCCACCGCCAGCATTAGCAACTTACATCTCCGGCCCTAGCGCCACCGCCGACATTGAAATGACGCGCATCAAAGGTGTGCACGGGCCGCGCATTCTGGTGGTGATTGTGGTGCGGGATAACTAAGTAATTATTTTTATGACGGACGCGACAGGAATCGAACCTTCAACCCGCCTTATATATCCGATTACGCTCTGTCCTCAGATAGGCCGCAGCTTCAGGACATTGACTTCATTCCATAAACAAAGTCATGCGAGAAACCGCGGCCCTTTCCTCTGCAAACACCAGCCCGCGAACCTGTACTTGCGCGGAATGCGGGCTGGCGAGTTATCTCTTGTTCTCCTTAGTCGTTCGGGAACAGCAAGTAGTACACCGCGTAGGCCGTGGCTACGTCTGTCTGAGCCCAGAAGCGGTGATAGTTGAATGTGGGAACCGGCGCCGTCGAAGGGTTGGCAGCATATGCCGCAACCATGGCATAGTTCGGATCCGACTCGTACTGAGTACGGATACTGAGGAAGGTCGAGCTGGAGTTGATCGGATCGCCGTTAGGCATGGTTCCCGTCCAACCCGAAGGAACGTAAATGGGGATGGTGAGATTACTGTAGTCGGTGCGCGTTTCCGCAACCGATACGCCTATGCTGTCGCGGTGCAATGACCACATGGTTTGCAGGAGCTGCTTGGCAAGATTAAACGACGTCATGTCCTGCGTTCCAGACCACTTCAAGGTTCCGGCACTGTAATACAGAAGTGCCTTGCAGAGCGAACCGGTCACGCCAACATCCTGGCCGCTGGCCGTAATGGTTACAGTCAGCCCGGCGTTGTAAGTGACCCCAAGGTCGCCCACCGTCCAATTCTGGGTGGTCGCATTCCAATTGGTAGATGGCTGTCCACTCCAGCTCAAGCTCGAAGGGATTGAGTAGCTGGTCGCGGTCGCCGTGGAATTGGCTTCGACCCACTTCATCCAGGGATCCAGAATGATCTTGGCATCCGCGTTGCCGGTTACATAGTAGTACTCGGCCAAGCGCTCCATCGACCATGCCTGCATTCCAAACCACTGGTTGCTGGGCGGATTGCCGTAAGACGGCGCAAAGATGTACGACATGCCGTAGAAGGTGGGAGTGCCCGCGGGAGGAACTGCGTACTGCCCGCCCCATGCGGTGGGAGGATTGGCCGTGTTGCTGCCGCCGCCCCAACTGTTGGTTGCGCCGCCTGCAATGGCGCCATTCGACGACTGCAGCCAGCGGTAGAATTCGAGAGTGCGTTCGAGAGTTGTGCTCCAATCCGCCTTTGCCGTGGGCGATTTTGGAATCAGAGAAGTGTCGTTCGACAGCGCATAAGCTGCCAACGGATTCTGGTAGCCGAAGTGAACGTCGCTGGAGCCAATGCGCCAAGCCCAGCTTCCATCAGCCGGCACTGCGCCGCCCCATGCGTAGTACCACGACAGCAGATACGCTGACGAATTCTTGGTGCCGTTTTCCACTGCGCAACTGGTGCTTTGGCAGCCTTGGACCTTGAAGTATTTGTCAAAGAACGAGTAGCGCAAATAGTCGCCCAATTGAGCACCCAACGGGAGCAAGGAAGCGACCGTCGAGTTGCCATTGGAGTACTGCTGCGCCCAGTACAGGGCCTGGATGGAGCGCGCGTCGGCGTCCGGAGCATCCGTGTACTTCCACTGCTGCGTATACGAACCCCCAGTGAAGAGGCTTAGATAGCCGCCGTCGCTGGTATTGCCGTACTTGAAGATGTCCCAGCTGGGTTGCGGAATCGTCAGCCAAACCGACTCCATCGGCCCGCGCTGATACGAGTTATAGAAAGAAGGAGCGCCCGAAGCGCCTGGTCCGCTCTCTTCAATGCCGTAACCATACCAATTGGTCGTGTCCAGAATCCAATGCATGCCGTAGATGTTCCAGGTGCCATACGTGGTTTCCAGTTCCTGCGCGATCGGATCCTCGCCAACCGGTACGGTGGAGGTGGAACTGAATTGGCAGGGGTAGTCGCTGGGGCTATCGTACGTCGGGCAGTAGGTAGCCGGAGCGCTTGGAGTGTAGCCGGAGTTGGTCGGCTGCAGGGTCGCGCTGGGAATCATGTAGGTCTGCATGTTGTCCCATGCCGTCTGAAGAGGTGTCCAATTGCCTTCGATTGCGCCGTACATAGTTTCCAGCCAGAGGTAGTAACTGTAGGTCTCAGATACTGTCTCGTGGCCGTAGTCGGGAGCTTCCACCATAAAAGTCTCCACTGAGTGATAAGGAATGCCCAGCGGGCTGAAGTACCCGTTTGCAGCCGTCATGTCGCCGTACATGGCGAGGAAGTTCGCCTTCGCGGTTGCAGCGTAGCCGGAGCCGCCAACCGTTATCGAGACAGCGCTCGATGTGCTGGTGGCGTAGGTCGTCGATCCGCCGTAGACAGCGGTGAGAGAATCAGTTCCCGCCGTGGCGAATGAGGTTGCAAGCGTAACCACTCCCGAGCTCAGCGTGCCGGTGCCGAGCGAAGTTGTGCCCGAATAGAAGGTGACTGTACCGGTTGCCGCTGAAGGCGAAACAGTGGCCGTTAATGTGACGCTGGCGCCAACCGCCGGCGTGGTGGTGGATGCGGTAAGCGTAGTGGTCGTGGGCGTCAACGATGTGCCGCTGACTGTAATTGAGACGGCGCTCGAAGTGCTGGTGGCGTAGGTCGCCGATCCCGCGTAAACAGCCGTGAGCGAGTCCGTTCCTGCCGTGGCGAATGAGGTCGTCAGCGTGGCCACTCCCGAGCTCAGCGTGCCGGTGCCGAGCGAAGTTGTACCCGAATAGAAGGTCACTGTGCCAGTGGCCGCCGAAGGCGAAACCGTGGCTGTCAGCGTGACGCTGGCGCCAATCTTTGGCGTGGTGGTGGAGACGGTCAGCGCGGTGGTCGTCGCGGTCTTGGCGGTGGCCGTAACTGAAATGGCGCTCGAGGTACTGGTCGTATAGTTTGTCGAGCCAGCGTAAACAGCAGTCAGTGAGTAGGTTCCCGCCGTGGAGAATGAGGTCGTCAGCGTGGCCACTCCCGAACTCAGCGTTCCGGTTCCGAGCGAGGTTGTGCCCGAGTAGAAGGTGACTGTGCCGGTGGCCGCCGAAGGCGAAACCGTGGCTGTCAGCGTGACGCTGGCGCCAATCTTTGGCGTGGTGGTGGAGACGGTCAGCGCGGTGGTCGTCGCGGTCTTGGCGGTGGCCGTAACTGAAATGGCGCTCGAGGTACTGGTCGTATAGTTTGTCGAGCCAGCGTAAACAGCAGTCAGTGAGTAGGTTCCCGCCGTGGAGAATGAGGTCGTCAGCGTGGCCACTCCCGAACTCAGCGTTCCGGTTCCGAGCGAGGTTGTGCCCGAGTAGAAGGTGACTGTGCCGGTGGCCGCCGAAGGCGAAACTGTGGCTGTCAACGTGACGCTGGCGCCAACCGCCGGAGTGGTGGTGGACGCAGTCAGCGTGGTGGTCGTTGCTGCCGCACCTACAGTAACGGAAACAGCGCTTGAAGTGCTGGTCGCATCGGTCGTCGATCCGCCATAGACAGCGGTCAGCGAGTCCGTTCCGGCCGCGGCGAAGGAGGTCGCCAGTGTGGCCACGCCGGAGCTAAGCGTTCCGGTTCCGAGCGAGGTTGTGCCCGAATAGAAGGTGACTGTGCCGGTGGCCGCCGTAGGCGAAACCGTGGCCGTAAGCGTGACGCTGGCGCCAACCTTTGGCGTGGTTGTGGATGCAGTCAGCGTGGTGGTCGTGGGCGTCAACGTCCCGCCGCAGGTCGTTCCGTTGACGGCGAACGACGTGGGCACCGCGTTGGTTACGCCGTTCCAGGTGCCGTTGAAGCCAAATCCGGAGTAGCTTCCGCCGGCGGCAACGTTCTGCCAGCTCTGGCCGGGCTGTTCACTCACCGTGACATTGGCGCCGCTCTGCGATACGTTTCCGTTCCAGGCATTGGAGATGGTCTGCCCGTTGGCGAAGGTCCAGGTAAGCGACCAACTTGTCCAGGCCACCGTTCCCGTATTTTCGATGTTGAGGGTTGCTCCGAACTGGCTGGTGTTTTGCGGTGAAATTGTGTAAACAACGTTGCACGCATTGGCGGCATAAGCGCTCGGCGCAACAAGTGTTAGTAGTAGAGCCGCGAGTACCGTAAAGTACACGCTCAGTCGGCGAACGCATGCCCGCCCACAGGGGGGATTGAACTCCTGATACATGGTTTCTCCTTTACATCACATAACCCGCTTACAACACTCAATGCTTGAGTGCTTTTCGTTGCATGATGCCGGTATAAGGGCCGTATCTTGCGAATTGGAGATGATCGTACGAGTTGTTGGAGTAACGGGAGATGGGCGAAGCAGGCTCTTCGACCTGCTCCGCTCCTGTTCCCGCTGACCGGGCTACGCGTTGACGCAGCTTGCTAGTTGACGGCGCATGAAGTTCCGTTGAGCAAGAAGGCCGTGGGTATCGCGTTGGTGCTTCCGTTCCATGTTCCGTTGAATCCGATGCCGGTGAGTGTGCCGTTGGCGGCGATGCTGCCGTTGTAGGACTCGTTCTTCACCGTTACATTGGCGCCGCTCTGGCTTTCAATGCCGTTCCAGAGAGACGAGATTGTCTGCCCGTTGGCGAAGGTCCACGTCAGCGTCCAACTAGTGATGGCGGTCGATCCGTTCTTGATGGTGATGGCCGCTCCGAAGGCGCTGGAGTTCTGCGGCGAGATCACGTAGTCAACGGTGCATCCGCCGCCAGATGGCGAAGTTGTGGCGCTGGCTTGAGCCGAGGCTCCCGATGTACCGGCAGCATCGACCGCTTCGATCTTGTAGTAGTAAGTGGTCGAAGCTGAAAGACCCGTGCTGGAATAGCTCGTGGCCGTCACGCCGCTGGCTATCTGGTTGCTCGACGACGGTGTGAATCCGCTGCTTGTGCTGCGGAAAACGTTATATCCGCTGATGGTGCAGTTGGCCGGAGCGGTATCCGCCGTCCAGCTCAGGTTGATGACGCTGGAGGAAGATGTCGTCGCACTGAGTCCGCTGGGCGCGGAAGGCGCTGTGGTGCAGGAGCCGCCGGTGCCGCCAGCCGCGGCGCTGACTGAGAATCCGGACATAGCCAGGCCATCGCCGCCCGTCCAGATCTCGAAACCGTACTCCACATCGATCAGCCACCATGAACTTTCCAGGCTTCCGCGCGATACAGCATCGGCGAAAAAGGGCATGAGGTTCAGGTTGCTCACGGAGGTTACAGGATTTACCGCAACGTAAGAGACGATCTTCCACGAACTCTGGTTACCCGTCCACACTTCATAACTGGCTCCGTCGATTATCTCGGTTGCCACATCCGTGCCAAAGGGCTGAATCGAACCTTGATGATTGATCCAGATCATGATTTCGGTGCCGTTCGGTTGCCCCGTCGTCGTCGAAGTCTGGTTGAACCAGATGTCATAGGCTGAATCATTGTTGTAGCCGGAGGGCTGCGTAATGCTGACACTGGTGGTGGCCGAAGCGATGTTGCTCTCTTCGATCGGGAAGGGATTGGAAGCCGTGCAAGCGCCCCAATGGCATCCCCGGTAGAGCGATGTGTAGGTGGCCGGAGCCCCGTTCGTCGCACTGGAGAAGTTTGCGGTGGTGTACGTAAAACCCAGGCCACTGATGTTCACGCACTCATTCAAAGTGGAGTTCCACTCATTCATCTGGAATTCGTACAGACCGCTGTCGAGAGGATCGATATATGTCGTGCCGACGGTGGACGAACATACTGATTGGGCGGCGGCCTGAACTGTCATCCCGAGAGAGACAAGGCAAACTGCGCACGCCATGGCAAACACCTGAAGTAATGACCTTCTGTTCACAAAAATCTCCTTTTCAATTGAAGTTGTCTGTCTCGTCCTGATTCGACGTTCGTCTTGCTGGAGAAGAGGAAGATGCGGGGAGGACGAAAGTATCCAACCCCGCATTGATTCCTTCTTTAGTTGGCGCTGCCGAGTTTAGGCGCTAGTTGACGGTGCAGGCCGTTCCGTTGAGCAAGAAGGCCGTGGGTATCGCGTTGGTTGTGCCGTTCCAGGTGCCGTTGAAGCCGAAGCCGGAGTAGCTCCCGTTGGCGGGGATGTTCTCCCAACTTTGGCCGGACTGTTCACTCACTGTGACATTAGCGCCGCTCTGCGATACGGCTCCATTCCAGGAACCGCTGATGGTCTGGCCGTTGGCGAAGCTCCAGGTAAGTACCCATCCGCTCAGAGTAGTGTTGCTGTTGTTCTTGATGTTGAGGGTTGCTCCGAACTGGCTGGTGTTTTGCGGCGAAATCGTATAGTCGACCTCGCAAGCGCCGCCCGTTGGAGTGACCGTCACTGTAATCGCAGTAGTCGCGATGATCGAACCGGAGGTTCCGGTTACGGTGATCGTGGCTGTTCCGCTGGCCGTACTGCTGGCCTTCAGCGTTAGCGTGTCGCCGCTGACCGTGACCGTGACGCCGGAGTTCGAACTGCTGGCAGTCAGAGTGACGGTGCCGGTGAAGCCGCCGGTGTCGGTGACCGTGATGACGTCAGTGGTGCTGGCGCCCTGAGCGAGCGTCACAGCGGCTGAGGCGGGTTTAAGCGTGAAGCCCGGTGCAGTAACTGTCACCGTAATCGCAGTAGTCGCGATGATCGAACCGGAGGTTCCGGTAACGGTGATGGTGGCCGTTCCGGTGGCCGTACTGCTGGCCTTCAGCGTCAGCGTATCGCCGTTGACTGTGACCGTGACGCCGGAGTTCGAACTGCTGGCGGTCAGAGTGACGGTGCCGGTGAAGCCGCCGGTGTCGGTGACCGTAATGGCGTCGGTGGTGCTGGCCCCCTGGGCAAGAGTCACAGCAGACGAAGCAGGAGTAAGCGTGAAGCCCGGTGCCGCGATTGTCACTGTGATCGACGTGGTAGCGGAGATGGAGCCGGAGATTCCGGTGACGGAGATGAGGGCTGTTCCGGTGGCCGTGCTGCTGGCCTTTAGCGTCAGCGTGTCGCCGTTGACTGTGACCGTGACGCCGGAGTTCGAACTGTTGGCGGTCAAAGTGACGGCGCCCGTGAAGCCGCCGGTGTCGGTGACCGTGATGACATCGGTGACGCTGCCGCTGGGAGCGAGGGTCTCAGTGGCCGACGCTGGAGTCAGCGTGAAGCCGCCGCTAGATCCTGCAAGCGGGGGATAGGCGTCCTCCACCAACTGCACGAACTCAGTCACCCAGAAGGTGCCGGCGGGCGGCGAGTTCGGAATCGAGTTCGCTATGGTATCGGCGCCGGCCTGCGGGTTCGCGGTCACCGGGTTGCAGTTCGGATCGCCGCCCGTTTCCGTTACGCCGTTGTATACGGCGCCAGGATATGTGCCGTCCGATTCTCCCGGAGGCTTGACCCAAACAAAGGCTTGCAGTTGCGAGAGGGTCGAGGAATAGCCCGTGTTCGTAGTGGGCAGTACGCCGATGCCTGCATTCTCCTGGTTGCACCACTGTCCTGAGGAATTGCGCAGATCGATCTTGCTCTCATTGACAAAGGTGTCGATGACGGTACTGGTGCCCGCCGCTGTCGGCCGCACTTGGTAGGCGCTGGTGCCGCCGCCGTTAGCGACAGAGGTGTTGCCCCAGCCGTTGCGCGAGGTGTCGATCAGGAAGCCAATCGTTGACGGAAAACCGCCGCCGGGCGTATGCGCCTGGCCGCGCGGGTCGGTGTAGCCACCCGAGGTCGACGCGGTCAGTGCCTGCATGAAGTAGACGCCGTAGTCGATCTCATCGATCGCTGGATCCCACTGATAGAAGTCGCCGGTAAAGATCCCACTGGAAGTGCTGGTGGATGTAATGGGTCCGCCTGCAACCTCATCCCAAACGATAAACGGTTCCTTGAGGGGACCATAGTTGGCCGTATTGGTAATGAAGCCGTCAATGGTGGCATATCCAGCCGACAGTTGCTGCGCGAAACTGCTGAAGAATTGGACGGCATAGGCCGTGTTAGAAGTCCAGCCGAGCCAGCCGTGGTGGCCAATGTCCAGATAGCTGTATACGTTCGGCAACTTGTGGAAGTTATTGAGCGCGTAGGAAATGCCCTGATAGTAGACGCCTGTCGTCGGAATATTCAGGGTGGGCGTAGCCGTTTGGGTCCAGTTGGCGGCTGCGCCTGCGTTGCTTACGCCGCCATTGGCAGCGACGCAGGGGGCATCGGTAAAGCTCAGGCCGGTGTTAGTAAGCATGTTGGGCAGCGAGTCATCCTCAATCACCAGCACGAAGCGAACATTCGAGGGGGCCTTGGCCAGGATGTTATAGATAGGAGTGATGTAGTCGTTCTCATACTCCTGAATGCCGGTGCCTGTCAGCGCCGGTCCGCCGCCGATCGGTACATCGCCGCCGGCAATGCTCAATTCGCCGTTGGAGGCCAATGCCGCGCAGTCGCGATCGGGTAGATCGTAAATAACGAGCTGGACGACGATTTCCGCGCCGCCGGCTTGGGCAACCGCCGCGTTGATGTGCTGTTGCAGGCTGAGGCGGCCGGTTGCCGTACCATTGCCGTTGACTGCCGTAATGGCCGCGATATGATCCAGCCAGACGAATGTCGGCTGCTTGGCGACAGTAGCCATCTGCCCCGCGAGCGAAGGATCGGCTGCTTCCGCGGTGGCGACTTCAGCGGCGTAGTCCGTGCTGACGTACACCAACGCGCCAGAGTATGGATTGGCAACGTGAGTTTGAGCAAAGGCGCAAGGCGCCAGGATGGTTAGTAGTAGTACCGCGAGTACCGCAAGGTACCCGCTCAGCTGGCAAGCGCGAGCCCGCCCGCAAGGGGGATTGAACTGCTGAGACATGGTTTCTCCTTTACATCACACAGCCCACCTGCATCACTCCATGAAAGAGTGATTTACGCGACATGATGCCGGTATCAGAGCCCTATCCTGCGAGCAGGCGTTCTTTAGCCTACCCGTGGCTGGAACCTCTGCGAATTGTCTATTCTCTGAAAAAGCGAAGAAGTGGGAAGTGGGAAATGGGAAGAAGTAGCATGCGTAGTGCGGGAGCGCATCAATGCGGATCAATCTAGATGAAACGTGACTCACTTGCTCTTGGTATGCTTCTCGTAAAATAATATTGCGAGACAACAGACCGGGATGACTGCAATCACTGCCGGCATCGAATCTTCCGGCAGCACATCACCCTTAATTATGGCGTCGCTTTACGCCAAATCACGTTTATTACCGCGAAACCAAGGTAATCTTCCTTCTTAAGGATGTCAAGTTACGTTTGTGCATAAAAAGTAACCATCGTAATAATTCAGTAGTCAACTGCGACTGCGCTAGCTGATGAGCTTGAACTCTGAGAATCGCTTACACTTCGATCTGCTGTCGAATCAAGCAGAAGAAGTATGCACCAAAAACCTGCCAACTTAGAATTGTGTTGCGAGCCTCCTCCCTGAATATTCACGCCAACGCGCCCCCGCTGGCTGGCAGGATACGTCGGCGCCGTTAAGGTAGTGGCGTCTCAGTTTTGGTGATCCTGTTAATGGCTGAGAATATTGCTGAAGTGAATCATCTTAACTAATTGATTTATTGGTGGACGCGGTAGGAATCGAACCTACAACCTGTCGGTTAAGAGGCCAGTCGTAAATCGCGGAGCACGTATGTTATCAACGGAGTACAGAGGAGTACAGAGGACAATTCGGAGTCCTTTCGGCGCGCAATTCGGCGAAGAATTCGGCGAAGTTTTACGCGTGAGTTAAGCATTCGGCCGTTAGCCTTTGGCTCATCTGGCCCAACCGCTTCTGGAAACCTGGTCGTGGACAGAACCGGATATAGGCTTCGCTCAAGGCTGTTGTCACCCGCAAGAAACTGCGCCGGCGGTTGTAGCCGCAGCATCGCTTGCCCTGTGGATGACTTTCGCCATATATTCGCCTATACTCAGCCAATGAGTTTCGGGTTCCCAATACTGGAACGTAAGCAGTTCGTTGTCACCTGCAAACGATGCCGACGAGATGTCCCGGCAGGCGTGAGGGAGTTTCCATTCCAGCCTATCGTGGTGGCCTGCCCACTCTGCGGAGAGCTGCGAAGGTACTTGCCTTTAGAGGTGTTCCTGGGCCAGCCAAACAGCCTTGTATCTAAACAAGCGCGTAGACGGGAAATCTGAGCGAATCAAAGTGATTCTGCCGTTGATATTCAGGTCGAAACATCGAGCAACTCCGGGCTGTTGTTGCGCGCGTTGCCGACGCGGTCGCTAACCGGCCAGGCTTTCATGCGCTCCGCGGCGTACGGGCGCAGAAGATCCTAGGGCGGACGCGCCGGGTCTCCGGGGTCCAGCCAACGATCATAGTCCTTCGGTTCCAGAATCACGGGCATCCGGTTGTGGATTGGCTCCATGAGCCCGTTGGGATCGGTGGTAAGGATGGTAAATGTCTCCACTGGCGCGCCCTCCTTGGTGCGCCAGCTCTCCCACAGACCGGCGAAGGCGTAAGGCTCACCGGACGCGAGCGCGAAAGCGAATGGCCGCCTGGTCTTAGCATCGAGCTTTTGCCACTCGTAGAACGCGTCCGCGGGCACCAGACAGCGCCGCTTCTTGAGTGCATCCCGGTAGGCAGACTTGGAGGCAGCTTCTTCGGCACGGGCGTTGATGGTGTTGTAGCCGATCTTTGCGTCCTTTGCCCAAAAGAGCACCAGGCCCCAGCGCAGCAAGGCAACCTCGCGCCGGCCGGAGTCGCGATTCAGGCGCACTGCCGGCTGCACTCTTTGCGGCGCAGCGTTGTAGCTGGGCGTAAACCAGGGCATCTCTTCGAGCTCAAGGCCGAACCAATCGGCTAGAACCACTTGGGTGGATTTTCTGGCGAATCGGCCGCACATCCTCCAATCAGGATAACGGATTGACGGGATTTCCACCGCTGTGGAAGAACAGACCTGCATAGGTGGCTTAACCGGGGGCGGATTCGGGCTTCAGCAAGCGAGGAACCCGCATCCAGGATGGGCTTCAGAGGTACTGAGGGCAAAGAAAACAAATAAGATCTCGACGTTCCTCCCCAATTCTAAAAACAGGATCTTGATCTGGATTTCATAGACAAAAAATATCGCTTAGCCGTTCGGATTTAGACTGCTAGACTTGATTAGGAGGGGCTTGACGTGGCGCGCGCGGACTTGCTTCTCAATTTGGTCAAGGCCGGTCTTAACGAGGAGCGAGAGCTGTTTACTAAGACTGTCGAAGCCGTCATTGCCGAGGAACGCTCGAAGAGCCATCACGTCCTGGCTGAATCGCTTGCTGCGGCTGCATCGCAGGCCAAAAAGGGTTCTGAGGCTCCTCTGCGTGTAGTTCTGAAGAGTCCAAGCGCAGAACTATTGCTGGAACAGCAACCGGATGTCGCGCTTTCGGACCTAGTTCTTCCATCCACTGTCTACGTCCTCACTACGCAACTCATAGAAGAGCAACAGCGGGCTGATCTGCTGCGGTCCTACAATTTGGAGCCGCGAAGTCGCGTATTGCTGACGGGGCCACCGGGAAATGGTAAGACATCGTTGGCCGAAGCTATAGCAACAGCGCTCTGCGTTCCGTTCCTGGTTGTGCGGTACGAAAAGGTCGTGAACAGTTATCTTGGCGAAACGGCCAAACGCATTCAAGAGGTCTTTCAGTATGCGCGTATGCGCCAGTGCGTGCTGTTCTTTGACGAGTTCGACGCTCTTGCGAAAGAACGTGAGGACCGTCAGGAATCTGGTGAGATCAAGCGTGTGCTAAATTCGTTGCTCATGGAAGTGGATCGTTTGCCGAGCTATGTGGTCCTCGTTGCGGCGACAAATCATCCTGACTTGCTCGATCGCGCAGTATGGAGACGATTCCAGATTCGAACCAATCTTCCTTTACCAAGCCGAAAGCAAATTGCCCAGTGGTTCGATCTTTTTTCCGTTCGTTTCCCTCAGTTCCATGTAGGCATAGCGAAACGATCCTTCTCCCAATTGGAGGGGGCAAGCTACTCCGAGCTAAAGGACTTAGCACAGGACGTTTTGCGGAGATGTGTGTTGGATGGGGACAATGATCCAGATCGAGTCTTTCAAGAGCAGATGAAGCTCTGGATTATGAGCCATCCGAAGAGGAGTGCTGGACGAAATGGCGACTCTGCCAATCTTGATCTTTCCAACCCACGAAGTAGCCGCCAGAGCCAAGAAAAACAGCGGCCCACCAACGGTTCACTTGCCAACGGCAGGACGGCAGGGCGAACGAATCGGTCCACAGTTACAGCGACTCGAACGGGCGTTCGCTGACAGAGCCGGTACTGTACAAACCGATGTCGAGGGTGCCGAACCCGAAAGGGTCATCGTTCTTGAAACGGCCGGATCGATAAAGGACTTCTTGAATGCCGTGCGCAGGATCAGAGGCATGGAATGGTTGGCCGAAGTAGACGAGGAGATAGCTGCGGACCAGGACTTCTACCGGCCAAGTCATCTGGGGGAACCAGTATCAGGGCGACTATATCTAGTGATGGCGAATCGCGCCGCACTCGATGAACTCTTGAGGCTTTGGAACGCCTACCAAGCCAATCCCGATCAGCCGTTTATACGGAATTTCAATAAATTTCGTGATCTGTTTCGCCATCTACGCACAGTACGTCTTTGGGGCACAGAAGACCGACTGCGTGATACAGGGTTGCTCGATAATTGGCGGTTCGATATCCAAAACGGCAAACAGACTGTATCCTTTGAGGCGGAGTTGTGGTTTCGTGGGAGTGAAGAAGCAAGGACACGGGCTGCTCTCCATGTACAACAGGCTGTGCGCGACGCAGGTGGAGAAGTCATACATACCGCGGTTCATTCGGAAATCGGGTATCACGGTCTTCTGGGTTCTTTACGCAGTGCGTCAGCAGAACAGATCCTTCAAAACCCTGCGATTCGACTGTTACAGTTGGACGAGATAATGTTCTTTCGACCGGCTGGGCAATCCATTTCAACCCCTCCGGATTCTCCACCGATTCCTTTCTCCGGACTCGTAGGGCCAGAGCAGGTCCCAGTTGGGCCGCCAATGATCGGGCTGCTGGATGGACTTCCGCTCGGGAATCACCAATTATTAGCGGGCCGTCTTATCATTGATGATCCAGAGGGGTGGGAGCAAGATTATCAAGCGTCAGAACGCGTACATGGGACAGCGATGGCCTCGCTCATCGTTCGCGGAGATCTGTCCTCGGCGGAAGCCGCGCTTAGCAGCCCTCTGTATGTTCGGCCGATCATGCGTCCCGATCCTCGCGATTTTCGCGTGCCCCGAAGTGAGAATATCCCCGCCAATCAACTCACCGTAGATCTTCTTCACATTGCAGTGCGGCGTCTGTATGAGGGTCAAGGCACCACGCCAGCGATAGCGCCTACGATTCGCGTCCTGAATTTTTCGATTGGCGATCCAAGCCGTCCCCTTGAGGGGCCGATCAGTCCGCTTGCTCGGATGATCGACTGGCTTTCGTGGAGATATCGAGTTATATTCTTGGTTAGCGCCGGGAACGATAGCTCCAATATCGAGTTGGATGTCGCCCGCATAGACGTTCCGCAACTTAGTGCAGCCGATTTGAATTCCGCGGTATCACGGTCCATTCATGCAAATGCCCATTTGCGAAGAATCCTATCTCCCTCCGAAGCTATCAACGCAGTCACCGTAGGAAGTCTCCACGGAGACGATTCAGGTGTAGCGACACCTGTTGCGTTGGTCAATCCCTACCCCGACACAGGTTACCCCAGTCCTCTGAACCGAATTGGGCTCGGCTTCAAGCGCGGAGTGAAGCCAGACATCCTGTTAGAAGGTGGAGTACAGCTTTATCGGCTTTCAAGGAATCCGGCGGAGGTGAATGGGATTCTTGAAGTGGCTCCCACTCTGCGAACGGGTCCGGGCCAATTGGTCGCGTCCCCGGGTGTTGGCGGCGAGTTGCGAGCAAGCCGGTATATGTGTGGTACGAGCAATGCAACCGCACTCGGAAGCCGTTTTTCCGCATTGATTCTGGATATGCTGGGCAGACTGCCCGCTGATTGGAGCGCCGGAAAGCTTGCACTACTTACCAAAGTGTTGCTGGTTCACGGAAGTGCCTGGACAGAAGCCGAGGATGCACTGCACGAGTCTCTTCAACTCGGCAGTGATTATCGAGACCATATTGCACGCTACCTTGGCTACGGAGCCGTACAGCTCGAACGTGTTCTTGGTTGCGAAGATCACCGCGTCACTGTGATCTCTGCATCGGAGATAAGCGACGGTGAGGGTCATGTCTATGAATTGCCATTACCGCCTAGCCTTTCAGGTATCGTCGGTGTACGACGGCTCACGGTTTCGCTGGCATGGCTTTCCCCGATCAATGCATTGCACCGCGATTACAGGCGCGCCGGACTGTGGGTAAGCGCCCTTGAATCTCCGCTCAGAGCGGACCGTATGCACGCAGACTGGCAGACAGTGCAGAGAGGGACGATGCAACATGAGATATTTGAAGGAGATGAGGCGGTAGCATACATTGACGGCGCGACGGCCCGGATCAAAGTCAATTGCCGGGCTGATGCTGGCCGACTCGACGATAGAATTCCCTACGCGCTTGCGGTTACCTTGGAAACTGCGGAAGCTCTACGCATCCCAGTATATGAAGAGGTGGCAGACCGGATTAGACTTCAAGGCGAGGTGCGCGCGGTGTAAGTATCCACCGGCAGAGCCGGTGGCTTTACGGTTGCTGGCCCCTCAAAGAGGCCTTTTCGCAACCGTCCGAAGCAAAAGCAAGAACAAAAGCAAAAGCCTCGTGCTGCTGTCTTCACTGCCGCAGCACAGGCAATTCGAGGGAGAACATACTCCCGGAATTCTCAAAGTTCTACTGCCACCCCGGCAGAGCCGGGGGATCTCCTCACCCTTTAGCTCTTATCGTCTTAGGGTGTACATTATCTCTCAAAGCCTCCATGGTAAAGGTACTCGTCTGATGCCATTGCTTGACCACATCCGCGCTAGGAATTTGAGGCAACTTGCAAGACAACATTACAACACAAGACTCACAGAATCTGAGATAAAGATTCTGAACGACTCGGCCAGTTCCGTTGACCCAGAGGCACCCAAAGCCGATGCACAACGCTTGTCTATCCGTTCGGATTTTGTACGTTGGCTGGCAACCGATCCAGAGGCCGTTCCGTTCATTGACCCCAAGGGCCTGCGCGTTTACGGAATCACCCTGGAGGAAGCTCTCGATCTTAAGAAATGCCGGATTGACTGTTCTCTCGACTTTAGTCGTTGCACATTTGAAAAGGATATGGATTTACGGCAAATGAAGGTCAGGGGGATTTCACTCAAGGACTCGAGGGTGGAAGGTAGATTGAGAGCCGATCGGATCGAAGCACACGGTTCTATCCTCCTTCTCAGGAGTGAATTCTCTGGAGAGGTTAGCTTCAAAGGCGCTCGAATCAGGAGTAATTTGTCATGTGCGGGCTCATTGTTTAATTCGCAAAATGGATATGCGCTGATTGCGGATGGAGCCAGAATAGGCGGCAATATCTTTCTTCGCATTCCGGAAGAGACTGGAACGCGTGGTTTACAAACTGTCAGCAGTTTGCCGCCGAATGCAGAACTAAAGGTAGATGCTGTTGATCGCAAAGGTGTCAAATCTATAGGAACAATAAGGATGCCTGGTGCGCGGATCAGCGGAGATTTGGATTGCACCGGAGCAGAGCTTAAAGTAGAGAATCAAGAAGCTTTGATTGCTGAAGGCGCTGAAATTGGCGGCAGTGTCTTTCTGAGAGGTGATTTCACCTCTTCTGGCCGAATTGATCTGGATAATACGCGAATCAGTGGAAATCTGGACTGCTCCGGCGCATCGCTGAAAGTAAAAGGAGGTGATGCGTTGTCCGCAGACGGCGCTGAGATCGGCGGCAACATCTTCCTGCGCGACGCCTTCACGTCCTCTGGCCTGATCAATCTGCGTGGCGCGCGGATCAAGGGCGATTTGAACTGCTCCAAAGCAAAGCTGGGGGCAGAAGGTAATGATGCGCTGAATGCAAATCGCGCCGAAATCGATGGGAACCTCTTACTGCGCGAAGAGTTTGAGTCATCTGGGAGAATTTTCCTGCACAGCGCAAAGATAGGCGGGCAGCTCAGTTTTGCAGGCGCGAAGGTCGTCGAGATCAGCTGCAGAAATCTGTGCCTGTCCGGGGATTTGGCGTGGGTAGGAATTCGAGTGACGGATGAGACCTCTCTCGACCTCGCGGGCGCCAGAATCAAGAATTTGCGTGACGACAGAGAAAGCTGGCCGAAAGAGGGAAAGCTTGATCTGGACGGACTAGTTTACGAAGAAGTCACTCTTAATGATCGGCCATCGCTTGAGCAGATCAAGGCACGCCATTGGACGAAGGAGTTGCCGCTGGTCGCCAAGGAGCGGATCAAGTGGATCATGCTTCAGAATCGTGAACGTCGCTCCGAGCCGCAGCCATGGATGCAGCTTCGGGAACTGCTGGAGAAAAAGGGCGACCGCAAGGGGGCAAAATACGCTCTCTTCCGCTTCAACTGCCTGAAGGCGCAGAAGAGTTGGATTCTCTGGCGATGGTTGAGGAAATACTTTGCGTGGCTGGAGGAGAAGCCGCTTCGCATCCTATGGACGATTGCGGGGGTGGTAGTTTTGGGCACAATTATCTTTTGGGTAGCCGACAGCAAACAGGCAATGATGGAGACTGTTCGAATCCTTCCTACTGCGGCCGTAGATGAGAATAGATGCGCCCAACAGAATATGAGGGGACAGGAGGACAATAATAAGCACACGGATTGGTGCAAAGCGAATCCGGTTTCCGCACACTATCCGCCGTTCAACCCCTTCGTATACAGTCTTGAGAATTCCCTTCCGATCGTAAGGCTGGGTATGGATGATCGATGGATGCCCAGCAAGGATGACAAATTCACTGAACCCTGGTTTCCGAATCATCCAAAGTTGAAAAGATTCAACTATTACGGTTTTCTGGTGTTCTGCCGATGGTTTCTTATTCTCTTCGGTTGGGTCCAGGCCACAGTGTTGGTGGCAGCGCTCTCACACCACTTCAGGGACTAGCCGGCCAGCGGGAGGGGGGCCTTCGAGCTAGAGACAAGAGCAAAAAGCTGAAACCGCCGCATTGGCACTAAAGGCTCGGCAGGTGGGGCTAGCTGTGCGCTATAACCGTACACAAAATGCTGTAGTTGGGCAATAGTTCGCTGTTTACATCTCTACCTGCTCGCGGCATAAGCGAATGCACACCGAAGTCAATAAGCATGTTATCGAATCACTCCCTGAGGAATCATCGGTCCCGACAAGTCGCTATGGGGACTCGAATCGGTGTATTCCATGTCGCCAGTTGCGCGGTCCAGCCTGATTGCGTATAGGTGAAGGCTGGATGATTTGTGCAGAAACATGCCCAGAGGCGAGCGGTTCGCCCCTGGGCATTACGGACGAGGACTACTCCTCGTCCGCGCCGTCCGTTGGATCGTCGGCGGCTTCGACTTTCGAGAGGCGCCTCATGCTGGAAGCGTGGATC
>CAZFMB010000087.1:0-18278 GCA_964520005.1 uncultured Occallatibacter sp.
AAAGACAATAAGAGGATAGACATATCAAGAGATATCGATTCTGATGAAACTCTACAATCTGTCCGCGTCTTCCTCAGCGAACGGCTGAGCTTCTACCTGAAAGATGTGCGCGGCTTTGCTTACGACGTGGTCAGCGCAGTCTTGGCTGCAGGAGCCGATGATGTGCGCGACACGATAGCCCGCGCCGAAGCATTAACCGCCGCGCGCGAGTCCGCCGATTTCGCTGCCATCTCCGCGGCTTTCAAGCGCATCAAGAACATTCTGCGCCAGGCCGAGGAAAAAGGATTTGCACTCGGTTCACCCAAGGACGTGAAGCTCGCGCCGGAGGCGCAGAGTCTTTCCGATGCAGCATCCACTCTTGCGCCGTTAGTGGTGGAATTGCGCAGGCAGCGAGCCTATGACGAAGCGCTGTTGCAGATCGCCACGCTGCGCCCGGTGGTAGACGCCTTCTTCGACAAGGTGATGGTGCTCGATAATGATCCGGCGATTCGCGGAGCAAATCTCGGCCTGATCGACGAGGTGCTGCGCGGCTTTTCCGGCATCGCCGACTTCAGCGAGATCGTGACGGGGTAAGCCTCTTCCCAGGCATACAAATAAGGGCCTGGGAACCCACATCCTCGCGTCTTCCCGCCCGTCTACAATCAGTAGAGATGTCCGACACGCTTTATCTGAGCCTGTGGTATCCCAATCTGCGCATAACCGCGCTCGCTGACAAGCTGACGGCGGTGCTGGGCGCGTTCGCATCGCATGGCGGAGAGAAGCGCGTTTATTCGGCGACGGTATGGCCGGTGAGCTGGAGCGAGTCGCCCGTCTTTCAGCAGATCTATGGACGCAGAGCAGTAACGGTCGGCGACGGCGCCGTTGAACTGGGCGCGGAGCCGCGCTTGGCGGTCGAAGAGGCGCTCGAACTGCTCCACGACGACTACGCCTACGAGTTCCAGATCGGCTGGAGCTTGTGGGAACTGGAAACCGGGCCCGTAGAAGCAGTTCCTTCGACTCCCCCTTCGCTCCACGCAGGGTCCGCTCAGGATGACTGCTCTAATGGCCGCTGGAAGCGGGAGCCGAGGCTGGTGCGGGTGGTGGGCTTTGGGCCGCTCTTTGAAGAAGGCACTTATGAGGCCGACGGACACATCCGCATCGACTTCGGCTCGGACACGCCCTTCCTTGAAGAGGATTTAGAGCTGGATTCTGTGGCCGCGCGCCACGTGGAAGAAAATGTACGCCAACTGGTGGAATTGACTGCTGCCGTCGAGAAGGCATCCGGAGCCACGGCGCGGATTTTGTGGAGCGAGTTGGGCGAAAGTCTGGCGGAGCGGCTGGCTGCTAGGCTTTCGACTCTGGTTGGGGGAGCGAACTGACGGTGCGACTGACCATTGAAAAATTGCGGACGCTAGTGCTCGGCGCGGGAGTTCTGCTGCTGGTGGCACTAGTGGTGTTTCTGGCCGTGGGCAAGATCAAAAATCCCTTCAACCGGCGCGACCTGCCCAAACAGTTGGGAGTGAATATTCAGCAGGAGGCCAACGGGGTCACCTATACGCAGGCACGCGGCGGCCGCACTCTGTTCAAGATTCACGCCTCCAAAGTCGTTCAGTTGAAGCAAGGCAACGCACTGCTGCATGACGTGAAGATTGAGTTGTATGGCGAAGACGGCAACCGGGTAGACCGCATCGAAGGCGGCGATTTCGAGTACAACCAGCAGGCGGGGATTGCCGTTGCCGCCGGGCCTGTGGAGATAACGCTGATGCGCCCCGGTGTGGCGCCGGCCATCGCGCCCAAAGCGTCGGTTGGGCAGGTGGTGAGCGAGAAGCTGAAAGGCGCGCCGGTGGCCTCTGTGGCCGAAGCCGCCGCGCAAGGCGAGATTCACGTGCAGACCCGCGGCCTCATTTTCAACCAGAACAGCGGAGTGGCCAAGACCAGCCAGCACGTGGATTTTTCCATGACGCAGGGGTCGGGCAGTTCGATGGGCGCCACTTACGAGTCCGATCAGGGCTTGCTGGTGCTGGACCACGCGGTGGAGCTGACGACGAAGCGCGGTGCACAGACGGTTCATATTCATTCTCAGCACGCGGAGTTCGAGCGCGACAACCAGTTGTGCCGCCTGCGCGAGGCTACAGCTGACTACCAGGGCGGAGAAGCAAAGGCGGGCGACGCGAAGGTACTCTTTCGCAAGGACGGATCGGCGGTGCGGCTGGATGCCATGAATGGGTTCACGCTGGCGACCGCGACCGGCGGCCATCTGGCGGCGCCCTCGGGGCATATGGAGTTTGACGAGCACAATCAGCCTCGCCACGGCCACATGGAGGGCGGGGTGACGCTGGACTCGGTGCGTGAGGCGTCAGGACGGCGGCGGCAGATGCATGGAACCTCGCCCACGGCGGAGCTGGAATTTAACGCGCAGGGCCAGTTACGCCACGCTCACCTGGAGCAGGGCGTGATTATGGATAGTCAGGAACAAGGCGAACAGGCAGGCCAGCCGCAGCGCTTGAGCCGCCACTGGCGTTCGCCTATCGCCGATATGGAATTCCGCGATTCCGCGCATGGGCAAATCGAGTTGAGCACAGTTCACGGAACCGGTGGCGTGGTGGTGACAGGCGAGAGCCAGCGCGGCCAGGGAGCGGTTGTGCCCTCGCGGCTTTCGGCCGACGAAGTAACGGGAATGTTAGGGCCGCGTTCGGTGTTGACCAGCCTGAACGGAGTTGGCCATGCCAGCATCGAAGAAACCTCTGAAACAGGAACCCGGCAGACCACCAGCGGCGACCAGCTCACGGCGCATTTTGCGGCTGCTCCATCTGCCGCCAAGCGCGGTACGAGTCCCGAAGCGCAACTTCAATCGGCCACCGTCGAGGGCCATGTGATGCTGATGCAGTTTCCAGCAGCGAAGCCCGGCGCGCCGCCGCAAGCGCCCATGCGCGCCACAGCAGGCCGCGCTGACTACGAAGGCCAGGGTGAGTGGCTGCATCTGACGGTATCGCCGCACGTCGAAGACGGTCTCATGCAGCTTACCGCCGACAAGGTTGACGTTTCGCGCGCCTCGGGCGATGCCTTTGCGCATGGCAACGTGAAAGCCAGTTGGATGGATGCAGGTTCTGCCGGCAGCGGCAAGCCAGCGTCGAGCCAGGGCATTGTGGCTCTGGGAGGACAGGGCCCTGCGCATGTCGTCGCTGCCGAAGCGCAATTGCGCCATGCAGTCGGTGGAACGACGAGCGAGGCCATCTTCCGCGGTCATGCGCGGTTGTGGCAGCAGGCCAACTCGGTAGCCGCGCCGGTTATCGTGTTGGATCGCGAGCGGCAAACACTCGTGGCGCGCACTACGGATACGGCCGAGCCGGTGCGTGCCGTGCTTCTCAGCGCGGGTGGGGCTGAACTGGGCAATGCGCAGGGGAAAACCAATCAGCCTTCTGTAATCCGTGTGCGCGGGAGCGACCTTAAATATTCCGATGTCGAGCGCAAGGCGGTGATGCACGCGGGCATTCTGGGCACAGTAGTTACAGAGACTGGAACGGCGACCTCTACCTCCAATGAAGTTGAGGTCACGCTGCTGCCGGCGAGCAAAGCCAAGGAAAGCGGCCAGGCGCAAGTGGATAAGATGACGGCTCGCGGCCATGTAATGTTGACCAGCGAGGGTCGGCGCGGAACCGGCGAGCAGTTGGTCTACACCGGCGCTACAGGCGAGTACGTTCTGACTGGAACCGCCGCCGCGCCGCCCAAAATGTCCGACCCGTCGCGCGGAACTGTGACAGGCGAGGCTTTGATCTTCCATGGCCGCGATGACAGCGTCAGTGTCGAAGGCGGCGGACAAAAGACCACGACCGAGACTACGGCGCCAAAGAAGTGAGGAAAGAAACGAATCCATGACCTTATGGCGCATTCTATTGCTGGTTACTGCATTTTCATGCACTGGTTGCGCTGTGAGCGATAAAGACGTCATAGGAAGGTATGCCGTACAAACTCAAGGAAAGACTGGACAATTGGCTATTGAGGTTCGGAACGACGGAACCTACACCATGTATCAGTCCGTGGATAGGAGTTCGGGCGTCGTGGATGGGAATTCGGGCGTCGGGAGATGGCGGCTTAATAGTCACTGTTGTTTCGATGAAACAGGTATAGAGTTCGATGGAGGACAAGGAGAAAATCCTTACGCGGATGAATTCCGTCTTACAACTCGATACGGTAAACTGTGCATTGATGATTGGCCAAATCATGAGTATTGGTGCAAATTGTAAAAACATGTTTCTTGTATCTGGAACGGTAGCAATGGCAGAGAGACATTGATGAATACACTGATCGCCGATGGAATCGGCAAGAGTTACAAGGGACGGCAGGTGGTCCGCAATGTGGACCTCATGATCTCGCGCGGCGAGGTGGTGGGCCTGTTGGGGCCGAATGGAGCCGGCAAAACCACCATCTTTTACATCATCGTGGGACTGGTGGCGCCCGATGGAGGGCACGTGCTGGTGGACGAGACCGAGATCACCGGGGTGCCGATGTATTTGCGCGCCCGCAATTTTGGGATTAGTTACCTGCCCCAGGAGCCTTCCGTTTTCCGCAAGCTGACCGTGGAGGAAAATATTCTGGCGGTGCTGGAGGCGCAGCCGATGGACACTCCTGAGCGGATAGTGCGGACCGAGCGACTGATTCACCAGCTCAACCTCGGCCACATTCGCACCACGCGCGGCTACGCTCTCTCCGGCGGCGAGCGGCGACGTGTAGAGATAGCGCGCTCGCTGTGCATCCAGCCCAGCTTCATCCTGCTCGATGAGCCCTTTAGCGGCATCGATCCTATTGCCGTGCTGGAGCTGCAGAAGATCATCTTCGACCTGAAAGCCAGCGGCATCGGCGTCCTGATCACCGACCACAACGTGCGCGAAACCTTGAGCGTAACCGACAGGGCTTATATCATTGCCGAAGGGAGAATCTTCCGCTCCGGTACGCCACATGAACTTGGCAACGATGTGGAGGTGCGGCGGGTTTACCTGGGAGAGGGATTCACGCTGGGTGATGATAGCCTCCGGCAGGCAAGGATGTAAGGCGTTTTTAATGGCAGTTTGCCTGCCGTTCATCTTTTATTTTCAAAGCTGTACACTGTATACCAAAGAGTGATTTCCGGATGGAACGCTGCCCAATCCGGAACAAATGAATCATTGTACGACATTTTGACCTTTAGCTTTTTCCTCACTTCAGTACACTGGCGTTAAGTCCAGACGGGAATCGGGTTCCATAGTATGGCGATGTTGCAAACCAACTTGAACGTAAAACTAGCGCAACGCCAGATCCTGACTCCTGGACTGATGCAGATGGTGAGCGTACTGGCGCTCAACAAGCTCGAGCTGAAGGAGATGATCGATGCCGAGATGGTGGAAAATCCCGTCCTGGAGGAGATTGACGAGACGGTTCCGATGCTGGATCAGGTTGCGGGCCGCGAGGAACGCCTGGAACGCGCAGTTGAGGAACACAGGGTCGAGGAGCCCGCGGTCCTGCCCAAGGATCCATTTAATGAGATCGACTTCGGCACGTACTTCCAGGAATACCTGGACCCTGGTTACCGCACTCAGCCGGAGTTCGAAGAGAACGAAAAGCCCTCGTTTGAAAACTTTCTCTCTCAGCCAACGACTCTGGCCGATCACCTGGCGTGGCAGTTGGGAGCTCTGACCCTGGAGCCGAGCCTGCACGAGGCCGCGGAGTTCATCATCGGCAATCTCGACGAGGACGGATATCTGGCCGGCAGCGAAGAAGAACTGGCTGCGGCCTTCAGCAAATCACAGGATGAACCCGAAAAGGCAGTTGTGATGCAGTTGCTGCATCACGGCATCGACTTGGTGCAACAACTCGACCCAGCTGGTGTGGGCGCTCGTGACCTGCGCGAGTGCCTCATGATCCAGATTACCGCTCAACAACATGAGTTTGCCCATTTGTTTGCGCGGCAGCCGGCCGTCAATGGCAATTCGGAAGAAGATGTCCATCGCAGCTTCCGCGCCGAGGCCGAGGCGCGCATCGAGGAACGGCGGCGCAGCATCGAGGTAGCCGCGCTGATTGTGGACCGGCATCTGCACCTGTTGCAGAAGCGCGACGTCAAGGATCTGGCGCGGGCCGCCCAGATCACCCCCGCCGAGGCTCATGCGGGAATCGAGTTTATCCGCACGCTTGATCCCCGGCCCGGCCGCCAGTACAACCGCGAGCAGTCGCGTCTGATCGAGCCGGACGTAATGTTCATCAAGCGCGACAACATCTGGGTGGTTTCCTTGAATGAGGAGGGCCTGCCCAGCCTTCGCCTCAGCCGGCGCTACCGCCAGATGCTCAGCGCGGAAAACACCGATAAAGAGGTCAAGGAGTACGTGAAGGAGCGCTTCCGCTCCGCGCTGCAACTCATGCGCAACATTGCCCAGCGCAAAAGCACCATCCTGCGCACCTGCGAGATCATTGTGCGCCGCCAGCAGGATTTTCTCGAGTCCGGCATCGAGGCCCTGCGTCCCATGATGATCAAGGAAGTTGCCGAGGAGATCGGCGTTCACCCCTCCACGGTCAGTCGCGCGGTGGCCAACAAGTACGCGCACACCCCGCAGGGAGTCCTCGAGTTGCGCTTCTTCTTCTCGGAGGGATCAAACGGACCCGAGGGCGCGGACACTCCCTTGCTGGTGCTCAAGCGCAAAGTTCGCAAACTGATCGCTGAAGAGGACCCGCGCCATCCGCTCACCGATGACCAGCTAGCCGCCATGCTTCAGGGCCAGGGCATACAACTTACGCGCCGCACCGTGGCCAAGTACCGCGAAGACATGAACATTCCAAGCACCCACCAGCGCCGCCGGCGCGACGCGTAAAGTGCAGGGGTTAGGGATCAGGGATTCCCTGTTCCCTAATCTATGTTCCATATTCCCTATTCCCTGCCCTGGTAAATGCTATAGAATTCGAAGTTCCCCGGCAGGTATACATACTGCGAGATCAAGGAGTGGAGGCCGATATGGAATTGGAGTTAACCGCCAGGCAAGTTACGATTTCCAAAGCACTGCGTACCCAGGCAGCGGAGGGAATGAACCGCATTGCCCGCATCCTGGGCAAGAGCGCGAGCGCCAGCATAGTTTTTAGCACGCAGAAACGCATGCAGTTTGTTGAGGTGACCATTCAGGCCCGGCTGCACACCATTGTGTCCAAGGGCAAGGCTGGCACGATGCAATCGGCGTTGCACAAGGCCATCGAGAACGCCGAAAATCAGGCGCTCCGGCACCGCGACCGGAGAATGGCAATCAAACGGAAGCCCAAGCAGGAAAAGACGCATACCGAGCTTCCCGTAACCCGGCCCAAAACCCGCCGCCTGAAGCCCGTGGCGGACGCTGCTGACGAGAAACCTGTCCGCACCGGCGCAAAAACCCGCGCGACTATAACCGCGCACTCCTTTCCTGCCCCAGTTGAACCGCGCATTGTTACCAGCGGCGACGCCTTAGTCCTCAAGCCCATGTCCATTGAGGAAGCCGTTAAGGAAGCCGAGTACCGCGACCGCGATCTGCTGGTCTTCCACAATCTATCCGGAGAGCTATTTGTGCTCCACCGCAGTCGCGACGGCCAATTTGAGTTGGTAGAGATACCCTAGAGCAGGTGGTCATTCTTTGGGGGCATACGTTTGAGTCTTCCCGATAGTTCGGACACTGCCCAACAACGGCTCATGGAGAATGTGCTGGCCAGCATTCCTGAGGCCGTGGCCGTGATGCGTGACGACCGAGTGCTGTATATCAATGCTGCCTTTACGCGGATCTTCGGCTATGCAGCCGAGGAAATTATCGGCAGAGGTCTGCGTGATCTCCTCGTGCCTGCGACTCACCAACAAGATGTCGCGCAGATACTCAAGACTGTGGATGATTTTGGCTTTGCATCACTTGAGACGTCGCGCACGAAAAAAGATGGCGGTCTGCTTGATGTGGCGCTGGAGGTCCGGCCGCTGCTCGCAAACGGAAACAGGGCTGGCTACATTCTCAGTTACCGCGACATTGGCGAACGTAAGCAGGTGGAAGCCAAACTGCAACACGACGCCTTGCACGACGCGCTGACGGGATTGCCTAATCGCGCGCTCTTTCTGGATCGTCTGAACCAGGCGTTCACGCAAAGACTGCGCCGCAGCGGCCAAAACTGCGGTGTGCTTTTTCTGGACCTGGACCGCTTCAAGGAGATTAACGACACGCTGGGCCACGCGGCGGGCGACGCGTTGCTGATTGCCGTGGCCGAGCGGCTGCGCGGCGCATTGCGCCCGCAGGATACGGCTGCCCGGCTGGGCGGCGACGAATTTGCCATTCTGGTGGAGAACATCCAATCAGTATCCGGCATGGAAATTGTGGCCACCCGTGTGCTGGAGGCCATGGAGCGCGAGTTTGAAGTGTGCGGGCATACCATCCACGCCAGCGCGTCTATCGGCGTGGCGATTGCTGGACCGGACCATGTGGTCCCCGAGATGCTTATCCGCGATGCTGACGTTGCCATGTATCGCGCCAAACAGGACGGCGGCGGACGCATCGATGTCTTCGACAAGCAATTGCAGTTGTATGTTGCCAACCTCCAGGAACGAGAGCGCGAACTGCACCAAGTGTTGGAGAACCGTCTGTTCGAAATTTGGTATCAACCGATATTTCGCCTTCAAGACGGAAAACTGGAGGGCTTCGAGTCCATGCTCTGCTGGCGGCGAGCAGATGGCTCGATGGCAAGCCTCAGCGACCTGATGCCCGTGGCCGAGGAGACAGGGCTCTCCATCAGTCTGGGCCGTGAGACGGTGGAAGCGGTTTGCAAGCAGTTGACTCACTGGACTGAAGTTCTGCCGAGGACCAGCATCACGGTAGGCGTCAACTTAACGCAGAGGCAGTTCTATCATCCCGATTTAATTGGGCATGTTAAAAAGACATTGGCGGCCAGTGGGGTTGATCCGGAGCGGCTCCTTCTAGAGGTCGAAGAAAGCGCATTGAGCGAGAACCCTGTCGCGGCCCTCGCCATTTTTGAGCGGCTGCTGGGGTGCAATGTGAACCTGGCGGTGGACAACTTCGGCTCCGGCCTGGCGCCATTGAACCTCCTGGTGCGGCTACCCATCGACGTACTGAAGCTTGACCCCAGGCTGACCCAGACCGCAACCCAGACCGGCCGCCAGGTAGCAGTCCTGGAGTCGCTGGTTCAGTTGGGGTTAAAGCTGGGCGTGCAGGTGGTGGCACAAGGAATCGAGAGTCCGGAACAGTTGGCTGCGCTGATCGGCTTGGGCTGCGAACTTGGCCAGGGTCCGCTGCTCTCGTCCGCCTTGCAGCCCGCGCAGGCTCAAATACTTGCCCAGCAAGGCACGTGGAAGCCCCCTTCTTAGGCCTGACCGTACCCCGAACCAGCCGAGCCTGTGCATGTTCTGGGAAGCGCGAAAGAGCCGTCCTACGGTGTAGGATGTTGCTCATGACGCCTTCCAAGCCATCACCGCTAACGACCACCAAGCGTCAAGCCCCTAAACCCGCCGGGAAAGCCACGCGCAAAGAACTGATCATTGTCACCGGGATCTCCGGCGCAGGCAAAGCGTCGGCTCTCAAGGCATTCGAGGACCTGGGCTATCATGCCGTGGACAACCTGCCCCTGGAACTATTGCCGGATTTTGCAACTCTGGTGGCAAAATCCGCCGATATTCAAAGTGCCGTAATCGTGGTGGATGTCCGCGAGGGCCAAACCCTGGACCGTCTCCCGGAGATTCTCAAGGGCGTGAAAAAACTGCTGCACACGCGCGTGGTTTATTTGGATGCGCAGGACGCGGTGCTGGTGCGGCGCTACTCCGAGACGCGGCGGCCGCATCCTTTGGGCCGGCAGGAGACCGTCTCCCGCTCCATAGTCGAAGAGCGGCAACTACTGGACCCCATCCGCAACGTCGCCGACACGCTGATCGACACTTCAAACTACAACGTGCACGAGTTGCGCGCCAACATCCAGGACAGGTTTGGCCACGAAGAAGAGGAGATCAAACGCCTTTTGGTTTCCTGCCTTAGTTTCGGCTTCAAGAACGGCGTGCCGCTGGACGCGGATATGGTCTTCGATGTGCGCTTCCTGCCCAACCCTCACTTTGTGCCGGAGTTTCGCAAGCTAACCGGCTTGGACCCCAAGGTGGCCGCATTTGTGCGCAAGTTTCCGCAGACCAAAGAGTTTCTCAAACGGGTCACGAAGCTGCTGCTTTATCTGCTGCCTCACTACATCGAAGAGGGCAAGAGTTACCTGACCGTGGCCTTTGGCTGTACCGGCGGCCAGCACCGTAGTGTGATGATGGTCGAGGAGATCGCCGAGGCTCTCAAGCGCGCCGGCTACCAGGTGAAGGCGCTGCACCGGGATACGCCGCGGTGACCGACAATCTCATTCTGATTACTCTGCTGGTCAAGCTGGGCGTAGTGGCCTCGGTGGCCAGCGTGCTGGCGCGAGTCACCACCTTCCGGCGGCTCTTCTTTGCCGAGCAGCGCCGCCCCCGGCAAACCCTGGCTCTGCTGGCGTTTTTCCTGGTGCCGCTGACACTGGGCGTGTGGATTCGCATCGCGGTGCCCAACTTTCTGGCCGCCGACATCTCCTTTGAAACCGTGATTCTGCTGGGTCTGCTGTTGGGGCCGGAGTGGGCCATGCTGGGCGGCGTAGTGCTGTCGGGGCCAGCCATCTATCACCATGAATTTCTGGCCCTGCCCTTCAATGCCGCGCTCGGCCTGGCCGCGGGCCTGCTAGGCCGCTTTGTCGACAAGGAGGATGTCTGGTCCTTCACACCCTTCGTCGACCTGAGCCTCTATCGCTGGGTGCGCCGCAACCTGCGCCATCCGCGCGCCGACCGCCAGATTCTGATGCTGGTGCTCATCGCCGTTATGGAGATGGCCCGCGACTGGATCGCCTACGAATTTCCTCACCGCCTCTTTGCGCTCATTGCCAGCCAATGGTGGCTGCAGGCGCTGGTCTGGCTCAGCGCGCCCATCGTGGTGGGCATTGCGCTCAAGGTGTGGAATACGCTGCGCATCGAGATGAAACTCGAAGATCAGAAGCGCCTGCTGCTCGAAGCCCGGCTCGACGCCTTGCAACGCCAGATCAATCCGCATTTTCTCTTCAACACCCTCAACTCCATTGCCTCGCTGGTGCGCATGAAGCCGGAATTGGCACGGGAGATGATCGTCAAGCTGGGCAACATCCTGCGCGCCCTGCTCAAGGAACACGACAGCTACGTGCCGCTGAGTGAAGAGCTCAAATTCACCGACGATTATCTGGACATCGAAGTCGTCCGCTATGGCGCCGGCAAGCTGAGAGTGAAAAAGGAGATTGACCCGCGTACGCTGGCGGTTCTGGTGCCCAGCATTCTCCTTCAGCCGTTGATTGAAAACAGCATCAAGCATGGGCTGGAGCCGCGCATCCACGGTGGAACCGTCACCCTGCGCAGCAGCCTTGAAGGCGACCGCGTACGCATCGAGGTGGCCGACGATGGCGTAGGCATGGGCTCGCGGCCGGCCTCGGCGCTCAAACGTTCCGGCAGCGGCATTGGTATGAAAAATGTACGGGAGCGGCTCGATGTACTCTACGGGAACGAGGCCAAGTTCAGTGTGGTCAGCAATCCGGGACGCGGCACGCTGGTCACGATTGAGATTCCGGCGAATCTGGCTGGGACGTCGTAGAGTCTGCGCAGTCGCTATATAGTGTCTATCACTTCTTTCAAATTTTGCGGCTTCCTATGTGGGTAAATTCCCATCTAAACGTTAGTTGAAATAATTAAACGGAGGTCCCCATGGAAAATCCAGCAGGCGCCACCTTAGCGGCTGTGCATCTCGACCAGATAGGCCAGATCGCCATCACGGTTGACGATCTGGCGCGAGCCAAGAATTTCTACCAGAAGATTCTGGGCATGAAGTTTCTCTTCGACGCGGGTAATTTGTCCTTCTTTCAATGCGGCCAGATCCGCTTGATGATTGCAACGCCTGAGGAGCCTACGCCGCGCGGCGGAACAATCCTGTACTACAAGGTCCAGGACATTCATGCAACCTATGCCGCATTGCAGGCGCAGGGTGTGGTCTTTCTTCAGCCGCCACACCTTGTCGCGCCGATGCCCGATCACGATCTTTGGATGGCATTTTTAACCGATCCAGCTGACAACAAAATCGGATTGATGTGCGAGATGCCCAAGGCTGCCGCGCTGGATAAGCATTAGCCTGGAGTGTTTGTCCTGCCTATCGACGGCGGTTGTCGTTTGTGTCCTGAATTGCACAGCTCCACGCGGTATCCTCGAATCATGGTGCGATTCACGGTGCTGGCGTCGGGCTCCAAAGGCAACGCTACGGTTATTTCTGGCGGGCGCACGCGGATTCTGGTGGATTGCGGGTTGAGCTGCAAGGAGCTTTTCCGGCGCATGAAGCTGGCGGACGAGGAACCGGAGACGCTGGACGCGATTCTCATCAGCCATGAGCACTCCGATCACGTGGGTGGGGTGGCCGTGACGGCGCGCAAGTTGAACATTCCGGTGTACTTTACCGAGGGTACGCACCGCGCCTGGATGCGCTGGCTGCAGCCGCGGCGACAGATGAGCTATAAGCAGTGGCTGGAGCAGATTCGCCGACAGGCCGTCGAGCGGCAGGCTGAGGCCGTTAGCACTGAGGGTGAGCCGGACGAGAGCGATCTTGTGGAGGAAGCGGAGGCTACTAAATCTGCCCAGCCAGAGAATCCGGATAAGCCCGCCCCGGCAAAGGATCCAAGCTATCTTCCATCTGTGGAGTACTTTGCGGCTGGGGAATCCTTCGAGATCGGCGACATCCGCATCAGCCCCTTCACCACTCCTCATGATGCCGTCGACCCGGTGGGCTTTGTTTTCGACTCTGAAGGTGTGCGGATGGGGTTTGTCACCGACCTGGGCTACATTTCGCCCAACATCAAGGCGCAGCTAAAGGACCTGGACCTGCTGCTGCTCGAATCCAACCACGATCTGGAGATGCTCAAGGATGGCCCCTACCCCTGGGCGGTTAAGCAGCGGGTCATGTCGCGTGTCGGACATCTCTCCAACGAGGCGGCGGCGGGCTTTTTGGAGGACGATTACGACGGCCAGGCAGCCTACGTGATCTTGGCGCATCTCTCTGAAAGCAATAATCTTCCTGAGCTGGCGCGGGTCACAGCCGAGCGCGCGTTGAACGGCCGAGCGAGCCTGATGGCCAACCGGCTCCTGCTAGCTGTGCAAAATGAACCACTTTCCTCTCTTTACTTTTAGGTTACGTGCGTTACAATGGTAAGACACGGGAATCACTCTGTACCAGGTATATTGGCAAGGGAGACAGCAGGGCATCCCGCCCTGGGCGATGCAGAGCGGATCGGGCGACACAATAGAATTCAGCCCGGAAGCTTGAGCATTTAGAAGATAAAGCCTCCCGGACCACGTGGACCGCGCAACACGAAAGCGGAAAAACACATCCTTTGCAAAGTGAGACTTAAAACTATGGCTAAAACTCAATGTAGTGACAGAGTCGCAGGCTCCATCCTGGCAAGCTGGCGTTATGACATCTCCGGGATCACTCCGGAGATGCGCAAGGATTACGAGCAGCATTTTGCCGAATGTCCTCATTGCAGTGCGCGGCAAAAGTTCCACCGCAGCCTGGATGTAACGCTTGCGGTGCTGACCTCGCTGGCGGTCTTCTTCTTCCTCTTCGCGTTGGCGGTTCTTAATCACTTCAAGACGCTGGAACATGTGGCCTTCAATTCCTTCGGCCTGGATATTGAAGACACCTACCATATGCTGGTTTCGGCGGGCGTCTCTGGTCTGATTTTCTCGGCGATTGCCCTAGCGCTGGTGCTGACGACCACGCCTGCGCCGTCGTATCTGGGCGGCATCGCTGCCGAACGCGCCAAGATGCTCGAAGAGCGGCTGCCGGAAGCCATCAAGGCTCTGCGTTCGCGCTAGAGTTAAATCGACAAAACTAACCATGGAGCCTCCCCCGCGCGGGAGGCTCTTGTGCGTCTGGGGCAAAATTGGATTTTTCTGAATGATGACCAGTAAGATTTCAAGGCGGCGACTGCCGGGACTTAAGATCGGCGAGGGGTTCACGCCGCACCCGTTTGACGAGGAATTCGGTGTGCGAACCAGCGGCCTCGTTGCCGGGCGGCATTTGAAGAGCGGGCACCTGCATGACCGCCATTCGACGGCTTACTACGGGGTTGCGCCGTCGGTCTTACGAGCGCTGTTGAGGCGATGGAGGATGAGCAGGCCGGACTTGGCGTTGGAGGAGGTCAGCTTCATCGATGTGGGCGCGGGGATGGGGCGGGCGGTTCTGCTGGCCGCCGATCTGCCCTTTCGCCAGGTGGTGGGTGTGGAGCTGAATCCCACGTTGGCGCGGATTGCGCGTCGCAACCTTGCACTTTGGAGGGCCTCGGGACGGACGCTAGCGCCGATGAAAATGATCTGCGGCGATGCGGTTGAGTTCCAGCTACCCCAAGGGCCGTGCCTGGCATTTATGTTCAATCCCTTTGGCGCGACAGTGATGCGGCGAATGCTGTCGGCCTGGAAGAAGGCTCTTGCCGGGCAGCCGGCGCAACTCGACATTTTGTATGTGAATAACGAACAGGAGCGCGTGCTGGAGCGGCAGGCCGGATTTACACGGTTGTTTTTGGGCCAGGTTCGGCGTTCCCGCGCCGATGCGATTGCCGACCATCGCATTTTGGCCAATCAGCCGGACGGGGAGTATGCCTCTGCGAATTATGAGGATTGTTCGATATGGCGATGGGTGGGGTAAAGCTGGCATCAGGGAACAGGCTGAAGTCCCCAACTGGAATATCTTCTATGGAATCTAAGAGAGGCAATGCGTCTGCGTGCTTTGTGGTTGATTGCTGTGATGGCGACCTGTTTTGCAGCAGGCCTGTGATGAGGACCAACCGGCTTCTGCGCTGGACAAATAAAACATATCGGCCTAACCAGGATTAGAATAGGCGTGTCTAATGAATGGAAACGATTGAAGTTTCTTGGATTTAAGGACGCCGTTCGAGGAGGGCTCATTGCGCCTACGCTATTTAAGTCTTCTTTCGCTGCTATTGGTCTTCTGTTGCGTCGCGCCACTGGTGGCGCAAACGGCCCCGCCTCCCGGCGGACAGAACACTGTTCCGGTCTTCAAGACCCAAGCCCGCGCCGTAATCGTGGACGTGGTGGTAACCAGGGAGAACGGCGATGCGGTGACGGCGCTGCATAAGGAAGATTTCAAGATGATGGAGGAAGGGAAAGAGCAACCCATCGATTTTTTTGAAGAACACACCGCAAAGACATTGCCGCCGGGCGCTCTTCCCGCGATGCCGCAGATGCCGCCCAATGTTTACACCAACGTCCTGCCGGTTCCGGAGAGCGATTCGGTGAACGTACTCTTGCTGGACAGCCTGAACACGCCTGTCGAGGAACAGAACTATGTGCACAAGCAGATTCTGAATTTCCTGAAGACGATGGAGCCGGGGACGCGGACGGCGATCTTCCTGCTGGGATCGAAACTGCGCTTTGTGCAGGGGTTCACAACGGATACCTCGCTGCTGAGCGCGGCTCTGAACAACAAAAAGAATGAACCGGAGAAGGAAATCCCGCTGCGCACCTCTGCGGAAAATGGGGAAATTGTACGAGAGTTGACTTCCATGACGTCGATCAATGGGCACCCGACTGCCGCGACGGCGGCGGTCATGGAGGCGAACCGTGACTCCGCCCAATATCAGTACTCCCAAAGGATTGAGATGACGCTGGAGGCGCTGGATTCTCTGGCCCGCTATCTGGGGGGTGTGCCGGGGCGCAAAAACCTGATCTGGTTTGCCAGTTCATTTCCGGTGACCGTCTTTCCTAACCATGGGCAAATGGCGACACTGAACAACCAGCACGTGCCGTCAGGCGATATTAAGAACACCGCCGATTTGCTGACAGTATCAAAGGTTGCGGTCTATCCGGTGGGCGCAGAGGGAATGATGAACGACCACTGGATGGAGGCTGACGGTCCCGGCGCCGGTGGCAGTGACGGTATAGGCCGCGCCAGCGCCAGCGGTGCGGCTCTCCTCAACCACATAGCTGGGCCTGGCGGGGAGAACGACAGCCGCGCGATGCAGATAGCGGCCATGGAACAACTGGCCGACGATACCGGTGGCAAGGCCTACTTCAACACCAATGACCTGAATACGGCGGTCAAACGCGCGGTCATCGATGGCGCGCACTATTACACGCTGGCCTACACGCCAACCAACAGCAAGCTGGACGGCTCGTACCGGCGAATCGAAGTGAAGGTGAGCGCCACGGGCAAATACAAGGTGGCCTACCGGCGCGGCTATAACGCCGACGATATGAAAACGGTAGAGGCCAGGCCGGAATCCAATCCGTTGCGGCCGTTGCTGAAATTCGGGTTGCCAGACGCCACCCAGCTTCTCTACGCAGTGCATGTGTCGCCCACCGCGCAGCAGCCCGCGCCGAATGCCAAACGGGCCGGGATGAACCCCGCACTGACTGGCCCGGTGACACGTTACGCGCTGGACTTCAGGATTAGCTGGACGGACGTGAACTTCGATCTGATGCCGAACGGCACGCACCATGGCAAGATTCAAGTGGGGTTGCTGGCCTATGACCGCGATGGAAAAGCCGTGAACTGGGAGGAGGGCGCGCAGGAGATGAATGTGAAGCCCGAAACCTGGACTGCGATTCAAAAATCCGGCGTTCCCGCGCACCTGGAGATCGACTTGCCCAATGAGGAAATCTATCTGAACACCGGAGTCTACGATTGGCAGTCGAACAAGGCGGGAACGCTGCAGATTCCGCTGAGTCCTTCCAATGCGGCAACTGTGCAGAGCGCGCCGCCCACACCGGGGGAGAAGTGAGCCGGAGAAACCTTCTCCACCTTGTCACAAGGACGCGGCTTTCTATAGACTGACTCGCGTATGCGAAAACTCTATTTCTCTCTTATCCTGCTTCTCGCTTCCCTTCCCTTGAGCCTGGTTGCCCAGGCGCCCTCCCTGGCCATTCAGGTGGATCATCCCACGGCCAAGGTTAGTCCCATGCTCTATGGGCTGATGACCGAAGAGATCAACTACTCCTATGACGGAGGGATTTATGCCGAAATGGTGCGCAATCGCATGATGACCGACGATTGGAGCGGCGTCCACTACTGGTATCTGGTCGAGCAGGGAAACGCCGAGTGCAAGATGTCGATCGACCACAGCGGCGGTCCCAGCAAGGAGCTGACGCGGGGCCTGAAGATCGAGATAGCCAAAGCCGACGCGCGGAATCAGGCTGGTGTGCTGAACGAGGGCTGGTGGGGCATGGCGCTGCGTCCGTCCACCACGTACAAAGGTTCGTTCTGGGCCAAGGCGGATTCGGCCGCCATGGGGCCGTTAACCGTGACGCTGGTCAGTAACAACTCAGGCAAAGTCGTGGCCTCAACCACCGTGAACGGCCTTACGGCAGAGTGGAAGCAGTTCAACTATGCGCTCACGACCGGCGTCATCGAGCCTTCGGCAGACAATCATCTGAAGATTACTGTAGGCCATGCGGGCACTCTGTGGCTCGAACTCGTCTCTCTCTTCCCGCCCACCTATCATGATCGACCCAACGGCAACCGCATGGACCTGATGGAGAAACTGGCAGCCATGCACCCGAAGTTCCTGCGCTTCCCCGGCGGCAATTATCTCGAAGGCAATCACATCGCCGAGCGCTTCAACTGGAAACAGACCGTTGGCCCGATGGTCAGCCGGCCAACACATATAGGTCCGTGGGGCTATCATTCCTCCGACGGCATGGGGCTGCAGGAATTTCTCAACTGGTGCGAGGACCTGCAAATGGAGCCGGTGCTGGCTGTCTATGCCGGCTACTCGCTCTCACAGGAGCACGTCAATCCCGGCCCCGATCTGGAGCCCTACGTTCAAGACGCGCTCGACGAAATCGAATACGTCACCGGCGGCCTCGACACGAAGTGGGGCAAGGTGCGCGCCGAAAACGGCCATCCCGAACCATTCAAGTTGACATACGTCGAGATCGGCAATGAAGATAACTTCGATAAATCGAAGAGTTACGAGGGCCGCTACGAACAGTTCTACAAGGCCATCAAGGCGAAGTATCCGGCCCTCCAGTTGATCGCGACCATGCCTATAAAGAATATGCGGCCCGATGTGGTTGATGATCATTACTATGTGCGGCGGCAGCAGTTCTTCGCCGACCAGACCCACTATGACAAGACAGATCGCACGGGACCGAAGATTTTCGTCGGTGAGTGGGCCACGCGCGAGGGCGCGCCTACGCCGAATTTCGGTTCGGCGCTGGGCGACGCGGCCTGGATGACGGGCCT
>CAZFMB010000088.1:0-18230 GCA_964520005.1 uncultured Occallatibacter sp.
GAGCAGGGAAGATGCCTGATGCGCGCGTCAGTCCGCGGGAGCGGCTGGTGCTTACAGCCATCATCGAGCAGTACATCGCCACCGGCGAGCCGGTAGCCTCGCAGGCTGTCGCCCGTCATTTCTCCCATCAAGAGGGCTTGAGTTCGGCCACTATTCGCAACGTGATGGCCACTCTGGGTGAGTCAGGCCTGCTGGAGCAGCCGCACACCTCCGCCGGCCGCGTACCCACCGCCGCCGCCTTTCGATATTACGTCGAACAGATTACGCAGCCCGGCCGCTTGGCCGCTGGTGCGCAGTCGGCGGGCTTGAGCGCAACGCAGCCCGGCTCTACTACCCTCAGCAAACTTCTCCGCGAGCAAATCGAGGAGAGCTTCAGCGGCGTCACCAGCAGTACCGATTATCTGGAGCGCACCTCCCACGTGCTGGCGCTGCTGTCCAGCGGACTGGGCGTGGCGCTGGCCAGTTCCACCGCGGGCCAGGTGCTGGAGCACATTCATTTTTCGCGGCTCTCCATCGGCCGTGTGCTGGCTGTGCTGGTCACTCAGGCCGGCGCCGTGCAAGACCGCGTGCTGGAGTTGGACCACGAACTGACCCACATCGAACTGGAAACCGCCGCGCGCTACCTGAACGAAAATTTTCGCGGCTGGCCTATCGAGCGCATCCGCGCCGAGGTTGCCCGCCGCGTGGAACTCGAGCAAGCCGCCTACCGCCAGATGCTTTCCTCCATCGAGGAGCTTTGCCGTAAGGGCGCGCTGGCCGGCGATGAAACCGGTCCCGCTATTTTTGTCGATGGCATGGCCAACCTGATTGCCGCCGAGGTCGACCGCGAGCGATTGCGCCAGATGCTTCTGGCCTTGGAGGCCAAGCAGCGCCTCGTCGAGCTGCTCACCGCATACGTGGACGGGCGTCAGCAGGGAGTGCGCGTGGTGGTAGGCCTCGGTCAGGAGGGTCTGGATGAAGCCTCCCAGGCTATGCAGGACCTCGTCCTCATCGGCGCTCCGGCCCGTCTGGGCGATTCAAATCTGGGCACCGTAGCCGTCATCGCCCCCACCCGCATCCAATATCAGGAGATGATTCAGGCCGTCCGCTACATCGCCCGCCTCTCCGAGCGTCTGCTGGAAGTTCCCGCCGACTAGGCACTGGGAACGAGGACAAGCTCAAATCGGAACCAACGCTGCTCCCGTTCATCAAAAGTAATGCCGGCGCAAGCCGCGCAAATTAAAATGGAAACAATGGCCAAGATTTTTCGGAGTATGCATAAAACGATGCCGGATCAGGATACAGAGTTGACCTTGTCGGATGAGGCCGCTGCCGCGGTTGCTTCTGAGGCCGATAACCCCGCGACCGAAATCCCCGCGCAGGAACCAGATCAGGTCGAGAGTGAAGCCCCGCCCGTCTCCCGCGCCGAATTCGACCAGCTCAAAGCCGAGCGCGACCAGTTGCTCGACCGCCTGGCCCGTCTGCAAGCCGAGTTCGAAAACGCCCGCAAGCGCGGCGAGCGTACGCGCATCGCGGACCGCGATTATGCCATCGGTAGCGTCGTCGAAAAATTTCTGCCGGTGCTGGACCATTTCGAGATGGCCCTCAAGTCCACCGCCACAGCCGACCAACTGCGTTCCGGCGTCGAATTGATTGTGAAGCAGATGGAAGATGTTCTGCGCCAGTTGCAGGTAACGGCGATTCCAGCGGAGGGAGCAAAGTTCGACCCCCGTCATCATGAAGCACTGGGCACAGTCGAGCGCCTCGACCTGCCCGACCAGCACGTCGCCGAAGAAATTCGCCGCGGCTACAAGCTGCGCGACAAGCTCCTGCGCCCCGCGCTGGTGCGCGTAGCCTCCAACCCCAAACAGACAAGCGAGTAATCTAGATAACCGTGAGCAAAGCAGACTATTACGAGGTATTGGGCGTCTCGCGCGACGCCAGCGATCAGGAATTGAAGAGCGCATATCGCAAGATGGCGCGTGAGCATCATCCTGATCTCAATCCCGGCGACAAGGCAGCCGAAGAGCGCTTCAAGTCGGCCAGCGAGGCCTATCAGGTCCTCAGCGACGCCGACAAGCGCGCCGCCTACGACCGCTACGGCCATGCCGGCGTCAGCTCGGCAGCCCAGGGATTCGGCGGGCCCTTCGCCGGCGGTGTCGATATCGGCGATCTCTTCGGTGATCTCTTCGGCGAGATGTTCTCCGTGGGCGGCCAGCAGCGCGCCACGCGTCAGCAGCGCGGCAACGACCTGCGCTTCGACCTGACCGTGGAATTCGAGGCCGCCATCTTCGGCTACGAAACAGAGGTGAAGATTCGCCGCCTCGAAGCCTGCGACGCCTGTTACGGCAGCGGCAGCGCCTCCGGCCGCGGACCCGCCATATGCAGCCAATGCCAGGGACGCGGCCAGGTCCGCTTCCAGCAGGGCTTCTTCTCCGTAGCCCGCACATGTCCGGCCTGCCGCGGCGCTGGCCAGCTCATCAGCGATCCCTGCACAACCTGCCGCGGAGAAACCCGCGTCACCAGAGAACGCAAGCTCAACGTCAAGGTGCCGCCCGGCGTAGAGACCGGAACCCGCATCCGTTATACCGGCGAAGGTGATGCCGGGCGCGCCGGCGCGCCCAGAGGCGACCTCTACGTCGTCCTCTCCATCCGCTCCCATGAATACTTCCAGCGCGACGGCCACAACCTGCGCTGCGTCCTCCCCATCAGCTTTCCCCAGGCCGCCCTCGGCGCGGAAATCGAAATTCCCGCCATCGGCGGCAACGTCACCCTAAAAATTCCCGAGGGCACGCCCAGCGGCAAGGAGCTGCGCGTACGCGGCAAAGGCGTCCCCTTCCTCAACGAGAAGGGCTCGGGCGATCTAATCGTAAAAGTGATGGTAGAAATTCCCAGGAAGCTCAACCGCGCCCAGCGAGAGTTGGTCAGCCAACTCGCCGACTCCCTCGCCATAGAAAACAAGCCCGCCTCCGCCAGCCTACTCGAAAAAATGAAAGATTTGTTCAACTAGGGACGGCTGCTCGACTCGGCAGATGCAATTGCGTACTTCGGTCTAAAATAGTATCCAGGCCTCGCACCACGCGAAAGTGGCGGAATTGGCAGACGCACCAGACTTAGGATCTGGCGGAGCAATCCATGGGGGTTCGAGTCCCCCCTTTCGCACCAATCTGTTCGTATTCGCATTCATCCAAGGCTTTGGAAGGGATCGATCATGTTAACTCGCATTTATCTGGCCCGATTGGCGCGGTCGTTTTTTGCCATGTTTCTTCTTGCTGGGCAGGTCGCGGCTGTTCACGCACAATCTGTTGCCCCCGAGGTCACGCTGCCCGCGGGCTTTGCCACCATCGACCCCTTTATGCAAAACAAATTGATGGCGCGTGGAGTGAATGTGCTCGGCTACGACCCCATCTGGGCCGATTTCTCCAAGGGCCGATTCAAGAAGGAGTACTTCCGCCAGATTCATGACGCCGGATTCACCGCCGTGCGCGTCAACCTGCAGGCCTTTCAGTACATGATGGCAGAGAATAAGCTGCCCGATTCCTGGTTCCGCATGCTCGACTGGGTCGTCGCCAACGCAACCGAAGCGCATCTGCAGGTCATTCTCGACGAACATGACTTCATCTACTGCGGCGAGACGAGCTATGTCGAGTGCAAGCCCAAGCTCCTCTCCTTTTGGCAGCAGGTCGCGCCCCGCTATAAAGACACTCCCAATAGCGTCACCTTTGAACCCCTCAACGAACCTCACGGCCTCATCTCCAACCAGGAGTGGAACAACCTTTTTCCCGAGTTGCTTGCAATCATCCGCAAAACCAACCCCACCCGCAACGTCATCATCGGACCCGGTGTCTGGAACAACCGCGCCGCGCTGAAAGATCTTGCTTTGCCCGGCGACAACGGCCACATTATTGTGACCTTCCATTACTACGAGCCTCTCCCCTTCACACATCAGGGAGCGCCTTGGGCAAGCGAAGAGATTCGCAGTGGGCATGACATCGCCTGGGGTAAGACAGAAGAGCAGCTCATCGTCGAGCGCGACTTCGATGGCGTCGCGCAGTGGAGTCAGGAGCATCATCGCCCCATCCTTCTGGGCGAATTCGGCGCCTATGACAAGGCTCCCATGGAGAGCCGCGTCCGCTGGGATGCATTCATCCGCAAGATCGCCGAAGACCGCGGTTTCAGTTGGGCCTATTGGCAGTTCGACTCTGACTTCGTGGTCTACGACGTGGAAACTAACAAGTGGAACGAGCCCATCCTGAAGGCTCTGATTCCGAATTCGCATTGATCGGCAGCTACGCAATCCGCCGGAAATAGAAGGAAGAGTACCTCGGCTCTCCCCACCCCGCCGGAGTAATCTGGAGAAACCATGAGTCCATCCGCGCAACCGCAAATGAATCTCGTCCAGATCCCCGACTACCGCGAGTCCTACGCCAACAGCGTTCAGATCCGCGCCAGCGTCTGGGACTTCCAACTGGTCTTTGGCCTTGCCGCTCCCGACGCCCCAGACCAGATCACCATCCGCAACCATAGCGCCATCTACCTCAGCCCGCAGCAGGCCAAGGCTCTGTGGAATATGCTGGGGCAGAATCTCGCCCAGTACGAGCAGGCCTTCGGCGCAATCAACCTCGAGCCGCACGGCCACGCCTTCCCGCAGGGGCCCGTCAACTGATCGCCTTGCGCTTGAGAAGCCTAATTCCGTCGCGGTTCGCCGCGCCCCTCCCCGCCTGGTTGATCTTCGCGGCGATCTTCGCCGCGATTTGCGCCAGCCACTTCACCCTGCTCCGTCTTCCTTATTACTGGGACGAGGCCGGCTACTACATTCCCGCGGCCTGGGACTTCTTCCGCACCGGCTCGCTGATTCCCCTCACCACGCCCAGCAACGCCCATCCGCCCCTGCCCAGTATTTATCTGGCGCTCTGCTGGAAGCTCTTCGGCTTTCATCCCATCGTCACGCGCCTGGCTGTGCTCGTCGCCGCTTCGCTCGGCCTCACGGCTGTCTGGCGCCTGGCCCTCCGCTTGACCGGCGTGTCCGCCATCGCCCTTTGGACCGTCGCCCTCACCGCCCTCTATCCCATTTGGTATGCCCAAAGCACACTGGCCCACGCCGACATCTTCGCCGCCGCCTGCGCTCTGTGGGGGCTGCTCTACATCCTTCCCGCTCACACTTTGGAATCGCCCCGCAAGCCTTGGATCGCAGCACTCTTCTTTGCTCTCGCCGCGCTCTCCAAAGAAACAGCCATCGCCATCCCGCTCACTCTAGCCGCCGTCAGCCTGCTTGAAAGCCTTCGTGCCTCCGGAAACTCTCGCACCCAGCTCTTGCGTGAGTTCGCGTGGCTCTCAAGCTGCGTGATCCCTCTGGCCGCCTGGTATGCATTCCACTACTTCAAGACCGGATTCCTTTTCGGCAATCCAGAATTTCTGCGCTACAACGCCCAGGCCAACCTCTCCATCCAGCGCTTCCTTGCCGCATTCGAGCACCGTGTCCTCCATCTAACCGCGCACATGAATTTGTTCATCCCCGTTGGTCTCGCCATCGCCGCCCTGCTGCTAACGCCGCGTCTCGACGCTGACGGCCAACCCCGTCCAACCCTCGCTCCCTCCGTCCTACGCTGTATTTTTCTTTTGCTTCTGATCAACGCTGTTTTTTTCAGCGTACTGGGCGGCGCGCTGCTCACACGCTACCTGCTGCCCATGTATCCGCTGATTCTTCTCCTCGCCGTCACTACCTTCTATCGCCGCGTTCCTTATTGGCAGGCGCTGGCCGCCTTCTCCGCCGCGGCCTTCATCGCGGGAATCTTCATCAATCCACCCTACGGCTTTGCCCCGGAAGACAACCTCACCTACGCCCGCGTCATCCGTCTCCACCAGGCCGGCATCCGCCAGCTCGACGCCCGTTACTCCGGCTCGACAGTCCTCACCGCCTGGCCTGTTAGCGACGAACTGACCCGTCCCGAGCTCGGCTACCTCAGCCAGCCCTACTCCGTATATCTAGTCCCTGACTTCACCGCCACCGGCCTCGCCCGCGCCTCCAATGAGCCGGAAAAATACTCCGCCGCCCTGGTCTTCTCCACCAAGTACGATCCGCATTCATCGATCTTCACTTTGGGCGCAACCAGCCGCGCGGCCGACGAACTCTACTTCGGCCTGCACCAAGACCTGCCTCCGGAAGCAATCGCCCGCCAACTCCACGGCGATCTAGTCTGGCAGCAGCAGGACCATGGCCAGTGGATCGCCCTCATCCGCTTCAACCGCCAGTTCGACGCGCGGCTGGAGAGCGGTTGGACAACGCACTAATGTAATACTGTCTTCCGCTTCAATCGTCCGCTTTCCTCAGCAGCGCCAGCAGCCCCGTCACTTCCACGCCGCATTCCGTCCGTCGCTAACCCCTGATCCTGTGCCGGAGTCCTCAGCGCACGATCATTGTGTGCTAATAAGGCTATTGCCTCGTCCCTCCCATCTGATACACTCGCTGCTACTAAACCATGCTTTTCAAAGCACACAGCGCGGCTGTCTACGGAATCGATGCCAACCTCATTGATGTCGAGGTGGACTACAGCGGCGTGGTTACGGAAAAGGATGTCTTCCACACTGTCGGCCTGCCCGACGCCGCTGTGCGCGAGAGCCGTGACCGCGTTCGCGCCGCCATCAAAAACTCCGGCTACCTTATTCCGCCCACCTTCATCACCATCAACCTCGCCCCCGCCGACCTCAAGAAAGAAGGCTCGGGTTTTGATCTGCCCATCGCCGTCGGCATCCTCGGCGCTTATGGCGCGCTCAAGGCCACCGACCTTAGCCAGTTTCTACTAGTGGGCGAACTCGGTCTCGACGGCAGTGTCCGCGCCGTGCCGGGAATGTTGCCGGTGGCCATCCTGGCGCGCGAAAAAAATATTCCTAACCTCATCCTGCCCGCCGCCAATGCAGCCGAAGCCGCCGTCGTCGAGGGCGTCAACGTCTATCCCGCCTCCTCCTTGCTCGACGTGCTGGAGCTGCTCAACACCATGGTTGTCGGCGTCATTCAGCGCGAGCCTTATCGTGTCTCTACCGAGACTCTGCTCAGCGAGCTGCAACACTTCACCGTCGACTTCAAGGATGTACGCGGCCAGCAGTCAGCCAAGCGCGCCCTTGAAATTGCCGCCGCCGGCAGCCACAACATCCTCATGATCGGCCCGCCCGGCTCCGGCAAAACCATGTTAGCCAAGCGCCTGCCCTCCATCCTCGCCCCGCTCACCTTTGATGAGGCGCTCGAAACCACCAAGATTCACTCCGTCGCCGGCGTCCTCGACGCCGCGCAGGGTCTCGTCACCCAGCGCCCCTTCCGCTCGCCCCACCACACCATCAGCGATGCAGGACTGATCGGCGGCGGCATCATCCCCCGGCCCGGCGAGGTCTCTCTTGCTCACAACGGCCTGCTCTTTCTCGACGAGCTGCCGGAGTTTCCTCGTAACGTCCTCGAGGTTCTGCGCCAGCCTCTCGAAGACCACACCGTCACCATCGCCCGCGCCTCCATGTCGCTCAGCTTTCCCGCGCGCTTCATGCTGGCCGCCGCCATGAATCCCTGTCCCTGCGGCTTCTTCAACGACAAATCCCGCGAGTGCATGTGCACCCCGCCCATGATTCAGCGTTACGTAGCCAAAATCTCCGGACCGCTGCTCGACCGCATCGACATTCATATCGAAGTTCCGGCGGTGAAGTACAAGGAGCTGCGCGGCTCGGCGGCCATCGAGGGCTCGGCTGAGATTCGTGCCCGCGTGCTCGCTGCCCGCGAACGCCAGCGCCAGCGCTTCCGCAAATTCGGCGAGAAGATCTACTCCAACGCGCAGATGACCACCCGCCAGATTCGCGCCTATTGCGAACTTGGCGCCGATGCCGAAAGTCTCCTCGAGCGCGCCATGCAGCAACAGGGACTCACTGCTCGCGCCCATGATCGCATCCTCAAAGTCGCCCGCACCATCGCCGATCTTGAAGGCGTCGAGAGCCTCACCGTAGCCCACCTCGCCGAGGCCATCCAGTACCGCACCCTTGACCGAAGTTACTGGAGTTGAAGATTCCGAGGCCCCCAGCTAGTGATTTTTGCTCGATGGGGTGGAGTTCCGCATTCTCGACCACAGCTACTGGGCATAGAGCGGAACTTAGCAGAGCGCAGAACAACCCCTGATATATATTTGCGTCACATTCCCGGTCTCTTGATGCTCATGGTGCATGAAGATTCAAGTAAAAATCCAAATTCCTGGTTACAAGACGGCACAGAAGGGTGTATGATCCTCTCGCCCTGAAAAAACTGCATACAGAGTTGATTAATCACGCCCATTGGTGAGCCCGAGCGCCTTGTAAGGAGATTGAAGATGAAGAAGACGATGCTGTTATTGTCCGGTTTGCCCGCTGCCTGCGGTCTAGGCACTGCAACCATCATGCGAATCCTCTCTGTGCTTCTTGCATTTTGCTTTATTTGCGGAGGTTCAGGCTCGCTTGCAGCGCCGCCGGCTTCTTCAGAGCCGGCCAAACCGCTTTGGCAGGCAAAGTTGAGCGTAGAGGAGACGGATTTCATTGAGTCCGTCTCGAATGACCGCGTCTTAGTCGGCACCATCAATACCAGTGATTACGGCGGTGGGCTGCAACCGCATGAAATCATGCTGTTGAACTCGGTGACCGGAGAGAAGGTATGGGCCGTGCCCCGCGGCACTTATGGTTCCCCTCAAACGTTGTTGGCCGTTGATCCGGCGATCCTCATCGAGGGAAGCAAGCAAACCGTTGCGCTCAATCCGGAGAACGGCGCTGTGCTTTGGAGCCGGGTGCGGGCGGGGGAAACCTCCCTTCTGCTTCCCTCCCATAATCTCATCGCTTTTTTGGCCCATAAAGCGGCTCCGATGACGATCTCTGCCGTGAACGTGAAGACCGGCAGCGAAGACTGGAAGACACCCATCGAGAACTACCCCGTGGATAAAAGCACCAGGCTCGACGTCACAATCATGGGCGATGCCGTGCTTGTGAGCGGACCCGAGGTGGCTGCATTTTCCGCGGTCAGCGGCAAGTTACTCTGGCGAATGCCGTTCCCAGGAACCTTCGGAACAAAATCCGAGGCCATCCCGCTGGGAAACGATCTATATTTTTCGGATGGCTCGGTGATCTCCAGGTCGGACCCGGCTTCCGGAAAACAATTATGGCGTACGTCGGTCAGTAACGGCGCGTTTCAAGCCATAACGGAAAACCAGAACAGCGTCTTCATCCTTTTGAAGGGAAGTGGAGAAAACCCGCCGGATTCCATCGCGGCTCTGGATCGCAAAACAGGCAAGCAGCTCTGGAACTCCGGCCTCCTTGATCGGGCGGCAAGCCCGATCAGCACCGAGGAAAATCTGCTCTATGTGACGACACCGGCCACGGTGATCGCTTTGAATGCACTGGATGGATCGGTGGTATTCAAGACGGCCATACCCGCGGAACTGCAGTCGCGCCGGCAATTGCCCGATCATTTGCGCATCGATAGCGACCGAATCATTGTGGCCAGAGAGGTTGGTGTACTCGCCGTGCGGAAATCCGGTGGCAAGCTGCTCTTCGCGGACCAGGTTGTGGGCGGAAGAGGCTTTACGTATGACTATTCCACCGCTAGATTCCGGCACGCCAGCGTCAACACAATACGTCGCAACAATAAACATCCAGTCCAGTTCGACAGTGATTCCGCCAGCCCCGAGGAGAACTACCGCGTAGCCATGGCTCAGCAGCGGGTCGCCTTCCAGTACAGCCAAGCCTACATCAACAACTCGATGACGAACTCGATGAATATGATTACTAGCGCCACCACCCCGCTTCCCGGCCAGAACTGGTCGTACCAACAGCAGAAATTCGCTGCCAAAGATGCCTTGGCGGGCTCCATTGCGGTCGCCGGCATCGGAACAGCAGCAGCAATACTTAACGCAATGTGGATCGAGAGGAGGGAGGGTGCCTATCAGGCACAGGTGAGGCAGACATTCCAAACCCATGCCGGTTCATTGCAGGAGAAGTTCTACATGCGACCGGCCTACGAGCAGCAACATGGATGGTCGCTTTATCTCGTGAATCTGGAAACGGGAGAACATGCATACCTCCTTCTATCGTCGGACTCCGACGAGAGTCCAAATTTTCTTGCTGTGCACCTGCCGGTGTTTTCCATCGAAGGATCGCGGGTCATATCCAAGGGCCTTGGGGTCAATCCTGAGTGGCATAAAATACACACGGGCCCCTTAAGTATTGACAGGATGCTCAGTGTTCGGGATGTTCGCGCCTATCCGTCGGTTCTTGCCTTCGACCTTGCCTCGCTTCCCTTCACACAGGATTCTAAGATTACCGCAGCCAATCCGGTCGACCCGGAAAAGAGCAAGCTGAACGATCAGCTCCTGGAGGCCGCTTACCAGAATGATCCCGCGGCGGCGAAGGAGGCGCTTGACGCTGGGGCAAATGTCAATGCCGCGGATGCGTACGGAAATACAGCCCTCATGCTTGCTGCCGAATCCTCAACGGGACCCAAAAACGCTGACGTCGTCAGGCTTTTGCTTGATAAGGGAGCGGACGCAGACATCAGGGATCCCAGCGGATTGTCGGCCCTTGAGCATACTAACCTCCTTGCGACGGTCTATACGAAAGGCATGATTGACGCAATAAAGGTCATTAAGAAGGCCCAGAAAGAAGCCCGGTAAGAGAAGGTTGCCGGTCTGGACGGCGTCGAGAACCTGGTTGTGGCCCACCTAGCCGAAGCCATCCAGTACAGCACCCTCGACCGAAGTTACTCGAGTTGAAGATTCCTAAGCCCCCAGCGCGCCCGCTTCTAAGCGCAATGGAGTCGGTCGGACACTATAAGAGTGTCGATGTTTAACCGTTAACTGACCATTGACGCAGGTAACCAGGCAGGTTCCCAATATGTGAAACACGGTGCAAAAAGTGTTCTGTTTTCATACATATTACTGCTGAATCAGGGAGTTTCACACTGTCGTAATCCACTCTTTATCTAATTGATTTCATAGTAGTTACATCTCCAATGGCGGCTATTACTTCTACCCCCGTCTGAAGCCGCCATCGCCCCCGTAAAAATATGTTGACCTTCAAGCCTTCGCGGTATACATTCATGGTTGCTATCCATATTAGGGCGGTGTTGAGAGTGCGGTTTGAGCCCGTCCGTTTTTCCCGCATCTTCATTGAGCTGCGGCTCATCCAATGGTGCCCCGGTGTGCGGTTTTAATCACTACCGGAACGGGAATGCGGAATGGATAGTTCCCAAGGCTGCAATCTGTATCGCTGATACAGCAGAATGTCTGCTCCAAATCTGCGAAACTGCGTCATGATATTGAACTTTACGCGCAGTGTATGCGTCTAATTCTTGGGAGTGATAGTTGGGGTAGCCCTTGCTGTTCTGGAATCCCCTGTTGCGCCGCTGGCGTCTGTATTGAGCCTGTCGGTTCCATTTTTTTGAAGGAGAATTTCGCATGCGTTCTGATTTGGTTTTTGGAGCTCTTTCTCATGTCTCCAACCGCTACCAGTTGTGTCAACTGGCGAGTAAGGCAACCCGCAAGTTGCACAAGCCCAACACACGCCTTCAGGACACCACCAATGAAGTCCTGGACCGCTTTCAACACTCTAACCCCGGCTCCTTGGCTACCATCGAGGCCGCAGCGCAGCAGCCGGTCGAAGCTCGTCGCGCCGCCTGATCCCACCCCCGAGGGGTATAGTTAAGTCAGGCAGCGTTTTCTGGCGGTCTGCCGGTCAAGGCTCGCCGTCTCCCGGTTTTTGATGCTACCCTTCATTTCAGGTGAGCCTCTAAACGCGGCGCTGGCAGGTTGCCAGCAATAAAATCATGCCGGTTCTTTCCCCGGAGCATTTCCCTCTTCCGGTTTCTCCCACTCACATCCTCCTATATCGCAGGTGATCATGACCATTGCAGAACTAAAAGAAAAAAACATCACGGAACTGACCCGCATCGCCCGCACCCTGGAAATCCCAGGCACCAGTGGACTGCGCAAGCAAGACCTGATATTCAAAATCCTCCAGGCGCAAAGCGAAAAAGAAGGCCACATCTTTGCCGAAGGCGTGCTAGAGATATTGCCCGACGGATATGGCTTCCTGCGCTCGCCGGACTACAACTATCTGCCTGGTCCCGACGACATCTATGTCTCGCCATCGCAGATTCGAAAATTCGATCTCAAAACCGGCGACTCCATCAGCGGCAACGTTCGTCCGCCCCACGAGGGAGAAAAGTATTTCGCCCTGGTCAAGATCGAGGCCATCAACTTCGAGTCGCCCGAGGAGACGCGCAACAAGATTCTCTTCGACAATCTCACCCCGCTCTATCCCCAGGAACGCATCAAGCTGGAGACGGTGAAGGAAGCCATCAGTGGCCGTGTGATGGACCTGCTCACTCCCGTCGGCAAAGGCCAGCGCGGCCTCATCGTCGCCCCGCCGCGCACCGGCAAAACCATGCTCTTGCAGGCGCTCGCCAACTCCATCTCCACCAACCACCCCGAAGTCGTCCTCATCGTCCTGCTCATCGACGAGCGCCCTGAAGAAGTCACCGACATGCAGCGCTCCGTCAAGGGCGAGGTCATCAGCTCCACCTTTGACGAGCCCGCCGCCCGCCATGTGCAGGTGGCCGAGATGGTCATTGAAAAAGCCAAGCGCCTCGTCGAGCACAAGCGCGATGTGGTCATCCTGCTCGACTCCATCACCCGTCTCGCGCGCGCATACAACACCATCGTGCCCCCTTCGGGCAAGGTCCTATCCGGCGGCGTGGACTCCAACGCCCTGCAGCGCCCCAAGCGCTTCTTCGGCGCCGCCAGAAACATCGAAGAAGGCGGGTCACTGACGATTATCTCCACCGCCCTCATCGACACTGGCTCGCGCATGGACGAAGTCATCTTCGAAGAATTCAAGGGCACCGGCAACATGGAAATCATCCTCGACCGCAAGCTGGTGGACAAGCGCGTCTTCCCGGCCATCGACATCCAGCGCTCCGGAACCCGCAAGGAAGAGTTGCTCATCCCCAAGGAAGATCTCTCCCGCATCTGGATTCTCCGCAAGGTCCTCAACCCGCTCTCTCCCGTCGAGGCCATGGAGCTGCTCATCAGCCGCCTGGAAAAAGTCCGCAACAACGCCGAGTTCCTCGCCAACATGAATCAGTTGTAACGCCGGCGCGGAAAGGAGTTCGGCTCATGATCTCTGGCGCTCATGTAATCCTCTTCAGCAAGGATGCGGAAGCTGATCGTGTTTTTCTTCGCGACGTTCTTGCTTTTCCATCCGTCGACGCAGGGCACGGATGGCTAATCTTCGCCCTGCCTCCGGCCGAAGTTGCGGTCCATCCCGCCGAAGAGAATGACCGGCAAGAGCTCTATCTCATGTGTGACGATCTGAAGGCTGAAATTGCGGAGCTCCAGCAGAAGGGTGTCCACTGTTCAGAGGTGAAGGTAGAGCGATGGGGTTCGATCACCAGAGTCCGGCTTCCCGGCGGAGGCACGGTCGGTCTCTACCAGCCCGCGCATCCAACCGCACTGGCCCTTCACGCAAAATGACCCGCGGCCGGTAAGCCACATCAACTTCCCTGGAATTACTCTATTTGCGCCGTAACCTCACCCACAAATATCAGCACCCCGTTTGGGTCGACTATGTGAAACTCCGTCATGCCATATTTGCGCTCGAACAGATCACGGATCATATAACGGTCCTTGTGTGCTTTCACCGTCTCCCACAACGCGCGGATGCCCCGCACCTCGAGGTAAAACTCGCTGTGTTCACGCATGCTGCGCAGCACCTCTTCATCTGCCGCCCGTTGAAAGTGGATGGTGAGGCCATCTCTCTGCACTATTGAATATTCGGGTGATTGCATCACCACGGAGAAGCCGAGAATCGCCTGGTAGAACTGGAGCGTCGCCTCCACGTCGGCGACAGCCAGCATGGGACTGATACGAAGGACAGTGGTTGTGTCCGCCAAGATTTGCCTCCCGGATCGTTCCATTCTGCCAATGTTCTTAGGATGCATACGTTGAACTCGAGTTTCAAAGTAATCCGCCGTCCGCCGCGCCCTTTTCGCGTTTTTTTGCGTAAAGGGCAGGAATCCACTAATCTCAACATAGGCCGGATCAATGTCTCTGGGTTCCGCTTTTGAGGGTTGCAATGCGTATCCGAGTAAGTTTCTTCCTTCTGGTGTTCGCGCTCGCTTGCGCCGCTAGCATCAACGCGCAGCAGCCGGAAAAAGGTCACTGGAGAGCCGCCAGCAACACGGCTGCCAGCATCACAGGCGACATTTCCATCTCCGGCTCCAAAATCACCATCTACTTTTCGTCCTTTATGATCTCGCCTGTCCGTCTGCTCAAGCCAGCCGAGGTAAGTGCCGCCTTCGATGAAGCCGTGGACACCGCCGGCAATGGCCAGCTATACCGCGTCAGTATTCCGGCCTCGCGCCGTTTCATCAAGAACAACACTCTCTGCGGCTCCCAGGACACCCAGTGGATCGCTCTCTATGTTGCCAACGGCGCGCTCAAGGTCGCCTTCTTCTCCGGAGAAAATCCCCCGCTCATGACCTTCGAATCTCTGCAAAATTCCACCGATCTTTGCGGAACCTATACGTACGTTCGCTGACTCTGAAATACCGCCACATCGGCGCATCCTGCGCTTCCCTCTCAATTTGAGTGTCTATCTCTCAACCGCACTGGGGTATTCCTTCCAACGCTGCTCGTCAACTCCCTTCACCAGTAGCCAGACAGTTAGGCTCCATTCCCCAATCCCGCCAGGAATCATGTTGTAGGGATTCAGGAATTTTCCTAGCGGAGGCCAGAGAAAGGTCAGATACCCCAATCCGGCAATGGCCATCAGTACTCCCAAAACACGGGGCAAAAAGGTCGATCGGAAAATGAGGTATCCAATCAATGCGCAATAAAATCCGAAGAAGGACATGTAAATCATCCTGAATTCCACAACTTGAAAGGCGCTGAGCAGGCCCATGATGTTCCCCGCAATGCCGGCGGCGGCAGCCAGCAAAGAGACCTTCCTATTGACAGGCTCAAACAGGATATAAAACAGCACGACCACGCCAATGTAAGCCGCGATCGCAATCAGGCCCGAAACAAATGCCAGTTGGTTCTTGGGGCCATAAAAGGAATACATCGAGGTCACGGTGTTGAGCACGTAGAGTACTCCGGCAATCCTTGCCAGTAGGCGCGGATGTATACACAGGCCCGGCGAGTGAGTTGTAGTCATCATTGCCTCTCCTTGCGGTGAAGTAGATCGTATCCAGGTGGATGATAGTGCGGGTTTCTGAATGTCATACGCGGAGTCGAATCGCATGGTTCCCTTGTGGCAGTTGGGTGGTCCAGCTCTCGCGTTGGGGGAGCTGTGAATCCATGAACCTCGGCCATCGATGCTCTTTCATGCTTAGAACGCCATCGGCATTCGCGGTTGCGATTTACGCTTGTCCGATTTCGGACAGCTATCGCTATAAGCGGACAGCCTGAGCCACTCGCGCGCACAATAACTCCTTTGTTTTCTTGACACGCTTTTGGTCCGTCACGTGCATGAACCTGACGTTGCTATTTCACGTACAAGAAGGCTATGGAGATGTTCCAGGATCTGAAATTCACTCTGCGGCAGTTGCTCAAGTCGCCCGGTTTCACGCTGACGGCGATCGTGACCCTGGCGTTGGGCATCGGCGCCAACGCAGTGGTCTTCAGCGTGCTGAACGCGCTGATTCTCAAGCCGGTGAACGTGCCCAACGCGCAGAATCTTTACCAGGTCCAGCGCTTTCACTACGCCTCGCAGTCGTATCCGGATTATTTGGATCTGCGCGACCGGAACCGGACCTTCGAGAGTATGGCGCTGATTCACATCCAGGGTCCCGTGGGAGTGGACGCGGGCGGAAGCCCCTCGACGGCGTGGCCCTACATGGTGAGCGGCAACTACTTTGACGCGTTGGACATTCAGCCCTATCTGGGACGCTTCTTTCACGGCTCCGACGAAAAGGGAATGAATAGCGCCCCATACGTTGTATTGAGCTACGCGTACTGGCGCAGTCATTTCGACGGCGATCACGGCGTGGTCGGACGGAGGGTGGACATCAATAAGCACCCGCTCACCGTCATTGGCGTGGCGCCGCCGGCTTTTCGCGGCACCGAGCTGTTTTTCGCGCCGGCCTTCTGGATTCCCATTGTCGAAGAGCCGGTCGTGATGGACAGCAAATCACTCCAATACCGTGGCAATCATTCGCCCTCTGTGATGGGGCGCCTGAGACCAGGTGTCACGCCGGAACAGGCGACGGCGGATTTGAATACTCTGGGAGCAGCTCTGGCCAAGACCTATCCATCCGACGACGAGGGCATCAAGTTCACTCTCGCTCGTCCCGGCTTGATGGGCGACGAGCTCGGCGGACCGGCGCGCGCCTTCATGGCCGGCCTTATGCTTCTCGCCGGCCTCATCCTTCTGGCTGCATGCGCCAATCTCGGCAGCCTCTTCGCCGCGCGCGCCGCCGACCGCGCCAAAGAAGTGGCGTTGCGGCTGGCGCTTGGCTCCCGCCGCGGACGGATTCTGCGTCAGTTGCTCGCCGAAGCGCTGCTGATCTCTCTAATCGGTGGCGCCATCGGACTTGCCGGAGGTGGCGCCATCCTGCAAGGCCTTAGCGCATGGCAGCCGATTCCCAATATCCCCATCAACGTACCGGTCAACCCGGACGCGCGCACCTATGGCGTGGCGTTGCTGCTGGCGCTCGTCAGCGGATTTCTATTTGGAATCGTCCCCATCCGCCAAATCCTGCGCGCCGATCCATGGCAGACAATCCGCTCGGGGATGAGCGGCACATTAAAGATGCACTGGTTCACGCTGCGCGACCTGCTGCTCATCGTGCAGATCGCCATCTGCGCCGTGCTGGTCACCTCCTCGTTGGTGGCCGTGCGCGGCCTGGTGCGCTCCCTCCACAGCAACTTCGGCTTCCAGCCGCGAAACGCGCTGCTCGTCGAGACCGATCTGAACATGGCCGGCTACACCGGGGACCACGTACCCGAAATGCAGCGGCGTATGTTGAGCGCGGCGGCGGCCGTTCCCGGTGTTTCCTCTGTGGGGCTTGTCGACCAGTATCCGCTGGGACTCGGTGGGAGCGACTCCGATGTATATACCGACACCACTACCGATTTCCGGCCAGGAACCGCCGTCGCGGACGCGATGAACTACAACATATCGCCGGGTTACCTGGACGCAGCCGGAACACGGCTTTTGGCAGGCAGGGATCTGACCATGACCGACAGCAAAGACGCTCCCAACGTGGCTTTGGTCAATCGCGAGTTCGCGGTCAAGATCTTCGGATCGGTCAAGAAAGCGATCGGCGGGCATTTCAAATTCTGGAACGGCACTCAGCGCGCTGAAATCGTCGGCGTAGTCGAAGACGGCAAATACCGGACGCTGACCGAGGATCAAAAGCCGGCAATGTTTTTCTCCTTCCAACAGCATCAGTCAACCGGCATGGCGCTGGTGGTGCGCTCCGAGCGCGATCCCGTGGAGATGGCGGCGGCGCTGGAGCGCGCACTGTATGGTTTGGATTCCAGCCTGCCTCTCAAGACAGAGACGTGGACCGGAGCGATGGATGCAGCCCTGTTCCCCTCGCATGTCGCGACCGTAGCGCTGGGTGTGCTGGGACTCTTGGGCGCGATGCTGGCCGTGACCGGTGTCTTCGGCATGGCCTCTTATATTGTCAGCAAGCGGCTGCGCGAGTTGGGCATCCGTGTGGCGCTCGGCGCCGGGCGGCGCGAGATTCTGCGCACGGCGCTGGGTCGTGCGTTGCGTCTGCTGGCAATCGGTTCTGTTTCCGGCCTCGCGCTCGGTCTGCTGGCCACGCGCCTGCTCTCCTACATCGTTTACCAGGCTTCGCCCCAGGACCCGCTCGTCCTCGCGGGCGTCACCATCACCATGCTCGTGCTGGGCCTGATCGCGGCCTCCATCCCCGCCCGTCGCGCGCTGGCCGTCGATCCCCTGATACTGCTGCGAGAGGAGTAGCAGGCCAACATGTATCAGTTGTAAGGCTTTTTACAGCCGCGAGTCGGCCAATGTTGTCGGGTATCCCACAAATCCCCCGTGCCCCATCCTTTCGCGTGACCGGGGTTCCCGGCGACAGGTCTTTGTCGCTGGGGTGGTTGGCGAAAGGGTGGGATACCGCAACACTAAACCATCCATGCCCGTTCAAGACCACTTCCAGAATTTTCAGCTTGCTGGTAAGATAAAGAATGTCGTGGGGCTGTAGCTCAGCTGGGAGAGCGCCTCGT